>JBQTHL010000001.1:0-113222 GCA_052389915.1 Panacagrimonas sp.
TGTTGGTGTGGTCCCCCCCCCCGGCGGGCGGGTCCGCCCCTCACGCCCTGTGGGTTTGTCCCCAGGGCGGGAAACCACTCATTCCCCTCCCCCACGGGCAACCCAACCGTATCCCGCGTTTCGAGCCTCGGGGCGGCGGCATGCGCGGCCGAAAATCCGACCGCTTTCCCGCCCTACGCGGACTACGCCGACTGGAACCGCCCAAGGTGGAAATCGCGATCGCCGAACCGCGTGCCGAAAGCGGTGAGCTGCCGGAAGTAATGTCCCACGTCCAGCTCTTCGGTAACGCCGATGCCACCGTGGAGCTGCACAGCTTGTTGCGCCACGAACTTGGCCGATTTGCAGAGATAGGCCTTGGCCGCCGATACCGCCTTGCGCCGCTCCGCCGTGTCCGCACCGTCCGCCTTGCCCGCCGCCATCAGCACCATGGAACGCGACTGCTCAAGCTCGATAAACATGTCCACGAGGCGATGCTGCAACACCTGGAAGCTGCCAATGGGCACGCCGAATTGCTTGCGCGTCTTGAGGTAAGCCGCGGTGCGTTCGAACAGCGCCTTCATGCCGCCCAGCGCTTGCGCGCAGGACACGGCCGTGCCCTTGTCGAGCGCAGCTTCCAGCGCGTCGAGTCCACCGATGCGTGCGTCGATGCCGAGTTGCACGCCATCGAGTTTCACATCTG
Source organism: Panacagrimonas sp. (assembly GCA_052389915.1). GTDB lineage: Bacteria > Pseudomonadota > Gammaproteobacteria > Nevskiales > Nevskiaceae > Panacagrimonas. The sequence continues at coordinate 680 of JBQTHL010000001.1, forward strand.
CCGCGACACCACCGCCGAGCACCGGATACGAAGTCAGCAGCACGCCCTTGGTTTCGCTCGGAACGAGGAACAGTTCGATGCCCAGACCCTGCTCCCCGCGCGCGCTCAGGATCAAGTGCGAGGCGTTGGGCGCATTGAACACGCAATGCTTTTCGCCCGACAGCGTGTAGCCCTGCTCATTCTTACGCGCCCGAGTCTCGCAGTACCCGGGATCGAAGCGGCCGCCGCGCTCGGTGTAGGCCACGGCCATTTGCGCGTCGCCGGCGAGCAGAGACGACAGCAGCGCCTCGTGCTGCGCAGCCAATCCGCTCGCCGCGAGCGCCAAGGCCGGCAGAATCGCGCCGCTGATAAAAGGCTCGATCACAAGCCCCGCCCCGAGCGCCTCGGCCACCAGCGCGATATCGAGTGTCGAACCGCCAATGCCACCGGCGGACTCGGGCACGGGTAACGCCAGCCAGCCGAAATCAGCGAGCTGTTTCCAGATGGCCGGATCGCACTGGCCCGGTGCCGCGAGCGAGTTCTTGTACTGCTCGAACCCGTAGGCCTTCTGCGCGAACCTGACCGCGCTGTCCTGCAGGATTTCCTGCTCGGAGCTGAAAGAAAAATCCATGTCGTCGTTCTCCTGGCGGGCTCAAAGTCCAACAAGGAACTTGGCCAGCACGTTCTTCTGAATCTCGTTGCTGCCGCCGTAGATGGTGCAGGCACGCAGAAAGTTGTAGCGCGTGTTGGCGGCGCGATACACCGGCTCGCCGCCCACCACCTCCTCCTTCCAGGGCATCGCGTCGAGGCCGCCAAGTTCGAGTTGCGCCTCGGTGATCGCCTGCTGCAACTCCGTGCCCTTGATCTTGAGACCGGAGGACTCCGCGCCAGGCGGCTGACCGCGCGCGATGCGATCGAGCGTACGCATATTGGTGTACTCCAGCGCGATCAGCTCCACCTCCAGCTCGGCGAGGCGGCGCCGTGCATGCGGATCGCTAGCCAGCACCGGGTCGCGAGCAACCGTTTCCTTGAGCCCCGCAATCTGACGCTTGCTGTCGCCCACCGCGGCGATGGTGGTGCGCTCGTGCGTGAGCAAGTACTTGGCAATGGTCCAGCCCTGCCCTTCGTCGCCGACGCGATTCTCCACCGGCACTTCGACGTCGGTGAAGAACACTTCGTTGAGATGGTGATGCCCGTCGATGGTCATGATGGGCCGCACCTCGATGCCCCTGGACTTCATGTCGATCAGCAGGAAGGAAATGCCCTGCTGCTTCGAGCCCTCGCTGCTGGTGCGCACCAGGCAGAAGATGAAGCCCGCCCAGTGCGCCTGCGTGGTCCAGATCTTCTGGCCGTTGACGATGTACTTGTCACCCACCCGCTGTGCCTGCGTCTTGAGGCTGGCAAGGTCGGAGCCAGAGCCCGGCTCCGAATAACCCTGGCACCAGACTTCCTCCGCGTTCACGATCTTCGGCAGGTAACGCTGTTGCTGCTCGTGTGTGCCGAACTTCATCAGCACCGGGCCGAGCATGTTCACGCCGAAGGGGATGATCGAGGGTGCGCCGGCAAGCGCGCGCTCGGTGTCGAAGATGTCGCGCTGCGTTGCACTCCAGCCGGGCCCGCCGAATTCCACCGGCCAGTTGTAGGCCAGCCAGCCCTTCGCGGCGAGCGTTTTCTCCCAGGCGAGCTGGGTCTCCTTGCCGATGCGCATGCCGGTGACGACGCCGTTCGGATCGCGCGGCACATGGGCCCGCATCCAGGCGCGGACCTCGGCGCGGAAAGCTTCGTCTTCAGGTGAGTAGTCGAAGTTCATGGAGCGTCTCTAAGTTTCGTAGGGCGCATTTTTGCGCCGAGCCCAGCGGCGCATAAATGCGCCCTCCCCAGACATTACATCGACCGCCGTCCATAGTCAGCCTGTGTAATATCGGGACGAACCCCATCGAGCTTTTCGACCATGCGCTCATCCGAGGAATCGACTGTTCTGATCGAGCGTCGCGCACCCGTTCTCATCGTCAGCATCCAGCGTCCGCAGGTGCGCAATTGCGTAGACGGGCCAACCGCACAACTCCTGGCCGATGCGTTCCGCGCCTTCGACGCGGATGAGGAAATGAAGGTCGCGATTCTCACCGGCAGCGAAGGACATTTCTGCGCGGGCGCCGACCTGAAGGCCATCTCCTGCGGCGAGCCGGAGCGCGCCAATCGCATCGAGCCTGAAGGCGATGGCCCGATGGGTCCGACACGCATACGGCTCAGCAAACCGGTGATCGCGGCCGTCTCGGGTTACTGCGTGGCCGGCGGCATCGAGTTGGCAGCGTGGTGCGACCTGCGTGTAGCGGATGAGACGGCCGTATTCGGCGTGTTCTGCCGCCGCTTCGGCGTGCCGCTGATCGACGGCGGCACCGTGCGCTTGCCGCGCCTGATCGGCATAAGCCGCGCACTGGACCTGATTCTCACCGGCCGTCCGGTCGACGCGCGCGAGGCCTACCAGATGGGCCTGGTCAACCGGCTCGCACCGAATGGGCAGGTGCTCGCCGTCGCGGAAAAATTGGCGCGCGACATCGCAGCGTTCCCGCAGGCCTGCATGCGCGGCGACCGAATGAGCACCTACGAGCAGTGGGGTCTCGACGAGCCAGCCGCCATCGCCAACGAATTCGGGCGCGGCATGGCCGCACTGAAATCCGGCGAAACGCTTGCGGGCGCAACGAGCTTCAAGAACGGGACCGGACGTCACGGCCGGTTCTGATCGCCGGAGTAACTCGGAAGACCCAGCCGACGAGCGGAGATTCACAGCAGACCACGGCAGGCTTTCGGCATTGAGAATCTTCGTCTCTGAAGAGCAGAATATTTGCACGTGAATCGGGTGTCCGTGACTCGCTATCCGGACTTCGATTCAACGCTTCCTTCCACAGCGCACCCCACTCCCGGCCGTTCCATGCCCGCGATTTTTCGCGATCGGGGGCGGCTTTGCCCAGCGTCTCCATCTCTCATCCGCGCGGACCGCGATGCCATGAATCTCCCAGCCTCCAGAGTCTTTCGAAACCTCAACGCGTCGATCCTTTTTGCCTCATTCGCTCTCGGCTTTCATGTCCCGCCAAGCGCTGCAACAGCCAAGGCCACGGCAGCGACGACGGTCACGAAATCCGGTTTCCAGTTCAGTATCGAACAGGCACCCCGATGGGTCGTGCCCGCTGCGGAAAATCCGGCTGCGTCTCCGGATCCGGCGCCCATGGAATTCCGGGTGATCGACACCCAGGTCCTTCTGGACGCTTCTTCCGAGTGGCGTTACAGCCGCATCCTCAAGCGGGTGAACCAGCCATCGGCCTTGAACGACGCCGCACAGATTGCGGTGATGTTCGACCCGAGTTACCAGACGCTGACCTTGCATCACCTGCGCGTGGTGCGTGGACGCGATTCGCTGGACCGACTGGACCGCAACCGGGTCAATCTTCTGCAACGCGAGCAGCAGTTGGAAAATCGTCTCTACGACGGACGGGTCACGGCTTCGATCGTGATCGAGGATGTTCGTGCAGGCGACGAGATCGATTTTGCGTACTCGGTTCGTGGCGCCAATCCCGTTTTCCAGGGGCGCTATTCCGATGACGTGTGGATGGCTTCCGATCGGGGCCCGACTGGTGTCAGTCAGTTTCGATTGCTTGCACCGACCACCCGCGCCATTCATTACAAGACCGGCTCGCCTGCCATTTCGGTACAGTCCAGGGTCATCGGTGCGCAGCGCGAAACGACGTTCCGGCGCCAGGCGATCGCAGCCCTTCGTTTCGAGCCCGGAGCCAGATCCCAGGACTTTCTCGGCGATCAAGTGCAGCTCAGCGAATTCCGCGACTGGAACGAGGTTGCGAAATGGGGTAACCAGCTTTTCGTCCCGCCTGCAGGCGCCTCGCCGAAGGTCGACGCTAAGGCCGCCGAGATGAAGCTCAAAGGCAACTCTCCCGAAGAGCGCCTGCTGGAGACCTTGAAATTCGTGCAGACCGAAATCCGCTACTTCGGTACGGAGATGGGCGCGTCGAGCCATCGGCCCGCCGCGCCGGAAACCGTGCTGGCGCAGAGGTTCGGCGACTGCAAGGACAAGGTCATGCTCCTCTCTGCGCTCCTGCGGCCGCTCGGAATCGCCGCGATCCCAGTACTGGTATCCACCCGGTATCGCGAAGACGTGGACCAGTTGCTGCCCGGTCCGCTCGCGTTCGATCACGTGATCGCCAGGGTGGAATTGAACGGACAGTCCTACTGGATGGACCCGACGCGGAATCATCAGACCGGAGCGCTGGCGCATCGTCAGGTCACCGAGCTCCGCAAGGGTCTGCTGCTGGAGCAGAACGCGGTCGCAATGACTCGACTGCCGGCCGGACCGGACCGGCCGCACATGAGCGTCGAAGATATTTTCCTGGTCGAGTCGTTTTCCGGTGACGTGCGACTGGACTCCAGGATCACCTACCACGGAATCCTTGCGGAACGCGTGCTGGCCGCGATGTCGGCCATGGGTCAGGCGGCGTTCGACGCAGATTCGCGGCGCCCGTACACGCAAATGTTTCCCAAGCTGAAAGTGCGGGAGCCGTTGAAAATCGACTCTTCAGGAGACAGGAACACGACGACCTTGATCCAGTCGTTCACGATCTCCGATATCTGGAAGTACCCGGACGAGCGGACTTTGGTGGCGGAGGTGGGCTATTGGAGTCTGTTCGACACTCTGCGCATTCCCGGAGAGACGACGCGTCAACAGTCGTTCGCTCTGCCCGAGCCGGGCGTCTACACGCACCGCGTCGAATTCAATTATCCCGAGCCGGTCTACGAGCGGTCCGACGCGAAAGTCTTCACGGAAGGAAACGGGAAAATCGCATTCCGGTCTTCGATGGAAGGCGGAGAACGCAACGGCATCTACACAGCCGAGCTCAAGATCCTCAAGGACCACGTTCTGCCGTCGGAGTGGGAGACCTACCGCACCACCGTGCTCAAGGTAGCGCCCCGGCTGGGTTTCGGCGCTGCCGTCTCCGCGATCCCTCTGACGCAGCAGACCGAGTTCCGGAAAGAGATGGTTTCGCTCGGCCAGAAGATGCAGTCGGGAAGCATACGGCTCAAGACCAAGACGCAGGAGGAGGCCTGGTTCAAGATCGCGGTGGCAAGCGCCCAGATCGGAGGGGGACGCCTGAGCGCCCCCTGGAAAGCCAAGGCGCTGCTATCGCGAGCAATCGCCAAGGACAACCTGGGCCGCTTCGCCGAAGCGCGCCTGGACTACGACGCGGCGCTGAGCCTGCAACCCGAAGATCGCGACATTCTGCTGGCGGCTGCCGTCAATGCCGGCGCGACCGGCGACAGCCATCGCACGAACATGCTGACGGACAAGATTCTCAAGGCAACGCCCACCGATTCGGAGGTGTGGCTCACCCGTGCCCGGGCCAGTTTCGTCGCCAAAAACTACTCGGCCGCGGAGCACCAGCTCCTCGAAGCGCTGAAGGATCGCGCTCAGATTCGTCGCGGTTTCCCCCTGCTCTTGTTGTACCTCGCAGCCGGCAAGCAGGGCAAGGACGGACGGCAGGCGATGGCGCCTTATCTGACAGCAGAGTTGCCGGATGGCTGGCCACGTCCGCTGATCGACTACGCGGCCGGCAAGCGGTCTGCGGTCGCCGCACTGAAGGACGCGCGTGAAGGAGAAGATTCCGCCAAGCAGCAGACCGAAGCCTATTTCTACATCGGGCACGACCTGCTCACGCAGGGGCAGGATCGCAATGCGCGCGAGCATTTCCAGAACGCGATGAAGCAGGGCATCACGGAGTACTTTGAACACCAAGCAGCGAGCGCCGAACTGACGGTTTTGTCCGCCAGGCGTTAGCCGTTTCTAAGCCGGGGCGGCGATGTCCTGCAGATAACTGTCGGCAAAGTCCGTCTCGATTTCGATCCACAGAGGGGGGTGGTCAGACATCTGCCAGGTGCGCCATTTGCGATAGAGCACTTCTGGCGTTGTCGCATTGAACTCTGGGTTTTTCTCCGGATCTTTTTTCGGCAGGTGCCTGGCGTAGATCGCCATGTCCTCCTCGCCGTCGCGAAACACATCCGCGAAAATATCGACCATGCCGCCGCTGACGACGCGAAAGCGCGGATCCTTCACGCGCACCGCGATCTGATCGTAGAAGTGCTGACCGACGGCCCGGACCTTCGCGCCGTCGATCTGCGCCGGCACGGAAAAGCCGCGGGCCTTGAGCGCCGCCATGGTCTTGTGTTCCGGGCTGACCACGTTGAAATCGCCGAGCAGGATGTAGTTCTCCACGGCGCCGCTCCGATCTTTCTCCTGCCTGCTGGACTGGTCCTGACGGTCGGCAAAGAACTTCACCAACGCCTCGATCTCCGCCACCCTGCGCTTCAACTCCTCGCCGGAATCCGCTCCGTAGTAAATGTGCACGGTGCACAGGCTGAAGCGAAACCATCCCGACTGGAAAGCCACCAGGAAAGGGCTGCGCGCGAACTGCTGTTTCATCTCCACAGTGGTCGGCGCGACGTCCGGTTGACCCTGCGGCGTCTTCACTTTCTTGCTGGAGACGATGAGCTGCCCCTCGGGCAACACCACTTCGCCGGCAACCCTTCGGAACCGGACCTTCTCGGTGTTGTAGAGGAAGGCCATTCGCTCGCCGTTGCCGCCGGTTCCTTCGGTCGTATCGGTCGCGATGTAGTCCCACTCGTGGCCCAGTATCTTCAGCAGCTTTTCGAGCGCCGTCAGATCGCGGTTGACCTCCTGCACCGCGACGAGATCGAAGCAGGCGATCATCTCGGCCAGGTAGTAGAAAGTTTCCGGAAGCCGCGGTCCGAAGCCGAACTTGTTCGAGTCGAAGTCGCGGATATTCCAGGTCGCCAGCAACAGCGAACTGTCGCTTCGCCTTTTTCGGACCGAAGCCAGGCTCTTGCGGATTGCCAAAAGGCGTGCAGCGCAACGCGCTGCGGCGCCCTTGTGACCTTTGAGGTCGTTCCGCAAGCCGCCATAGTTGTTCGACATTCGCAATCCTCCGCCCGTTTGGCGACGCCAAGCGATCGAAGCAGTCTGCTCGAATCAGCCGCGCACGAGTTCGATTAGCCCTGCAAGATAATGATCGATCAGCAACAAGGTGAAAATCCCCATCAGGTACACGATGGAAAAGCCGAAGGTCTTCATCGGCAGACCGGGAACCGGCTTCCATTTCAGCCGGATCGCGTAGTCGAGAAAGCGGCCCCCGAGCGCCAGCGCGCCGATCAGGTACAGCAGGCCGCTCATGCCGGTGGCAAAGGGCAGCACCGTGACCACGATCAGCAGCACGGTGTAGAGCAACACCTGGGTCTTGGTGTACTCGATGCCGTGCGTGACCGGCAGCATCGGGATGTCGGCCTTGGCGTATTCCTCGCAGCGCTCGATGGCCAGCGCCCAGAAATGCGGCGGGGTCCAGATGAAGATGATGAGGAAAAGAATCAGCGCGTGGCCGTGCACTTCGCCGGTCACGGCGACCCAGCCGAGCACCGGCGGCGCGGCGCCGGCGGCACCGCCGATGACGATGTTCAGCGGCGTGGCGCGCTTGAGGTACAGCGTGTAGATGCCAGCGTACCCGATCAGCGCGAACTGCGTGAGCCACGCGGTCAGCGGGTTGACCAGGAACCAGAGCATCGCGAAGCCCGCCAGACCCAGCACGGTGGCGAAGGCAATGGACTCGGTCATACCCAGCGCGCCGGTCACCAGCGGTCGGCCGCAGGTGCGGGCCATGCGGCGGTCGATGTTGCGATCGATGATCTGATTGACTGCGGCGGCTGACGCGGACTGCAGGCCGATGCCGAGCGTGCCCCACAGCAGTGCCGCGAGCGGCGGCATGCCGGGTACTGCGAGGAACATGCCGACGACCGCGGTGAATACGATCAGCATCACCACGCGCGGCTTGCACAGCTCGTAGTACTCGTGCACGCGGCTGTGCGTGCGGGCCGCTTCGATAACGGAGGGCGTGGCACTCATCGGCGTTGCGAGTTCCAGGCGTAGAAATTCAGACTCACGAGTATCAACAGCAGGATGGCGGCGCCGGCATTATGCGCGGCTGCCAGCAGCAGCGGCAGTTGCAGAATCACGGTGCTGATGCCTACGGCGATCTGGAACGCCAGCGCCCCCAGCACCAGACCGCCGAAGCTGCGCCAGAGCCGGCGGCTGCGCTGACCCATCAGCAGCAAGGCGAGCGCAAGCAACACCACCGCCGTGATCAGCGCGCCGGCCCGGTGGAAGAAATGGATGGTCACGCGGGCGCGGTTGTCGAGCACGCCGTGTTCGTAGTTGATGCCCAACCCGCGCCACAGCGTGTAGGCCTCCTGCACATCGATCTCGGGCAGCCAGCGACCGTGACAGGTGGGGAAGTCGGGACAGGCCAGCGCGGCGTAGTTGGTGCTGGTCCAACCGCCGAGGAAAATCTGCATCACGAGCACGACCAGCGAGAGTGCGGCCATGGCGCGAACGGCGGCCATGCCACGCCCACCGATCCCTACGGATTGGGGACGCTCGCGCTCGGCGTTGACGTCACCCACCCAGGCCTCGCTCTCCGCTTCCCGCCTCCGGGCACCCGGTTCCCGGCTGGCCAGCGACATCCACACCAGTAGGGACAGCGTGCCCAATCCGCCGAACAGATGCCCGGTGACCACCAGCGGCTTGAGCTGCCAGGTGACAGTCCACATGCCGAGCACGCCCTGGAAAATCACCAGTCCGACGAGAAACCAGGGCAGCACGCGCGGCATGCGCGGCACGGCGCGGCGGAACACGCTGAGGAAAGCGAGCGCCACAATCAGCAGGCCCAGCGCCGAGGCCAGGTAGCGATGAATCATCTCCTTCCAGGCTTTTGGCGCCTCGACCGGCCGATCCGGGAATTTCCGTTCCGCAGCGGTGATCTCGTGATTCGCGTCGGGCACACCGAGGTGGCCGTAGCAGCCGGGCCAGTCGGGACAACCGAGACCGGCGTCGGCCAGGCGCACGTACGCGCCAAACACCACCACGCAGAAGCACAGGGCGATGGCGATGAGGTTTAGATTTCGGAAAGCGGTCACGTGATGGGTCGATGCGTCATCCGATTTGCGAAAGCCGCAGCAGCTTGCCGATGTCCTTCTTCATGCCCTTGAAGTCGGACTGCGTGTCGGCGCCGCGGCGATACACCATCAACCAGTTGCCGAGCGGATCGACCAGGTAGGCCGTGGCCTCGCGCGGCTGGAGGAAGTCCGAGAGCCTGGCTCCGGAAGCGCCGGCTTCGCCGAGCACACGCAGGTCGGGGTGCTCGGGTGCGAGGCGCGCCGCCAGCGGCGCCACCGTCGCCGCATCGTCGAGTACCAGCAGGCGCTGGATGCGGCTGCGCTTTTCGTTCATGACCAGACGCACTTGCCGGGTCATGACCAGATCGCGCAGGCAGGCCTCATTGCAGTCGCTTCCCGCAAGCAGCACGTAACTCCAGCGGCCACGGAACACGGCTTGATCCAATGGCTCGCCCTTGGCGTTGGTCAAGCGCAGTTCCGGCAGGGGCCGGGCGGGAATAATCAGTTCCCCGTAGTTGGTCCTGCCGGTGGGACGAAACTCCGGAAACCAGAAGTACAGCGCGTAGGAAATCAGCAGCGGGAAAAAGAACAGCGTCGCCAGCAGCAGGAACTGGACGCGCCCGCGCGGCGCAGAAGCGTTGGTCGCGGCAGGAGAATTCACTTAGGTGCGCTTCAGGTTGAGTTTGACGAAAAGGAACAACAGGGTCGCGGCAAAGGCGAACCACTGCGCGGCATACGCGTAGTGTCGCGCAGGTGGCACCGGGTTGGGCAGATTCCATTCGCGCACGTAGCCGTCAGTCTCGGACGGGTCCAGCAACAACACGCCGGCCGCAACCGGCGCGCCAAGCACGCAGGCGAGTTGTTCGCGCGTGGGATAGCTCGCCACGCGCGGGAAATCGTCGGCCTCGCAGGGATCGGTTGCGAGCTTGAAACCCGGCTTCGGCAGCGGCCGCCAGTAGCCCGTCACCGCGCGCGCGTTTGCGGACACCTCGACCGAGGGCAGCACGCGACGGTCGGGGTCGGCAGCGATCCATCCGCGATTCACGATCAGCCAGCCGTCGCCAAGCTGCATGGGCGTCCACACGTGATAGCCGGGTACGCGCTCGCGCGTCTGGTTGTCGAGCAGGAGTTGTCGCGCCGTATCGTAGGAGCCGGAAATCTGCGCGCGCGCAGTGGATAGCGAGTCCGGTGTCGGGGTATCCAGCGTGAGTCGCAGTGGCTCGCCGTCGGCCGCGGTACCGAATGCATCTTCGAGCACCTGCTTGGCCTGACCGCGATTCGACTGCCAGATGCCGAGCGTGACGAATAGAGCCGTCACCAATACCGTCGGCGGAATCGACCAGAGCGGCGGGCGAAATCGGTAGCTCATGCGCGTTGGGCTAGACAGCTCGCGCCGGTCGAAGTGCGACGGCGCTACCATTCACGCTCTGCATTCCCCAAGTTGGCGCCCATGCTCATCAAGTCCGTGATCGTCATCCTGCTCATCGCCATCGTGGTTTCGCTGGTCCTGGGCGGAATCTTTCTGGTCAAGGATCCCAGCGCCAGCAAGCGTGTGGTCACGGCGCTGTCCTGGCGCGTGGGCTTGCAAGTGGCGCTGATCGTGCTGCTGGTCGTGGCAGTGCTAATGGGGTGGATCAAGCCGCACGGCGTCGGTGGGTAGGCGTTGAAGGTAGCAGGGGCGTAAGCCCCGACCGGCCGCTCGAATTCAGGAGCGTGGCTCGGCCGGCGAGCGACCGTCGGGGCTAGCGCCCCTCCTACACGTTGCCGCCTTTCGAAGACGAAGAAGGCCCGTTGCCGGGCCTTCTTCGCAACATGTCCCTGTTCTACAGAACGTAGACGAAAATGAACAGGCCGATCCATACCACGTCCACGAAGTGCCAGTACCAGGCAACGCCTTCGAAGCCAAAGTGACTCTCCGGCTTGAAGTGGCCGAACATCAGCCGGCCCGTGATGGCGGCCAGCATGATGGTGCCCAGGGTCACGTGGAAGCCGTGGAACCCGGTCAGCATGAAAAACGTCGAGCCGTAAATGCCGCTGCCGAGGGTCAGGTTCAGCTCGGTGTACGCGTGGTGATACTCGATGGCCTGGCAGTAGAGAAACGCGACGCCGAACGCGACCGTCGCCCACATCCAGAGAATGCACGCAAGGCGGTGATTGGCCTTGAGCGCGTGGTGCGCCAGGGTGATGGTCACGCCCGAGCTGAGCAGCAGAACCGTGTTGATGAAGGGCAGGCCCCAGGCCCCGACGGTCTCGTACTGGCCGCCGATATTGGCCGGGCCGTTGGTAGGCCAGACGTTCTCGAACAGCGGCCAGTGGGTGAGGTGCGTCGCCATCTTGGCGCCCTCGCCCGACAGCCAGGGAATCGACAGCTCGCGCGCGTAATACAGCGCGCCGAAGAACGCGGCGAAGAACATCACCTCCGAGAAGATGAACCAAGCCATCGCCATGCGATAGGTGCTGTCCACCGCCTTGTTGTACTTGCCGTGCTCGGACTCCAGCGACACGCCGCGCAGCCAGCGGAAGATGATGTAGATGGCCAGTGCCGCACCGATCCAGATGGGAATCGGGCCGACGTGGCGCTGCTCCAGGTAGCCGGCAAAGCCGACGATGACCGCGACCAGCCCAGCAGTAAGGACGAACGGCCACGCTGTCGGGTCGGGGACGAAATAGCGGCTCGGCGGGCTTCCGGCAACTTCGTCGTGGGTGCCGGGGGTAGTGGCGTGGGTGGCCATCGGTTCTTGCTCCCTGATCTCTAGTGGCTAGCTTTGCTTCGGGTCTGCCGGCGCTTTTCGCGCCGACTCGGTCACATCGAAAAACGTGTACGACAAGGTGACGGTATCCACTTCCGCCGGCAGAGCCGGATCGAGCATGAAACGCACCGGCATTTCCTTGGATTCTCCGGCCTTGAACGGCTGGTTGTTGAAGCAGAAACATTCCGTCTTCTTCATATGTCGCGCCGCATTCCATGGCGAGACATTTGGCACGGCCTGCGCGATCAGATCGTGATCTTCCGTGTTGCGGGCGTGAAAATTCACCGTGGTGAGCTGGCCCGGATGAACCTTGATCTCGGACATCTCGGGACGGAATTCCCAGGGCCTGCCACCGTTGACCGTCGTCACGAACTGCACGGTCACGAGTCGCGACTCGTCCACCAGCGACAGCGCGTTGGCATCCGCGGCCATGCCCGAGAGCTTGCCGTTGATGCCGGTGACCTTGCAGATGGCGGTGTAGATGGGCCCCAGCGCAAACCCGAAACCGAACATTGCGACCACGACCAGCAGCAGCCGCCAGCTTTGCCGCTTGCCCTCGCGCGCCGCTGCGCTCACGACTGGCTCTGCACGTAGACGAACCCGGCCAGAATCGCGACCGCCAGCAGCGCGTGCGCCACTGCCAGCCACACGCTGCGACGCGCTTTGACGCGTCGCGCGTCCACCGGGTTTTCTGGCTGGGCGCTCATGCTTGCCATCGGCTCAGTGCGGCACGACCGCATGGCCTTCGGGACCGTGAACGGCGGTCACTTCGTCATCGCCGACCATGGGCGGATCGTTGAAGGTGTGATACGGCGCCGGCGAGGGCACGGTCCACTCCAGGCCATGCGCACCTTCCCAGACGCGGTCGGTCGCCTTCTGACCGCGCTTCATCATGCAGCCGATCATGTTGAATATGAAGATGAACTGCGCGATGAAGAACACGAAGGCGCCGATCGACGAAAGCTGGTTGAAGTCGACGAACTGCACCGCGTAGTCGGGCACGCGGCGCTGCATGCCGGCGAGTCCCGAGAAGTGCTGCGGGAAGAAGGTCACGTTGATGAAGATGGCCGAGAGCCAGAAGTGCACCTTGCCCCAGAACTCGTTGTACATGACGCCGGACCATTTCGGGATCCAGTAGTACACGGCGGCGATGATCGAGAACACGGCGCCCGGCACCAGCACGTAGTGGAAGTGCGCGACCACGAAGTAGGTGTCGTGGTACTGGAAGTCCACCGGTGCGATGGCCAGCATCAATCCGGAGAAGCCGCCGATGGAGAACAGGAACACGAAGGCGATGGCGAACAGCATCGGCGTCTCGTAGGTCATCGAGCCGCGCCACATCGTCGCAATCCAGTTGAACACTTTCACGCCCGTGGGCACCGCGATGAGCATGGTGCTGAACATGAAGAACAGCTCGCCGGCCAGCGGCATACCGACGGTGAACATGTGGTGCGCCCAGACGATGAACGACAGGAACGCGATGGAAGCCGTGGCGTAGACCATCGAGTCGTAGCCGAACAGGGTCTTGCGCGCGAACGTCGGAATGATGGTCGAGACGATGCCGAAGGCCGGCAAGATCAGGATGTAGACCTCGGGGTGGCCGAAGAACCAGAAGATGTGCTGGAACATCACCGGGTCGCCGCCGCCGCTGGCGGTGAAGAAGCTGGTGCCGAAGTACTTGTCGGTGAGCAGCATGGTCACGGCGCCCGCGAGCACTGGCATGGTCGCGATCAGCAGATACGCGGTGATCAGCCAGGTCCAGCAGAACAGCGGCATCTTCAGCAGGGTCATGCCCGGCGCGCGCAGGTTCAGGATGGTCACGACCACGTTGATCGCGCCGGTGATCGAGCTGACACCCATCAGGTGAATCGCGAAGATCAGGAACGGGAAGGCCCCGCCGGTCTGCAACACCAGCGGCGGATACATCGTCCAGCCGCCGGCGGGTCCGCCGCCCGGCATGAACAGCGTGCTCAGCAGCAGGGTGAAGGCAAACGGCAGAATCCAGAAACCCCAGTTGTTGACTCGCGGCAGCGCCATGTCCGGCGCACCGACCATCATCGGCACCATCCAGTTGGCAAGACCCGTGAAGCCCGGCATGACGCCGCCGAAGATCATCACCAGCGCATGCAGCGTGGTCATCTGGTTGAAGAACTCGGGATCGACGAACTGCAAGCCCGGCTGCCACAGTTCCGCACGGATCACCAGCGACATCAGGCCGCCGATGAAGAACATGCTGAACGAGAAGATCAGGTACAGCGTGCCCAGATCCTTGTGGTTGGTGGTCTTGATCCAGCGCATGAAACCCTTCTCGGGGCCATGAGCATGGTCGTCGTGACCGTGGGCGTGATCGTCGTGTGCGTGGTCGTGCGTTGCAGCCATGTTGAAGTCCTCTATCCGGCTCTTCTAATTCGGTTGTACTTACTTGCCGCGTTGCGCTGCGACCTGCGAGGCCTGAACCACGCCGCTGCCATTACCCCAGGAATTGCGGGTGTAGGTGAGCACGGCGGCGAGGTCGGCATCCGACAAGTGCGCGAACGGCGGCATCGCATTCTTGCCCTTGAGCACCTGCGTGATTTGCGCATCGACCGGACCCTTGACGATGGCACTCCCGACGAGCGAGGGGAACGCAGGTGGTATGCCCTGCCCCGTCGGCTGATGACACGCAGCGCAATTGCCGTTGAAGATTTTCTTGCCTGCCGCAACCAGATCGTCCTTCGAAGCTTCCGCCGGAGCCGCTGAAGCGGGCGCAGCCGCAACTTGGACCGGAGCCGCTACAGGAGCAGCTGCGGGTGTCGCATCCGTCATGGCCACCGGAGCAGCCGCTGCCACATCGGTCCCCTTGATCTGTTCGGCGAGCCACGTCTCGTATTCTGCTTTGGACACGACCTTGACCACGATCGGCATGAAGCCGTGATCGCGACCGCACAACTCGGCGCAGACGCCGCGGTATGTTCCTACCTCGTCGACCTTGGTCCAGATTTCGTTGACGTACCCGGGGATCGCGTCCTTCTTCACTGCGAAGGCCGGCACCCACCACGCGTGGATCACGTCGTTGGCGGTGACGAGAAATCGCACCTTGGTGTCCACCGGCAGCACCAGCGGCTTGTCCACCTCGACCAGGTAATTCGGAACCGTGTTGGGGTCGATGCCCGAGCCGAGCTGACGCGCCTTGTTGGAATCCGCAGCCAGCGAGGAGAAGAACTTCACGTCCTTGCCGATGTACTCGTATTGCCACTTCCACTGGTAGCCGGTGACCTTGACGGTCATCTCGGCGTTGCGCGTGTCATCCATCTTGATGAGCGTGCCGGCCGCGGGGATGGCCATGCTGATCAGAATCACGAACGGCACCGCGGTCCAGATGATCTCGACCAGCGTGGATTCATGGAAGTCCGCCGGCTTGGGATGCACCGAGCGACGGTGCGCGAACACCGAGTAGAACATCGCGCCGAATACCACCACGGCAATGGCCACGCAGACCCAGAAGATCAGCATATGCAGACCGTGCACTTCACGGCTGATCTCGGTCACCCCCATCGGGATGTTGTAGCGCTCGCCGGTGTAGGCCATCGCCACCGTCGTCGCCAGCCATCCTGCCACCAGCATCGCTGCTCTCGACACGATCTTCGTCACGGTTGAGCCGAGCTTGTTCATCGCCATCTATCCATCTCCCAGAGTCATACCTGCGTGCGCCACCGCGCGAGGCACGGTCGACGTTCGTAGCAAGGCGCGAAACCGCGCCAACAAAGCTTCCCGCTCTTCCTGTGTCAAACAACGCCCGATCTCGAGCTTCTGTCCCGAACACCCCAGCATCAAACGCGCCGGATCGTTGGGCCTCACACCCGGTTCCATCCAGGCCCGGGTCCAGCCGCGAGGTAGCTCCATCACCGCTCCTGCGCCCCGTCCCAGTGTTCCCACTTCCAGGCTAACGCGCGTATCCGAAAAACTTACAACTTCCCGATAGCGGTTGCGCCGCATCGCCACCATCAGCGCAAAACCCAGAGCCGCCAGTTCAAGCCCCGCGAACGGCAGGACCGGCCAGAAACCCAACCAGGTGCAATAAGCGGCGCATGCCAGGGTGCCAAAGCTCGCGAGTCCCATGAAGATCCATGCACCGCGCACGCTCAGCGAAGCGTTGGGGCCGATCACGAATCGCGTTTCGTGGGCTGCGTCCAATGAGAGTGCTGGGGATTGCTTCTAATGTGAGGCTGCGCGTCGAGCGTGGCGTCCGGCGCGCGATTCTAGTGGATGCGACGGAGCCCGCGCAAAGAGTACGAGCCGCTGTCGCAGCCTTGACACAGGTCGGGCCGCCGGTAGATGGGACGGCTTCTCCCGAACCAGGTCAGAAGGTATACCGAATCCCCAACTGCGCGCCGGCCGGCTTGCCCGGCCGCGCACCGAACGGACGACGCGACACGACGTACTCTCTGTCCAGCACGTTATCGGCACGCGCCAGCAGCGACAGCCTCGGCGTCAGGTTCCAGCTTCCCGCCAGGTCCACCACGGTGTAGGAGTCGCTGCCGGTACCGGGCTGAATCTCGCCCTCACCCGCAACATCGCGCTGTTCCGACTGGTAAGTCGCGGACAGGCTCGTCGACCAGCGCGCGCCGTCGAGGCCCACGCGAAGATTGGCGCGATGCTCCGGAACGTAGGGCAACTCGAAACCCGCTTCCACGTCGCCGAACTGTGGGTCCGAGGAAGAGAAGGCTTCCTGGAACTCGGCCTGGGTGTAGGTATAGGTCAGCGCCAGCGGCACGGTCAGAGCCGTGGTGAGCGGCCAGGCGTGTTCGTAACCGGCTTCCGCGCCGTAGACCTCGACCTTGCCGGCATTGGTCTGTGTGTCCAGTTCGGCGCAGCCGCTGGAGTTGGTGCAGGCGGCGGTGAGGTTGCTGTAGTCGCTGTAGAACCCTATGAGTTCCATACGGCCGAACGCCGTGCGCACGCGTCCACCCGCTTCGTAGTTGATAGCCTCTTCCGGATCGAGCCGCTCGCTCGCTCCGACCGTGGCCGGCGAGAAACCCTTGTGCACGCCGGCCAGCAAGCTCAGCGCTTGTGACACAGCGAAATTCACACCCAGGCCGGGCAGCGCAATGGTGTAGTCGTTGTCGCGCTCAGTTCCGTCCAGGCGATCGCTGTACTTGGTGGCGACGTTTTCCACGCGCACGCCGGGCGCCAGGGTCCAGCGGCCCAGCGTGATTTCGTCTCGCAGCCAGACTGCGAGCGCCACGGTACGCCCGGTGTTGTCGGCGGTAATGGCGCCGGGTTGGGCGTTGCTTACCAGCGCGCCGTCCAGCGATTCGAATCCGAACTGATCGTGCAGGCGTTCCACGCGATCGCCGTGCAGGCGCGCGCCTGCTTCCAGGCGGTGCTCGCCGTAGGCCGAGAACGCCCAGGTCTGACGCGCCTGCACACCGGAAGAGCGGAAGTCGCGATGATTCGTGCCGATCAGCAGATCGTCGCCTTCGAAATTCGGGTCGCTGTCGATCTCCCCGGTGAGCGAGCCGTAAAGCAGGCTGTTGGAGGGCGTGTCCGGGTTGGCCAGGACTTCGCGGATATTGCTGCCCGCACCGAGGTTGTTGAACTTGCGCCAGGCCCGTTTGAACTGGTGGCTGTAAACGCTGGCCACCAGCTTGCCGCCGAGCAGGTCCTGCTGCCAGTCCGCACGCACGCTGTTCCAGTCCCATTCGAAGCGATCCAGGCTGCTGGCGAGATAGCGCCGGTTCGGGTTCTTGCGGAAATCGGCTTCGGTCAGGCCGAGGTAGGTTTCGTCGGATTCTTCGTCTGCATAGCCCAGGCGCAGTTCGAGAATGCCGGGGCCGAGCGCGTGGCGGGCCTTGAGCAGGCCCTCGTTCTTGGTGAAGCCGGTATCGCCGCCACCGTCGAGTTCCTTGAAGCCATCGTTGGCGACGTGCAGGAATTCCCCCAGCACACCGAAGCCGCCGACCGGGCCGCCCGCCCGCGCGTGCACGCGCCGGAATGCGTCGGTCCCGCCCGCGCCTTCGACGAACGCATCGAAAGCTTCGGGCACCGGCGCGGACAGCAGGTTGATGGCGCCGCCGACGGTCTGCGGCCCCTGGCTGATCGCGGCCGGTCCCTTGAACACCTCGACGCCGGTCATGCGCGCCGTCAGGGGAAAGAAATACGCGGCCGGCGCGGAGTACGGCGCCGGGCCGAACAGCACGCCGTCTTCCAGCAAGGTGACTTTCTGGCTGCGATCGGACGATCCTCCGCGCAGACCGATGTTGGGCCGCAGGCCGAAGCCGTCTTCCTCGCGCACGTAGACTCCGGGCACGGCGTTGAGCACGCGGTTGATGTCGTCGTAGCCGTAGCGCTTGAGTTCCGCTTCGTCCACCACATGCGCCGAACCGGAAATCAGCGGCAGCGATTCGCGCCGGCCGATGATGGTGATGGTGTCGATTTGCGCGGTCGACTCTTCGGGCTTTTCAGCATCGGGTTTCGCCGCGTCGAGGGGTGTCGTCGCTTCCTGTGCGAACGCAGGCAAGGCGCAAAGCGCAATCAACAAGGAAGTCAGGCGGAAGCAGTTCATTCGGATTCGGTCAGAAATCGGGTGCGGGTGGTTGCCGGAATCGGAATGCAGGCCTCGCTGCGCCCCCACCAGCGATAGCGGCGGGTTCCGATGGCGCGGTACACGGAGTCGCGCAAACCGCGCGGCACGAATCTGAAGACAGCGAGCCAGCGCCAGGGCGCTGCCAGATGCGACAGCACATGCAGCGCGGCGTCTGACTCCCTGAGCAAGCGGCCGTCGTGAAGCACCAGCATCGAGGACAAGTCCCCGGCCGCGATGCCAAGCGGCGCCAGAAGCGCGCGCGCCTGCGCCGACTGCAAGGCGGCGAAACGGAACTCCGGCGCGCGCTCGTGGCTCAGCACGAAGCGCGCGGTCGCGTTGCAGAAATTGCATACGCCGTCATAGAACAGGATGGGCGCGCTCACGGTGAATGCGCGGCCACGTCGTCTGTGCGAACGCGAAGCGTGAGCCGTTTCAGCAAGGGCGGCGGCTCGGTCGGAGCCGGAAGAACCCACCGTGCCTGCGCCATGCCGTCATCGATGACGGCAAGGTCGGCCTGCGGATCGATCATGCGTCTTGCGGCGCGCGCGTTGAGCGAGACGTTGGAATCGGCATACACCCGCACCGGCCCGACGCCTCGCGCGTTGAAGTCGTCGCGAATGCGATGCGCCAATTGCAGAATCATGTCGGGCTGACCCGCCATCTCCCGGTATTGCTGGTCGGTGAGATAGGCGAACGGCGAAACGAACTCGGTCTCGCCGTCTGCCTTGACCACGCGGTAGTCCAGCGCACCGGATTTTTCGCGCAGCATCACCCGCCAGGAAAAGCGCATGCCCTGCTCGTGCCACAGCACGGTGCCGGGGTAGGCCCAATGCCGCAGCGGCAGGAGGAACTGCACCAGGCAGAACACGCCGACGACCATCGCGAACGCGGCGCGCGGCGCGGTCCAGCTCATGCTGCCCGGCGTCATCGTCGGGACGCTGCGGCGCAACCAGGGCATGACCCGTCGCGGCCAGTCCGGATGGAAAAAGATCAACACCCCGAACACCATGATGAACGGGAACAGGCCGATGTTGAAAAACAGATGCGTGAACAAGTGGAAGACCAAAATCACCACGAACGCATACGGCCTCGCCGGCCGCCACAGCATGAAGGCGATGATGAAGGTGTCGAACAGGAACGCGAACCAGGAGAACGCGAAATGCACCCAGGGCTGACCGAGCAGAGGCCCCAGCAGCGGCAGCCCCGAATGCGCCGGCAGCCAGATGTTGAGAGGCTGTGCGTGCAGCAGCCAGTCGGTTTCAACCTTGGCCATGCCGGCGTAGAAATACAGCAGCCCCACCTGGAAACGCAGCCAGTAGGTCTGCCACGAAGGCAGACTCATCGACGCGATCCGCGGCCGCAGCCAGGCGTCCACCGACCACGCGCGATGCGGCGACAGGAAGCACAGAATCAGCGCCTGTAGCGAGACGAAGTAGTAGTGGTTCAGGTACGTGGTGACGTCCATCAACTCCGCGTAGGTGAACAGGCACCAGAACGCGACGATGGCCACGCGATAGAACGCGCCCAGCGCGACCATCAGCGCCGACAAGGCGATGCCCCCGAACAGCAGGTACAAACCGGTCTGTCCCGGCACCTGCACCCATTCGAAATTCCAGTACTTGAAGTGGAACGTGGGCTCGACGTACAGCCGGTCGATCCAGCCCTGCGACATGAAGCGCAGGCTGCCGGCGCACATCAGCAAGCCGAACAGCACCCGGTACGCGGCCAGGGCCGCGATGTCGAAGGGTTGGTGCAGCCAGCGATACAGGTGCACAGCCGCGGCGTAGGGCGGCCCGTGGCCGCCTGGGTTGGCGGGCACGGCCCGCCCTACGCCGAAATTTTCTGACTCAATCATTGTCGCCCGCGGCCGTATCGGGGATCTTGAGGTTCAAGGTGGAAGTGATGTCGGCGCGCAAGGTGTTGTCGAACTGATCCACCAACCCGTGCAGCGCGCACGCGGGCTCGCCGGTGCGGGTGCTGCTGGCATTGGTACAGGCAGCGCGGCTCTCGATGTCTTCGACCGCCGTCTCGAAGTCGTCGAGTGTTGCATCGCCGCCGGTCAGCGCCGCGTTGACCTCGGCGACGATCTTGGTCGCAAGGTCCTCGCGATCGATTCCTTCAAGCAGCGCGTTGAGTCCCAAGCCGCCGGAGACGCCGGTGAAGACATCGCGGAACGCGAGGATGTTGGCGCGGATGTGGTCGCCCGAACCGCGTGCAAACACCGACTCCACGCGTTCCGGACAACTCACCTGGGCGCAGGGCAGCAGGCCGGTGGCGCCGATGCCGGTGGGGCTGGCGATCTTGCGATCCTTGGTCTCTTTCTCCACGTAGAAGATCGCAGTGGAGAGAGCGTCCAGCGCCATCTGCGGGGTGCTGAACGGCATGGTGTTGCCCGAGGTGCCGGCGGCGCCGAACTTCAGCAGGAAGTTTCCACCGGCAAGCTCCCAGGCGTTCCGCAGTTGCGTGGCCACCACCGCGATTCGTGCGGCGATGCGGCCCGCGTGCTGCGCACGCTTGGCTTGGCCGTTGACGCCCGCGGCAGGCAGGCAGGCGAGGTTGGCGGTGTCGTCGAACAACAGGTATTCGAGCGCACCCATGCCCGTGCGGTTGATCAGCGTGCTGCCGGTGACCGCTTCGTCGGCGTAGGCGGCGTTGTGCACGCCGCAGCGGGCGAGCAAAGGGTAGGAATAGATCTGATCGCGCAAGTTCTGGCCGCCCGGTTCCGACGAGCGCGCGGCGGGACCGATTTGCAGCACTTCGGCGCGTTCCACCGCCACCATTGCCGTGCGCCAACCATCCTGAGCCGCGCTGCGTGCGGCGGCATTCGCGGGCGCTGCCGCGAGCGCCGCCACCAGCGTTGCGAGCGCCGCGCTGCGTGTATCGAGATCGCGCAGCGTCGGCAGGATCAGGTCTTCGCCCAGATCCGAGAGCACGGCGCGGCGGGCGTCATCGTCGGTGATGGGTCCTGACGCGGCGCGGGTGGTGCTGGCGTAACTGCCGGATACCCCTCCGACGGTGAGCGTCGTGATGGTTGCCGTTGCAAAGCTTGCCGGGGCGGTATGCCTTACACAGATGGTCTGGTTGTTGGTGATGCTGCCAGCCGCGCCCGTGAAGCCACCATCGCAGCCAATGTCATAGCTGCCGCCCGTCACGGAGACAGGCGCAGCGGCGTCGATGCCACTTATGGTGACGGTGTTCGAGGTCTGGACCGAGCCTGGCGACACATCGCTCGCGCTGCTGAAGGAAAAAGCGTTGGGTGTCGTGTCAGACCCTGGTGTCGAGCCACCGCCACCACCGCCCCCTCCTCCACAGGCACTGAGAGCCAGGGCAAACAACAAGGCGGCGCGAACTTGGGTGGTCATGGTGCTGGGCTCCGAAAAAACAAACGAACGTGATGGACGCGGAACAACAGGAATTTCAGGCATTCGGGAAAGTGCACCCACTCTTCGTGATCGCTCGCCAGGAGCCGGGCAACCGGGTTCTGCGCTGCCCGCGCTTCACCGCCAACATCCCCTGAAATCGATCCGGATAGGTTTGCGCCGCGAGTAAAGAACGAACGCAACACTAAATGAGAATGTTTCTCGTAGCAATCAAAGTCGAGCAACGATGCAGGAAACGATCGAGGAGACTCCGGCATCACATGCAGTAGCAAGGTGAGCCGCGAAGGCGGGTCGAAGCTGGAACTTGCTTGTCCTTCGAACGGGCATCGCGGTATTGCGGCTTGCGCTACTCGCTAGTCGAGTTGCTTCAGCATCGCGAGCAGCGCTGCGTCGAGCGAACGCTCGAAGGGCGACACCATCCCGAGCAAGGGCGCCGACATCCGGCGCCGCAGATCCTTTATGTTGGCGCTTAGTGCGGGCTGGGTCGGCGGCAAAACATCGGCGATCCATCCGAGCAGGCGTGTACGCCGGCTGATCGACTCGGCAGCGAGCAGGGCGTGGTTTAGGCATCCGAGACGCATGCCGACCACCAGAATCACCGGCCACTCGCGGGCTATAACCCAGTCGGCCATTGTCGAGCGCGCGTCCAGCGGCACCTGCCAGCCGCCTGCGCCTTCGACGACAACCAACTCGTACCGCGCGGCAAGCCAGCGATGCGCCGCTTCCAGCCGGCGTCGCTCGATCCGGATGCCTTGCTCCCGCGCAGCCAGATGCGGCGCGATGGCGCGGGACAACGCGTAGGGGTTGATGCGCGCCAGCGGCAGATCGGTCCCCGCCGCTTTTTGCAGTTGCCGGGCATCGGCGCTGGCCGGCCCGGATGCAGTCTGGCGACATCCGGAAGCCACCGGCTTGTAGCCGCAAGCCGAAATACCCCGCGCCCTTGCCGCGCGCAGCAAGCCGCAGGAAACATGCGTCTTGCCTACGCCGGTGTCGGTGCCGGTGACGAAGATCGTCTGCGGCCAAACCACGGCCGGAAGCAGCGTCGCGCTCACTCGCCACTCGCCGCGACGCAGGCTTTGAGCGCGTCCAGCAGGGCGTCGATCTGATCCGGCGTGTGCGTGGCCGACAGGGTGATACGCAGCCGGGAGGTTCCCATCGCCACCGTCGGCGGGCGGATGCCGGCGACCCAGAATCCGCGCTCGAACAGCGCGCGCGAAATCGACATCGTGCGAGCCGCGTCGCCGATCACCAGCGGCAGAATCGGCGTGGATGCGAGCGCATCGCCCTGCGCATTCGGCGGCCCCAGCTTCAGTCCCAGCTCAGTGGCACCGCTGACCAGGCGCCGAATGTTGGCGTGCAGTCGCAGACGTCGTCCGGGCTCGGTCCGCACGATGCGTAGCGCCTCGCGCGCCGCCGCCGCGATGGCGGGCGGGGGTGCGGTCGAAAAAACCCAGCTACGCGCGCGCTGAATCAGATACTCGATCAGGCTCCCGCTGCCGGCCACGAAAGCGCCGGCCGCACCCAGCGTCTTGCCGAGCGTGGCCACGTAGATATCCGGCCGCACGCCGAAATGCTCGGTGCATCCGCGACCGGTTTCGCCCAGCACGCCGAAGCCGTGGGCGTCATCCACCATCAGCGCCGCGCCGTGCGTCGCGCATAGCTCGGTGAGCTGTGGGAGAGGCGCAAGGTCGCCGTCCATGCTGAACACCGAGTCGGTGGCGAGGAGGCGAAGACGGGAATCGGGAGTCGGGAGTCGGGAATCGTTCAACGCAGCGCCAAAGGCCGCCACATCCGCGTGCGCGATGCGCAGGTATCGCGCGCCGCTCAGACGTCCGCCATCGATCAGCGACGCGTGATTGAGTTCGTCCGCGATCAGCACATCCTCGCGTGAGAGCAGTCCGCGAAGCACGCCGAGATTGGCGGCCCAACCGGAAGAGAACAGCAGCACGCACGGGTATCCGGTGAACTCGGCCAGCGCTTCTTCGAGCGCGCGATGTTGGGCGTTGTAACCGCTGATGAGCGCCGACGCGCCGCTGCCCGTTCCCTGTTCCGCAAGCGACTGCTGCGCCGCAGCCGCCACGCGCGGATCGGCGGCGAGGCCCAGGTAATCGTTACTGCAAAAATTCAGGCACTCGCGGCCATCGACGCGCATGCGCACGCCATGCGCGCCTTCGATGGTCCGTCGGATTCGGTAAAGGTCCGCGTCGCGCAGGCGATCCAGTTCAATTCGCAAACGCGAGTCGAGAAGGGACACCGTCAGGCGATCAGCAGCACGCACCGGCGCTGCACGAAGCACCTGTCGAAGAAACCAGGGGCTCTTCGTGCGTGTGCTCCTGACCCAGCACCTGGATGCCGAGCCGCGCCAGCAGCGCACGGTCCTTCGCATTCTGCGGATTCTGCGTGGTCAGCAGCTTGTCGCCATAGAAGATCGAGTTGGCGCCAGCGAAGAAACACAGGGCCTGCAGCTCGTCGCTCATCGCGGTGCGACCCGCGGACAGGCGCACGGCGGACTTCGGCATCATGATCCGCGCGACCGCGATGGCGCGCACGAAGTCGAGCGGATCGAGCGGCTCCACGCCCTTGAGCGGCGTGCCTTCGACCTGCACCAGATTGTTGATCGGCACGCTGTCCGGATGCTCCGGCAGGTTGGCAAGCTGGCGCAGCAGCTCGGCGCGATCCTCGGGCTGCTCGCCCATACCGACGATCCCGCCGCAGCAGGTCTTCATGCCAGCCTTGCGCACGTGCTCCAGGGTGTCGAGCCGGTCCTGGTAGATGCGCGTGGTGATGATCTTGCCGTAGAACTCCGGCGAGGTATCGAGGTTGTGGTTGTAGTAGTCGAGGCCCGCGTCGGCCAGTCGCTGCGCCTGATTCGCTTTAAGCATGCCCAGGGTCATGCAGGTCTCCATGCCCAGTGCCGAAACCTCGCGCACCATCGCCTCGACCTTGTCCAGATCGCGGTCCTTGGGCGAGCGCCAGGCCGCGCCCATGCAGAAGCGCGTCGCGCCATTGGCCTTGGCTTCCCGCGCGGCCTCGACCACGGCCTGCACTTCCATCAGCGGTTCTTTCTTCAGGCCGGTTTCGAAGCGCACCGACTGCGGGCAGTAGCCGCAGTCTTCGGGACAGGCACCGGTCTTGATGGACAGCAAGGTCGAGAGCTGCACCGTGTTCGGCGCGTAATACTGCCGGTGCGTCGTCTGCGCGCGGAACAGCAGATCGTTGAACGGCAGCGCGAACAGCGTCTGCACTTCGGTCGAGGTCCAGTCGTGGCGCAAATCAAGCTCGGGACGAACGTATTGGTTCATGGGCTCTAGCTTCTTTCGATCGATTGGCTTCGTGCCGCTTGCAGCTCGCGGCCGGGGCGCTCAGTGTTCAGCCAGTGTCGGAGGCGACCTCGGGGGTTGTCAACTTGAAAACCTGGATTTGGGTTGACGACTGGATCGGCCTGCTCGCACCCGAGCGATGCGCCTTTTGTGGCGCCGCAAATGCCGTGGACGGAGTCTGCGCCGCCTGCCGATCCGAACTGCCCTGGAACACGATCTGCTGTCCCCGCTGTGCGCAGCCGCTGCCCGCACCTGCACTTTGCGCGGCCTGCCTCAAGCACCCACCCAGCTTCGATTCCGCCTGGACCGCGTTCGTACACCTGGACCCGGTACGGCATGGCATCCACCGGCTCAAGTACGCGGCGCAGTTCGACCAGGGTCGGCTGCTCGGTCGGCTCATGGCCTGGCAGCTCGCGCGGCGCGCCGCTCCCCTGCCCGATCTGGTGATTCCGGTGCCCCTGCGGCGGACCCGGCTGTATTCGCGCGGCTACAACCAGACGCTGGAACTGGGGCGGGCTCTCGAGTCCGTGCTGCGATTCCACATCGATGCCGATGCCGCGCAACTCGTGCGCACACCGCAAGAGCAGATCGGCCAGACCGCCGCACAGCGTCGGCGCAATCTGCGCGGCGCGTTCCGTATCGAGCGTGATCTGAGCGGCCTGCACGTGGCCCTGCTCGACGACGTGATGACCACCGGCGCAACGCTCGACGCGCTGGCCCGAGCGGCGCGCAAGGCAGGCGCCGCCAGGATCGAGGCCTGGGCGCTGGCGCGTGCGCCCTGAGACGACTCAGCGCCCGAGCTTGCCCAGCCCGCGCGAGATACCGAAACCGAGCCCGTGCTTGATCGCTGTGCCGAGCACCGGGACACCCATTTCATACTCGATATTCCAGGTCACCTGGGTGCCCGATCCGCTGGGCTCGAAGCGCACACTGCCAAGATGCTTGCGCAACGGCGAGCCGCGCGTGATGCGGTAATCGATGCGCGTGCCGGGTTCGAAGACGGTGACGGTCTCGTCGAAATCCAGCGGCCAGATGCCGAGCGTTCGCACCGAACCGACCCCGTTTACGTCGCCCTTGCCGTCGCGCGTGCGCTTCACCGGCAGGCCAAGCACCGTGCCGAGTCTGTTGTGATCGGCCAGTAAGGCAAACGTCTTCTCAACAGGCAGCGGAACGATGCGACGAACTTCGATGGTGTAGGCCATGAGGATTTCAGTTGAGGTAAGGCTTCAGGCCGACGCCTGGGTCGAGCGGCTGAGAGGTGCGCTGGCCACCCTTTCCAGGAAGGCATCGACCAGGGCCGAGAACTTGCCCTGGATGAAAGCCGGCGCCACCAGCCGATACATGAGCGGCACCGGAACGTCGCGCAGTTCGCCGCGTACGGAAAGACTCAGAGTCAGGCGCAGCGACTTGCCCTCGTCGTTGAGCTTCAGCAGCCCTTCCATCTGCGCGTTGCCGACATCGGGCAGCGGCATCCAACTCAGTTCCGCCTTTGTCGGGTCAGCAACACAGCGAGCGCCGAAGCTCACGTCGTGCGCAATCCTGGCAACCGAAGAGCCGATAGTCTTCATGTCGAGCCGGTAGTCCTGAGCGCCGAGAGCGGTCAATTTTTTCAGCTTGGGAAACTGCCGCAAAGTGCCCTCGATGTCACGCGACAGGCGCGCAAACTGCTCGCGTGTCATCGACACATTCCTGTGGCGCTCAAACTCGATCCTGATGTTCACCTTGCCCTCCTCCCGACGTGCGGAAGAGAGTGGCATGCGTTCTAGGGTGCAGCCTTGGCCGGTGCGTCAGGCGACGCGTCGGGCCAGCCAAGCACCCGCAAGCCGGTTTATTTCAGGGCCGCGAGAATCCGCTGAAAAATTTCTTCCAGGCTGCCCACGCCAGGCACGGTCAGGAGCTTGCCATGCTTGCCGTAGAAATCCAGCAGCGGGCTGGTCTCGGCGTTGTAGACGTCGATGCGGTGGCGTATCACTTCTTCCTTGTCGTCCGCGCGGCCTTCTTTCTGCGCGCGATCCAGCAGGCGCTTGACGATCTCCTCGTCGGTAACGTGCAGGTGCACCGCCCAGTCGATGGCGCGCTCGCCGAGTTTCACGAGCATCTTGTCCAGTTCCGCAGCCTGCGCGGTGTTGCGCGGGAAACCGTCGAGGATGAAGCCGTGATGCGCGTCGTCGTGACTGAGCCGCTCCTCGACGATGCCGTAAACCAATTCGTTGGCCACCAGTTCGCCGGCGTCCATCAGCGCCTTGGCCTTCTGGCCCAGCGGCGTTCCGGCCTTGACCGCGGCACGCAGCGCGTCGCCGGTCGAAACCTTGGGGATGCCGAAATGCGCCGCCAGCTTTTCGCCCTGCGTTCCCTTGCCCGAGCCGGGAGCGCCCAGCAGTATTAGTTCCATGTTCGGTGTGTCGCTTCCGTGTCAGTCCTGTATCGGACCTGTGGTGATAGGGTGCTCGCCTAGCCCCGCGAACCCATAAGGCGCATGAGCGCCGCATGAATTGTGCCGGAAGCCCATCGGTTTCGGCCAGCATTCGGAAGCGCACGCGATGCGTCGGCACCGCAAATGTCGCGTGCTAGACTCCCGCGCGTTTTGAAGTAGGCCGCACAGAACAGGCCGAATTTCGCAGATCATCCCTGATCTTCACGAAGATTCGGTCCATCTCAAAAACCGGATTGGGGGACTAAATCGATGTTGGTTGAAAACGCTTTGTTGATAGCGCTTGGATGCGCGTTGGCGGCCATTGTGTATGGAATCGTCGTGGCCAAATGGATCGTCGGCAAGCCTGCGGGCAACGCCCGCATGCAGCAGATTGCTCTGGCGATCCAGGAAGGAGCCGGAGCTTACCTTCGCCGGCAGTACATGACCATCGCCATGGTCGGCGTGGCCTTGTTCCTGGTCATTGGTTTCGTGCCGCAACTCGGCTGGCCGACGGCCATCGGCTTTGCCATCGGCGCCGTGCTCTCGGGCTTGGCCGGGTTCATCGGCATGTTCGTCTCGGTGCGCGCCAACGTGCGCACGGCTCAAGCCGCAACGGTCAGTCTCAACGATGCGCTCAACGTGAGCTTCAAGGGCGGCGCCATCACCGGCATGCTGGTGGTGGGCCTGGGCCTGCTCGGCGTGGCCGGTTACTTCATGGTGGTGATGAAGGGCGATCCGAGTGCGGAAAATCTCAACGCCGCGCTGCAGCCCATGATCGGCCTCGCTTTCGGTAGTTCGCTGATCTCGATCTTCGCGCGACTAGGCGGCGGCATCTTCACCAAGGGCGCCGACGTCGGCGCCGACCTGGTGGGCAAGGTCGAAGCGGGCATTCCCGAGGATGACCCCCGCAACCCGGCCGTCATCGCGGACAACGTCGGCGACAACGTCGGCGACTGCGCCGGCATGGCGGCTGACCTGTTCGAAACCTACGCGGTCACGGTCATTGCCTCGATGCTGATTGCCGGCATCTCCTACGCCACCTACGGCTGGGCCGGCGCGATGTACCCGCTGCTGCTCGGCGCTGTGAGCATTCCGGCCTCCATCGTCGGCACCTTTTTCGTCAAGGCCAATCCGGGCGGCAAGATCATGAACGCGCTGTATCGCGGGCTCGCCATTTCCGGCGTGCTTGCGGCCATCGCGTTCTGGTTCGTGACCGCCGCGCTGTTCGACGCCGACAAGGCCATGCCGCTGTTCATCTGCGCCATGATCGGCCTGGTGCTCACCGCAGCGATGGTCGTCATCACCGAGTACTACACCGCGACGGAATACGCGCCGGTGCGTGATGTGGCCGCCGCCTCGGTTACGGGGCACGGCACCAACGTCATCGCCGGTCTGGCCGTGTCGATGAAGTCGACCGCGGCGCCGGTGCTGGCCGTGGCCGCTGCGATCTATTTCGCCTACGACATTGCCGGTCTTTATGGCCTGGCCATTTCCGCGACCTCGATGCTGTCGATGGCGGGCATGATCGTGGCGCTCGACGCCTACGGCCCCATCACCGACAACGCCGGAGGAATCGCCGAGATGTCGGGCATGGACAAGGAAATCCGCAAGACCACGGACGCCCTGGACGCCGTCGGCAACACCACCAAGGCGGTTACGAAGGGCTACGCCATCGGCTCCGCCGGCCTGGCCGCGCTGGTGCTGTTTGCGGACTACGCGCACAAGTTGCAGGAGAAGGGTACGGCGGTTGACTTCTCCATCAACAACCCCGACGTGGTGATCGGCCTGCTCATCGGCGGCATGATTCCCTACCTGTTCGGCGCGTTCGCCATGCAGGCGGTGGGTCGCGCGGCCGGCGCGGTGGTGATCGAAGTGCGCCGTCAATTCCGCGAGATCAAGGGCATCATGGAAGGCACCGGCAAACCCGAGTACGGCGCGGCGGTGGACCTGCTGACCAAGGCGGCGATCCGGGAAATGATCATCCCCTCACTGCTGCCGCTGTTCATCCCGATCGTCGTAGGAATCGTACTCGGAGCGGATGCGCTCGGCGGCCTGCTGATGGGCACCATCGTCACCGGCCTTTTCGTGGCCATTTCGATGTGCACCGGTGGTGGCGCCTGGGACAACGCCAAGAAGTACATCGAGGAAGGCCACCACGGCGGCAAGGGCTCTGACGCACACAAGGCCGCCGTCACCGGCGACACCGTCGGCGATCCGTACAAGGACACCGCCGGCCCGGCCATCAACCCGCTGATCAAGATCATCAACATCGTGGCGCTGTTGCTCGTGCCGCTGCTCTGATCGGTCGCTGAGCATTACCGAAGCCCCGGCGACTGCCGGGGCTTTTTTGTTGTATCGCGGATGGCTTACACCACCGCGAACCGCGAGCTTCTACCCGACCGGATGCCAACCGTTGTTGATGACGCCGCGCGACAGCTTCTGCGGCTTGCGCGTGCCGTGCTGGGGGTTGCTGCTGGTCTCCAGGTCAGCGATACCGACACGGTCGCCGTAGCGGATTCGGCACATCGTGTCCACGCAGGCGATGCCGTGGTGGAAGGACACCACGCTGTTCGCGAGCCGCTCGAACGTCACGTCCAGCACCTCGCCGGTGGTCAGGGTCATCTTCAAAGCGCCGCCGCGCACGGTCATGGCATCGCACTCGATATGCACCAGGATGTCCACGTCCTTGCCGTAGATCACCTTATCGTCGCGCACGATCCAGCCGAACTGAACCAGCGTGTCGTCGGACCCGTGCCAGGACAGCGCGCAGAACGACAAGTCCTGGTCGAACACGCCGGCCATCCAGCGATGCGACAGCAGGGTGGGCCAAAGGCGCTCGCCCCAACCGTGGTCGCGAAAGCCGAGCGCGTTCACAGTGTAGGTGTGGCCCTTGGCCGTGAGCGTGCCGCGCACACGACCGGAGACTTCCGCGTGATGCGGCGCGAATTCCGAGATCGCGCCCTTCTTGGGATAGCAGTCGATGGCGGGATGGAAATCCTCGACACGCAGCGTCGCGGAGATTTCCTCGTCGTGCAGCGTCCACACGCATTGCCCGTCGTACTCGAAGCGCAGGGAATCGTCGCCGCTGCCGAAACCGTTCGCGATGCGATCCTGCGGGCGCAACGGCAGGTACGCGGTCTTCTTGAAGAAGCCCTGCGGCGTCCAGGTATTGTTCCACAGCGCGATCATCGGACCGTCCTTGTGGTTCAGCTCGTGGCCGATTCGATAGAACCCGCCGATGGCCTGCGCCTGATCCCACCAGACCAGCACCACGCTCTCCTGCCACATCTCCTGGGGTCCAGCGGGGTGCGGACCTTCGTCGATCGCCTCGTATACGTGAACCTTGCCGCCGCCGATGATTTCCATGTGCTACTCCTCCGGAACGTACTTCACTTCAATGAAAACGACCGTCGTCCCCGCGAAGGCGGGGACCCAGTTTTCGGCATGTCGCAAACTGGATTCCGCCCTCGCGGGAATGACGACTTCAAATTCTTTAGCCGCCATCATCCATCGGTCATTTTGAGAAAACGCTGCGCGCTGCCCTGTAACAGGTCCGAGAGATCCGCGGACTTGAGCCCCAGCGAATCGATGAACGCCACCGGGTCCATCAATCCCATTCCACCCGCCGGAAAATCCGTACCGATGAACACCCGGTCCGCGCCCATCTTTTCAATCAGGAAGCGGGTGTAGTCCACGCTGAACGTCAGGCAGTCGTACCAGTAGCGACGTGCTTCCTCCAGCGGGCTGCGCGCGAGCTGCGACTTGAGGTCCGGCATCACGGTCCAGACATGCTGGAAGCGGTCGATCACGCTGCCGATGCCGCCGCCACCATGACTGAACGCGACGCGCAAATCCGGAAAGCGGTCCAACACGCGAGCGCCGATGAAAGAGCCCACACACAAGGCCGTGTCCATCGGAATACCGATGATGGGCGCAAGCACTTCCGGCCCAACGAGGCGTCCATCGGTCGCCGGGCGAACGCCGTGCACGAAGATCGACAGGTCCAGTTCGTGCAGCGCCGCGAGCACATCGATGAATCGCGGATCGGCCGGCGAAATTCCGTTGACGTTGCTGCCGATCTCCACGCCTGCAAAGCCCAGCGACTTCAGTCGACGCGCCTCGGCGATGGCGAGCGATACATCGTTCATCGGCAAGCCGCCGAGTCCGCCGAAGCGTGTTGGCCCATGTTCGATCATCCGCGCAATCGAATCGTTGACGTGCCGGCACAGCAGCGCTGTCTGGCTCGGTTCGAACCAGTAGCCGAGCAGTTCCGGCACCGGCGACAGCATCTGAACTGCGATGCCGTGCTGGTCCATGAAATCGATCCGGCGCTGCGGCAGCCAGCTTCGGTCGTCGAACTTGCGCGTAGTCGAGCCGGCGATGAAGCTCGCCGTGTGCCCGCCATCGCACTTCATCTGCGGCCACAGCGAGAGCTTGCCGCCGGTCGGGTCGAGCGGAAGGTCCACCGGCACAACGTGGCAGTGGACGTCGATACAGCCGGGGTGATGGGTGTGGTCGCTCATTCGAAACGAAGCTCCCCACCGAGGCCGAAGGTGCGCGGCGGGGCCGCGGACACGATGTCGCCGAAGCTGCCGCCGCTCAGGAACTGCGAATATTCCTCGTCACCGAGGTTCTTGCCGAACACATAAACGCGGTAGCGCTCGCTTGGACTGCGCCAGTCGACCTGCGCGTTGAAGAGCGTGTAGGCGTCCTGTTCGGCGCGGTTGTCCGGTTCCCAGTAGAAGCCGCCGTTGTAGACCGCCGACGCACTCAGCCCGACTTCGCCCGCGGCAATGGGAATGCCGTAGCGACCACTCAGCGATCCGGTGAAGTCCGGTGCGCGTGCCACGTCCTTGCCATCGGCAGTCTGCGCGGAGAGCGTCGGACGGACGCTTTCCGGACAGCTCGGCGTCGCGACCGCCTGGCCGGTTCTGCACGAAAAGTTGCCGCCTGCCGGATTGGGTGCCGTGCTGTCTCCGTTCGGGAAGTCGGTGTACTCGGAATCGAGCAGCGCCAGGCCGACGTTGATCTCCAATTGATCCGTCGGCAACGCGGTCAGCTCGATCTCGGCGCCAGAGAGGCGCGCCTTGGCCGCGTTGTTGAGCCGGATGTTGCCTTGCTCGATGGTCTGGACCTGCAAGTCCTCGTAGTCGTAGTAGAACACCGAGGTGTTGAGGCGCACCCGGCGTTCGAGCAGGTCGGTCTTCAAACCCACTTCGTACGCATCGACGACTTCCGAATCCACCGGGTCGTCGTTGGGGTTGATCATGGTGTAGACGCCGCTCTTGAAGCCGCGGTTGTAACTCACGTAGCCGAGCACGTCGTCGTTGAACTTGTGATCCAGGGCCAGACGCCAGGTGGGCTCCTCCTGGGTCTGCTCATCGGGCGCCGTGCCGACGGCAAACGCTGGAACGGGTGCAGTGGCGTTGGGACGTGTGAACGTACCTTCGAACTCGCGCTCGTCGGCGGTGTAGCGAATCCCCAGGGTGAGGTTGGTGGTCTCGGTCAGCGCGTACGTCGCCTGCGCGTATGCGGCCAGCGAGGTCGTGTCCATCGTCGATTCGACGATCTGCAAGCCGCCGAGCGGCGCCAACGCTCCGCCTTCGGTTCTCACGGAGTAATCGACGTCGAAGTCGTAGTAGTACAGACCCACGATCCAGTTCAGCGGTCCCGAGGCCGTCGATTGCAATTGCAGTTCCTGCGTGATCGTGGTGCTGTCGTCCTTGACGATGGCATCCACCAAAGGCGCTGGCGTGGCGTCCTGATCGATCAGGAACACCGAGTCGCCTTCGCGGTAACCGGTGAGGCTGACGAGTTGCACGCTCTCGAAATCGTGGCTGACTTTCAGGCTGCTGCCGAAGCCTTCCATCGTGAAAAGCGGATCGTAATTGCTGTTGATGTCCCAGTAGTCGGGCTCAGGACCCTGCCCGCCGATGGTCAGCGCCCCGCGATCGGCCTGGCGCGCAACGCCCAGGCTGCTGTCGATATCGGTGTAGTCGAAGCTCAGGCGCGCCCGCGTGGCCGACGTGCCCTTCAGCGAGACCGAAGCGCGCAGACCCAGTTCCTCTCGCGCATAGATCTCGTCGCCGTTGAACTTGTTGGTGCCGTAGCCTTCGCCCTGGTCGGCATAGAACACCGCGAAATCGCCGCTGATGTTTTCGGTGAGCCCGTTGCTGACGTAGAGCGTCGCCTCGGCGGTCTGGTAATCGTCGTAGCTGAGGCCGGTGATGAGGGTGGGCGAGCTGGTCGGCTCACGCGTGACCACCTGGATCAGGCCGCCGGTGGCGTTGCGCCCGAACAGCGTGCCCTGCGGACCCTTGAGCACTTCCACTCTTTCGATGTTGTTGAACGAGAACGTCAGCGCCGTGAGCTGGGGCACGTAGATGCCGTCGATGTACAGCGCAACGGCCGACTCGTTGCCGCCCAGCGCGCTAGGCGTGCCGACGCCGCGAATGTATGGGGTGGCGCCGCCAAACTGTCGCGTCAGAATCAGGCCCGGCGAGGCGGCCGCGAGATCCTCGGTACCGTCTACGCCCATGGCCTGCAAGGACTCGGCGGTAACGGCCGATATGCTGATCGGAACATCCTGCAGGTTCTGCTCGCGACGCTGCGCCGTCACGGTGATTTCTTCGATGCCGCTGGCTTCCGGTTCGGCGGCCGGTGCCGGTTCTGCTTCTGCAATCGGCGCGACTGCCTCTTCTGTCGGGGCTGCTGCAGGCGAAGCTTCCGCTGCCGGTTGCGTTTCATCGGCGGGAGCGGATTCTTGCGGCGGTGTCGGCTCTTGCGCAAGAACACTCGGGGCCAGGCCCACGCAGGCCGCTGTTACCACGAACAAAGTCCCGAATCGGATCCGCTTCATTGTTCATCTCGTGATGGTCGTATTCGTATGGGGTCGGTTGATGCTTTTCGGCCTTCGCCTGCCAGCTCCCGACCCTCGCTTCTCACCGCACCGCCCTCACTTCTCCTTCGATGCGAACCCATTGGTCGCGGCTCATTTCTTCGCCGCCATGAAAGCGACCAGCGCCTGCTGCATGCCGGTCGCAACTTCTGCGACGACACTCTCCTGTTGCATATCGCTCCACCAGCGGTTGAAGCGCGGCACGCGATCGAACGGACTGGCCACGCCGAACTTCGGCGCGAGCACGCCGATCAGCCAGGCGAACGGGGCCATCGCGCAATCCGCGGTGGAGATGCCAGAGCCCACCGCGGTCCCACGCGCGTCCATGAAACTGGCGAGCTTCTCCAGCTCCGCCGTCGCGGCATCGAGAGCCGCCAGCACCACGGCCACGTCGGATGGTGAGGAGGCCAGTTGCACGAACATGGGCTGGAGCGCTCGGATCACGCGATTGTCGAATGCCATGCCGATCATGCGTACGCGCGCGGCCAGCGTCGGGTCGCCCGGCCGCAGGCTGCGCGTCTTCGGGTACGCGTCCTCCAGATAGTCGAGCAGCGCCAGCGATTCGATCAGCACCGCGCCGTCCTTGATCAGAACCGGAATCTGGCCGAAGGGGTTGATCTGCTTCAGCTCGGCAGAGCCTGTTCCGCCGGGCGCCGGCTCGAATGGCAGGTCGAGACCCTTGAACGCGCAGGCCAGACGCAACCGCGCACCGAAAGGTGACAGGGCGCTCGCGAGAATTTTCGTGTTCATAAGAAGATCGTGACCTTGCCCTGTGGCACCAGCGCGTCGAGATCGAGAATGCTGCGCTTGTAGGCGACACGAAATTGATCGGTGACCAGTCCCTCGGTCGCGATCTCGCGCAGGTGGTACAGGATGCTTCCGGGATATTGCTGAGTGATGCCCTTGGCGGTACGAAGGGTGAGAAAATTCACGGCCACTTTCAGCAGTGCCTCTTCGCGCGAGAGCACGCGCACGTTGGTGTAGAGATGCCGCGTGCGCGAGTGCGGATATTCGGCATGCGCAGTCGGCTTCTTCATGCGGATGACGCGCTGTTCCAGGCGGAAGCGATCATCCGCGATGAGGAATAGCGAGGTCGCGGGTGAGAGTAGCTCCGCATCGGGTTTGCCGGTGGGGCCGACTTCGTAACGGCAATCGTCGGTATACAGCGCGAGCCATTCGTCGAGCATCCAGCGGTCGAGCAGATTGGCTTCGGCGTAAAGAAAATCTTCGACGCGGAGACGGGTCAGGAGAAGGTCGTTCATGCACCCATCCTCCTGTCGTACTCGGTCCAATACGCGCGCATCTGGAGTTCGTTATCGAAGATGTCTTCGCCGCGCTGCGAGTCCTCGCCAACCCTGAAACCCTTGGACACGTCGTTCCACTGCTGGCTGCTGCTCTCGTACGCGCTCTGGCAGGACTCCAGCATCTCCACGTCATCGGGCGTGGCAAAGCCGCCGGGGCCGAGGAAGGACAACACGTTCTCCAGCCGAATCTTGCGCAGCAGCGGCGTCTCGTCGCTGGGGCCGAAAGACCAGGCGCGCACGATGGTTTCGTTGTGCGAAACCGGCAGCAGGCTGCGGATGAGGATCGACTGCTGATCGTTCATCACCGTGGCCGGAAAGATGACCATGTTGCGGTGCCAGTTGGCGATGAAGCTGCCGCGCTCTTCGCCGAGCCGCGCGTAGACCTCGGCGCGCTTGGTATCGATCTCGGCCTTGACCTCCTCCCCCCAGAACGGCAGCCACTGCGCGATCGGACGGCCGGCGGGAATGTCCATCTCGAAACAGCCGTGGCCGTTGGTGAGCGCGCGCGAGTGGTTGGTCATGTTCGCCGGGTCCCACTTGATGCCTTGCGTCACCACCTTCATGTAATCCACGTAACTGGCGTGCGTGATGTTGAGGTGGTAGCCGTCGTAGCTGTTCTCGCACATCAGCTTGTAGTTGGCGCGAATGTAGTATTCGTGGCAGCCGTTGATGCACTCCAGCCCCGCCGCCGAGTGCTCGGCAATCATGTCGATGCGATCGCCCGCGTCGCCCAGGTACTCGTCTAGCGACACGGCCTTGGCATCGAAATTCACGAACCAGAATCCGCTGCGCCGGGCGATCAGCGGCACTTCGACCAGATCGAGGCTGCGATCCGCCGAGAAATCTTCCGGGTAGCCGTACTTGCAGCTCTGGTCAACCAGCTTGCCGGCGTTGGAGAACGTCCAGCCGTGGTAGGGACAGGTGAAATTCTTGCGATTGCCCGAGGCATCGCGACAGATCGTCGCGCCGCGATGCGGGCATGAATTGAAGTACGCGTGGACCTTGCCCTCGCGGTCGCGGCAGAAGATGAGATTGCGGTCGAGGATGCGCCGCGTCAGATAATCGCTGGGCTTGGCGATCTCGGAATCGTGGCCGAGAAAAATCCACGAGCGGCGCAGGATTTTTTCTTTCTCCTCGACGAACACCGCGGGATCGGTGAACGCGGCGCGGTTCACCTGGAAGCGGCTTTTGGCCGGATCAACCCGCAGAAAGCGGGAACTCAAAGGGGCGTCCCAGGGCATCGAATTCTCCTCGTGCTACAACCGTGCCTTTAGCGGCACGAAGGGTTAAGAAGGAACCGTCATGCCCGCGAAGGCGGGCATCCAGTTTTATTCCCGCATTGACCTGGCAACGATCGGCGAGATTGGCTTCCCGCTTTCGCAGGAATGACGACGTCCGAACCGGCTTCTCTGCGGTTCATCGCACTCAGACCGCCGTGAGACGCACCGGAATTTTTTCCACGCCGCGGAATGCGTAGTTGGGCGTGAACTGAAGGTCGTCGCTCAGCAATTCGACCTTCGCGGCCGCGAATAGCTTGCGATACAACATGTCGAGTTCCATGCGCGCCAAGTGATGACCAACGCAGTGGTGAATGCCGGGCGCGAAGGTGCAGGACACGTCGATATTGGGTCGCCCGAAGAGCAGTTCGTTGGGCTGCTCGAACACGCTGGAATCGCGGTTGGCGGCGGCCATCATCAGGAAGATGACCTGCCCCGGCGGTATCGACTTGCCGCCGTACTCGACCGGCGCGCGCGTGATGCGAATCTGCGTGGCGGACATCGCGACAAAGCGCAGCAGCTCGGACATGGACTGCATGCCATCGACTTCGCCGGACAGATAGCGTTGTCGCTGCTCCGGATTCTGGACCAGGGCGACCAGGCCCAGTCCGAGCGAATTGGCTGTGGTGTCGTGTCCTGCGACGATCAGCACGTGGCACAGGCCCAGCAGTTCCTCATCGCTGAGCGACTGGCCGTCTTCGCTGGCCTGCACCAGCGCGGTCAGCAGATCGGCGCCTGGGTTGCGGCGACGCTTCTCGAACTCGCCGAGAAACAGCGTGTTCATATCGCCCACCGTGCGCTCGGCGTTCAGCAGCAGTTCGCGCGTGGGATGCGCGCTCGCAAGCGCCGTAGTCATGTCGCGCGCCCAACCGCGCAGCGGGTCCATATATTCCTCGGGCACGCCGAGCAGATTGCAGATCACGCTGGCGGGCAGCGGGAAGGCAATCTCCTCGATGAAATCGCACTCGCCCTTTTTCAGGGCCGCGGCGATGAGCTCGTCGCAGGCGCGATCCACGCTCGGACGCATGGCCTCGATCACCTTGCGGCTGAAGGCCTTGACCACCAACTTGCGCACGCGCAAGTGCTGGTCGTCGTCGATATTGATGATCCAGTTGGGGATGTACTGGAGCAGGTTGGGAATGACCTGCGGCCGCTCCGCTTCCGGAATGGCGTGGAACTGCGCAACGTGCAGGCGCCGCGCCGACAGGCGTTGATCGCTGAAGCCGGCCGTCACATCGGCGTGACGGGTAAACAGCCAGCCGCCCTGTTGCGCGCTGAACATGACCGGCTCGGTCTCGCGGATGCGCGCCAGCCCCGGCAGAAACACGCGGTCGTGAAGATTGGCCGGGTTGGCAAACGCGAAATCCAGGGTCTCACTCATGCTGCCGCTCCTCGCTCGGGATCACCTATATAACGCATGTTATAAATGTCTACGGTCGGACTGCAAGCCCGATACCGTCAGACCCGGCGCGAAGACCACAGTAGGCCGTGTCCAGGAAGTCATCTCGGCCCCCTGCATACCCGATCGGTCCGACCCCGACGCCGCAGCTATCGGTCGTCGGAGCTGCGTGGAGAGTCCCCAGGTATCCTCAGCCCGCCGCCGAAGCCTTGAGCGCCGCGATCCTCTCTTCGAGCGGCGGATGCGTCATGAAGAATTTCTTCGCGCCTCCGATGAAGCCGAAGGCCGCAACCTGTTCCGGCAGGGACGAAGCCGCGTGTCCCGCCTTGAGCTTCTCCAGCGCAGAAATCATCTTGCGCTTGCCGGCCAGGTGCGCGCCGCCCGCGTCGGCCCGGAATTCACGCTGGCGCGAGAACCAGCAGACGATGGTCGTCGCCAGGATGCCCAATACGATCTGCAGGACGATGACCGTAACGTAATACCCGGCACCTACGCCGCGCTCGGTCTTGAACACGGCTCGATCGATCACGTAGCCAACCACGCGTGCGAGAAACATCACGAAAGTGTTGACCACGCCTTGCACCAAGGTGAGTGTCACCATGTCGCCGTTGGCCACATGGGAAATCTCGTGACCCAGCACGGCCTCGACTTCGTCCTGGCTCATGTTGCGCAGCAGGCCGGTGCTGACCGCGACCAGCGCGGCGTTCTTGTTCATGCCGGTGGCGAAGGCATTGGGCTCCGGCGCATCGAACACCGCGACTTCCGGCATGCCGATGCCTGCCGTTCGCGCCTGGCGCTGCACGGTGTTTATCAGCCACATCTCGGCCGCGCTCTGCGGCTCGGTGATGACGCGCGCACCGGTCGAGCGCTTGGCCATCCACTTGGACATGGCCAGCGAAATGAAAGCGCCGCCGAATCCGAAGATGGCGGAGAACGCCAGAAGCGCGGGCAGGTTCAGCCCGTTTTGCGTCAGAAAACGATCGACGCCGAGCAGGGACGCCACGATCGACAGCACGATCATGACGGCGACGTTGGTGGCAATCAGCAGGAAAACGCGTTTCATGGAGTCCTCGAAAAGAGTTGCTCGGGTGAATGTCAGGCCTGAGACCACGGGTTCAAGGCCCGGGTTCGCAGCTTGTAGGAGGGGCTCCGTCCCGACAGCGCCCTCCAAATCCCCACCACACCTTCTCGTGCGAGAGGACTGTGGAGCAAAGCCCCTCCTACAGCACGACGCTCATCTTCTCGACCGTCTGGAACCCGCGCGGCAAGTGCCCTCCGCGGCTCGCACGCGCGCCGAGATAGCTGTCCAGGTCGCTGGGCTTCAAGGTGAGCGTGCGCTTGCCGCACAGCAGCGTGACCGCAGACGCGGCGGGCACGACGGTGCTCGCGACAATGCGATCTTCGCCTTTCAATGTGACCAGCTTGTTGCCCTTGCCCTTGGCCAGTTCAGGCAGTTCGGCAATCGGGAACACCAGCAGCCGGCCTTCGGCGGTGGCGAGCGCGAATCGATCGCTCGCGGAATCGAGCACTCGCGACGGCGTCAGCGGCGCAGCGTCGAGCGTGATGACGGCCTTGCCCGCGCGCTGGCGCGATTGCAACTCGCCGAGTCGTACCACGAAGCCATAGCCTTCTTCCGAGCCGAGCACGTAGCGCTCGTTTTCGTCGCCGAGCAGCAGGCTCACCATGCGCGCGCCGTCCTGCACGTCGAGTCGGGTCGTCACCGGCTCGCCCTGCGAGCGAGCGGACGGCAGCTCGCGCGGATTGAGCGTGTAGCTGCGGCCTTTGTTGTCGAGCAGAATCAGCAACTGGCTGGACTTGCCGATGGCGTGCGCGAAGTACTCGTCGCCGGCCTTGTAGTTGAGCGTGAGCGGATCGAGCTCGTGGCCCTTGCCCGCACGAATCCAGCCGGCTTTCGAGAGCACGACCGTGATCGGCTCGGCCGGAACGATTTCTTCGGCCGTCATCGCTTGCGCGATTGGCTTGGCAATTACCGGGCAACGCCGATCGTCGCCGTATTTCTTTGCGTCTTCGCGAAGCTCGTCGCCGATCAGCTTCTTGAGTTTGTCGTCGTCGCCGAGCAGGTCCTCTAACTTGGCGCGCTCAGCCATCAGCTCGTCCTGCTCACCCTTGATGCGCATCTCCTCCAGCTTCTGAAGGTGACGCAGCTTCAGGTCGAGTATCCATTCGGCCTGCGCATCGCTGAGCGCGAACGTGCTCATCAGCTTTGCTTTCGGATCGTCCTCGAAACGGATGATGCGAATCACCTCGTCGATATTGAGGTAGGCGATCATCAAGCCTTCGAGGATGTGCAGCCGATCGCTGACCTTGGTCAGTCGATGATTGAGCCGGCGCGTCACAGTCAGGAAGCGGTACTCCAGCCACTCGCTGAGAATCTCCTTGAGATTCTTCACCCGCGGCCGGCCGTCCATGCCGATCATGTTGAGATTGACGCGGACGCTTTTCTCCAGGTCCGTGGTCGCGAACAGATGCACCATCAGCGCTTCGGCATCGACGCGATTCGAGCGCGGGATGATGACGACGCGGGTCGGGTTCTCGTGGTCCGATTCGTCGCGCAAATCCTCCACCAGCGGCAGCTTCTTCGCCCGCATCTGCTCGGCGATCTGCTCCTGAATCTTGCTCGGCGAAACCTGATGCGGCAGCGCGGTGATGACGATGTGGCCGGTGTCGTCCTCGCGCTCCCAGCGCGCGCGGGTGCGCACCATGCCGTTACCGGTCTGGTAGATCTTCAGCAGATCATGCGGCTCGGAAACGATCTCGCAGCCGGTTGGAAAGTCCGGTGCCGGAACGAACTCGCACAAGGTCTCGACCTGTGCATTCGGATGCTTGAGCAGATGCAGACAGGCCTTGACCAGTTCGCGCAGGTTGTGCGGCGGGGTATCCGTGGCCATGCCCACGGCAATGCCGGTGCCGCCGTTGACCAGCACGTTCGGCAGTCGCGCGGGAAGCAGCCGGGGCTCTTCCAGCGTGCCGTCGAAATTCGGCAACCAGTCCACCGTGCCCTGCCCCAGCTCGGCCAGCAGGCTCTGCGCGTAGGCGCCGAGTCGCGACTCGGTGTAACGCATTGCGGCGAAAGACTTGGGATCGTCCGCCGAACCCCAGTTGCCCTGCCCGTCCACCAGCGGATAGCGGTAGTTGAACGGCTGCGCCATGGTGACCATGGCCTCGTAGCAGGCGCTGTCGCCGTGCGGATGGAACTTGCCGATGACATCGCCGACCGTGCGCGCCGACTTCTTGTGCTTGGCGCCGGCACCCAGGCCCAGTTCCGACATCGCGTAGACGATGCGCCGCTGCACCGGTTTGAGCCCGTCCGCTACATGCGGCAGCGCGCGGTCCAGAACCACGTACATCGAATAGTCCAGGTACGCCTTTTCGGCGAAGACGCGTAGGGGCAGGCGTTCGGTGTCGTAAGTCAGCATCGGGTTCGAATATCTCGGAGCAACGTCAGGTGGATCACATGACCCACCCGAAAAGGCCGCGAAAGATACTGCGAAAGAGGCCGGGCGTCCTGGCCCGACGAATCGACGTCAGCGTGCGCGCACAAGAATGGCTTGCACATGATCGAGGTCGATCACGGCGTCGAAGAATTCCTTGCCGCTCAGTTCGACGAGCTTGACGCTGTCCTTGGACACGCTGGCCACCTTGCCGGTGAGTTCGGTGCCGGAGGTCAGCACCAAGGTAGCAAGTTTGCCTTCGCGCTCTTTCAAGGTAGCTGAGAGTGCATCGTCGTCGGCGACAGCAGCGGTGGCGGAGATCGCTAGCAGGCCTGCCACCACCGCACGAGTGACGATGTTCACGGAATTCTCCTCAAGCTGCCGCCGCGATACGCGGCCGGTGAGACATGCCAAAACCGTGTCCGTGCTCCAGCAAGTATTCCAGCCACTTGCCGAGCATGAGATTGCGCCGCCACTGCCCGCTCAGAAACGCGCCGGCTTTCGGATCGCCCTCTTCCTGCGCCTGCCATGGCGGGCGATGGCTGCACTCCAGCGCTTCGGCCACGCCGGCATCGCGGTAGGCACGCACGACGATATCGGGCTGACGGCGCGTGCCGGTCGCATCGACGAACTCGTAGGTCAGCCGCAGAGTGACGGTGTAGCGGTCACGCTCGATCACGGTCAGGTGAAGCGGCAAGTCGGAGCCCGAGCGCGATACCGCGGTTTCGAACGGCAGATCCAGTTCGGGAATCAGGCGCTGCACCAGCTTGTAATTTCGCTCGTACAAATCCATGAGGTGCGCAAGGCTGCGCGGCTTTCCGCAGCAGGGACAAAGATGATTGGCAACGTGAACGATCATGGACGGACTATCTCGAACGCGCGTTGCTCGCGCAAGTCTTGATTTTTTGCCACATACGACGGCAAGAATGCGCAGACCTTCACTTGAATGACCCGCCATGGCACTGCGCGAAATCGCTTCCAAACCCTATCCCGACCAGAAGGCCGGCACCGCGGGCCTGCGCAAGAAAGTCGCGGTGTTCCAGCAGCCGCATTACCTGGAAAATTTTCTGCAATCGATATTCGATGTCGATCCGCGGCTCAAGGGCGGAACCCTGGTGATCGGCGGCGACGGCCGCTATCACAACCGTACCGCGATTCAGACCGCCATCGCGATGGCGGCGGCCAATGGCGTAACGCGCGTGATTGTCGGTCAGGGCGGTTTGCTGTCCACACCCGCAGCTTCGCATCTCATTCGTTCGCGCAAGGCTGCGGGCGGATTTCTGCTGACGGCGAGTCACAATCCTGCGGGCGAGGATGGCGATTTCGGCATCAAGTACAACGTCTTCGGCGGCGGACAGGCGGCGGAAGCGCTCACCGACCGCATCTACGAGCACAGCAGGACGCTGACGCGCTACCGCACCACCGAGGGCGTGTACGTCGATCTGGATCGGCGCGGCGCGCAAACCGTCGGGACCATGCCGGTGGACGTAGTGGACTGCGTGGACGACTACGCGCAGCTCATCCAGACGCTGTTCGACTTCGATCGCATCCGCGACTGGTTCCGGCGCGGACACTCGCTGCGCTTCGATGCGATGCATGCGGTCACCGGCCCTTACGCGCAGCGCCTGTTCGTGGACCTGCTCGGTGCGCCGCAGAGTTCGATCCAGAATGCCAGTCCGCTGGAAGATTTCGGTGGCGGACATCCCGACCCGAACCTCATCTACGCCAAGCCGCTGGTCGATCTGATGCACTCCGAGCAGGCACCCGACCTCGGCGGGGCCAGCGACGGCGATGGCGACCGCAACATGATTCTCGGCCGCGGCATCTTCATTTCGCCCGGCGATTCGCTGGCCATGCTGTGTGCACACCTGCACGAGCTGCCCGGCTATCGGCGCGGCCTGTCGGGCGTTGCGCGCTCCATGCCGACCTGCCGCGCCGTGGACAAGGTGGCGCAGGCCCTGTCGATACCCTGTTTCGAGACGCCCACCGGCTGGAAATTCTTCGCCAATCTGCTCGACGCCGGCCGCATCACCTTGTGCGGCGAAGAGAGCTTCGGCACTTCCAGCGATCACGCCAGAGAGAAGGATGGTGTGTGGGCGGTGCTGGCCTGGCTCAACGTGCTGGCGGCGACGAACCTCTCCGTGCGCGAAATCGCCGAACGTCACTGGAAGCGCTTCGGTCGCCACTACTACGCGCGGCACGACTACGACGAACTGCCGAACGCGGTCGCAAACCAGGTGATGGAATCCTTGCTGCGCGGCATGCCGGAACTCGTAGGTCGCCGCTTCGGCGATTACACCGTGAGCGCGGCCGATGAATTCAGTTACCAGGATCCCATCGACGGCAGCGTGGCCAAGGCCCAGGGGCTGCGCATCGTATTCGGCGATGCAGCACGCATCATCGTGCGGCTGTCGGGAACCGGGACCAAGGGCGCGACCTTGCGTATCTACCTGGAACGGTACGAGACCGCGGAATCCGCGCTCGCCTGGAAAACCAACGACGCGCTCGCGCCGCTGGTCGCGCTGGCGGACAAGATCGTGCGGGCAGGCGAGATCACGGGACGCAAATCGCCGAGCGTCGTCACCTGAAAAGCATTCAGACGGCCGTTTCCGGGTTGGCCGACACAAAACAAAGCCCCGACCATCGCTGGCCGGGGTCTGATCTACGACAGATGTTGCGTGCAGCTTAGCCGCCCAGAATTCCGCACAGGCCCGACAGCGGAGTGCCGGCGAGCGGGCAGCTACCGCCACCACCCACGCCGCCGAGCAAGGGGCCGAGCAGGCTGGTCAGCGGATTGGTCCCGGCGGTGCCGAGCAGGCCGGTCAGGCTGACGAGAATGCCGTCGAGCG
Organism: Panacagrimonas sp.; assembly: GCA_052389915.1. Lineage (GTDB taxonomy): Bacteria > Pseudomonadota > Gammaproteobacteria > Nevskiales > Nevskiaceae > Panacagrimonas. The sequence goes on from JBQTHL010000001.1 coordinate 45,287, forward strand.
GCGTACCCGTGGGGCCGCCGACACCGGAACCAGGGTTGAGTCCGCCGATACCGCCGAGCACAGGGGCGAGAACCAGGCTGAACGGATCGAGCAAATTGGGGATGCCCAACTCGCCGCCGAGCAAGCCTTCCAGAGCCAGGCTGTTCAGGCTGCCCAGACCACCGGCACCCCCAAGCACGCCGGTGAACTGCGTGATGAGACCCTGAATCTGGCCGGTGACGGCGCCCGGATCGCCCGAGGTGTTCTCGATCAGATCCAGCGGCACCAGGCCGGTGAGCACGTTGCCGAGGATGCCTTCGACCGAAGCGGTGATGGCCGCGGCCACAGCCGTCGGATTACCCGATGCGGCCGCAGCCAATGCGGTCTGGAACGTGGCAATGGATTGGCTGATCGTTTCCAGAGCGGGACCCACGATCGGGGCATCGATGCCGCCAGGAAGTCCTACGCCGCCGGGGAGTGCGAGATTGAATGCACCCGAGAGTTGGCTGACGAGCGTGTTGAGCTGGCCGAGAGACAGCGTGTTGGCATCCAGCAAGCCCTGAAAGGTGGTGAGCTGAGGCAGTAACGCGCCCAGGCTGGCGAGCGGCGTACCGGCGAGCGGGTTGCTGCCGTTGCCGGGCTGCGGCGCCGCGTTGAGGTTGCAGCCGCTGCTACCGGCGAGGGAGAAGATTAGGCCTTGCAGATCGGCCACCAGATCGGTCACTTCGCCCTGCACACTGGCGGCCACGAAGGCCGGATTGGCAATGCTGCCGGGATCGACGCTCAGGGCCAGCGCATCCAGCGCATCCAGCACGTCGCCGACGACCACTTGATCGACGCAGGCCAGGACGCCTTCCAGCGGCGTACCGGAAACCGCGTCCGCCAGCGGCGCGATGACCATCGCGGACACCGGCGTCTGCACTGCGTCGAGCGGACCCGAGACCGTGTTGCGTTCCGGGGTCGGGCCGGGACCACCACCGGAACCGGAGCCGCCGGAACTACCGCCGCCACCGCAGCCGGTGGCCAGCAAGGAGCCGGCAATCGCCAGCGCCATCAAAGTTTTTTGCATCATGAGCATTCTCCAGGGATCGTTTAGGAAGTCGCCGAACGGTGACGGCGATAACCCACCATGACCGCTTGAGACTCAGGCTTCAGATGCAGCGTGACGAGCGGTGACGATCGACCGACAAACCTTTCCGGACGCCCGCAGGAGGTGCGGGTGCGGGGATGAGCGGCATCGGCGCGCGGCATTGGCATGAGGCCGCGCGCAAACGACGATCCTCTATGGGCGCGATGCGTCCTGGGAACCTTTCCGACATCCCAAGAAAAAAGCCCCGGCAATTGCCAGGGCTTTGTTCAAAACCATTCCCGTCTCAGCCGGGCCGGCACAAGCGTTCCAGAATCGGCTTGCCCACGAACGGGCATGGGCCCGATCCGCCGGCAAGGTCGCGCAGTGCCGCGGCCACTGCATCGAACAAGTCGTCTCCGTTTCCGCCCAGTGCGCTGGCGCGTAAGTCGGCGGCGAGCATGGCGAGCTGGGCGTTGAGTGTTGCCAGCGCCGGAAAACGCGTTATCGACTCGAGGATGGGCGTGAGCAACAGCGGCAGGATGTCGTTCTCGATCGGGTCGAGCAGGCCGGCAAGTGCCGTTGCAAGAACGTCTTCCAGCAGAAGCTGACTGGCCGGCGACAGCGTGTTCTCCAGGCTGTCGGCAATCGTCGCGACGGCGTCCCTGATCGGTCCTGTTACGTCCCTGCCTGTCTGCTCTTCTACGAGCGTCAGGGGAATAACCTCGGTCAGCAGAGTATTCAGCAGATTCTCCACGGTGTCGGCCACCCGTGCCGCAGTGCCGACGCCGTTGTAATTCGCAGCCTGGGTAACCGTGGCGTCCAGGTCCATCAGCGCCTGGCCGATGAGACTGAGCGACGGACCCACGATAGGCGACTCGGCCGCTTGCGCCGGAATCAGCGAGAAACCCTGCTGGAACGCCAGCGCGAGCTGGTGCACGAGCTGAGCGAGTTGCGTGAGGTTCAGATCGTCGTTGGGCGACTGGCCGCCGAGCGACGCCTGCGCAGTAATCAAGGGCGAGAGCAAGGCAGCACCCAGAGCTTCGAAAGGCGTGCCCACGAGCGGATTCAGGGTCGCCAGATCGAGCGGCAGATTGTCAGTGCAACCTTGGGACTGTTGTGCGAGCGTCAGCATCAGGTTGGCCAGATCGCTGATCAGGTCGGCCAGTTCGGTGTTGATTGCCGCAGCCCCGGCGTCGAGCGTGCCGACAAGATCCGAAAGGGCATCGGGGTCATCGAGCGCCCCGGTCAGAACGTCCACGATATCGAGAATGTCGTCCACCACCACGGCGTCGACACAGCTGAGAATCGGCGCCAGCGTGGTGCCTTCCACGGCCGATTCGAGCGGACTGAGCAAACCGTCGGTCAACGAGGGTTGCACCATCTCGTCGAACGGACCCGCAGCCTCGCTGCGTACCTTCGAGTCGGGCGATCCGCCACTACCACCACCGCCACCACTTCCGCCTCCGCACCCCGCCGCGACGATGCAGGCGGCAACGGCCAGCCCCATGAACGATTTCTGCCACATATCCTGTCTCCCTTTATGAGCCGAATGCGCTGTCACGTGACAGCGTTTGCAACACTTACGACAAAAGAATCTGCCACTTGCCGGCAAGTGACAAGCTTTTTGCGCCGGCGGAGCCTCCGAACCGTCGAAAACCTGCCGACGGTCGTGGAGCACGCGCGACAACCGCAAGAATCGTCCCAGGGTCACGCCTCGCCGCTACGCCCCGGAACGCGGCGCGCAGACCAGCTTCCTGAGTGAGGTTGCAGGCGCTGGAAACTCATCCACTCGCAACGGCCATTCGGTGTTCGCGATGGCAGGGGCAGGAGTTACCAACATATCTCCGAGGCGCCACCGCTTCTTCATCCGCCACATCCGGCCGCGTTCGTCGTAGCGGGTGACGACCGGAGCACCGACTTCGTTTTCGAAAGCCGGCGGCGAGCCTCGATCACTCGGCCCTGGGCGTTGCGGCGAAAGAATTCAACCCGGCTCCTTTCGATCCTAGGCCCTTTTCGATCCTCCTTTCGATCCTTCCCCTTTAGCCCCTTCTCAGACGATTCACGCTGCGATCACGCCGCAAAGTCGATGCGCAGTGGAAGGTCTTCGCCTTCGTCCACAACGTCCAGAAGCTGCAAGGCTAAGCACCATGAGAAAGTGCTTGGAAAGCATCGCGGCTCGCAGTATCGTCACAACAGGCTGGGGGAACAGGGACGACGCATCGTCATGCTGAATCGGTTTCAGAAAATCCAATCGGTAGTCGAAGCGCTGGGTCGCTCTAGCCAGCGCTTCATGGCCGTTTTTCTACGGCCTCGTTTGGCGAATTGATCTAAGAGTCCATCCACGTACATAAGGGGAAGCAAATGAAACAATACGGTGCGGAGCTTCTTGGCACTTTTTGGCTTGTCATCGGTGGCTGTGGTAGCGCAGTAATTTCTGCTGCATTTCCAAATGTTGGCATCGGGCTACTCGGCGTTGCTCTAGCTTTCGGATTGACTGTTCTCACAATGGCTTTTGCGATCGGTCACATCTCCGGCTGCCACCTGAACCCGGCAGTCTCTGTTGGTTTGTGGGCAGGTGGACGCTTCCCTGCAGGGAAGCTGGCTCCCTATATCGCCGCACAGATACTCGGCGCAATCGCAGCCGGCGGTGTGTTGTACCTTATTGCCATTGGGGCGCCCGAGTTTGATGTTTCCAAGGGCTTTGCCGCCAACGGATACGGAGCGCATTCACCCGGCGGCTATTCCATGCAGGCAGCGCTGGTCACTGAAGTGGTTATGACCATGTTCTTTCTTCTGGTCATCCTCGGCGCCACCGACAAGCGCGCACCGGCCGGGTTTGCTCCCATCCCCATCGGGCTTGCGCTTACCCTGATTCACCTCATCAGCATTCCGGTCACGAATACTTCGGTCAATCCTGCGCGGAGCACGGGCGTCGCCGTCTTCGTCGGTGACTGGGCTGTTGGTCAACTTTGGCTTTTCTGGCTCGCTCCAATCGTTGGCGCCTTGCTCGGAGCAGCGGCTTATCGACTCATTTCCTCCGAGTCGAGAGCAGATTGAAGTTGGCGTGGCATTCATCATTACTCAATCTGTCGCAGCCGACTTTTATCCAGAAACGCCAAACTCATGGGTGCAATTCTTTGGCTCACCACAGCTCGGTGACCTTGTCCCTCGACCGCAACGTCCACTGGTCGGTGGCGGCTGCGAGACCTCTTACGACGTGCCCAAAGCAGCGCCCTGCAACGCCGGCCAGTCGATGACCGCCACCCCGAGCTTGCCGGCCTTGGCCAGCTGGGAGCCGGCGGCTTCGCCCGCCAGCAGGAAATCGGTCTTGGCGGAAATCGAGCTGCTGACGCGACCACCGTGCGTTTCGATGAAGGCGCTGGCTTCGTCGCGCGACACGCCGGGCAGGGTGCCGGTGATGACGAAGGTCTTGCCGGCAAATGCGCCGCCGGCCACACGCGGTTTCTCGACCGCGAGTTCCAGCCCGGCTTCGCGCAGTTCGACGAGCAGTGCGCGGTGTCGTTCGTCGCCGAACCAGTGGACGATGGAGCGCGCCACTTCGGGACCGATGTCGGCCACCGCGCGCAGGCGCGGAAACCGGTCCTTGTCCTTGATGACCGGCTCGTGCTCGGTCGGCGCGTCGGTTTCGGCCGCGACGATCAGGGAATCGAGCGAGCCGAAGTGCCCGGCCAGAGTTTCGGCGGTGGTCTCGCCCACGTCGCGGATGCCCAGCGCGTAGATGAATCGCGGCAGGGTGGTGTGTCTGGCCTTGGCTAGCGCCGCGACCAGATTCTGCGCCGACTTTTCGCCCATGCGATCCAGTTCGGCAAGCTGCTCTGCCTTGAGTCGGAACAGGTCGGAGGGCGACTGAACGAGACCGCGTTCGATCAGTTGTGCGAGCAGCTTTTCGCCCATGCCCTCGATGTCCAGCGCACGCCGCGAGACGAAGTGCAACAGGCCTCCGTGCAGTTGCGCTCGGCAGGACAGCCCGCCGGTGCAGCGCGCGGCGACTTCGTTCTCGGCGCGCTCCACCGGGCTCGCGCAGATCGGGCAGATCTCCGGCATCGATACAGGGCGTGCGTCTGTCGGACGCTGAGTCACGCTGACCTGCACGATTTCCGGAATGACGTCGCCGGCACGGCGCACGGTCACGCTGTCGCCGATCATCAAATTCAGGCGCGCAATCTGATCCATGTTGTGCAGGGTCACGTTGCTCACCGTGACGCCGCCGACGAACACCGGCCTGAGACGCGCCACCGGCGTCAGGGTGCCGGTGCGGCCTACCTGGAACTCGACGTTCTCGACGACCGTGCGCGCTTCCTCGGCCGGGAACTTGTGCGCCACGGCCCAGCGCGGCGCGCGCGCGACGCTGCCCAGTTCTTCGCGCCCGGCGAGGTCGTCGAGCTTGTAGACCACGCCGTCGATGTCGAAGGGCAGACGTGCGCGGCGCTCGCCCATGCGCGCGTAGTACGCAAGACAGCCTTCGATCCCCTGCACTTTTTCGACCAGCTCCGACACCGGGAAACCCCAGGCACGCAGTTGCTGGAGAACCTCCCAGTGCGTGGCTGGCCGCTGCCAGCCTTCGGAGACGCCGAGCGCGTAGGCGTAGAAAGCCAGCGGACGTTTTGCGGTCATGCGCGGATCGAGCTGGCGCAGCGAACCGGCCGCGCCGTTGCGCGGATTGACGAACACTTTTTCGCCCCGGGCAGCGGCTTCCTCGTTCATGCGCCCGAATGCGGCAAGCGGCAGAAAAACTTCGCCGCGAACTTCCAGCAGCGCCGGCCAAGCGACATCCGAATTCCGCAAGCTCAGCGGCAGGCCGCGCAAGGTGCGCAGATTGGCCGTGATGTCCTCGCCGGTCGTTCCGTCGCCGCGCGTGGCGCCGCGCACGAACACACCGTGCTCGTAGATCAGCGCGACCGCGAGGCCGTCGAGCTTGGGCTCGGCCACGTAGGTCACGACCTCGCGCTCCAGGCCCTCGCGCACGCGACGATCAAACTCGCGCAAATCGCCTTCGCTGAATCCGTTGTTGAGCGACTGCATCGGCAGCCGGTGCCGCACCTCGGCGAACTCCGGCACCGGCAGGCCGCCGATCCTCTGCGTCGGCGAGTCGGGAGTGACGAGTTCGGGGTGCTGCTCTTCGATCTCCCGCAACTCTCGGAACAGCGAGTCGTACTCGGCGTCGAGAATGCTCGGATCGTCGAGCACGTAGTAGCGGTGATCGTGTTCCGCGATCAGGCGGCGCAGTTCCTGCGCCCGCGCCGCAGCGGCATCGCGCGACACGCGGCTAGCCCGGTTTGTGCGAGCGCGCCCAATCTTCGACCTCGGCACGCAGCGCGGTGGCCACTTCTTCGGTGAGCCGCTGGCGTCTGCCGTCGTAGATATCCGCGCGCAGCGCCGACGCAATATTGCGCGCCGTGACGATCAGATCCTCCAGAGCCACGCCGGGAAGCACCGGGCCCGGCAGGCTCATAACGATCAGCAGACCCTTGGTGCTGAAGTACTGCGCCTGCGTCGGAATCAGGGTGCCCGGCTTGATCAGGCTGGCGATGGAATAAACGCTCTGCCCGCCGATCATGCGGTGATAAACCTCGCCGCTGCCGTACCGCAATCCCTGCCCGACCAGCGCGTGATGCAAGGCCGGCCCGAGGATGTCGGTCTCTTCAGAAGGCGCGATGATGAGCGCAATCGGTTTGCGCGCAGACGAGCTTTCGGCAGCAGGAACCGGCGCAGGCCTCGCAGGAGGCGTCGTCATGGGCGCGATCAGCCGGGGCGCGATTGCAGGTACCGACGGCATGGGCGTGGGGGCCGGCCGCGGCGGCACCAGCGGCGGCGGAACTGCGACCGCCTCGCGAGGAGCCGGCGGCGGCACGACGATAACCGGCTCCGCGTCATCGGACTCCTGAATTTCCGCCTCGTCGGTTTCAGGTTCCGTCCCTTCGCCGCGCTTGCGCGCACGACCCACACCGTACTCGTCGAACGAGGTTTCCTGGCGTGGCGCCAGCAAGTCCATCTGCCCGGTCGATGGCGACCGCCCGGGCGATGCGGCGTGCAGGCGAACTTCGTCCGATTCCAGTTTCTTGCTGCGCCGGCTCAGCACGTACAGCGCGATCACCAGCACCACGCAAACGATCAGCAGCACCCATTGCAATTGGCCCATCGTTCACTCCTTCGATTCAGTCTCGGGTACGCCGGCCAGTTCGACCGCCTGCTGCACGTCCACACTCACCAGCCGCGACACGCCCGGCTCCTGCATGGTGACCCCGTGCAGATGGCTGGCCAGCTCCATCGTGATCTTGTTGTGCGTGATGAGAATGAACTGCACCGCTTCACTCATCTCCCGCACCACTTCGCAGAAGCGGGCCACGTTGGCGTCGTCCAGCGGCGCGTCGACTTCGTCCATCAGGCAGAACGGCGCCGGGTTCAACTGGAACAGCCCCAGCAGCAAGGCCACCGCGGTCATCGCCTTCTCGCCGCCCGACAGCATCTGGATCGAGGAATTGCGCTTGCCGGGCGGGCGCGCCATCACGCGAACGCCCGTGTCGAGCAGGTCGTCGCCGGTCATTTCCAGATAGGCCTCGCCGCCGCCGAAAAGTTTCGGGAAGCGGTCGCGGAAAATCGCATCGACCTTGTCGAAGGTGTCCTTGAAGCGCTCCTTGGTTTCGGCGTCGATCTTGCGGATGGCTTCTTCGAGCGTGTCGAGCGCGCCGGTCAGATCCGCGTACTGCTCGCCCAAGTATTTCTCGCGACCCTCAGCCTCTTCCAGTTCCTGGATGGCGGCGAGGTTGATCGCGCCGAGACGATCGATGCGCCGGCCGAGGCTGGCGAGCTTCTCGTCCCAGGCTTCTGCGGTGGCGTCTTCAGGCAAGCCCGCGAACACCGCCTCCCGCTCCATCGAACCTTCGCGACAAGCCTCTGCCAACAACTGCTGCACGCCCTCGCGTCGCGCGCGCAGGTTCTCGAACTCGATGCGTGCCTGTTGCAGGCGGTCCTGCGCCTGGTCCTTCGCGCTTTCCGCCTCGCGAAAACCTTGCGTGCCCCGCCCCACCGCCTGCTCGGCGGCTTCGAGCGCGATGCGCGCCGAGCGCAAGACTTCGCGCGCCGCGTTGACCGCGCCGCGTGCCGCTTCGGCCTGGGCTTGGCGCTCAGCAAGCGGCGCTTCGAGAGATGAGGCGTCCTCGGCTCGCGCGGCGCGATCGCGCACGAGTTGTTCGCGGCTCGCTTCGAGATCGTGCGCGCTCTGGTTCAGCGCCGCGACGTGGCTCTTGCGCGAGGCGAGCTGAATCTGCACCTGGTTCTCGGTTTGACTCGCCTGCGCGAGCAGCGCGCGATTGCGCGTCACTGCATCGCGAGCGCGTGCCAGCGACTGCTGATGCTGCACGCGCTCCTCGCGCAGGCGCTGCGCGACGCCTTCGAGATTCACCAGCTTCTCGCGTGAAGCAGCGAGTTCCGCAGCCTGCTGTTCGCGCTGCGTCTTGAGTGTCTCGATGTCGCGGACCAAGGCCGCGATGCGCGCCTGCGTCTGTTCGAGCCGCACGGCCTGCGCCTGGCGGAAGGCCATACGCTGCGCCTGGCGGCTGCGCGCCTGCTCGAAGCGAGTCGCGCTTTCGCGGCGTTCGGCCTCAAGCTGCTGCTGCTGCGTGCGCACTCCGTCGAGCTGAACCTCACGCGCGGCGATGGCGGCGCTTAGTTCTTCGACCTGCGCCTTGAGCTGCTGGATGAGTTGTTCGCGCGCGATGACGCCGGACTTGGCCGCGTCCGTGCGCGGTGCGCGCACCCAGTCGCGGCCGCGCCAGACCGCATCCGGCGTGACCACGGACTCGCCGGGCACGAGGCTGGAAAACTTCGCAAGGGCCTCGTCCAGATTCGCAGCGCAGTAAACCGTGCCGAGAAAATCGCGCACCGCCACGGGTCCGCGCACTTGTGCCGCGAGCGTGCCTGCGGGTGCGGCAGATTCATCAGCGCGCTCGTCGAGCAGAACAACGCCAGCCTTGGGCCAGCCTTGCTGCGTCGCGATGCCGGCCGAAGCCTCAACTAGCGGCGCCTGCAACAAACCGTCGAGCACGTGTTCGACCGCCGCTTCCCAGCCCGCTTCCACCTTGAGCCGTTGCGCGAGGCGCGGCTTACCCGCCAGATCGCGCTGCCGCAGCCACGACGCAAGCTCCGCATCGTCCTGTCGCAATGCCGCCTGTTGCAGCGTTTCCAGGGACGACAAGCGGCCGCGCGCAGACTGCAACTGCTGTCTCGATTCGTGCAGCCCGCCGTCGAGACTCGCGCGCTGTTCGCGCAGCGCGGCCAGATCCCGATCCAGCGCTTGCAGGCGCGATTGCCCATCGCTCAGATCGGCTTCGAGTCTTTGCAGATCACTGTCCGCATCCAGCAGCGAAGCCTGAATCGGCGCGGCGTCGAGCCCAGTGCTTTCCGCCGCAAGCCGCTTGTAGCGTTCTTCAAGCTGGAACTGCGCACGCTCCAGCCCCTGCACGCGCACGCGCTCACCCTCGGTGTCGAACAGCGGCTGCTCTGACGAGGCGCTGAACTCGTCCCAGCGCGTCTGCTCGGCCTGCGCAGCGTCTTCCGAGCGCAGGAGATTAGACTTGCCTTCGGCGTGGTTGCGCGCTGCGGACTCGGCCTGATTCTCAAGATTCTGGACCTCTGCCAGCGCCTGTTCGAGCCGCGACTGGTCCTGAGTACGACGACGATCCACGTCGGCCAGCGCGCGATCCATCTGCTCCAGCTCGCGCATTTTCAGCGCACGCAGTTCGCGCGCGTGGTTGAGTTCCTGTTCCAGCCGGCTGGCCGCGCCTTCGGCCTCGTAGACCTGGGTCTGTTCCAGGTTGAGCTTTTCCTGTGCCTCGCGCCGCGCGGTCTCCGCGCCTTCGCGGCCCTGGTCGGCAGCGAGAACATTCGCGCGCGCATTTTCCAGCGCCTGCTCCAGTTCTTCGAGCTTGTGCTCGTAGCCCTTGGCCTCCGCATCCAGGCCGCGTTCGCGCAACGCGAAAATCTCGGCCTTGAGCGTCCGTTCCTGCTGCTTGAACTCCTTGTACTTCTCGGCGTTGGCCGCCTGCTTGCGCAGCACTTCCAGGCGTGCAATCAGCTCCGAACGCATGTCGTTCAGGCGCGCAAGATTTTCGCGGGTCTGGCGGATGCGGCTCTCGGTTTCCTTGCGCCGGTCCTTGTACTTCGAGATGCCCGCGGCTTCTTCGAGCCAGGTGCGCAGTTCCTCGGGCTTGGCCTCGATCATGCGCGAGACCATGCCCTGCTCGATGATCGCGTACTGGTTCTTGCCGCCCAGGCCGGTGCCGAGAAACAAGTCGGTGACGTCGCGCTTCAGGCACTTGCGGCCGTTGAGGTAGTACTGCGAGTTGCCGTCGCGGGTGAGTTCGCGGCGCACGGCGATGTCCGTATAGGCCGCGTACGGCCCGCCGATCTGGCCATCGCTATTGTCGAAATGCAGCTCCACGCTGGCACGGCCCACCGGCTTGCGCGTCTTGGAGCCGTTGAAGATCACATCGTCGGAATCCTGCGTGCGCAACTGCTTGCCGCTGGCCTCGCCCAGCACCCAGCGCACCGCGTCGATGATGTTGGACTTGCCGCAACCGTTGGGCCCGACGATGGACGTCAGGTTGGACGGCAGCGGAAGCTGCGTGGGATCCACAAACGACTTGAAGCCGGCGAGCTTGAGTCCGGAAAGACGCATTCGAGTTCGGGTGATGGCGCGGGCCGTAGCCGCACGCGTTATGGTCAGGGGTCGCCCGGTAGGGCGAGACCGCTAGTGTAAATTACCGACATCGCGTCACCCACCCTTGCGCCCTTCAGTCCCGCTCAAAACGCATGTCCACGCAACCGAACCAGGCGCTAGAAACTTTTCCCAACCCGAATCCGGAGCGCGATTTCGTGATCCGCATGCGCATGCCGGAGTTCACCTGCCTGTGCCCCAAGACGGGCCAGCCGGACTTCGGCACGATCTACCTCGAATACATTCCCGCGCAGCTTTGCGTGGAGCTGAAGTCGCTCAAGCTCTACATCTGGAGCTTCCGCAACGAAGGGGCGTTTCACGAGGCCGTGACCAACCGCATTCTCGACGACCTGGTTCGCGCCACACGCCCGCGCTTCATGCGCGTGACCGGCGACTTCGGCGTGCGCGGCGGCATCTTTACGCACGTCATCGCAGAACACCGCGCGCCGGACTGGCAGCCTGCTGCCGCGGTCGCGCTCCCGGCCAGCGAATGGCGTAAGCAATGAGCGCATCATGTGCGACCAACCGGCCCAGGAGCGGCCCATGACCATGAAAATCCGGACACTCGTTTCTTTTGCACTTCTGGCCTGCGCGGGCAGCGCGCAAGCCGCCAAGGATTGCGGCGAACTCAAATCGGAGATCGAAGCCAAACTGCAAGCCAAGGGCGTAAAGCAGTACACGCTCGACGCGGTGCCGGCTGCCGACGCCGGCGAGCGCAAGGTCGTCGGCACTTGCGACGGCGGCAAGCAGAAGATCGTTTACTCGCGAGCTAGCTGAGCCTCAGTCGATTTGGGGCGACCGGCCAATGAACTGGCAGGAACCGGTCGATCTCTACTGCGAGCGTCTCGGCCCCGGCCTGTTTGCCGAGCCGTTCAACGCGCTGTCCAACCTCTCGTTCATCGTCGCCGGCTTCTGGCTCGCGGTCATGCTTCCGCGCGTATTCGCGCCGCGCGCAGTACCACTGCCGTTCAATCTGCTGGCCGGCATGATCGTACTGATCGGCATCGGCTCCGGCGCCTTCCACACCTTCGCCCTGAAGTGGGCGGAGTTGATGGATGTGCTGTCCATCGCGCTCTTCGTCTACAGCTTCGTGATCTGTTTTGCACGCTACGCGATGGGCATGCGCTGGGCTCTTGCCTGGATCGCGGCGCCGGTGTTCTGGGCCTTCGGCCTGTTCGTCACCGCGCCGTTCGATGCCGGTGCCTTCAACGGTTCTGTAGGCTACTTTCCCGCACTCGCGGGCATTGGGCTGATGGCATTCGGGCTGGGTCGTGCCGGGATGGCGGGCGCGGGCCTGTTCCGGTTCGCGACGTTCGTGTTCATTGTGTCGATCGGATTGCGCAGCGTCGATCAGAACCTGTGCGCTGTCTGGCCTTTCGGCACCCACTGGGCCTGGCATCTGCTCAACGGCCTGACCCTGAGCTTGGTCACACTCGGAGCCGCGCGCGCGGCTGTTGCGGGTCGGTAGGAGCTTTCAGCGCGAGATCGCGGAGCAAACTGTAGGAGGGGCTCCGCCCCGACCGGCCGCTCGAATTCCGGAGCCAGGCTCGGTCGGCAACTGACTGTCGGGGCAGAGCCCCTCCTACAGAGGCGCGCTTGTTTGATGAAGGCAGGCGCAACCCCGCGAAATAACGATTGACCTCAGCTCATTTGAGATTTATTCTCATTTGGCCGTCAACGACGGCCCTTTCCCCGGCCAGCCCTCGCCAGCCCCTACCGATACCGGTCCCGGAGCTTGCGATGAATATCCTCAGGTGCAGCCGTACCCCAGACGCGCAATGCCCACCCTCTTGCCCCCTCCTCCCATCTTCCGGGAGCAAGGCGCGATGAGCCCGCTCGGCCTCTTCTTCACGCTGCTGATTGCCGACGCGGCGCTCGCCCTGGTTTTCTGGTGGCTGATGCGGCCGCAGGCGCGATCCAACAGGTCCTTCACGTGAGAATTCCGGCTCCCCAAACGTGTCGGCCGCGTTGCGTCTCCTGAGGAAAGCCGACATGCCCTTGCACCGCGGCCTCACAAGAGCCGAGTGATTTTTCCGCCTTTTTCTGTTTTCGGCCAGCCCGTCGCCAGCCCCAACCCATATCGGTCCCGGAGTTTGCGATGCCTGTTCGAAAGCGGTTCGTTACCTGCCTGAGTCTCTCCGCAATGCTGGTCCCGACCGCTCACGCCCAAGACACGTCGCCGGCCCCGGCGGTGACGCTCGACCCCGTCACCGTCACTGCGTCCAAGGCCGAGCGCCTGTCGTCCGAAGTGCCGGCTACCGTTAGCGTGATCGACGCCGAACGCCTGGAACACGAACTGGCGGAAGACCTGCGCGACCTGGTGCGCTACGAACCCGGGGTGACCGTGCCCTACCAGGGCTCGCGCTTCGGCAACGCGGGGATTTCCATCCGCGGGCTCGGCGGCAACCGCGTGCAGACCAAGATCGACGGCGTCCCCATCGCAGAAGGCTTTTCCATCGGCAGCTTCAGCAATGCCGGGCGCGACTTCGTCGACTTCGACCTGATCAGGCGTGTCGAGATCGTGCGCGGTCCCGCGAGTTCACTGTACGGCAGCGATGCGCTGGGTGGCGTAGTGAATTTCATCACGCGCGATCCTGCTGATCTTCTGGCCAGCGGTCCCGCGCTGCGCACACGAGTCGGGTACATCGGCGCGGACGAAACGACGGTGCTGTCGTCGACGGGCGCTGCGTCGCGCGGCAACTGGTCGGGCCTCCTCAACGTGGTGCGTCGCGAGGGCCACGAGCTGGACAACGCCGGCTCGCGCGGCGGCACCGGCGTTCTGCGCACGCGACCCGAACCGCTCGATTCCAGCGGCGATCAGTTGCTCGCCAAGCTGCTGTGGGGTGAGGCCGGCGGCGCGCCCCTGCGCCTGACCGTAGAGCGATTCGAAGCGGATTCCGAAACGGAAGTGCTGAGTCTGGTGCGCAGCGTTCCCAGCGGACCACCCGGCGCGCCGCCCACGACGATCACCGATACCACCGGCCTGAGCGGCGACGACGAGGCTCGCCGCCGTCGCGTGAGCCTGGATCAGAAACTGTCCAGCGTGCCGGGGCTGGACAGCCTGAGCTGGCGCCTCTACCACCAGGAAAGCCGCACGACGCAGGACACGTTCGAATCGCGCACCGTCACCAGCGTCATGACCGAAACGTTCACGCAGCGCGAGCGCGAACGTCGCGCGCTGTTCGAGCAAAGAGTGCTCGGCGCGGAGACCACGCTGGAGAAGGACTTCAATCTGGGCAAGGTGCCGCACCGGCTGGTCGCCGGCATCGAAATCGAGCGCACGCAAACCGAGCAGTCGCGCGACGGGCTGGAGCGCAACCTCACGCTAGGCACCGAGACCAACACCGTGGGTCCGGACGTGTTTCCCGTACGCGATTTTCCGGAGACCAGGACGCTGGAATATGGCGTGTACGCGCAGGACGACATTCGTCTGGGCCGCTTCACCCTGGTGCCGGGCCTGCGCTTCGACTCCTACGATCTGGACCCGCAGCCCGACGCGACCTTCGTCGAGGACAACCCCGGCATCGAACCGCGGAAACTGACCGAAACGCAGGTCTCGCCCAAGCTCGGCCTGATCTACGGCTTGAGCGATACCACCTCTGCCTGGGCGCAATACGCGCACGGTTTCCGCGCGCCACCTTTCAACGACGTCAACATCGGCTTCACCAACCTTCAGTTCGGTTACACCGCCATCCCCAATCCCGACCTGAAACCTGAAACCAGCCGCGGCTTCGAATTGGGACTGCGCGGTCGCGGTGCCGATTTCAACTGGCAACTCGCGGCCTTCCGCAATCGCTACGAAGACTTCATCGAATCCAACGCGAGCCGCGGCGTCGATCCGGTCACGAACCTGCTGGTATTCCAGTCGCAGAACCTGGGCGAAGTCACCATCGAAGGCATCGAGGCGCGCGGTGAACTGGGCTTGAGTCATGACCTGCGCGTGCGCAGCAGCCTCGCTTACGCGCGCGGCGAAGATGAAATCGCCGACAAACCGCTCAACAGCGTCGAGCCGCTCACGGGCGTACTCGGGCTGGCCTGGGCGCCGAAGCTCGCGGCGCTGGAACTGGAACTGGTTGCCACCGCCACCGACGGCAAGTCCCGAGTCAACGACTCCAACGCCGCCGGCCCATTTTTCCGTAGCCCCGGCGGTGTGCGTCTGGACCTGCTCGCCGCCTGGCATCCGCACGCGCGCGTGGATGTGAATGCCGGCCTGTTCAACCTCGCGGATCGAACGCTGTATGCGTGGTTCGATGTGCAGACGCGTCTTGCCAGCGACCCGGCCATCGAACGTTTTTCCCAGCCCGGCATCAATGCCAGTGTCAATCTTCGGGTTCAGTTCTAGCCTGTATTTTTAGGGAGTGTTTCGATGCGCCTTCAAGCTTTGTCCATCGCGCTGATCGCCAGCGTTCTTGCTGCCTGCGCCAGCACCGCACCGGCTCCGGACGTCTCGACCGCAAGGCTCAACGTCAGACCGCTGCTCGACCCGGCACGCATGGCGGCCATCGCCACCGCTGCAACGCCTCGCGAGCAAGATCGCGCCGCCATCCTCGCGATGCTCGGCGAGTACGAAGTGGGCTTCCACTTCGAGGAGACCGTCATCTTGCGCTCCGGCTACGAGCGCAGGAAGTCCAAGGACACCGGCGCGTTCGAGGCGGTGATGCTGGTGGAAGACAGCGGTTCGCACATCGTGCTGCAACACCTGCTGGTGTCCGAGGACGGCGGCCATGTCACCAAGCACTGGCGGCAGGACTGGACGTACGAGGCCCCACACCGTTTCGAATTCAGCGAAGACCAGACCTGGCGCATACGCCCGCTTGCTGCGGAGAAAACCAAGGGCGCGTGGACGCAGTGCGTCTACGAGGTGAGCGATGCGCCGCGTTATTGCGGCACCGGCGTGTGGACCCATCGTTACGGCGTCGCGACCTGGACTTCTGACCGCACCTGGCGTCCCCTGCCGCGCCGCGAGTACACCACGCGCAACGACTACAACGCGGTCAACGCGGAGAACCGCCACACCATCACGCCCGCCGGCTGGACACACGAGCAGGACAACACCAAGACCGTGCGCACGGGCGAGACAACCAAGGAGACCCTGGTGCGCGAGTTCGGCTTCAACGATTACCGGCGCGTGAGCGGCTTCGATTTTTCCCCGGCCTACGACTACTGGAAAGCCACGCAGAACTACTGGGCGCGAGTACGCACGCAGTGGGACGCGCGCTTCAAATCCGGCAACGGCCTGAGCCTGAAGACCACAGTGGACGGCATGGATCTGATCACGCCGGTCTTCATCCAGGCCGAAGCCGTGCGCACAGGGCAAACCGTATCCGACGAGCAGATTGCGGAGATCTTCGATCAGTGGGTCACGGCGCCGGGAACCCTGGGCGCGGTAGCGCAGAAGTCGGCTCAGTGATCGGCCGGGTTCAGAGCGGGGCTTGATGCGTGCCCGAATGAAAACGCCCCTGTCCACGCTGGCCATGCGACTCAGCGCCCGGCCGCCCGCATCGAACACGCAGCTGACCGCCATCGAGGCGAGGCTGGCCGTGGGCGATCTGGCCGGCGCCATACAGGCTTGCCGCAAGCGCCTCGCAAGTACGCCCGACGATGCCGAAGCGCATCGTCACCTCGGGCAGTTGCTCGCGGCGAGCGGCGATTTCCTGCCGGCCTATCGCAGCGCGCAACAGGCCTGCGAACTGGCGCCGGACGATCCGCGTAGCTGGTCCGACCTGGGCCGCATTCACGCAATGCAGGGCAAATTCGACAATGCCGCAAGGTGCTTCACCGAGGCCATCCAGGCGGACTCGCGCCACGCCGACGGCTGGCACAACCTGGGCACGGCGCTCAAGAAACTGGGCGACAAGCCCGGTGCGTTCACTGCGCTGAAGAACGCGCTGATGCTGGATCCAACGCGCGCCGAGACGTATCTGAATCTCGGCAATCTGCTGATCGCGTCCGACCAGTTCGAGGACGCCGTGCAATGCTTCGAGCGCGCCGCCGAGCACGACCCCAAGCTCGCGCAGGCGCGCAGCCGGTTGGCGCATGAGCTGTCCGCTTGCGGCAAGGTCAGGCGTGCGGAGTCGCTGTTCCGGCAGGCCCTGGGTCTGAATCCGGATCATGTGCAGGGCTGGTTCGGCCTGGGCCGCACCCTGGAAGACCTGGGCGATGCGGAAAATGCGCTGGCCTGCTACGAGCAGGTGCTCAAGCGCCATCCCAACCACGCGATGGCGCTGGGGCAGTACCTGGCGCTGGTTCGGGATGATGTGCCCGCGCCCGTGCTCGAAAACGCAAAGGCTGCGGCTCCGTCCGATGCGGCGACTGCGCTGATCGGCTACGGACTGCTGAAATATCACGACCGCCGCAAGGACTACGCGGCGGCGGCGCAGGCCGGAATCGCAGCGAACGCGGCCCGTCGCGCCCAGGCCGGCGTGCTGGATCGCGCGGCACTCACGCAACGCATCGATCGCATCGTTCAGACCTACACGCGCGATTTCTTTGCCGAGCATCGGCGTCTCGGATTGGGCACCGACCAGCCGGTGTTCATCGTCGGCCTGCCGCGCTCGGGCACCACGCTGACCGAGCAGATTCTGTCTGCGCATCCGGCGCTGCACGGCGCGGGCGAGTTGCCGGACCTTTCGCGCATCGCATCGCGCTGTGTCGCCAGGGACGAGGAGCCCTGGCAGGCCGCGACCCGGCTCGACGAGATGACATCGCGCGAGCGCGCGCTCGAGTACCTGCACGCGCTGGGCGACGGCGCACCGAAAAGCCGGCTGCGCATCAGCGACAAATCTCCGCTCAACTTTTTCCAGCTCGCGTTCGCCGCCGTGCTGTTTCCCAACGCGCGAGTGGTGCACTGCCTGCGCGAGCCTCGCGACAACGCGCTGTCCATCTGGATGGAAAATTTCGCAAGCGATCAGCGTTACGCCACGGACTTCGACGACCTCGCGTTCTTCACCTCGCAATACCGCCGTCTCATGGCGCACTGGCGCGAGCATCTGCCGCTCAAGATGCTGGACATGCAGTACGAGAACACCGTCGCCGATCTGGAAGCGCAGGCTCGAAAGCTGATGCGTTTTCTGGGCGTGCCCTGGGACGCGGGCTGTCTGGACTTTCATAGCAACGATCGCGCGGTGCAGACGCCCAGCCGCTGGCAGGTCCGGCAGCCCATTTACACCCGATCCGTTTCGCGCTGGAAAACGTATGCACCGTATCTGCCGGGACTGGTCTCTGCGTTCGCGCCGGAAGCAGAGCGCCCCGGCGCATGAATCCTTAGTCGTCGTGTATCGCCGCCGTACGAGCGGGCCATGCCCGCGACCGTATTCACAAGCGCCAGCAAGCCCGCTCAGGGCAGCCAGCCTTCTCGAAGTCCTAATCTGGGAGATGGCTGATGTGGAAGAAAACCCTGCTGGCGGCCGCTGTCGCCGGCTTCACGCTATCGGCCGGCGCTGCCGATCCGGAACCGCAGGACGCACCGAAATCCGAACCTGCGGCGCCACCGAAGGATGACGCACCGGTCAAGGTCGATACCATCACCGTCACCGGCGAACGCATTGACGAAGGCTTCAAGGCCGAGGAGCAGTTCAGCGGCAAGCTCCCGCTGACGATCCGCGAAACGCCGCAGTCGGTCTCCGTCATCACGCGCGAAGCCCTGGATGCGCGCCAGGTCATGAACCTGGGACAGGCGCTGGAGCTGTCGGCCGGCGTCACCCAGTACAGCGGCAACGGGCCGTTCGCCGGGCAGCCCTCGTTCGGCTTCAACCAGACCACGATTCGCGGCATCGACATCGACAGCATCTTCGACTTCCGCGAAGACGGCTTCGTCAGCGGCTCGTTCTACTCGGTGCCGGACCTGGCGATTTACGACCGCATCGAAGTGGTCAAGGGCCCCAACTCGGTGTTGTACGGTCGCGGCAGCCCCGGTGGTCTGATCAATCGCATCCGCAAGAAGCCGCTGCCCGAGGCGAATACCGATGTGGAACTGAGCGTCGGCTCCTTCGACACGTATCGCGGGGAACTCGACGCCACCGGGCCGCTGTTTTCGTCGAAAGCGGCGCGCGGTCGCCTGGTCGCGGTTTACGAGGACTCGGGCTCCTTCGTGCGCGGGCCGGAAACGCAGCGCACCGTGCTCGCCCCGAGCCTGGACCTGGACCTGACCGCGTCCACGCGCCTGTTGTTGCAGACGCTCTACCAAAGCGAGGACATCGTCGCGAACACGGGCGTGCCCTTGCGACGCAAGGGCACCGGGTTCGAACCGCTCAACGTCAGCCGCAGACAGTACAACGGCGTGGTCACGAAGGATCCCTACACCTGGGAAATTTTTTCCGCTACCGCGCAGCTCGATCAGCAGCTCGGCGACAAGTGGCTGGCCACACTCAGGCTTAGCTCCAGCAACATCGACACGCCGATCCGCACCGATGCCTACGCCTACGGCCTGCCCGCAATCGGCGATGACCCGTCCACACCAGACGTGGTCGAGCGGCGTGGCGATACCGCTGTCCTGGGCAATGATTTCGCCATCGATCGCGATATCTGGTCCGGAGAACTACAGTTGTCAGGTCGCTTCGATTTGTTCGGGCGCGAGGCCAAGGCGGCGTTCGGCGTGGACCACAACGAGAACCAGTATTCGCGCCGCGGCGCCTACACCGAGTACCTGGCGGCCAATATCTACGACCGCGATTTCCCCTTGCCGGATCGGGAAACGCTCACACCCGGTTTCGCCACGGAGGGCGCACCGGTCAGCCGGGGCGCGTTTGCGCAGGCCCAGGTGCGTCCCACCGAGCGCCTTGCCGTGCTGCTGGGCGTGCGCTACGACAAGGCCGATCTGAGAACCACGCCTTTTCACCCCGTCGCTGAAGCCACTCCGCGACAGGAAAAGGAAGTGGACGACGTCACCGGGCGCATCGGCCTGACCTACGACCTGACCAAGCAGGTGTCGGTCTACACCTTGTACGCGCAGTCGTTCCAGCCGGTATTCACCTCGGGCCTGAGCGGAGAACTGCTCGACCCCGAGACCGGCGAAATCTACGAGCTGGGCGCGAAGACCGAATGGTTCGACGGCAAGCTCGGCGTCAACGCCGCCGTGTACCGCGTCGACCGCGACAAGATTCCGACCAGCGTCGAGGACGACCCCAACGACGAAATAGAACCGTTCTCCATCTCCAGCGGCTTGCAGCGCTCCGACGGCTTCGAGGTCGAAGTCAACGGCCGGCCGCTGCCGGGCTGGGACGTGAGCCTGGCCTTCAACCAGCTCGACTCGGCCTACGAGAACGACCTCGATCCCCTGTTCGGCACCAACCCGGGCGGCACGGCGGACTGGCAGTTCGCCATGTTCTCGGTTTACGAGCTGCAAACCGGCGCGTTGAAGGGGCTGGGTTTCGGCGCCTCGGTGTTTGCCATCGACGATCGCGGCATCGGCTTCCAGCGCGGCACCATTCCCGGCTACGAGCGCGTGGACCTGCACGCCTCGTACAAGGGCTTCAAGCATGTCGAGATCAACCTAGTGGTGCGCAACCTCACGGACGAGACCTACATCGAGGGCGCGGACCGGCCTGGCGCCTACGCACAATTCGGCTCGCCCACGGCAGCGCTGCTGTCGGTCAAGTATTCACTCTGATTCCGAGTCGATTTTTTCTGCGGCAGAGACTGCCGCTTCATTACGCGCCCAGCCAGCCATCGCCAGCCCCCCGCGCTTTGTAAATCTAAAGGGAGCTTCACGGTGAAAAGAATCTACGTGCCGGGGGCGGCACTGAGCTTGGCGTTGTTCGTTCACACACCGATTCATGCGGCTGACGAATCTGCCGCGAACGAAGAAAAACCCGTGGTGCTCGACGCGGTGAAAGTCGAGGGCGCACGTCCGGATGACTGGGTCGCCGCGAAAGATGCGACCGCAGGCGTGCTAGGCGAATTGCCGCTGATCGAGGCGCCGTACTCGGTCAACGTGGGGACCCAGCATCTGCTGGAAATCCAGCAGTCCACGCGGTACACCGACTACCTCAAGAACATTCCCGCGGCGAACGTGGGCAACGTCGCCATCGGATTTTTCTCCCTGTGCGGATTCGCGGTGGGCACGGACGGGTATCTCTACGACGGCCTGCCGTGACACGTCGGCCTGTCGGAGACTTTCGACAGCTTCGACCGGAAAGTCGCACGGTTCCAACGTGCTGCTTAGCGACATCGTTGACCTGACCGGGCGCTGGTCGGTGCTGCTGGCGGCGCGTCACGCCAAGTATGAGGCGGACAATTCGGCGGCGGCGCGCGCATGGCGGCACCCAGCGTTTCCAGGACTTCGCCGACCGCCGCGCTCGTGTTCGAACCGGTTGCCGGTGCCTTGCTGTATGCCAACTATTCCGAAGGCCTCGAACAGGGCGGGACGGCACCGGACAAGGCGAGCAATCGCGGCGATCTGCTGGCGCCGCTGGTCACCGAACAGATCGAGCTCGGCGCAAAGCTCGAACACCGGAACCTGACGTACACCGCCGCCATTTTCGAGCTGGAGAAACCTTTCGAATTCACCCGCTTTACCGATGCCGGAGCGCCCGGCCCGTTCGTGCGTAACGGCGTCCAGCGTCATCGCGGCATTGAGTTCACCGTGACCGGGCGTCTGCTGGACAGGCTCGACATCGTGGCCGGCACGGCCTACCTCGATCCGAAAACGGAAGGCAATACGGCCACCGACGGCAAGCGCCCGGTCAGTGTGCCGCGCCTGACCGGGAACCTGTTTTGCCGATTACGGACTTGGCGTCGTGCCTGGGCTGTTCGTCAACGCCGGGGTCTATCACAACGCCAGGCAGTTTCTTGACGAGGGCAACACGCTGGCGCTGGAAGGCTGGACGCGCTTCGATGTGGGCGCGCGCTATGAGACCTCGCTGGCTGGGAAAGCGGCGCGCTTCTCCCTGGGAGAATCTCGCCAACGAGGATTACTGGATCGGCCAGGCCGGCATTCTCACCATCGCCCCATCCGCTGACCGTGAAGATGGGTGCGAGGGTCAGCCTTTAGCTCCCTCGAAGTTCCATCTGCGGGGCTGAAGCACCCGCAAACAAAGCTTGACCGCGCCTTAACAGGTGATCTAGGATTGGTTTCGATGATGATAACCATTCTCTTTCGCACTATGAACTACAAAAATAGCTTTCCCGTCGTAGCGGTGGGGTCACTCGTCTGTCTTCTTGCCGCCTGCGGTGGCGACGGCAATGGCGGCGGCGGTGACAATGCGCCGGCCGCAATCATCAAGGCAATCGATACCTCCACCAATAAGGCGAACGATCTGCGCGGCTTGCTCTTTGCCTCCAACGGTAAGATCTACGCGTCCGGTCACAGCGACGCACCTCCCGCCGATCCGGCCGACCCTGTAGATCGCAAGCTGGTGGTCGCGCGGTTCAATGCCGACGGCACGCTCGACACCACCTTCGGTGGCGATGGCGTGGTCGAAGAAAACGTCGCGGTTGGGGGCGACGAGCAGTCCTTCGGGATCGTCGAACTGGCCAATGGCGACGTGGTCGTGTCGGTCAACGTTGCCGACGGCAACGGCGGCGATCCGATTACCGCCTCCGACAACAACACGTTCACCGCGCCCCGTACCGAAGGTTTCAGTGTGTTCCTGGTGCGCTTTTCCGGCACCGGAGATCTGGTCACCAGCTTTGGAGACGACGGCAAGTTGGAAGTGGTGTTCGGCTGGCCTAACGCCGATAACGACGAGTGGCCGGTCCCTGAACTGAATTCGGTCACCGGCTTCTCTCACGTGGGATTTCCGCGGGATACCGCATGGGATTTGCGCCTCGACAAGAGCGGCAGCGTGGAGCGGCTGGTGGTGTTCGGCTTCGGGTCTGCGGCACAGGTGTCTACCGGCACCCAGCGCGTGGACAACGACCGCTACGTGACGCGTGTGCTGGCCAGCACCGGCGCGGTGGACCCCGACTTCAACGACGGACAGGCCTTCACGTTCAACGTGCAGGACACGATCGGCGACAACGCCCGGCGCGGTCTGGTCGAAGCCGACGGCAGCATCGTCAGCGCCGGCTATGCGAATCTTGGCGACGATCTCGGCAACCACATCGTGCTGCTCAGGCTGACGGAGAGCGGTGAACTCGATACGGGCTTCACCGGTTTTGGTCAGACGCCGCCGCAGGCCGGCGTCGCGGTGTTCAATCCCTTCGTCGTCGATGGAGGAGCCGCCGAGTGCTACGCGGTGGGTCGGCAAAGCGATGGCTCGTACGTCACGACCGGCTACGGTGGTGCAACGGCCAGCGGCGGACCTTCCACCCTGGGCTTCCTGCCAACGGTTGCACAGGATCTGGTGACGTTCCGCGTGTCGAACGGATCGGTCGACAGCACTTGGGGCAACAACGGCGCCCAGGCGATCCAGAGCGAAGGACGGGTCAGCGTCAGCAAGGAAGAGCGCGGTCGCGACCTCGTCGTGCTCAGTGACGACCGCGTAGTCCAGGTGGGTCGCTTCGGAGGCATCACGTCCGCCCACGTCTTCACCGCAGAGGGTCAGTTGGACACGGGCGTGGATGGCGACGGCATCATCGAGCTGCCGCATCCCAGCATCATCGCGCAGTTCTTCGCTGTGAAGCTGTCGCCCGATGGCAAGCGAATCGCAATGACGACGAATGGCGATCCGCTGGGTGCGCGCCTCGTCGTGCTGGAAGTGGACGACTGATCGCGGCCGATATAGAACGAAACGCCGCTCCTTGTGGAGCGGCGTTTTTTTGGCTCATTCATCAGCGGAAACCAGATGACTTCGGCCGTTCCCGCTCTTCGAACACGCGGCCGCTTCTGGTCCCGCGGCCTGCTCGCCGGCCCCGTCGCCTTCGTCGCCAGCGCCATCGTGATGGCCGGTGGCGCGCTGTGGATTCCCACGGGCGCAGCGAACATCGACAACATTGTGCTGCCCATCGTGCTGTTTCCGGCGATCTGGGCGGCGCTGTTTTTCTACACTTGTCTGGACCGCAATCTGGTGCGCGCCTGGCTGGTCACGCTGGCGTTGCTGCTGCTCCACGCGGGCATGATCGGTCTTGAATTTGCGGGTAAGGGAACTTCGCCATGATCCGACTCTCACAGGACCGCGCGAAGACATTGCTGGCCATTCACGGCTGGAGCGGCGTGCTGCTGGGACTGCTGCTGTACGCCGTCATCCTGACCGGCGTCATCTCAGTTTTTGCCGACGAGATCGGCGACTGGTCCAGCCCGCTGAAACAGCAGCCGGTAGCCCCGTTTCCTACTGGGCTGGACGCGAAGCTGCGCGAACTGGCCGGCACCGTCGATCCCAAATTTCTCGAAGACCTGTCGTTCTTCCCGCACGCGGGAGGCCGTATCCAGACCTTCTTTCACCATCACGTCATGGTGGAGGGCGAACCACAGCCGCTGGACTTCGGCGTGGAGTTCGACCTGCATCCGCAGACACTGGAAGTGCTGGACCGCCGCGAAGGTTTTGGCGAAGACATCGCTGCGCGCAACAACTCGAACGCGCTCTCCGACTTCCTGGTCGAACTGCACGTGAGCCTGCACCTTCCAGACCCCTACGGATTCTTCGTCACCGGCATCCTGGGGCTGGCGATGATGGTGGCCGCCGTCACCGGCCTGCTGGTGCATCGGCATCTGCTGAAGGAGTTGTTCACCATCCGCCGCTTTCGCGAAGCGCTGCTCGCGCGGCGCGATGCGCACGTTATTGCGGCGACGTGGAACCTGCCCTTCGCATTTGTGCTGGCGTTTACTGGCAGTTTCTTCAGCTTCTCCAGTTCGGTGGGAATTCCTGCGATGGCGATGGTGGCCTTCGGTGGCGATCAGGCCGCGCTGATCGAAACCATAGTCGGCACGCCATCACCCGAGAACACCGCGCCGGCGACGCTTGCCAGCATCGACGCGATGCTGGCGAACGCCGCTGAGCGCGCCCACACCGAACCGGCTTTCGTCAGCGTTTCGCATTACGGCCGCGCCGATGCGCGAGTCACCGTGTTCACGCGCCCGGCCGATGGCGAGCTGCTCTCCCATAACCTGGTGTACGACGGCCCGACCGGTGCATTTCTTCAGGAGAAACCCGGCCTGGGGCTGGTGCCCTCGACCGGCGGCGCGCTGTCCGACCTGATGGGACCGCTGCACTTCGGCAACTTTGCCGGCGTGCTGTCCAAGGCCGTCTGGTTCGCGCTCGGATTCGCAAGCTGCTACGTCGCACTGACCGGCATGCTGCTCTGGACCACGCGACGCGCCGAATCGTCTTCCTGGCAACGCATGGCGCGCGCCGTCACCTGGATGGGCTTTGGCCTGCCGCTGTCGCTTGCGCTGGCGCCCTGGGGTTATTTCATCGGGCGCGCATACGGCTCGATCGAGCTTGAAGCACCTATGGCGATCGCGTTTCTCTGTGCGGCTTTCGCGGCCGCCGTGACCGCATTGCTCGTGAACGATCCCGAACGTTTGCGCCGGCTGTTGCTGGGCACGACCGGCCTTGCGCTGATGGGCTTGCCGGCCCTGCGTCTGCTCACGGGCGGACCCGGCTGGATCGCGGCACTCGGCGGAAATCTCGTCACGATTCCATCGCTCGACCTGGCGCTGATGTTAGGCGGTGTGCTGTGTGTATTGTCGGCAAGGCGCAAAGCCACGAAGACCACCCCGGCGCTTCCCGCTTCTGACGACGAGGCCGAAGTCGCAGCATGAGTACGACCTTGCTTTGGGCCCTTTGCGCCACGCTTGCGAGCCTGCTCGTCGTTGCGCCGCTGGCACTGCATGACCCCAAGCGACTGCGCGCAGCTTCACGTCTGGGCTCCGTTCCCCGCGCAGCGTTGCAGACCTCCCAACGGCGTCTCCTTGGATGGGTCAGCCTGGTCCCGGGCCTGGTGCTGGCATCATGCAGCCAATGGTCGGCGTTTCTGATCTGGCTCGGCGCGTCGACCGCGCTGGGCTGGGCGCTCGCTCAGAGCCTGTCGCCGCGACCTCGCTGACGGGTCGAGATCGACCTCAATCCTTCAGATCGGCAATCAGCGCCCGCCGGGTCTCGGCCGAGGCCACCGTTTCGAGCTTGGCCTTGGGATGGGTGACGCCGAAGCGCAGTTCCATACCTTCACGCAGCAGCTTCACCGCGGCATTCGTCAGCTCGAAGCGCAGGAAGTGCACTGCCGAAGTCTTGGTTTCGTTTTCGCGTTCGAGGTCTTCGTCGGCAAAAGCAATGCTGCGCGGCAGATCGCCCACCTGCACCCAGACGCCACGTTCGAGTCCGCGCAGCTCGGCGAGCTTTTTTGCGCGAACCTTTTCGATCTCGTACTCGATCAGAAACGTCGCCTTCCAGTTTCGTCCGTCAGGAATGAGCGGGTTGTAGGAATCCAGTTCTTCCTGGATCGCCTTGCGCTCGAAGATGCGCTCTATGCGCAGCATCTCCTGAACCTGGTACTGGATGGTCAGGCGATCCTCGAACAGCAAGGTGAAGTGATTCCCCAGGTGCAGCTTTCGATGACGCTTGTGAGCGAGCACCTTCGTCTTGAACGCCGCACGCTGTTCGGCGTAGTCCTCGAGTTTCCACAGGTCGGTGAGAGTGAGTTTGTCCATGGTCGCGTCCTTCATACTCCATAAGCTTTGCGCACCAGCGAAATGGGATGCGACGCAGGCTTGGTATTGCCCATACCGTGCGCGATGTGTTCCGCCGCCATCGGGCAGTCGCTGGTCACGTGATCGACCTCGGCCTTGTTCACCCGGTTCACGATGGGTTTCACGATTTTCATCGCGTACTCGTACGTGTCCGCACGCACGCCGTAAGTGCCGTCGTGGCCAGAGCAACGCTCGATGAACTCGATCTGCGTACCCGGAATCAGCGACAGCAATTCCTTGGTCTTGGGCCCGATGTTCTGCACGCGCTGGTGGCAGGGCGCGTGGTAGGCCAGTTTGCCCAGTGGCTGGCTGAAATCGGTCTTGAGCCAGCCGGCCTTGTGCTGATGCATCAGATATTCGAAGGGGTCGAAAATGTGGGCCTTGACCTCCTGCACTTCCGCATCGTTCGGGAACATCAGCGGAATCTCCTGGCGGAACATCAACACGCAGGACGGAATGGGGGCCATCAGATCCCAGCCTTCGCGCACGGCTTTCGCGAGAATCGGGAGGTTGAATTCCTTGTAGCGCTGTACCGATTCGAGATCGCCCAGTTCGAGCTTGGGCATGCCGCAGCATTTTTCCTGCTCGATCAGCTTCACTTCCAGATCGTTGTGGCGCAGCACGCGAACGAGGTCATCGACCACGTTCGGCATGTTGTATTCGCCGTAACAGGTCACGAACACGGCCACGCGACCGCGCGTGGGGCCAGCCTTGCGCGGCACTGCCGTAGTGGATGGCGCCAGCACGTTCACCAGATCGTGCGCGGTGCGGCTGTGATAGGTGGGGACGTGCGCGTCCGGGTGCACACCCAGCAGGCTCTTCACCAGCTTGCGCAGGGTCGGGCTGCGATTGGCCGCGTTCACGGTTTCCGTCACCACGGGAATACTCGCCAGCCCACCGATGGCGCGCGTGTTGGTCAGCAGCTTGCGCGCGGGGCCTACTTCACCCTTCTTGAACTGGACGGCTTTGGCGCGAAGCATCAGGTGCGGAAAATCCACGTTCCACGGGTGCGGCGGCACGTACGGACACTTGGTCTGGTAGCACAGATCGCACAGGTAACATTGGTCTACCACCTTCCAGTAGTCCGGCTTGGCGATGCCGTCCACTTCCATCGTGGGTGAGTTGTCCACCAGGTCGAACAGCACCGGAAAAGACTGGCACAGGCTCACGCAGCGCCGGCAGCCGTGGCAGATGTCGTAGACGCGCTCCAGTTCCTTGAACAGCGGCGCTTCGTCGTAGAAGGCCTCTGATTTCCAGTCCAGTGGATGACGCTTGGGCGCTGCCAACCCGCCCTCGCCCGCCTTGGGGACAGGTGCACTCATCGGGGGTCTCCCAAATGCACTGCGCCGGGACTAGCCCGGCGCAGTGATGAAACCGATTCCAACCCGACTCAGGCGAGTTCGCCGAGCGCCTTGGTGAAGCGGTTGGCGTGCGAGCGCTCGGCCTTGGCCAGGGTCTCGAACCAGTCGGCGACTTCGTCGTGATTCTCGTCGCGCGCGGTCTTGGCCATGCCCGGGTACATGTCGGTGTACTCGTGCGTCTCGCCGGCGATGGCGGCCTTGAGGTTGTCGCTGGTGGAACCGATCGGCAAGCCGGTGGCGGGGTCGCCGCAAGCTTCGAGATATTCGAGGTGTCCGTGCGCGTGGCCGGTTTCGCCTTCCGCGGTGGAACGGAATACCGCGGCAACGTCGTTGTAGCCCTCGACATCGGCCTTCTGTGCGAAGTACAGGTAACGACGGTTGGCTTGCGATTCACCGGCGAATGCAGCCTTCAGATTTCCTTCGGTCTTGGATCCTTTGAGTCCCATGGCTTGCTCTCCTTCAACTGGCTGGCGGGGTTGGAGCCGCGAGACTAGCGCCAGATCGATGAAGATTCCAAGGAAATATTTTCGATGCACCCAATAGTGAGCGACTATCCCGCTCGCCGAAATCAGCTCGTCACCAAGGTTGAAAGTGGTGCTGACCCGCGCGCGTGAGATGAGTGAATCAGGCCGCCGGGTGACCGGAAACCGCGAATTCGCGCAGTTGGTCCAGAGTCAGGCAGGGACCATCCAGCGGCCCGCGCGACTGCTTGGCGGGCGCATCGGGCTCGCCGCAGCCGTCGAGCACCATCCAGGCGGCGGAAAAATCTTCGCCCTCGGTGTTCGCGTTGGTGGTCACGATGGTGGGCACGCCAGCCGCAACCGCCGCGCGCAGACCCATCGCGGAATCTTCCAGCGCAACGCACTCGTTTGCCCCCAGGCCCAGCTTGGAAAGCGCCAGGAGATAGGTATCGGGCCAGGGTTTCTTTCTCAGAACGTCTTCGCCGCTGACGATCAGGTCGATGCGAGTGGCCAACTCCTCGCCCAAACCGTAGCGCAGCACCGGATTCAGGCTGGCGCGGCTCGCGTTGCTGACCAGGGCCACGTGCAATCCGGCCGCATCGGCATCGCGAATCAGGCGTGCGACGCCGGGCCGCAACGGGACTTTCCCCTTGCGCAGGTAGCCGTGAAAGTAGCGGGACTTCAGACGATGCACTTCGCTGACCCAGCCCTGCGGGTCCCGGGCATAAGCGGCTGCGTGCTCACCGAGGTCAGGCTGGTAATGACCGACGTAATGCAGCAGACGTTCCTTCCCACCGGGCTGTTCGAGCAACTTTCGATAGAGCCGAGGCCCCCAGCGAAAACCCAAGCCCAGCTTGCGGAACGCGCGGTTGTAAGCGGGCCGGTGACCGTGGCGCTCGGTGTCTGCGAGGGTGCCGTCTACATCCAGCAGCAGCGCTTTGAGACTCACGGCGAGACCTTTGTCGAAACTGAAACGGGGCAAAGGTCGGGTTTAGCGGGATCGGGCATTGACACTGGGGCAGGGTTGCGACAAGGACAGTGTAACGCGTTCTGTGTGTAATTGATTGTTTGGCGTTGCTTTTTGCGGCCCGTTTTGCGACCGTCCAGGGCCTTTCCCACGCCCTTTCGTCTGTATGTCGCCGTACGTCGGCCGCTTCGCACCCACGCCTTCCGGGCCGCTGCACTTCGGGTCGCTGGTAACGGCGCTCGGTAGTTTTCTCTGTGCCCGTGCTGCGGGCGGGTCATGGCGACTCCGGATCGACGACCTGGATCGGCCCCGGGTCGTGCCCGGCGCGGAATCCACGATTCTGCGGCAGTTGGAGGGTCACGGACTTCTCTGGGATGGCAGCCCTCGCCGGCAAAGCGAGCACGAAGCGGAATACAAGGCGGCGCTCGATCGGCTTCGCGACAACGGTCGGCTGTACGCCTGCACGTGTACACGCGCACAGTTACAAGCGGCCGGGGAAGCTGGAAAGGAATCGGAATATCCCGGTTACTGTCGCGACGCCGGGTATCCCGAGGTCGATGCGGCCTTGCGATTTCGCCTGCCTGAACTCGATTCCGGAGATTTCGTGGTTCTACGCCGCGACGGCCAATACGCCTACCAACTGGCCTGCGCCGTGGACGAGGGCAGCCAGGGAATTACCGAGGTGGTGCGGGGTGCGGATCTGGTGACGTCGACATTCCGCCAGATCAGCCTGCTGAAAAGTCTCGGCGGCTTTATCCCGCAGTACCGTCACCTACCTCTGATCGTGGACGACACCGGCAAGAAACTGAGCAAACGGGATGGCGCGATGGGAATCGAGCCCTTACAGGCCGCGGTCAACCTCGTCCGCGCGCTCCGGTGTCTCGGGCAGACTCCTGGCCCAGACGCGGAACGCATGGACGCCGCCGAAATCCTGGCCCACGCCGTCGCGACGTGGAGTCCGGAACTTGTCCCCGCTCATCCGGTAAAAATGACGTAAGCCTGTATTGCAGACGGCAGAATCTGTCATTCTTGGCGCACTGCAACATGGCCGTGAGCATGAGCGATCTGCGCGTCATCAAGAAGTATCCGAACCGCCGTTTGTACGACACGGAGGTCAGCCGTTACATCACGCTGGAAGAGGTGCGCCAGTTGGTATTGCAGAACGTGCGCTTCCGGGTGGAAGACAAGCGGACTCGCGAAGACATCACCCGCAGCATCTTGCTCCAGGTGATTTCCGAACAGGAAGAAGGCGGCGATCCGATTTTCACGACGCAACTGCTGACTTTCATCATCCGGTTTTACGGCGACCCGATGCAGACCAGCATCAGCCGTTACCTTGAACTGTCCATACAATTGTTCATGCAGCAACAGGGCAATTTCACCGAGCAGCTCCGGCAGAAGCTCGATCAGGCCCAGCAACCGCTGCACGCGCTCAAGGATCTGGCCGAGCGGCAGGTTCCGATCTGGCGGTTGATCCGCAAGGAATTCCTAAAGAATCTGTCCCGCTCAAAGCTGGGCAAGCCGGTGCGTGGGGAAGAAGGCGAAAGCTAGGCTAACGCATGGAAAACGCATTACAGAGCGGCTAGAAATATTTCATCTCATTGTTTAATATGAAATAATATGGCGTCTTGCTTGACGACGTGGTCAAGCAATTTTATACTGCACTGCAACAAAGCTGGAGCAAAAAGAGAGCGCCTGTAGCGCTCCGAGGTTTCAGCTCTCAGTCTCCTCCAGAAGGGCCTTGTGCCTTTCTAACACCTCACCCCCGTCTTGTCGGGGGTATTTTTTGCCCGCGTCCCAGGGTTCTTTGCCCCAGGATCGCGCGCTACGTCATTCCGGAATTCTGCGTGAACTAGGTCTCATATACAAGATTCGGACAAGCCCTTTACGCAACAATCCGTCGTCAGGCCACGTCCACCGCCTTCATCGACAGACGGATACGGCCCTGCTTGTCCACTTCGAGCACCTTGACCCGCACGGTCTGGCCTTCCTTTACCACGTCCTCGACTTTCTCGACGCGCTTGTCGGCGAGCTGCGAGATGTGCACGAGGCCATCCTTACCCGGGGAAATGGTCACGAACGCACCGAAATCCATCAGCTTGGCGACCTTGCCCTCATAGATGGCGCCGACCTCGACGTCGCGCGTCAGCATGTGGATGCGATCAATCGCGGCCTGCGCCTGCGACTTGTCCACGGCAGCAATCTTGATCGTGCCGTCGTCGTCGATGTCGATCGAGCAGCCCGTTTCCTCGGTGATCGCGCGGATGGTGATGCCGCCCTTGCCGATGACTTCGCGAATCTTGTCCGGGTGAATCTTGATGGTGGTGATGCGCGGCGCCCAGGACGACATCTCCGAGCGCGGTGCCGGCAGCACTTGGTCCATCTGATCCAGGATGTGTAGGCGCCCGGCTTTGGCCTGCGTCAGCGCCAGCTTCATGATGTCGGCGTTGACGCCGGTGATCTTGATGTCCATCTGCAACGCGGTGATGCCGGCACGCGATCCGGCCACCTTGAAATCCATGTCACCCAGATGATCCTCGTCGCCGAGGATGTCGGTGAGCACGGCGAACTTGGTGCCTTCCAGAATCAGGCCCATGGCCACGCCGGCAACCGGCGCCTTCAGCGGAACGCCGGCATCCATCATCGACAGACAGGAGCTGCACACCGAGGCCATCGAGGAAGAGCCGTTCGACTCGGTGGTCTCGGCGACCACGCGAACCACGTACGGAAATTCCTTGTCCAGATCCGGCATGACGCCGGCGAGGCCGCGCTTGGCCAGACGGCCGTGGCCGATCTCGCGACGCTTCGGCGCGTTGAGGCGCCCGGTTTCGCCCACGCTGTACGGGGGGAAGTTGTAGTTGAGCATGAAGGGCTCGCGCCACTCGCCTTCCATCGCGTCGATCAACTGCGCGTCCTTGCCCGTGCCCAGGGTCGTCACCGCCAGCACCTGCGTTTCGCCGCGGGTGAAGATGGCCGAACCGTGAGTGCGCGGCAGAACACCGGCGCTGATGCTGATGGGGCGAACGGTGCGGGTGTCGCGGCCGTCGATGCGGGGGAGACCGTCGAGGATACGGTTGCGGACCACCACAGCTTCCAGGTCGTGGAACGCGGTCTTGACCTTGTCTGCCGGGAACTTCGGCGTCTCGCCGCTGCAAAGCGACTCGACCAGTTTGCCGCGGACTGCGGCCACTGCGTCCTGTCGCGCCTGCTTGTCGGCCACGGCGTAGGCGTCCACGACTTCGCCGCGACAGGCCGCAACGGCCTCGTCGAGCCCGCTCAGCACAGCGACCGGCTTCCAGTCCCACTTCGGCTTGCCCGCGGCCGTGACCAGGTCGTTGATCGCCTTGATCGCGACCTGCATCTGCTCGTGGCCGAACAGCACGGCGCCGAGCATCACTTCTTCGGAGAGCTGCTTGGCTTCGGATTCCACCATCATCACGGCGTCGCTCGTGCCGGCGACCACCAGTTCAAGCTCGGACGTCGCCTGCTGGGCAACGGTCGGATTCAGGATGTATTGGCCATCGGCGTAGCCAACCTTGGCGGCGGCGATGGGTCCGTTGAACGGCAGGCCGGACAGAGCCACGGCGGCTGACGCGCCCAGCATGGCGGGAATGTCGGCGTTCACTTCGGGATTGAGCGACAGCACGGTCGCGACAATCTGCACTTCGTTGAGGAAGCCTTCCGGGAATAGCGGGCGCAGCGGTCGATCGATGAGTCGCGACGTCAGTGTCTCGCGTTCGCTGGGACGGCCTTCACGCTTGAAGAACCCGCCCGGGATACGTCCGCCGGCGTAGGTGCGCTCCATGTAATCCACGGTCAGCGGAAAGAAGTCCTGACCCGGCTTGGCGTCGCGCTTGCCGACGACAGTGACCATCACCACGGTGTCGTCCGCTCGAACGATGACGGCAGCGGTCGCCTGGCGGGCGATGTGCCCGGTCTCAAACGTGACGGTATGGGAGCCGTACTGGAAGGATTGCGTGACGGGAGTAGCAGGAAAGGCAGGAATTCCCATTGATCGAAGCTCGCTCAGGCGAAAAAGAATGAAGGCTTGAAAACGAAACGCGTCGCTTACCCGGGGTTCCCGCGAAGTAGCCTTTTACTTCGCGGGGTGGCGCGGGGGCGGCTTAGCGGCGCAGTCCGAGTTGAGCGATCAACTGGGTGTAGCGCGTTTCGTCCTTGCGCTTCAGGTAATCCAGCAGGCTGCGCCGCTGGTTGACCATCTTGAGCAGACCCCGACGCGAATGGTGGTCCTTGGAATGTTTCTCGAAGTGGCCGCTCAGGTCCGCGATGCGGGCCGAGAGCAGGGCAACTTGTACCTCGGGCGAACCCGTGTCGTTCTTGCCGCGGGCGTTCTTCTCGACCACCGCGCGCGTCTGTTCTACCGAAAGAGTCATCGAAACACTCCAAGCCTTCTGATTGATGTCATTACAAAGCTCCCTATTCTAACGGCCGGCGCCACATGCCTCAAGCGAAACTGCGTCCGCCCAGCCAGCGACGAGGGATCAGGCGCTGGTCTGCGTCAAGTTCGGCGATGGCCTTGAGTACACCCTGCTCGTCCAGAACCGCGACCTGTCCGGTGATTTTTTCACGGCCCGCTGCGCCTTCTGGATCGAGCTGGAACGTCTGACCCTTTCCCAGTCGGGACAAGGGCTCAGCCGGCAATCGCACTTCGAGCCAGCTACGGGTTGCTGTTGCAAGGGGCAGCAGGGTCGCCTTTAACTGATCTCCGTCGATCTGTTCCAGCTCATCCATCGACCACATCCGCATCTGGTTGAAAGGACTCACTTCCGTTCGGCGCAGCGCACTCAAGTGCGCACATTGACCGACGGCAGACGCCAGGTCTTCTGCCAGAGTCCTGATGTACGTTCCTTTCGAGCAGGACACTGAAATACTCAGCCTGCCGTCGATCAACGACAACAGTTCCAGCCGATGAATCGTCACCGCGCGAGGCTGACGCTCGACCTCTTCCCCTGCCCGCGCCAACTGGTAGAGACGCTGACCCTGATGCTTGAGCGCCGAGTACATCGGCGGAATCTGCTCGATCAGCCCGAGGAACCGGGGTCTCACAGCCTCGAAGGCCGCGAGATCCAGGCCCTGCGGATCGGAAGTGGCGACAACTTCGCCCTCCGCATCGCCAGTCGAGGTTCGCTGACCGAGTGTCAGGGTCGCCTCGTACGTCTTGTCCGAATCCAGCAGCAACCCGCAGAGCTTGGTCGCCTCACCCAGGCAGATCGGCAGCATGCCGGTCGCGAGCGGGTCCAGGCTGCCGGTATGCCCGGCCTTGTTCGCGCGAAAAAGATTGCGCACCTGCTGCAAGGCGCGGTTGGAACTGACGCCCAGCGGCTTGTCCAGCAACACGATTCCGTCGATGTCCCGCCGCGCAGTCTTCAGCGACGAAATGACTCAGCTCTCCTTGCGATCAAGCGCGTTGGCCTGATCCACCTGGACCGCGTCGCGAATCAACTGAGTCAACCGGTCGGCCTGACGAAGCTGCGCATCGGCACGGAAATGCAGTTGTGGCGTGCAGCGAAGACGTAGGCTAGCTCCCAGATACTTTCGCAGCAGCGGCCCGGCGTGATTCAGCGCCGTCACGGACTTCGCCAGCTCTTCGTCTGATTTCAGCGAGCTGATGAGTATCGTGGCATTACGCAGATCGGGAGCCACATCGACCTGCGTGATCGAAACCCCGTCGATGCGCGGATCGGTCAACACGTCGGCAATCAGCTCCGACAACTCGCGCTGCACCTCGCTGTTGATGCGCAGCTTGCGTGGAAACTCTTTCATGAAAAGCAGCCGTTAGCTCTTAGGCTTCCGCCTTCACCGTACGCCGCACTTCCACCCGGTCGAAGCACTCGATCTGGTCGCCCGGCTTGATGTCGTTGTAGTTCTTCACGCCGATGCCGCACTCGGTGCCGGCCTCGACTTTCTGCACGTCGTCCTTGAAGCGCCGCAGTGATTCCAGCACACCTTCGTAGACAACGGTCTGGCTGCGCAGGACGCGGATCGGCAGGTTCTTCTGCACCGACCCTTCCATCACCAGGCAGCCGGCGATGTTGCCGAGCTTGGAGCTGCGGAACACGTCTCTAACCTGGGCGATGCCGACGATCTGCTCGCGCATCTCGGTGCCGAGCAGGCCGGCAATGGCGGCCGTCACGTCGTCGATCACCTGGTAGATGATCGAGTAGTAGCGCACATCGAGGCCGGTATCCTGGATACGCTTGCGCGCCACGCTGTCGGCGCGCACGTTGAAGCCGATGATGATGGCCTTGGACGCCAGCGCGAGGTCCACGTCGGACTCGCTGATGCCGCCGATGGTCGAAGACAGCACGTTGACGCGAACCTCGGCGCTGGGCAGCTTGCGCAGCGTTTCGGTGATCGCTTCGGCCGAACCCTGCACGTCGGCCTTGATCATCAGGTTGAGCTGCTTGACGTCGCCTTCGTTCTCGCCCATGCGCGCAAAAATCTGGTCCATGCGCACGGTCTGTGACTGCTCCATCTTGCGATCGCGCAGCTTGGTCTCGCGCAGGATGGCCAGCTCGCGCGCCTTGCGCTCGTCCGCGACGACCACGATGTCGTCGCCGGCCGAGGGCACGCCGGACAGTCCCAGCACCTGCACCGGAATCGAGGGGCCGGCTTCCTTCACTGGCTTGCCGGCTTCGTCGAACATCGCGCGCACTCTGCCGAAATGCGGCCCGGTGAGAATCACGTCGCCCTGCCGCAAGGTGCCGGCGCGAACCAGCACGGTTGCCACCGGGCCACGGCCCTTTTCGATGGACGACTCCACGACCTGACCACGCGCCGGAACGTCGATGGCGGCGGTCAGTTCGAGCACTTCGGCTTGCAGCAGGATGGCGTCAAGCAGTTCGTCGATGCCCTGCCCGTTCACCGAGGACACGCCCACGACCTGAATATCACCGCCGAAATCTTCGGCCACGACTTCTTCCTTCAACAACTCATTCTTGACGCGCAGCAGGTCGGCGGATGGCTTGTCGATCTTGGTGACGGCCACCACGATTGGCGCTCCGGCCGCGCGAGCGTGCTGAATGGCTTCGCGCGTCTGCGGCATCACGCCGTCGTCGCCGGCTACGACCAGAATCACGATGTCGGTGACTTGCGCGCCGCGCGCACGCATGCGGGTGAAGGCCGCGTGACCGGGCGTGTCGAGGAAGGTCACGACACCCTTGTCGGTCTTCACGTGGTACGCGCCGATGTGCTGCGTAATGCCACCGGCCTCGCCCGCGGCAACGCGGGTCTTGCGAATGTAATCGAGCAGGGAGGTCTTGCCGTGATCGACGTGGCCCATGATGGTCACGACCGGCGGACGCGTCTCCTGCGGCACGTTATGCTTTTCGCCTTCGACGGCCTGGATCAGGCCCTCTTCGAATTCGGTGCCCTTGACGATCTTGGCCTTGTGGCCGAGTTCCTCGACCATCAGCACCGCAGTGTCCTGGTCGAGCATCTGGTTGATGGTCGCCATGACGCCGCTCTTCATCATGACCTTGATGAGTTCGGTGGCCTTCACCGCCATGCGATTGGCGAGATCCGCCACGGTGATACCTTCCGGCACCTCGACCTCTCGCACGACCGGGGCAACCGGGCGCTCGAACTGGTGCGCGTTGTCCACCCGCACCTGGCCGCTGGGTTTGCGCTTCTTCTTGTCGCGCTTGCCGCCCTTGCCTTCGGCGACATGCAGCTCCTGGCGTCCATGGCCACGGCCGCGATCGCGATCGCCCTTGTTGTCGGATGCCGGGGCCGGGGCCGCCGCAGGGGCCGCCGCTTTCTTCGTAGCCGTCGCCGCGGGTGCAACAACCACGACAGGCACCGGCTGCGCATCACGCGCAACGGCCGAACGCCGCAGATTCTCGGCAGCACGACGGCGCGAGCTTTCCGCTTCCATCTTGGCGCGGTAGATCGGATCGTTCTTGAGCTTGTCTTCGTGCTCGCGGCGGGTCTGCTCGACGGCTTCGGCCGCCGCACGAGTCTTGGTCTCGGCTTCTTCGCGCAGCTTGAGTTCTGCTTCCTCGCGATGACGCCGTGCTTCGGCTTCCGCCGCGGCACGGGCTTCGTCTTCCGCACGAGCGGCCGCATGCTGCTCGGCGGTCTCCTCGGCCGAAACTGCGGCTGCCTCGACCACCAGCTCAACAGGAGCCGGGCTCGTGATTTGAACCGGCGTCGGCGCCTCGACCGATTCCTCGAATTCAGCCTCAGCCTCGACCTCCGGCGCCTGCGGTCGGCCCATCATCGGCACCGGACTGAACACGCGCTTCTTGCGAACCTCGACACTCACGGTCTTCGTCGGCAGGCCGCGACCGCCGCTCAGCTTCAGCTCGGAAGTTTCCTTGCGCTTGAGCGTGATGCGGTTCGGGTTCACCGCGCCGGTGCCGCTGACGGTGCCCATGGGCGCGCGGGTTTTCTGCCGCAGATAAGTGAGCAGCGCCATCTTGTCGGCCGATGACAGCGGCGACTTGGCGTCTTCGGCCACGACTCCCGCCTCGTGCAACTGAGTCAGAAGCTCAGCCACCGGCCGCTTGAGTTCTTCGGCAAAATTCTGGACTGTGACCGTGGACATGGAGGCGTGTATCGATAAGGGGCGGGAGTCGTTCAGGCGTAGACCTTCTGCCGTGCGGCCATAATCAGGGCCTGGGCATCTTGTTCGTCCGTATCGATCAGTTCCAGCAATTCGTCGGTGGCCAGATCGGCCAGATTTTCGGCGGTCACGATCCCGGCTTCGGCCAGGCTGTAGGCCAGCTCTTCGGTCATGCCTTCGACCTCAAGCAGATCTTGCGCGGGCGCCACGTCCACCGCGTGTTCGGCCTTGGCGATGGCCTTGGTCAGCAGCACGTCCTGGGCGCGATTACGCAGCTCCTCGACGATAGCCTCGTCGAATTCCTCGATGTGCAGCAGCTCGTCGGCCGGAACGTAAGCCACTTCTTCGAGCGTGGTGAAGCCCTCATCCACCAGCACACTGGCGACTTCGGCGTCCACGTCCAGGTCGCGCATGAACATTTCCAGCACGCCACGATTTTCTTCGTCCTTCTTGGACTCCAGATCGCCGGTGGTCATGACGTTGAGCACCCAGCCGGTCAGCTCGGAGGCCAGGCGCACGTTCTGCCCGCCGCGACCGATGGCCTGTGCCAGCTTGTCTTCGGCGACGCCGATGGACATCGCGTGCGCTTCCTCGTCGATGACGACGTTCTCGACCTCGGCCGGCGCCATCGCGTTGATGACGAACTGTGCCGGGTTGTCGTCCCAAGGCACGATATCGACGCGCTCGCCGGCCAGTTCGTTGGACACGCTCTGCACGCGAGAACCACGCATGCCG
Source organism: Panacagrimonas sp. (assembly GCA_052389915.1). Lineage (GTDB taxonomy): Bacteria > Pseudomonadota > Gammaproteobacteria > Nevskiales > Nevskiaceae > Panacagrimonas. The sequence goes on from JBQTHL010000001.1 coordinate 83,747, forward strand.
ACGCAAGCACCGACCGGATCGATACGCTTGTCCTTGGCCTGCACCGCGATCTTCGCGCGCAGACCCGGATCGCGTGCCGCGCCCTTCAACTCGATCAGGCCCTGCGCAATCTCGGGCACCTCGAGCTTGAACAGCTCCATCAGGTACTTGGGCTGCGTGCGCGACATGAACAACTGCGGCCCGCGAATCTGCGGACTCACCTCGTACAAGTACCCGCGAATGCGATCGCCCGGACGCGCCGGCTCACGCGGAATCAGGTGCTCGCGCGGAATGATCGCCTCGGCGTTGCCGCCCAGATCGACGATCACCGCTCCACGTTCCAGCCGCTTGATGAGCCCGGTCAGCAATTCGCCGACGCGATTCTTGTAGGCGTCCACGATCTGCGCGCGCTCAGCGTCGCGCACCTTCTGCACGATCACCTGCTTGGCGCGCTGCGCACCGATGCGTCCGAAATCCACCGACGCGATCTTCTGCTCGATCACCTCGCCCGGCTGGATGTTGGGGTGATCTTTAAGCGCGTAGGTCAGCTTGATCTGGCGTTCGGGGAACTCGAACTCCTCGCTGTCGTCTTCCAGCACCGTCCAGCGACGGAAGGACTCGTAGTCGCCGGTCTGGCGGTCGATGGAGACTCTTACGTCGGACTCCTCGCCATAGCTTTCCTTGGTCGCAGACGCCAGCGCCGCTTCCAGCGCCAGGAAGATCGTGTCCTTGTCCACGCCTTTCTCGTTCGAGACCACATCGGCCATCAACAGAATGTTCTTGCTCACGCCTCACCCTCGGCCGTTCTAATTGAATAATCCGGAACCAGTCGCGCCTTCTGGATGGACGAGAAGGCCAGTTCGACCTCACCCTTTTCCACCGCCAGCCGCACTCCTTCCGTCGACGTCCCGCAAATCGTTCCTACAAACTTCTTCTGGCCATTTAGCGGCGCCGCCAGCTCGACCTTGGCCTTCTTGCCCGCAAATCGCTCGAAATGCTCCGGCTTCGCCAGCGGCCGATCCAAGCCAGGCGACGACACTTCGAGCTGGTACGCGGTGCGAATCGGATCCTCTACATCGAGCAGCGCCGCGACTTCTCGGCTGACCCGCTCGCAATCGCCCAAGGTGACGCCGTCGGCCGCATCCAGGAATAGACGCAGCAAGGCCGAACGACCCTGAGGGCCGTATTCGAGCAGCAGAAGCTCGTAGCCGAGAGATTCGACCAGCGGCTCGATCAGCGATATCAGACGATCCTGCAACACCCACACAACTCCAAAAAAACAAACAAAAAAAGGCCCGCGCGGGGCCTGGTTCCAACCGTTTAATTGGTAGCGGGGGCAGGATTCGAACCTACGACCTTCGGGTTATGAGCCCGACGAGCTGCCAGACTGCTCCACCCCGCACCAGACAGACGACCAGTATATGGGGCGGTCCGAAATGCCGCAACGGGCATCCAATAAATATTTGCGCGTGCAGGGATTTTCGCCCCGACCGATTTTCCGACGAAGCGAAACCATCAGCCTCGAGTCTCTTCGCCGCGAGTGCCATCGGCACCCCATGGCCCATCCATAGCCCAACGATGGCCCACCACCACGGATCGGGCGACTCAAATGACCGTCGGTCACTCCGGAGCTCGCGCTCGTTTATTTCTTTTTGTTCGGAATCAACTCCATCTCACCAGACACCGCGCATCCGAAGTAAGCACACAGTCGATCAATGTTGTCGGTCCCGCTGTTATATCCACGCGCGTTGGCGATCTTCGAAAGTGTCGCCCGATGAATGCCTGTTTCCAGCGCAATCTCCGCGAGCGTGATGATCCTCCCTTCCTTGAACTCGCGGTCAGCAATCAGCTCTTTCAATCGAAAACGGATCACGTAAGTCTCCCATTCGTCGATCGTAGCGACGATCAATTGACTTTCCGCCTGATGATCGAAGCCCGCCGCCATTGCTGCTGCCCAACAAAAGTCCAATGCGGGGGCGCTACGCATCATTTCGAATCGTCATTGTTCGATAAGCCGACCGTACCGGAGTCCTCCAAGACCGATGGCATGTCGCAAGCGCGCAAGGCGGCGCCGACATCGGAGAAGTAGCGTCGAGGTCCGGTGCGCTTTCTGACGAGTCCGGCTCTGACCAGCTTGCGCAGCACATTGGGTCGCGCTTCGCAGAGCAGCACCCGCACACCGCGTCCCTCCAGGTTCTGCGCGGCCTCTTCGAGCGATTGAATGCCGGTGATGTCCATGAACGGCACGCGACCCAGCCGGATCACGATGCAGCGAGGGTCGGTGTGGGTCTGCGCCAGTGCGCGCTCCAGGTTCTCCACCGCGCCGAAGAAGAACGGGCCTTCGATGGAATAGACCAGGATGTCGGAAGGCAGATTTGTACGGCCGCTGCCTTGCAGTTCCGATCGGATGGCGCCTGCATCGACGCGAAGCACTTCGACCGACGTGGCCATGCGACGAAGAAACAGCATCATCGCCAGAATCACGCCGACGTTGACCGCGACCACCAGGTCGGAGAACACGGTGAGCAGGAAGGTGATCAGCAGGATGACCACGTCGGCGCGCGGGGCGGTCCGGGTCATCCGCACGAAGTGCTTCACCTCGCTCATGTTCCACGCAACGACAAACAGGATTGCGGCCAGCGCGCACAGCGGCACCTGCGCCGCCAACGGAGTCAGCAGCAACAGGATCGCCAGCAGGGTCAGCGAATGGACGATGCCGGCCAGTGGGCTCGTTGCCCCGTTGCGAAAGTTGGTGGCGGTGCGGGCGATAGCCCCCGTCGCCGCGAACCCGCCCAGCAGCGGCGCGACGAAGTTGGCAATGCCCTGCCCGATGAGTTCCTGATTCGAGTTGTGTCGGGTGCCGGCCATGCCGTCCGCAACGACGGCGGACAGCAGGGACTCGATGGCGCCCAGCATGGCGATGGTGAACGCAGCCGGCACCAGCGAGACCAGCCGATCAAACGTGACTTCCGGGAAGCTCAGGTGCGGCAGGCCCTGGGGGATGCCGCCGAAGGCGCTGGCAATGTTCGCCACGCCGTCTAAACCCAAGGAGGCCTGAATGAGGGTGGCCACGATCATCGCGATCAAGGGGCCGGGCACACGGCTGAGGCCCGGGAACCGCGGGCCGACCAGCACCAGAGCCAGACTCAGTGCCGCCAGGCCTGTGGTCGCAGGATGAAGAGCCGGGAGTGACTCGACGAGATGCAGCAGCTTCTCGTGAAAGTGCTTCCCTTGCGCTGCGGGCAAGCCGAAGAAGTCTTTCCACTGGCCTACCCAGATGATGACGCCGATCCCTGCGGTGAAGCCCACGATCACAGGATCGGGGATAAAGCGCAGAACCCCGCCGAACCGGGCGACGCCGAGCAGGACGAGGATGATCCCGGCCATCATCGTGGCGAGCAGCATTCCATCGACGCCGTGCTGCGCGGTGATGGCCGCAAGAATGACGATGAACGCACCGGTCGGTCCCGCAATCTGGATGCGGCTGCCGCCGAACAAGGACACCACCAGACCGGCGACGATCGCGGTGTAAATGCCCATTTCGGGCGGGACCCCGGAGGCGATCGCGAAGGCCATCGCCAGCGGCAGCGCAACCACTCCCACGATCAGCCCGGCGACGATGTTCCGCGCCCATTGATCGCGCCGAAACAACCCCGCTTTTGCCGCCTCGACGACCGCGATCATTTATCGAACCTCATTTGCATCAGGTGAACCATACGCTCCAGCGGCCAGTCCACCGAAAGACTGGTGTCTAAACGACCTGTAGGCCAATGCTCGCGCGCTCCCCAAAAAGAGGTCTGTGCGACGCCGCACGGAAATAGCCTGGCTGCTGCGATCAGACTGGTACCGCGCCGCTCCGCGCCCGAGCGGCAATGACTTCAACGGGAAGTGTCGATGCTCAGACTGTCGCCGCTCGACACGATGTTCCTGTTTCTGAAACGTCGCAACGCACCCTTTCATGTGCGCGCCCTCGGCCTGTTTCGGCCGGCCAAGAATGCGTCCAGGGATTTCGGCGCTCAACTCGCCGAACGCCTAAATCGATCCTCTCACGCCGTCGCACCCTTCGACCGGCGCTTAGTGAGTCGGCACGGCCTGGAGTTTTGGGGCAGCGACTCGGACTTCGATCTCGCCCACCTTTTCGTCCACCTGGCGCTACCCACGCCGGGGCGCATGCTGGATTTGCCGGTGATGGTTGCGCGCCAGCGCAGCACGCCTCTGGATCGCACTTATCCCTTGTGGTGCACCTACCTCATCGACGGACTGGACGACGGTCGCATTGCGGCCTACTCGAAAATCCACCACTCCATGGTCGATGGCGTGGCCGGGATCGGTCTGACGTTGAAGGGCATGTCGCCGAACGCTTTGACATCGACCCGGATACCCGCGCCCTGGGATCTGAAACCGAAACGTAAACCTTCGGACCCGAAATTTCCGAGTGTCGGCGCATGCAAGGCGGTACTGGGTCTTACTTCGAGCGGCATGAAGCTGGTGCCTGCCGTCTTCAACCCGCTCAAGCTCGTGGTAAAGGACTTCCGCGCCGGAAACCCGGCTCTGGTCACGAGCTTTCAGGCGCCGCGCTCCACCTTCAATCGACGCATCACTCGATCCCGTCGCTTGGCTGCACGGTCTTACTCGAGGCCACGGATCAGAGCGCTCGGGATCAGGCTGGGAGGTGCCACGAACGATGTGGTGCTGGCGCTGTGTGCGACCACGCTGCGGCGCTATCTGTCCGCTCGGCGCGTACTGCCGGACGAGCCGCCGATCGCCACGGTGCCGGTGTCGATCCCGCGGGATGAGTGCGATGGCGGAAATGAGGTCGCAGTGGCCTTGGTCAATCTGGCTACGCATCTGGCCAATCCCATTCAGCGCTTCAACGCGATCAAGGCTTCCGTCGGACTGCTCGCGTGTCCGCGCAGCGTGCCGCACATGCAGCGATTATCGGACTATCTCCAGGACGCTATGGTCGAGCTGGAATCGGCGACGCGACGAGTTGTTGCCAAAGGGTGATCTGCACCAGATCATGCCCTACCCCTACCGCCCCATTACCTGGATCACTCATGCGGCTTGCCAGCAGCACGACATGGGCGCGGAGCACCCTGAGAGTCCGCGGCGTCTGATCGCTGTCGAGGATCGCCTGCTGACCGACGGCATCGGCGATTTCCTACAACGCGCGGAAGCGCCGCGCGCTTCGGTGCAAGCCCTCGAGCGCGTGCACAGCCCGCAACACGTCAAGAGAATGCTCACCGACGACCCCGGCGCCGAGGGGATTCAGATCGATCCGGATACCCGGATGACTCGCCACACGCTGGAAGCCGCACTGCGCGCCGCAGGCGCCGGAGTGCTCGCGGTGGATCGCGTGCTGAGCGACGAAGCGGGGCTGGCATTCTGCTCAGTGCGTCCGCCGGGACATCATGCCGAGCGGGCCAACGCGATGGGCTTCTGTTTCTTCAACAACATCGCAGTCGCCGCGGCGCACGCGCTGGCGCAGGGGCTCAAGCGCGTCGCCATTCTTGATTTCGATGTGCACTACGGCAACGGCACTGCCGACATCTTCAAGCACGACGCACGGGTGCTGATGTGCTCGACTTACCAGCATCCGCTGTATCCGTTCTGGGCCGGCGCGCCGGACGCAGGCAACCTGGTGGATGTGCCGCTGCGCGCCCATGCCGGCAGTGCCGCGTTCCGCGCCGCGGTCACCGAAAAATGGCTGCCGAGGCTGGAGAGTTTTCAGCCGGAACTGTTGCTGGTCTCGGCCGGTTTCGATGCGCACGCGCAGGATCCGCTGGCCGATCTGCGCCTGAGCACCGATGATTTCCGCTGGATCGGCGCGGTGATCCAGGGCGTCGCCGAAGCCTGTTGTCAGGGTCGCGTGGTGGCGACGTTGGAGGGCGGCTACCACCTCGATGCGCTGGCGCGCAGCGTCTGCGCATTTCTGCGGCCGTTTCTCGGCGAGGACCTGCCGGCATGACCGTGCGCAATCTGGACGCGCTGTTTCGCGCCTCGTCGGTGCTGATTCTTGGCGCGGCGGAGTCGCCGGCCCAGCAGCAACTGCTGAGCAATCTCGAAAGCAGTCTGCCGCCGGGACAGCGCAAGCAAATCACAGAAAAGCCTGGCGCAGCGGATTTGATCAGCGCCGAGATGGCGGTGGTGATGCGCGCAGACTGGGCCGACGCGGCCAGTGTCGAAGCGCTCGGCGTGCGCGGCTGCAAGACGCTGCTGTGGGCCGCCGATACACCACCTGGTCCCGAAGTGCTGCGAGCAGCCAAGCCCCATCTGATGCGTCTGCTGGGTCCGCGCTCGGCGGGACTGATTCACACCGGCAACCATCTCAATTTCAGCACCCTGGCGCCGACCCCGCAGCCGGGGACCGTGGCCTTGATTGCGCAATCGCAGTCGGTGGCCGCGGCGGCGCTCGACTGGGCGGTGGGCCGCGGTATCGGTTTCTCCTGGCTCGCGGTGACTGGCGCCGAGGCCGACGTGGATGCGGCGGACCTGCTCGACTACGCCGCGCTCGACCCGCAAACGCGCGCGGTCGTCCTGCAAGTCGGCAACATTGCCTACGCGCGCAAATTCATGTCCGCCGCGCGCGCGGCTGCGAGAGTCAAGCCAGTGCTGGTGTTACAGACGCGGCGCGCTTCCGCTATGGGAACCGCCAACTTCGATCCCGTGCGGTCCGCCGCGTTCCGGCGCGCAGGCCTGGTGGAATGCGAAACGCTCGGTGGGCTGTTCGAGGGACTCGCCGCGCTGGAGTTGCTGTCTTCAGTGTCCGGTGATCGCATCGCTGTCGTCGGCAACGGCTCGGGCGTCTGTGCACTCGCCGTCGACGCGGTGCTGCGGCAGAACATGCAGCCTGCGATCTTGACCGCGCACTTGACGCAACAGATTGCAGAACGCTTACCGCACGCGCGCTTCTCGGGCGGCGCCGTGGATATGGGCACCGCGGCAGACAGCGAGGTAGTGACTGCCCTGAGCGCGGTACTCGCGGATGCAACAGTCAGCGCGGTACTGCTGATTCACAGCCCGATGGCCGGCCATCCGCACCATGCCCTCGCCGCTGCCATCGCCGCTGCCATCGCCGCTGCCATCGCCAATGCCGACCTGGGCGAACGACTGCTGACGGTCTGGCTCGGACTGCACAGTGCGCAGCCCGCGCGGCAAAGCAGTGCAGCCGCGCGCCTGGCCACGTTTGCTTCCGCAGACGAAGCTGTGCGGGCGGTGCGTTATCGCGCGCAATACCGCGACACGCGCGAGATGCTGGGGCAGACGCCGCCTGCGGATTCGCCGCTGGGCGTGGAGTGCGACACGGTCGCGCAAGTCCTTCTCGGCTTCTGTGCGCAAGGCTTGTCGCAATTGTCTGGCGAAGAGGGCGCAAAAGTCTTCGCGCGATACGGCCTTCTCACCGTCAGGGAGCATCCAGCGGCGGCGACGCTGCAAGTTCGCATCCGCGCGGCACGGCACGCGGAATTGGGCATGGTGTTGAGCGTGCAGACCGAGCCTGCCGGCGCGCGACTCTTGCCGGAATTCGGCTTGCCTCCGCTCGATGAACTGCTGGCGCGACGGATGCTGGAAGGCGCGGGCTGTGTCAGCGCGAGTACTCCGCCCGCCGCCGTCACGTCGATGGCGACGGCCCTGATCCGCATCGGACAACTGGTGATCGATCAACCCCTGATCCGTCGCCTCGATGTCGTGATGGACTCCATCGCGGATGGAAAGCGGGTCGTGCTGCCGGATTGCATCGTCGAAATAGGCGATCAGGATTTGCCCGAACCGCAGCGCATCGCACTCGCCCCGTATCCAGCGGCGCTCACGCACCAGATCACATCGCGCGCAGGTCGTCGCTACCAGGTATGCGCGGTGCGACCCAGCGATGAACCGGCCTTGCTGCGCCTCCTGGCGCGCCTCGACCCAGAGGAAATTCGCCTGCGTTACTTCATGACCATCCGTCATTTCTCACACGACATGGCCGCGCGCGTGACGCAAGTGGATTACGACCGCGAGTTGACCTTGGTCGCGAGCCACGACGCGGAGCCGGGCGAGATCGTCGCGATGGCTACGCTCGTCGCCGATCCCGATGGCCGCGAGGCCGAGTACGCGGTGCTGGTGCATCACGACTACGCGCGCCAGGGCTTGGGTCGGCACTTGCTGGAACGACTGCTGGAGATCGCGCGCAGGCGCGGCATCGGCAAAGTCCATGGCGATGTGCTTGCCGACAACGCGCCGATGCTGGGTTTGGCGCGCAATCTCGGGTTCGTCGTCACGGCCGTTCCAGGCGACCCTGGATGCAGGAGAGTCGAGGTTTGCACAGGTGTGGCTGCGGCAGCATGACCAGCGCAGATGAACTCGCGGCGATTCCGGCCTTCGCCAGCAGCCTTGGTATCGGATTGTTGATCGGGCTCGAACGCGAGCGCAGTCCCGGCACGCTTGCGGGGCTGCGAACGTTCGCGCTGGTCGCTCTCTTCGGCACGCTCTGCGCGCTGCTCAGCGAGCGCAGCGGCAATGTCTGGATCATCCCCGCAGCGGCGCTGGTGCTGGGCCTCATGATGATCGCCGCGAACCAGAAACATGGCGTGACCGGCGGCGATCCGGGCACCACCACCACGGTGGCGCTGCTGCTCTGCTTCAGCCTGGGCGCGTTGTCGTGGTTCGGCTACTCGCGACTGGCGGTCGCGCTGGCGCTGATCAGCACGGCGCTGCTGTACTTCAAGGCAGAACTGCACGGCGTGATCCAGCGCCTGTCGCGCCAGGACCTGATGTCGTTTCTCCAGTTCGCGGTGATTACCTTCATCGTGCTGCCGGTGTTGCCCGACCAGGGCTACGGTCCTTACGGCGCGCTCAACCCGTATCGAATCTGGTTGATGGTGGTGCTGATCGTCGGTGGAAGCCTCAGCGGCTATGTGGCCTTGCGCGTGGCCGGACCCAACCGCGCGATCCCCTTGCTGGGAGTTCTGGGCGGCGTCGTGTCGAGCACGGCCACCACGCTGCTGTTCTCGCGCCAGGTACGCGGCGATAACATGTCCGTGCCGGTGGCGGCGATGGTGATACTGATCGCCAATACCGTGGTGTTGGTGCGCGTGTGCCTGATCGCCGCAGTGGTATCCACAAGCGTACTGCCGCAACTGCTGCCGGTGCTGGGCGTGGGCGTGCTCGCCGGTATCGTGTTACCGCTGCGTTCGTGGTGGAAGCTGCGCGGCGAGCAGGCCCCGTCGCTGGAAATGAAAAATCCAACGGAACTGCTGGCGGCGCTCGGTTTCGGCCTGCTCTTCGCCGCCGTGCTCGTCGCCAGTGCATGGATGAACGACCGTGTCGGCGCACAGGGTGTCTACGCGCTGGCGGCGGTATCCGGCCTCACCGACGTGGACGCGATCACGCTATCCGCGCTGCAACTGCTGCAGGACGGCGGCCTCGATGCCATCGAGACGGTGCGAGTCATCACGCTCGCGTACTGCGCCAACCTGCTGTTCAAGTTTCTGATCGTGCTCAGCGTTGGTGGGCGGCCTCTGGCGATGCGCGTGGGGCTGGGCTTCCTGATGGTGTTCGGCGCGCTCGCGTCGGTCACTCTTCTGCGCGGGTAGGCCCAGGTCCGTGAGTGCCGTCACCGACGCCGGGTTGGTGCAGCTCTTGTTACTGGCGCTGCACACAGTGTGCGCGCTGACCGCTGCATCGCACGCCCTGCTGCACAAACGCGACTCGCGCTCGGCCTGGGGCTGGATCGCGACCTGCTGGCTGTTCCCGCTGGCGGGCGCGCTGCTGTATTACCTGTTCGGCATCAACCGTCTGCATGAGCGCGCACGGCAGCTACTGGGCGCGACGCGGCTGGGTGTGGCAGTTGACGAGCCCGGTCCACGGCTGTTGTCAGTGGTCGGCGTGGATCCGGTCGAGTTGCGCGAACTGGTGCGGATTGGCGGCGCCATGACCGGCCTGCCGCTGAGTTTCGGCAATCGCGTTGAAATACTGCACAACGGTGACGAGGCGTATCCGGCGATGCTGCACGCGATCACCGGTGCGGAACGGACGATCTATCTCTGCACCTACATTTTTGAAGCCGGCGAGACAGGAAAGCACTTCGTTCGGGCACTCGTCGACGCACATGCACGAGGTGTGCAGGTGCGGGTGCTGGTGGACGGCATGTCGGAAGTCTTCTTCGCCAGTCCCGCGCGGCGGCAGCTCATCGCACAGGGCGTGCCGGCCGCGCGCTTTCTGCCGCCGCGCCTGTTTCCGCCGATGCTGCACGTCAACCTGCGCAATCACCGGAAACTATTGCTGGTGGACGGCCGCATCGGCTTCACCGGCGGAATGAATATCCGTGATTGTCATGTCGTTATTCCGCTCACGGCGCGAAGCACCGCCGATCTGCATTTCCGCGTCACCGGCCCGGTCATCGAACAACTGGAAGACAGCTTTTTGGGCGATTGGCGGCTCGCAACCGGCGAGGTTCTGCCGCGATCCGCGTCATCGCCCGTGATTGGCGACGCGGCGTGCCGCGCGATCACCAACGGTCCCAACGATGATGACGACAAGCTGGTGATGATCCTGATGGGCGCACTCGCCAATGCGCACCAGCGCGCGCTGATCATGACGCCGTATTTCATTCCCAGCCTGGCACTGGTTGCCGCGCTGCAATCCGCGGCCTTGCGCGGCGTGGAGGTCCACATCGTGCTGCCCGCACGCAGCAATCTGCGCTACGTCGATTGGGCTTCGAAAAAATTCCTGGAACAACTGCTGCCGCAGCAGGTATGTGTCTGGCTCCAGCCGGCCCCGTTTGCTCACACAAAGCTGTTTCTGATCGACGACTACTACGCGCAGATCGGTTCCGCCAACATGGACCAGCGCAGCCTGCGTCTGAACTTCGAACTGGTGCTGGAGGTTTTCGACCGGCCGCTGGTCATGGAACTTGCCCGCCACTTCGACGGGATACGCGCCGCTTCGACACCCCTCAGGCTGCACGATCTCGCCGCACGTTCGCTGGCCGAACGGCTGCGCGACTCAGTTTGCTGGCTGTTTTCGCCATATCTGTAGCGAGCCTATGTGCGTCGTCAGACGGACAGGTTCGCGCGTTGCGTGTAGACCCTTTTCACTGCGAGAACGGCAGCGCGGTCGTGCTGAACCTATCGACGAGCACCGCGACGACTTCCGGAGGTCCGCGACGGACGCCGAACATTCTGACCTGTCTCGGAGATCGACATGGCAATACCCAAGCAGCACCGAATTCTGATTGCAACCGACGGTTCACGCGCTGCTCAAGCTGCGCTTGTGACGACGGTCAAATTTCCCTGGCCCGCGTCCTCGCGTGTGCGCGCCCTCATCGCTCGTACAAGCTGGCTGCCGGTCGATTCGGACTGGCTGACGGATCATAAGGAAGCCCGCGCCGCGCTGGAGAAGAATTTCGAACCGGTCGCGGAAGCGGCGCGCCGCCTATTGGCGCCGCGGTGGCCGGAACCGAAGATCGTCATCATCGATTCTTCGCCGCAGGTCGCGATTCTCGCCGAAGCCGCTCGCTTCAAGGCCAGCCTGATCGTCCTCGGCTGGCGCGGTCACGGCAGTTTTCGCCGTCTCCTGGCAGGCAGCGTTTCACGCAGCATCGCCGCACATGCACCGTGTCCGGTACTGGTGGTGCGCGAGGCACCGAAAGCCGTGCGACGCTTCGTGCTCGGATTCGATGGCTGCCTCAACGCCGAGCGTGCGCTCGACTTCTTGAGTTCGCTCGATCCCGTGCGCGGCAGCAGCGTGGTGCTGGTCAACGTGGTCGAACCGGCACACGTTCCGTCTTCCCTGGCACGTTTCCCGTCATCGGTCAGGGCGCCCTTTCGCCGCGAAGTGAGCGCGATCAAAGTGCATCGGCGCGAGCAGGGACAAGCCAGGCTCGACCTTGCGGCGACCCGACTGGAAGGCCTCGGCTGCACCATAAGGACCGAGGTGCGTGTCGGCGACCCGCTCGCGAGCCTGCTGGAGGCCGTCGAGGAACATCGCGCGGACGTGCTGACCCTGGGCGCTCGCGCAACCGAAGGACTGGACCGCGCACTGCTGGGTAGCGTCGCCAGCGGTGCTCTGGATCGCTCGACTGCCGCGGTGTTGCTCGTACGCTGATATGAATATGTCCACGAATTGACCATGACAGACATCGATCCGATCTTCGATGCGGCCATCGGCCGACTGGCAAAGTTGATTGAGGACGCCCGCAATCGAGGCGCCCACGAAGCCAGCTCGGCAGCCCTGGCCACTGCAAGTGCCGACGCGCGGCCGTCAGTCAGGACGGTTGGCATCGTGCGCGTCTCTACCTCCGGACTGGTCCTTTTTGCCAACACCGAAACCGGCAAGGGGCAGCAGATGCAGATCAACCCCCGTGCCGCACTCTGCTTCCATTGGCGGGTTCTGCAATACGAGGTGATCGTCGAGGGAGAGGTCGTGCTCCTGTCCGAAGCAGAGTCGGATGCCGAGTGGGGCAAGCTGCCGCGAGACGCGAGCCTGGGTCATTGGGCGTCCGATCAGACTCAGGCCGACGTCGAACCCGAAGCGCTGAAGCAGAACGTCCAGACCTATCGAAAGCAGTTCGATTGGGACAGCGTTCCTCGCGCGCCGTCATGGCGGGCGTTCGAGATTCGGCCCGACCGGATCACGTTCTGGCCGACGGGCTGGCGGCACCTGCGGGTGAAAGAGCGTTACCTGAAGTCCGCGGACGGACGCTGGACCGTGTCCAAGGACAATCCGTAGAAGCTGGTTTCATCCTCGCCGTTCTGGCGTGTGAGTCGAATCAAATCAGTCGATCGAGACGCTCACGCATCTCCTTTTCGCTGAGATGCAGATAATCCTTGTCGAACGTCTCCACGATCAGCTTGCTCACGGTGTCGTCGATCGCCTTGCGCAGCAGCCCCAGAAAATGCGGCGGCGCGACCAGCACGATACGGTCGTAGGCGTTCTGGCCGTGGCCGTCGTGGAGCGCGCCGGCGAGTTCGTGCGCGAAATGCTCGAACTCGACATCCTTCGGCGAAGTCTTGGACTCCATTGCCGAGCGTGCGCCTTGCCCGACCGAACCGTGAGTGCGGCCCGGCTGGTCGGTGGTCAAGCCGCCTTCGGAAACGCGGCTGGCGGCGTGCGTGTACTCCTTGAGCAGGGTCCACACCTTGGTTTGGGTGCCAACGCTGTAAAGCAGAGCGCGGCTGCTGTCCGCCAGTAATACCCAGGTGACCGATTTCATGCGCGTACCTATTCCGTTGACGACGATGGGAGAGAAGCTGTGCCTGCGTGGTCCAGCGATGATTCAGGCGGGGCCTCGCGAAAATGACCGGCGCGCTCGACGAGCTGGATCATCTGGTCGGCCGCGTGCAGGGTCAGGGGATGCTGCGTGTAGCCCGGCCGTGGAGAAATGTAAGCCGCCATTTCGCGTACGTGGTCGAGCTGCCGCTCGTTAGCGTCCGCGAGCAAGGCGATCACCACGTTCTCCAATGCGATCACGCGAACACGGAGCTGCACCAGTTCGGCGTTGGTAAAGTCGGGCACGTCGTGAGGCACAAGCTTTTGCGAGTGGCCGGGCTGTGCGCCGCCCTCGTTATCCCATCTTGAAAGCGCCATCTGGCGCTGGTGTGTTGAGTCCGGCACGTCCACGTACTTTTTGGCATCTTGGGCATCGATCCAGACTGGCGATACGCGTCGCAATGGCTCCCGTCGAGGACGACAGGTAAGGTCCTGCCAAGTCGATCCAGCTCGACGTTAAGAGGGATGTCCATCTCTGTCTGTGCGGTGAACCACCGTGTTCGACCACGCACGGACGCGTGCTCCGCTCGAGCTTGCGGCGGTCCAGCACCGTGATGTGGCCACTGCTGAAAATGCGGCCGCGACGGCGAAGCGCATGCACACCAGCCGGGAGGCGTCGTTGAACAGCGACTTCCCTCTGCAGGATGTGCAGCATACGCAGCGGAATCGGCATTCTTGAGGCAATTGCAGAGACCGCAATGAAATCGGTCGGCGAGAGCACCGCAGCCAGCGCAAAGGCAACGGCGAGTGGCACTGCCGGAATCAGCCAGTGGATCAGCAGGCCGGCGCCGACCACGGTGAAAACCGCCAGACCCAGCGTCAAGGTCGGGATGGTGGGGGCCTCGCGGACCAGGTCGTCCTGGGATGCGCCAACCGTCGAGGAACGACAGGGGCGGCAGCAGCAACAGAAAAAAGCACCTGCGGGTCGAGTTCTACCGACGTCGGGCTCAAGTAGAAGATGGCGACGCCGAGCGCGATCTGAATAAGCAGTACCGGCAAGTGCGTGACACCCGCGATAAAGCGGCTGACGACCCACCGCCAGCAGCATGATCGGAACGAGGATGGTGGCTTCCACGCGCTAAACCTCAATGCTCCTGCTCGCTCTTCAGTGAGCGCCGAATCGTCTCAGTCGCGCCTTGAGCGTCCGGATCTCCTCCAGCAGATCGAGCACCAGCGCGGCGCCGGAAATGCTCAGTTCCAGTTCGCGCGTCAGGCGCAGCACGGCACGCGCGCGTTGCAAGGTGGCGCCTTCAAATTGCCAGTGCTGCGGATCGTCGCCGCTCGGCGTCAGCACGCCTTCGTCCACCAGCAATACCAACTGCTCGACTTCAGCCCGGCAGGCGCGGCTCAGCTCGACGAGCGTGAACTGCACCTCTTCTTCGAGAAGCACGCCATCGATCACGAACATCTGGGTATCGCTCATCGGATCACGCCTCCAATAGTGCGCGGCGCGGATTGAAGTCGCCGAAGCTTGTGGCCATCCCGCGGTAGGCTTCCTGCGCCAGTGCCGTGTCTGCCGGTGGCAAGGCAATCGACAGCACCACATACAGATCGCCGGGCGGAACGCTGGGAAGTCCCTTGCCCTTGAGGCGCATCTTGCGGCCGGCCGACGAGCCGGCCGGCAAGGTCAGTTGAACGCTGCCGTCGGGCATCGGCACTGTGACGGTCGCGCCGAGTGTGGCTTCCCAGGGGGCGACTGGCAGGTCGAGATAAACGTCGCGACCATCGACGCGGAAGTGCGGGTGCGGTGCGAACTCGATCTCCAGGTACAGATCGCCGGCCGGCTCATCGCCGTGCGCGGGCCCGCCCTGGCCGGCGAGCCGAAGGTGTTGTCCCGGGCAGATGCCCTTGGGAATGTTCACGTCCAGCTTGCGATCCTGCATCGTCATCTGCCCGTTGGCCTCCATCCTGGGCGTGCGCAAGGAGATGCTGTGGTGGCCGCCGCGATAGGCGTGTTGCAGTTCGATCTGCACCTTGGCGTGATGGTCGCCCGCTGCGGCGTGCGCCGAGGCGCGCGGACCTTGAGTGCCTGCGCGCCGGAACAGGGCTTCGAAAAACGCGCTGTGATCGGCAGTCCCGCCCGCGCCGAAGTCACGACCGCTGAATTCGAAGCCGCTGTCCCATCCCGGCGGCGCGCTGAATTCCTGACCGTTCTTGTAGCGTTTGCCGACATCGTCGTAGGCCGCTCGTCGCTCGGTGTCGTTCAGCGCTTCGTACGCCTCCGCCACGTCCTTGAATCGTGCTTCGGCATCCGGTTCCTTGCTCACATCCGGGTGATATTTGCGCGCCAGCTTGCGATAGGCACTCTTGATCTGCGCCTGCGTCGCCGTGCGTTCCACTCCGAGCACCGCGTAGTAGTCCTTGAAGTCCATCGACGCTCCTAAACGACCGTACCGAACAGCGCACCCACTGCCGCGGTGATCGCCATCGCCAGCGCACCCCAGAAGCTGACACGCCACGCGCCCATCGACGCGCTGGCGCCACCAACCCTCGCAGCTATCGCGCCCAGCGAGGCGAGGAAAACCAGTGACGTGCCTGATATCCAAAGAATCAGGCTCCGCCCAGGCACCAGGGCCGCCACGGTCAAGGGCAGCGCTGCACCGACCGCGAAGCTGGCAGCCGACGCGAGTGCAGCCTGAACCGGCCGTGCGCGGGCGGACTCGTTGATCCCGAGTTCGTCGCGTGCATGGGCGCCGAGCGCGTCGTGCTTCATCAATTGTTCGGCGACTTGTCTCGCGAGTCCGGCTTCGACTCCGCGCGATACGTAAATTGCCGTCAGTTCACGCTGTTCGCCGACAGGATCGACATCGAGTTCGACGCGCTCTCGCGACAGGTCGGCTTTCTCGGTGTCGGCCTGCGAATGGACCGACACATATTCGCCAGCGGCCATCGACATGGCGCCCGCCACCAGCGCCGCAACACCGGTCACCAGGATGTTGTCCTGGCTGGCATTGGCGGCCGCGACGCCGACCAGGAGGCTGGCGGTCGAGACGATACCGTCGTTGGCACCCAGCACGGCGGCGCGCAGCCAGCCAACCCGGCTGCCATTGTGACCTTCGCTGTGGCGGCGGAATGAGGTCATGAAGTGGCCGGATACGCCTTGTTGGGCAGCACTACCGCTACTTGTCCAATGCAAGGATTAGCCAAGGCGTGCCGAATCTGTCCGTCACAACGCCAAACGCAGATGACCACGCCACCTCGCTCAACGGCGTATCAATTTGACCACCCTCCGAAAGTGCGTTGAAGATACGCCTTGCTTCAGTAGCAGTCTTTACGTGCAAGGCGATACTGAATCCCCGCATTGCTTCGTAATGTTTCTCGGGAACATCATTGCCCAGAATGGAGTAGTCACCAACCTGAAGTTCGGAAAATCTGATCTGATCGGGCGCAGACGCAGTGGACCCTGGCGGCAACTTGATGTCACTGCCTCCAAAGGTGTTCATGACGCTGATCTTGCCGCCCAACACCTTCTCGTAGTGCTCGAATGCCTGACGGCACTGGCCGTTAAAAGCTAGTTGAGTCATCACTTTCATAGTTGCCGTCTCCTTGAGTATCGCAGTGGTTTCGATGCTGCCAACGCGCGTTATCAGTTTTCATGCCTGCGCCGATTGCTGAGGGCCGTTGCATGGTTCTCAAACCGCTCCTTTCAGTCGAGCTGCAAGCCACGGCGAAATGAAGGTCGTGACAAGAACGAGAGTCCACAGATTGCCCTTCGAGACGTTGTAGGCGTCGAGCAACTCAGCCCAGGATTTGTGCGCGATGAAGTGACCGAAGCCGAATTCAAAAAGCACCGTCATGAGCAGCCAGAGCAGACCGATCAGCCAATACTGCGATGACGGCAGCGGCCCGTACCACGGCAAGGTGAACCAGGACACGAGAAAGATGGCGACGGACAATGTGATTCCGCTGATCAGCATCGCTGCCGATGGACCCATTGCAGGAATGAGCATTTTTTCCCGCAAGGTCCCATTGGCGATGGCGAGAACGACCAGCACGAACCAGAGCGCAACGGTCTTCCAGAACGTGGCGACCATCACGAGGGTTTATCCGAAGCCACAGCGATAGAGACACGATCGTTGCGGACCAGGAAACGACCGCCGAAACGCATCGGCAGGGGATCACCCGACATCGGCTCGTTGATCGTCCCCGGCTGCTGAGCATGGATGTGCAGATGGGGTTCGTCGCTGTTGCCTGAATTGCCTACTGCGGCAAGATCGTCACCCACCTCCACACTAGCGCCCAAGGCAACCTTGAGGCTGCCGGGTCGGAAATGCCCCAGCAGTACGTCCACATTGCCGCAACGCAGAATCACATGATTGCCGGCCATGTTGTCCCGGTCCGTCTTCGGAACTTGCATGTCCGGCAGGCCGTCCGTTGCCGAGACAATCTCTCCGGCGCACGGCGCAAACACCTCGGCACCGTAAATTCGATACGCGCTCGGGTCAGAAGGTCGCAGACCGTTTGCGCGCAGGCCGAATCGCTCGACTTTGACGATGTCGATCCCGTACGACTGCCCTCGCCAGACGCGAAAGCGCGGCACTGCGGCGTCGAGCGTTTTCATATGGCCATTGACGCTAGGCTCGCTGCCACCGTTGACGATCAAGTAGGTCGCGCCTGCGAGTGGAAACGCCAGTTCCACCATCCTGGCAGGCGGCGGTTTGCGGCCCGCCAGACCCGCGGATGTCTGGCCTACGGCGATTCCGCCCAGCGCCAGGTACAAGCCCGTGCCCGACCACGCACCCAGGCCTGATGGAATCACGGAGACGAAGGGTCGACTGCGACGCAGGCCAACGGCGATGGCCAACAGCAGGAGACCCGCAAACGCGCATGGCGCCCACCAGGGCGGCAAAATCCATATCCCGGTAAGGGCGAGAGCGAACAGGGCGAGAGCGGTGGCGGCAACTTGAACCCAGAAGCCGAACAGGCTGCGCGGCGGCGCAACGCCGATCCAGGCGACAAGAATCAGCGGCAGCGCGAATTGAAGAGCGAACAGCGGGATCATGGCCGCGCGAAGGGTCCGCCCGAGGCGGACCCTTCATCGGCATCAGTAGGCCATGGCCATCTTGTCCACGACATTGCGCACGCCGGGAGTGCCCCAGGCGGAATCCATCGCCAGCTCGCGTTCGGACCAGGAATGAACGGTGCCGGTCAAGGTCACGTCGTTGCCGTTAACCAGGACCTTGATGTCCTGAGCGTCGGCTTTGGCGCGCCGCTTCAGCGCCGTCTCGATTTCCGATTTCACCGCGCTCAAGGCCAGCTTGGGCTTGATCGCGATATTGGTGCTGACACCTTTCACACCCATCAGATAGCGAACGGCCGTGGTGGCGGCGAGCCTCTGGTAGCCCCAGTCCACTTCACCCGACAAGGTGATCCAGCCGCTTTCGACCATGACCTTGATGCCGTCCTTCGGCGGATAGGTCATCCACTGCAAAACGTTCTCCGCCGAGCGCGCGATATCGACGTCGGTTCGCTTGCTCGGGCCGGGAAGTTTCACCTCGATCTCGACCGTCAGCGCCCTGACGCCCGACACGCGTTGGGCAGCGCGTTCGGCATGAAATTTTTCTGCGTAGCTGTTGACGTGCCCGGCCAGCGTCACGATTCCATCCTTGACTTCGACGCCGATCTGCGTGGCTTCGATAGAGGGTTCCCACTTCAGTTCTGCCATCACGTCCTGCTGGAGTTGCGCGTCGGTTTTCATGTTCTGTCTTCCATAGCAATTGCGGGCCGCAGAGCGTGCGCGCAATGCGTGATCGGGTCTGTTCGGCAACACGCTTAGGATCGGAGGTGGCCGTCGCAAACTTGGCGCAGAAACTTCTAGTTGTGGCCCGTCAGAATTCGTTCGCCAAGCTCAATACTTGGTCGAGTGCAGCGTTCGACTCGCCCCGGCAGCCCGTTGTGGAACACGGCATCCTGTAATAGATGGCGTTGAGGTAAGCCGCCACGTCACCGATTTCCGACGAGCCCCACTGCTGTCCGGCATTCGTCTGCCAGCGCTCAACCTGCGCCACCACATCGCTCCATGAGCCCACGATGGAGTTGTCGCGCCAATGTGCCTGCGTGGTGTGACAGGCGACGCAAGCAGTGTCATAGAGCAGCCTGCCGCGTTGCATGTCCAGGACGACGACAGTGGGTTGGGGATCGACACTGCCCCCGGTCGCAACATTCATGCTGCCGCCACAACCCACCAGTGGCGATGCCAGGACGACGGCGACAAGAATCTGCCGCAACATTGTTTTGGGCGCCAAGCGAGCCGGTTTTCTTTCCATTGCCGATGCTGGGAGCAAGACCCTCCCGCGTCTGTGCGCGAACCCACACAGTTCAAGCAACGCCTTCCTGGCCTTCCAGCGCGTGCGCCAGATGCAACTCCCGCAACATCGACTGCTTCTTGGCATGGTGTGCATGCATCCGCCGGAGGATGTCGTCCAGAACTCGTACCGCGCTGATCACGTGCGGCCCCTTGTTGAGCATCACGCACTCGGCACGGGTGCCCATCGCGGCGTCCGTGATCTCGGCGCGCGACGGCATGCCGTCCCTGGCGAGGGTTTCGAGGACCTGCGTGGCCCAGATCACGGGCACATGCGCGGCTTCGCAGATCCAGAGAATCTCTTCCTGAACTTCCGCCATGCGCTCGAATCCGCATTCGACGACGAGGTCGCCGCGGGCAATCATCACCCCGCAACTCGGCGCCCGCATCGCCGTGAGCAACATGTCCGGCAGGTTTTCGAATCCGCGGCGCGTTTCGATCTTCAGCACGATCGCCGGCTGCCGACTACCCAGGCGCGCGCGATGCAAGGCCAGGCAATGCAGGAGGTTGCGGGCACTGTCCCGAAACCCCAGGTGAATCTCTTCGAGCCGTGGCTGCAACAAGGTGGGTTCGGCGAACATCTCCGTTCGGATGCTGGTGAGTTCGCTGATGACGCCCTCCAACCCCCGTCCCAGCTCCGAGTCCTGCGGTTCGGCGGTCAACGGCATGGTTGGATCGTTCATGCCAGCACCGCTGTGATCGTACGTCGCAGCGAACGCGGCATCTCCGGCCCGCGCCCAAACCGCACCACGAGATCGGGGCGATGACCGCCCATGCCGAATGCGCTCGCGAACTGCGGACGCAGAATAGAATCCTCGACCGGCTGGTTCAGGAAGGCGTTGCGGATGCCCAAGGCAGCGGCCTGTAGGGCGAATCGCTGGTAACAGCGTCCCGCTTCGATCCAATGCGCCTTGTCGTTCGCTTCCGAAACAAAAATGGCGATGCCGGCGGAACTGCGAATGTGCTTCGCGTACTTGTCGTTCTCGCTCCCGGCCGTGAACAACAGCTTGAACAGCCGGCTGCCCAACCACCTGGGAACCGATGGATTGCCCGACGCCCTCGTGGAAAGCCCGTCGCCGCTACGGATCGCTTCGTCATCACTGAAGCGAATCCAGGCTTTCAGTTCCGCGACGAAAGCTGGATCGCTCGTTTGAGCGGAATTGGCATGAACAACATGCTCCAGCACCTCCTCCATCGACTCTCTGGCGGTCAGGAGTACCACGCGAACCCCAGTGCCGGTGCCTGCACGCTCAAGAAGATTCAGCTCTTCGTTGGACAGAGGCTTCCTATCGAACTCGGCACGGGTGCACTGACGCCTGGGGATCGCCTCGAACAGCGGTGACAGCACCGCTCGGGTGGGCTCCAGCGAGACTCTCAGCGCCCCGTCGGCGGTGGCATCAAACGACATGTCTCCTTTCAAGCCGTTCGCCAAGGCCGCATGGAGCATGTTTTCGACGGCGCAGCCCAGCGATACGAACAGGTGGTGGTCGTCGGGATCGACCGCCGGGCATCGCCGCGACAGATCAGGCAATACCGAAATCGCGCGATCCTCCGAGCGAAACTTCCAACACTGGGTGTTGTGACTCGAAGGCGCCAGCGTCGCGTAGCGCACCAGCTCGTGATGCAGCGACGGGCCGTCACCGACGCCGCTTTCTGAGCGCCGCCAAATCTTCCCGGCAGCTTCCTCATAACTCGGGTCGCCGGCGGTATCGGAGGAACACGACTGCAAGCCCAGCAACCCAAAGGGAACCGACGTCGCGGCGAGAATGACCTGTCTTCTGCTAGGCATGGCTAAGACCTGAACTTGGAATTCGAACATCAAGGGTTGCAATCGTTTGCCTGTTTCCTGCCGAACAGCCAGGGCATGAATGCAAACAACCCAAGCAAGACGTAGTACACCAACCCGGATACGGCATCTCGTTCGGTGAAGACTTGTGCCGGTGGCGTTCCGCGCAGACCGACACCGACGATCATGTCTGCGGCCAATATCAGAGTGACCGCGATCAGCCCGACCCCAAGCAACTTCAGTTCCCCGAGGTCGCTGCAATACCTTCGACTCACCCATCGTGCCGCCAGAAGGGTGGCGATCAACATGAGCGGGGACTCACTCAACTCGGCGTTCCGAACACCGACAAGGGGCACCAGCAGAAGTACGCGAACGGTTCCGAGAACGAACCCGGTGCCGAACACGACCGCAAAGTAGATCGACGCCGCCTTGAACAAGTCGATAGCCCACGAGAGCCCACTAACTCGTGACGGAGCGTGCACGGAATGCGTAATCCGATCTGTTCGGCAACACGCTAAGAACGAACATTCGTAGACGCCGTCCCGGTACCGCCATCCTTACCTTGCGCGGATCAAGCCCCGTCGTGGCCGTCGCCTTTTGAGCGCGTCCCCCCGGTGATCGCGTGTTGAGCGGCACACACTCGCAGGCTGCTCCAACCGGACTGCTACGACCGGGAACCGATCGAATCGAAAAGCGAAGATTCGACCCGGCTCGCGGGGTCCCGGACTCAGGCCTTGCCGGCGAGCTGTGCGACCACACCCGGATTTTCCAAGGTCGAGATGTCCTGCGTGATCGCCTCGCCCTTGGCGATGGAGCGCAGCAGGCGGCGCATGATCTTGCCGCTACGGGTTTTCGGCAGTCCTTCGGCAAAGCGGATGTCGTCCGGCCTGGCGATGGCGCCAATCTCCCGGGCCACGTGCTCGCGCAATTCCTTCAGCAGCGCCTCGGCCTCTGCGCCCACCGGCCGCGCACCGCGGCAGATCACGAAGGCGCACACCGCCTCGCCCTTGATCTCGTGCGGGCGGCCGACCACCGCGGCTTCCGCGACTCTCGGATGCGACACCAGCGCGCTCTCGACTTCCATCGTGCCGAGCCGGTGTCCGGAGACGTTCAGCACGTCGTCGATGCGGCCCATGATCCAGTAGTAGCCGTCGGCGTCGCGCAGCGCGGAGTCGCCGGCCACGTAGAGCCACGGTTTGGGGCTGCCGCCTCCGGCGTCAGCTTGCTTGCCGGGGAACTGGCCGTAATAGGTCTTGATGTAGCGCTCGTTGTCGCCCCAGATCGTGCGCAGCATCGACGGCCAGGGCCGGGTGACGACGAGATAGCCCGTGGCCTCTGCACCCGGTACCGACTCGCCGGTCTCATCGACCACGTCGACGAAGATGCCCGGCAGGGGCTGCGTGCAGGAGCCGGGCTTGGTCGGTGTGGCGCCGGGGATCGGGCTCATCATGGTGGCGCCGGTTTCGGTCTGCCACCAAGTGTCGACGATGGGCAGCTTTTCCTTGCCGATCACGCGGTGGTACCACATCCAGGCTTCGGGATTGATCGGCTCGCCGACGCTGCCGAGCAGGCGCAGTTTCGACAGGTCGTATTGGTTGGGCCATTCCTCGCCGAGCCGCATCAGCGCGCGAATCGCGGTCGGCGCGGTGTAGAACACGGTCACGCTGTGGTCCTGGATGATCTTCCAGAACCGTCCCGCATCAGGGACGGTGGGCACGCCCTCGTACATCATCACGGTGGCGCCATTGGACAGCGGGCCGTAGCAGACATAGCTGTGGCCGGTGACCCAGCCGACATCGGCGGTACACCAGAACACGTCCGATTCTTTCGGATCGAACACCCACTGGTAGGTGACGGTGGCGCCCAGTAGATACCCGCCGGTGGAATGCTGGATGCCCTTGGGCTTGCCGGTGGAACCCGAGGTGTAGAGCAGGAACAGCGGGTGCTCGGCTTCCACCCACTCGGGTTCGCAATCGGCGCTCTGCCGCGCGGCCAGCTCCGGCCACCACAGGTCGCGACCGGACTGCATCGGAACCGCATGCCCGCTGCGCCGGCCGACGATCACGTGCTCGATGGTCTTGCAGCCCAGGGCCAGGGCTTCGTCCGCCGCTTTCTTCAGCTCCACCGTGCTGCCGCCGCGGGTGGCGCCGTCGGCGGTGATCAGCAGTCGTGCGCCGGTGTCCTCGATGCGATCACGCAGCGAGGCGGCGGAGAAGCCGCCGAAAACCACCGTGTGGATCGCGCCGATGCGCGCGCAGGCCAGCATCGCGATCAGCGCCTCCGGCGTGTGCGGCAGGTAGATCGCGACCCGGTCGCCCTTGGTGATGTGCAGCTCGCGCAGGCCGTTGGCAAGGCGGCAGACCTCGGTGTGCAGCTCGCGGTAGGTCCAGTTGCGGGTGTCGCCCTTCTCGCCCTCGAAGCGGATCGCGGTGCGCTCGCCGCGCGTGGGCAGGTGCCGGTCCAGGCAGTTCACCGAGGCATTGAGCCGGCCTTCGACGAACCAGCGATAGTTGGGCGCCTCGCGGTCGTCGAGGATGGTCTTGAACGGCTGATGCCACTCCAGGTTCTCGCGTGCCAGCCGGCCCCAGAACGCGGTGTAGTCCTCCCTGGCCTCGGCGCGCAGCGCCGCGAGGCGCTCCGGGTTGAGGTTGGCGGCCGCGCTGAATGCGGCCGACGGCGCGAACAGCCGGCGTTCGCCGACCGCGGACCTGGTGGATTCGTCCTTGCTCATGATGGGGCTCTCCAGGTCAGCGGCATCAGTCGGCCAGCGAGGCCGTGCGGCCGCGATCACGCAGGAACAGGGTGCCCACCACCAGCGACATCAGCGCGATGCCGATGGGATACCAGAGGCCCTGGTAGATGTTGCCGGAGGCCGCCACCATCGCCGTTGCCAGCAGCGGCAGCATGCCGCCGAACCAGCCGTTGCCGATGTGGTAGGGCAGGCTCATCGAGGTGTAGCGGATGTTGGTGGGGAACAGTTCCACCAGGTAAGCCGCGATGGGTCCGTAGACCATGGTCACGTACACCAGCAGGATCACCAGCAGCAGCAGGACCATCGGGTAGTTGATCTGCGACTTGTCGGCCTCCTTCGGATAGCCCGACTCGGCCAGTGCCGCCTTGTATGCCGCCTCGTCCCAGCCGGTCAGCGTCGTGTCGCCGAGACGCGTGACCACCGTGGACGTGCCCTCGGCCGGAACCGACTCGAACGACAGGCCGGACTTGGTCAGAAAATCCTTCACCTTGTCGCATTCGCTGAAGCGCGTGCCGGGCAGCACGAAGATGTGGAAGTTGCAGTCGGTGGCCGCGACCTGGATCGCGGTGCGTTCCTGGTAGCTCTCCAGCGCCGGATTGGCGTAGTGCGTCAGGCCCTGGAAGATCGGGATGAAGGTCACCGCGCCGAGCAGGCAGCCGGCCATGATGATCTTCAAGCGGCCGATCTTGTCCGACAGCGCGCCGAACACCACGAACAGCGGCGTGGCGATGAGCAGCGAGGCAGCAATCAGCATGTAGGCGGTGAGGTAATCCACCTTCAGCGTGATGGTCAGGAAGAACAGGGCGTAGAACTGCCCGGTGTACCAGACCACGCCCTGACCAGCCGTCGCACCAAGCAGTGCCAGCAGCACGTACTTGTTGTTCGGATAGCGCAGGAAGCTGTCGGTGAGCGGGCTCTTGGACGCCTTGCCCTCGGCCTTCATCTTCTGGAACATCGGGCTCTCGTTGAGCTGCAAGCGGATGTAGACCGAAACAGCGAGCAGCAGCAGCGACACCAGGAAGGGAATGCGCCAGCCCCATTCGGCAAAGGCTTCCTTGTCCATGCCGGTGCGGCAAAGACCAATGACCAGCAGCGACAGGAAGAAGCCCAGCGTCGCGGTGGTCTGGATCCAGCTCGTGGCATAGCCGCGGCGGTTGGCCGGCGCATGTTCGGCCACATACGTGGCCGCACCGCCGTACTCGCCGCCAAGCGCCAGGCCTTGCAGCAGTCGCAGGGTGACCAGGATCACCGGCGCGAACCAGCCGATGGTCTCGAAAGTAGGCAGGAAGCCGACCGTGGCGGTGGCCAGGCCCATCACCAGGATGGTGACCAGGAAGGTGTACTTGCGCCCGACCAGATCACCGATGCGCCCGAACACCAGCGCGCCGAAGGGTCGCACCAGGAAGCCCGCGGCATAGGTCGCGAAGGCCGCGAGCAGCGCGGCGGTCTCGTTACCCTTGGGGAAGAACAGCGCGGCGAAGAACGGCGCCAGCGTGGCGTAGAGGTAGAAGTCGTACCACTCGAACACGGTGCCGAGCGAGGAAGCGAAGATCACCTTGCGCTGCGTCGAACGCGGGATAGGGACTTCGGGCGTGAAGGGTACGGCCTTGCCGGCACTGGCGACTGCTGAACTCATGATCCTGGTCCTCGGAGGGGGTGATGGGGCAGTACGACTGTGCGCCCGACGGCCCTTGGCGCGGAACCCGACTTTGGTCGCAGGCGGGTGGATTGCGGTCTCGGAGCGGGCACAACTTTGGTCTAATCGCCCATGTTCCCCGGCTGGCTCCTGTTCCTCGTCTCGGTCCTCTACGTGGGCCTGCTGTTCGCCGTGGCCACGTACGGGGATCGCATCGCGGCACGCGGCAACAGCCTGCGCCGGCCCTGGGTCTACAGCCTGGCGCTCGGGGTCTACTGCACCTCCTGGACCTTCTACGGCGCGGTCGGTCGCGCGGCCGTGAGCGGCTGGGATTTCCTGCCGATCTACCTGGGGCCGATGCTGGTCTTCCTGTTCGGCCCCGGCCTGCTCGCGCGCATCGTGCGCATCGCCAAGCAGCACAACATCACCTCCATCGCCGACTTCATCGGCGCGCGCTACGGCCGTCATCCGCAACTGGCCATGGCGGTCACGCTGATCGCGCTGTTCGGCGTGCTGCCCTACATCGCTCTGCAGCTCAAGGCGGTGGCCTTCAGCCTGGACGTGGTGACCGGCACGCGCCACGGCGACGGCCTGTTCGACAGCGCCCTGCTCATCGCGCTGTTGCTCACGGTGTTCTCGATCCTGTTCGGCACGCGGCACCTGTCTTCGCGCGAAAGCCATCACGGCATGATGCTGGCCATCGCCTTCGAATCGGTGTGCAAGCTGCTCGCGTTTCTCGCGGTCGGCGTCTTCGCCGCCTGGTCGCTGTTCGACGGCCTCGGCGAGGCCTACGCGGTCGCGCAGCAGCTGCCGCAGGTGCGGGATTCGCTGAACCAGACCAGCTGGCAGGCCGGTTTCCTCACCCAGACCCTGCTCGCCGCCGGCGCGATCCTGTGCCTGCCGCGGCAGTTCCACGTCGCGGTGGTGGAGAACAGCTCCACCGCCGACGTGCGCACCGCGCGCTGGGTGTTTCCGGTCTACCTGTCGCTGATCAGCCTGTTCGTGCTGCCGATCATGGCCGCGGGCCTCACCCATACGCCGCCGGGCACGCCGCCGGATACTTTCGTGCTCGCGCTGCCGCAGGCCGCGGGCCTGGAATGGCTGACCCTGGTCGCCTTCCTCGGCGGCTTCTCGGCCGCCACCAGCATGGTGATCGTGGCCAGCATCGCGCTCTCCACCATGCTCTGCAACGAGGTGCTGATGCCGGCCCTGCTGCGCGTGCCGGCGCTGCGCCTGGCCGAGCGCGAGGACCTGTCGAGCTGGCTCAAGGGCGTGCGCCGGATGGGCATCGTCGCGATCATCGGCGGCGCCTGGCTGTACTACCGCCTGTTCACCGGCCCCGGCACCCTGGCCTCCATCGGCCTGCTGTCCTTCGCCGCAGTGATCCAGTTCCTGCCCGCGCTGCTCGGTGGCTTGTGGTGGCGCCGCGGCTCGGCGCAGGGCGCGCTGTGGGGCCTGCTCACCGGCTTCGCACTGTGGGTCTACACCCTGCTGCTGCCCACGATGCTGGCCGCCTCCGCGGCAGGCGCCGTGCTGCTCGGACAGGGACCGCTCGGCATAGGCTGGCTGCGGCCGCAAGCGCTGTTCGGTATCGACGGCCTGGACCTGATCACGCACGGCACCCTGCTGAGCCTCGCCGCCAATCTTGCGGTATACGTGCTATTCGGCCTTCGTCACCAGCAGGGTCTGGGCAGCCGCTTGCAGGTGTCCAAGTTTCTCAATCCGGAAGTCGAGACGCCGCGACCTGCGGGCCGGCAGCCGGCCATCACGGCCACCGTCGGCGACCTGCGCGCCTTGCTGGAACGGGTGTTCGGCACCGAGCGCACGCACGAGCTGTTCGAGGAATCCTGCAGCCGTCGCGGCATTGCGCTGTGGCCGGCCGGAGAGCGCGCCGACCCGGCACTGGCTCGCGAGGTGGAGAAATGGCTCGCGGGTGCGCTCGGTGCTGCTTCCGCGCGCCTGCTGCTATCCAGCACCCTGGCCGGGCGCGACATGCAGCCCGAGGAAGTGGTGCGCCTGCTGGACGAGACCTCGCACGCCATCCAGTTCAGCGAGGCGCGCCTGCGCGCCACCCTGGAGCACCTGGCGCAAGGCGTGAGCGTGGTCGATCGCGATCTCTGCCTGGTGGCCTGGAATCACCGCTATCTCGAACTGTTCGGCTATCCCGAGGAGCTGATCGTGGTCGGCCGGCCGATCGAGGAGGTGCTGCGCTACAACGCCGCGCGCGGCCTGTTCGGCGATTCCGATGCGGATGAAGTGGTCGCGCGCCGCCTGGAGCACCTGCGCAGCGGCCGTGCCTACCGGCACCAACGCAGCATGAGCGACGGCGCGGTGATCGAGATCCGCGGCAACCCCATGCCGGGCGGCGGTTTCGTCACCAGTTATTCCGACGTCACCGATTTCAAGCGCACCGAGCAGGCGCTGACCGAGATCAACGAGACGTTGGAAACGCGGGTGACGACGCGCACGCAGGAACTCACCCAGCTCAACCTGGAGCTGGGCGAGGCCAAGTCTGCGGCCGAGCGTGCGGACTCCGCCAAGACCCGCTTTCTCGCGACGGCCTCGCACGATCTGGCGCAGCCGCTCAACGCTGCGCGCCTGTTCGCGTCCTCGCTGGATCGCGCGACGCTGCCCGCACAGGCCGCGACTGTGGTCGGCCAGATCGAGCGTTCGCTGGCCGCCGCCGAGCACCTGCTCGGCAGCCTGCTCGACATCTCGCGGCTCGACGCGCAGGCTCAGGACGTGCGGCGCGAGCATTTTCCGCTCGCCGCAGTGCTCGATCCGCTGGCCGCCGAGTTCACCGCGCTGGCCGCGCGGCGCGGGCTGCAATTCCACCACATGCCGAGCACGGCCTACGCGCACTCCGATCCGCGCCTGCTGCGGCGCATCTTGCAGAACCTGCTCAGCAATGCGCTGCGTTACACCGATCGCGGATCGATCCTGCTAGGTGTGCGAAGGGTCGGCGGAGGATTCCGCATCGAGGTTTGGGACACCGGGCGCGGTATCCCCGCCGACCAGCAGCAGCTCATCTTCGAGGAGTTCCGCCGCCTGGGCGGTCCCGACGCCGAAGGCAGCCGCGGGCTGGGCCTGGGCCTGGCCATTGCCGAACGCTTGGCGCGCGTGCTCGGCCATCACTTGAGCCTGCGCTCCTGGCTAGAGCGCGGCAGCGTGTTCTCGCTGGCCGTGCCTGCGGGTGATCCGGCCCTGGCTGCGCGCGAGCGGCGTGCAGTGCCGCGCAGCGAGAGCCCGGCTTTCGGCCGCTGCCAGGTGTTCTGCCTCGACAACGATTCCGCAGTGCTCGAGGGCATGCGTACGCTGCTCGTCGGCTGGGGCTGCTCGGTGACCGCCGCTCGCAACGCAGAGGAGGGCGCGGCACTGGCCCAGGCCTCGGGCGCGCCGGACCTGCTGCTGCTGGACTATCACCTCGACGACGGCGCCAGCGGCGTCGCGGTCGGCCAGTCGCTGCGCGCGGTGTGGGGACGCGCGGTGCCGGGCATCGTCATCACCGCCGACCACACCCAGGCCGCGCGCGCGGACGCCCTGCGTCACGGCTACGCGCTGCTGCCCAAGCCGGTGAAGCCGGCCGCACTGCGCGCGCTGATGTCGCGCCTGATCAGCGAGGCGTCGGAGGCGGCGTAGCAGTTCTGTAGGAGCCTTCAGCGCGCGGATGCGCGCCGTTATCGCGAAGCAAACTGTAGGAGGGGCGTCAGCCCCGACAGGCGCTTTGAAGCCCGAGACTGGGGTCGTATTGCGAGCGCCTGTCGGGGCTTG
>JBQTHL010000002.1:0-2732 GCA_052389915.1 Panacagrimonas sp.
AGCGCTTGGGCGGCTGAGGGGCGTGGTGCTCCTCGGGTTACTTGCTATTCAGCTTCGCCAGCATGCGCATGCCCTGGAACATCTCGTCCCACATCGGATCGCCAAGTCGCTGGTGCAGGTCCTCCTGTGCCTTGAGCCAGCGCGGGATCGTCTTCTTCAGCGAGGCAAAGCCTTTGTCTGTCAGGCGAACCATGCGCTTACGAAGATCGTCAGCCCCGACGACCTCGACGTGCCCAGATCGCACGAGGATCTGAACGTTACGGGTTAAGGTCGTCCGATCTGTTTCCAAGTTCTGCGCCAGGCGTGAGAGCGTGATCTCGCCGAAGTAGTACAGCCGGATCAGCAGCGACAACTGCGCGATCCCGATATCGGAATCGCCGAGATGCTGCGTGTACAGCTTCGTGATCGTCCGGTTCGCCGAGCGAAGCTGCTCGGCGAAGCATACGTGCCGCTGCGTGCGCACATCCTCGAGAAACGGCAGGTGGTAGCGCTTGGCATCCATAAGAGTGTATATACACGCACCACGTCGCCGTGTCACGGCGGGACCCAGTCCAAAGGAAATCTCCATGCCCGGCGCCCCTTCCATCACGCCCTCTGCGGCCGGCAGCAAGAGTGTCCCGCGGCCGCACCAGCGTCCCGGCATCGAGACCCGCAAGACGCTCTGCGCGAGCTGCGACATCGCGTGCAGCGTGGTCACCGAGGTGCAGAAAGGCCGGGTGACGCGCGTGCGCTCCTCGGACAATCCCTTGTTCAAGGACAACATCTGCATCAAGGGCATCACCGCCCCGAAGAACTTCGCCAATCCGGACCGCGTGCTCTATCCGCAACGGCGGGTCGGCGAACGCGGCTCGGGGAAATTCGAACGCGTGAGCTGGGATGAGGCGCTGGCCGACATTGGCACGCGATTGAAGAAGATCATCGACGAGCACGGTCCCGAGGCCTGGGCGGTTTCGACCAGCCAGTGGAACACCGGCACCGACCACGGCCTGGGCCGGCGGATCATGAATCACATCGGCTCGCCGAACTGGATCAGTGGCGTGGCCCTGTGCGCGGGCAACACCGCAGCGGTGAATCGTCTGACCTACGGCTGGTATCCCTGGCCGGACTACGACAATACGAATTGCGTGGTGCTGTTCGGCCACAACCCGGGCAAGAACAGCTGGGTGCCGGTCTACAACCAGATCCAGCGCGTGAAGGCTCGCGGCGGGAAGCTCATCGTGCTCGATCCGCGCAAGAGCGAGTGCGCGGAGATGGCCGACCTGTGGCTGCCGCTGAAGGTCGGCAGCGACGCCGCGATGATGCTCGGATGGCTGAAGGTGATCTTCGACGAGAACCTGTACGACCGCGCCTTCATCGAGCGCTGGACGATCGGCTTCGAAGATCTGCGCAAGCGCGTCGATGAGTTCCCGCTGTCGAGAGTGGCCGAGATCACCGGCTGCTCGCCCGAGATGATCGCCAAGGCCGCGCGCATGTACGCGACGATGGGGCCGTCGGTGATCCCGTGGACGCCGATCACCGATCAGCAGCGCAACAGCACCTCGGGCATCCGCCTGCAGAGCATCCTGCGCGCGGTCTGCGGGTATCTCGACGTGCCGGGCGGCGAGGCGTTGATGGGCTTCCATCCGCGGATCGTCTCGGAGTCCGAGATCGAGATGCACGAGGTGCTGCCGGAGACGCAAAAGGCCAAGCAGCTCGGCTCGGACGAGCATCCGGTCTTCACGTATCGCGGACAGGCCGCGCTGCGCGAGCCCTGCGAGCGCGTCTGGGGCCACGAGTACGCAAACCAGGTGACGGGCTGCTTCATGGCCAATCCCTCCGCCGTCTTCCGCGCGATGGCGGGCGAAGGCCCGTATCCCGTGAAGGCGCTGTTCTCCATCGGCAACAACACGCTGATGGGTTTCGCGAACATGCCGCTGATCCTGAAGGCCATGCTCAATCAGGATCTGATCGTCGTGCAGGAGCACGTGATGACGCCGACCGCGCAGCTCGCGGACTACGTGCTGCCCGGCGATTCGTGGCTGGAGCGGCCATGGATGTTCGACGGCTACGGCTGGCTGTCGATCTACAAGCCCTCCCAGAAATCGATGGAACCGCCGGGCGAATGCACGAGCACCTTCGAGTTCTGGAAGCGCATCGCCGGCGCGCTCGGCCGGCCGGAACTGGTGCCGTGGACGACCCTGGAAGCGTTCTACGACTGGCGCATCGCGGGTCTCGGCATCGACTTCGAGACCTTCGCCGAAGTCTACGAGGTGCACGCCGACAAGCTCGAATTCCGCAAGTACGAGAAGACCGGCTTCGCGACGCCGAGCGGCAAGGTGGAGCTGCGTTCGTCGATCCTCGAAGACCTGGGGTTCGATCCCTTGCCGTACTGGCGCGAGGCGCCGCCACCTGACCCCGAGTACCCGCTGACCATGTTCACCGGCGTGCGCGAGGCCGAGTATTTCCAGACCGGCGGACGCCACGTGCCGGAGCTGCGCGCGCGCAAGCCGGAGCCGGTGCTGTTCGTGAGTCCCGCTACCGCCAGGCAGCAGCGCATCGCGGAAGGCGAATGGGTCAGCGTGGAGACGCGCACCGGCAAGGTGGACATCCAGGTGGGTGTGCGCACCAACATGCCCGATGGCCTGGTGCGCATTCCGCACGGCTGGTGGAAGCCGGAGACCGAACGTGGGCTCGGCAAGCTGTCGGGTGCGATGCAGTACGCCGATGCGCAGCTGTGTCCCGACGACGGCGA
The DNA here is from genome assembly GCA_052389915.1 of Panacagrimonas sp. Taxonomy (GTDB): domain Bacteria; phylum Pseudomonadota; class Gammaproteobacteria; order Nevskiales; family Nevskiaceae; genus Panacagrimonas. Next base: position 2,732 of record JBQTHL010000002.1, read on the forward strand.
T
>JBQTHL010000003.1:0-43633 GCA_052389915.1 Panacagrimonas sp.
ATTTTCTTCGGACGCAGCGGCCGGAACAGGATCTGCAGGGCGACCCAGTCGCTGACGAAACCAATCAGCCCCCCGAACACCGGCATCAGCCAGGGCTCGTGCCAGATCATCCAGCACGCGAGCTGCAACAGGCCGAGCAGGAAACCGAACCAGAACCCGATGTTGCGGAAGAACGTCAGCTCTGGCCCACCGACCCGCCAGAAAATCTCGTTGAGCTTTTCCTTGTCGCGCACCAGGTTGGTGACGATCACTCGACGGATATCGAAGTACTCCTGGAAGCGACCGCCCGCGGAGTTCCAGAATTCGCGCATCACCGCGGGGATCTCGGCCTGCAGACGCTCGACGAGCTTGCGCTGGGCGAAAGCTGGCAGACGCGCCCAGAAACCGGCCAGGTAGGTTTCGCCGATCTCGCGCACCAGTGCTTCGGCCGCGTCGTTCACCGGCCGTTCAAGTTCGCGCAGCATGCGCTCCGGGTCCAGCCTTTCGAACAACTCGTTGGAGTCGAGCAGCCGCGAAGCCATGAGGTCGGCGGAGTGCGTCGCGATCTTGTTCGCCTTGCGCGGCAGGATGCCCTGCCAGCCGAGCCAGGGCTTGATGCCGATGAATTCGACCGGCCGGAAGATCATTTCCACGGCCAGCGTTTTGGTGATGTATCCGACGAAGGCGGCGACCAACGGAATCGCCAGATACACCCAAAGGTGGGCCTGGAAATCGGTCATCACGGATTGCAGGGTCATGTTCGGATGCACAAGTGGGCGAAACGGCGAGGTCTGACCGCCGACGCGATCGACAGGCCCGGCTCAGCCTGAGAGCGCGATGCCTTGCTCGATCAGCGATTCTACCTGCGTCGTCGAATAACCCAGCGCCAGCAGCACTTCGCGCGTGTGCTGACCCAATTCCGGCGCCGGGGTGCGGACGGCGCCCGGCGTGCGCGAAAGCTTCACTGGAATCCCGAGCCCGCGCTGGCCATTGTCGAACTCGACCACCATCTGGCGGTGCAGGGTGTGCGGATGCTGCAAGACCTGCGGCAGGAGATTGACCGGGCCCGCCGGGACGCCGGCTTCGAGCAGGGCTTCGCACAACTCCGCCGCGTCGCGCGTCGCGAGCAGGGTCTCGATCGAGGCACGCAACGGGATGCGGTTGCGATTGCGTTCGCCGTTGCTTGCATAGCGCGGATCGGCGGCGAGTTCCGGCGCGCCGATGAAGGTGCAGAACTTGCGGAACTGCCCGTCGTTGCCGATGCCGAGAAACACCTCGCCGCTGCGCGTCTGGAACTTGTCGTACGGCACCACGTTGGGATGCCCGCTGCCCACCAGCGATGGAACCTGGCCGTTGACGAACCAGTTGGACGCATGCGGATGCAGCAGGCCGACGGCGGTATCGAACAGCGTGGCGTCCACGAACTGCCCCAGCCCGGAACGCTGTCGGTCGGCCAGCGCCAGCAGAATCCCGATCACCGCGTTGAGGCCGGTGGTCATATCGACGATCGGAATGCCGATGCGGGTGGGCCCGCTGGCCGGATCGCCGTTGATGCTCATCAGGCCGCCGATGGCCTGGGCCACGGCGTCGTAGCCCGGCGCGCCGCCGAGCGGACCATCGGCGCCGAAGCCGGACACGCGGCAGTGGATCAGGCGTGGAAAGCGCTCGCGCAGCACCGCCTCGTAGCCCAGGCCCCACTTCTCCATCGTCCCGGTCTTGAAGTTCTCCACCAGCACGTCGGCATCGCCGAGCAGGCGCAGCACGATCTCGCGCCCTTCGGCGCGCGACAGGTCCAGCGCGATGTCCCGCTTGTTGCGGTTGACACCGAGAAAATACGAGGCCGTACCGTCGACGAACGGCGGCCCCCAGGTGCGCGTCTCGTCGCCCGTCGGCGGCTCGACCTTGAGCACGCTCGCTCCATGATCGGACAGGATCTGCGTGCAGTACGGACCGCCCAGCACGCGCGACAGATCGACCACCCGCAGGCCGGCGAGGGAGCCCGCCGAGGTTTTCTGCGGCGGATGGCTCATCAGTACGAGCGCGGCAGGCCCATGACCTTCTCGCCGATGTAGTTGAGCACCATCTCGCGATTCAGCGGCGCAGTGCGCAGCAGGCGCACCATCGGGTACAGATCGAAGATGCCGTACTCCTTGGTGAAGCCGTTGCCGCCGAAACACTGGAGCGATGCATCCACCGCGCGGATGCCGGCCTCGGCCGCCGCGTACTTCGCCATGTTGGCGAACTCGCCCGCCGGCAGGCGCTGATCGAACGCCCAGGCGGCCTTGTGCGTCATCAGCCCGGCCATCTCGATTTCCGAGTGCGCCACCGCGAGCGGATGCTGCAAGCCCTGGTAGGCGCCGATAGGCACCTTGTTGAACACCTTGCGCTCGTTGGCGTAGGCCACCGCCTTGCGCAGGGCAAACCGTCCCAGGCCGACGCACAGGGAAGACAGAATGATGCGCTCGGGATTGAGCGTGTCGAACAGGATCTTGAAGCCCTCGTCGACGGTGCCGAGCGCGTCGGCCTCGCTCAGGTCCACGTCGTCGAAGAACAGTTGCCACTGCGATTCCGGCATCGGGATGCTGACCGGGATCACGGTCTTGCTCACCCCCTTGGCTTTCATGTCCATGATGAACAGCGTGAAGCCGTCGGCCTTGCGGCTGACCTCGCCGTGCGGCTTGGTGCGGCTGACCACCAGCGCGTAATCGGCGGAGTCGGCGTCGGTGATGTAGGTCTTCTGCCCCCTGAGCTTGAAGCCGCGGCCCTCGCGCCGGGCGATGGAGGTGATCTCCATCGTGTTGGAGCCGGCATTGGGCTCGGTGATGGCAAAGCAGAACCGGATTTCGCCGCGGCAGGCACCGGGCAGATACTTCTGCTTCTGCTCCTCGCTGCCGTGCATCGCGATCAGTGCCATCGACATGGTCGAACTCGTCACCAAGCTCAGCAGGGGAATGCCATTGTTGGCCAGGCCCTCCATGAATAGGGCCATTTCCATCATGCCTTGCCCGGCGCCGCCGTAAGCCTCCGGCACCATCAGGCCGAGAAAACCGTCGGCGGCGACCTGCGCGAGCAGCTCCTTCGGCGGCTGGTGCTTTTCCGCGTAGCTCATCCAGTAGCGGCGGTCGTACTGCTGCGACACCTTGTCGCCGTACTCCAGAATCATCCGCTGCTCGTCGCTCAGTTCAAAGTTCACGTTCAATATTCCGATGGGGAAATGGGCTTCGCTCACCCGGCCCGGATCGACGTCCAAACCGCGCCAGCACGCTGCCGCCGATTTTGGAGGGCAGCGGTCGCGAAGGGTGCGACTCGCGGCCCAGGCATCCTGCGACGCCGCTTCTACGCGTCATTCCAGCGTTCGTGGCGGGGCGAGCGTCCTCGCAGCCCTCACTGCGCCGAGGGAAAGTTCGGCGGACGCTTCTCGCGCACGGCCTTGACGCCCTCCGGGGCATCGCCGCCCAGGAAGCAGAGCATCTCCATCGCCAGCGAGCTCTCGAAGATGGGTCGCGCCATGTTCATCCAGCCGTTGAGCGAACGCTTGGTGAGACGAATGGCGCCCTGGCTGCCGGCCGCGAGCTTGTCGGCCACCGACAGCGCCTTGTCCATGAGTTGCGCGCGCGGCACGCAGGCGCTGACCAGGCCGATGCGCTCGGCTTCCTTGCCATCGATGAACTCGGCAGTGAGCAGGTAATACTTGGCCTTGGCCATGCCGCAGAGCAGCGGCCAGATGATGGCGGCGTGATCGCCAGCACCGACGCCGAGCTTGACGTGGCCGTCGGTGATCTTGGCCTCCTCGGCCATGATGCTGATGTCGGCAAGCATGGCAACGGCCAGGCCCGCACCGACGGCAACGCCGTTGATCGCAGAGATCACGACCTTCTCGCAGTTCATGATGCTGTAGACCACCTCGGCGGCCTCCTGCATCACGACGCTGATCTCCTTGGGATTGCCGACCATGTTGGTGATCCACTCCAGGTCGCCGCCGGCCGAGAAAGCGCGATCCCCGGAGCCGGTGATGACCGCCACCTTCGTCTTGGGGTCGTCATTGACCACCTGCCAGATCTTGGTCAGCTCCCAGTGCAGGCGTGCATTGGTCGCATTCATCACCTCGGGGCGGTTGATGGTAATCACCAGCACGCCGTTGGCGCGGTGTTCGAACTTGAGAAACTGGAAGTCGGTGTAGTTCATGGGTCTGTATGCCTGGGGGTTGGGGTCGTCAAACGATGCGGTAAATCATCGAGCCGGTCGCCACCAGGCGACGCGCCTCGTTGTCCTCCACGATTTCCACGTCGCAGAAGATCAGTTCCTTGCCGCGCCGGCGCACTTCGCCGGTCGCGATGATGGCGGTGCCCATCGCCGCGCCGACGAAGTTCACGGTGAGCGTGACGGTCGACGCCTTCATGCCACGGGCGACGTCGTGGCCCGACCAGGCGGCGAGCGCGCCGGTGAGGTCGAGCATCGAGGAAATCACGCCGCCGTGTAGCGCGTTGCCTCCGCCGCAAAGGTCCATGCGATGCGGCAGTCGCACCACGGCGCGATCCGGCGCGGTCTCCACGACTTCGATGCCCAGGACTTTCTGGAAGCCGATGTCGGGGAACATCTTGATGAGCGCCGCGATCTGCGGTGCGAGTTCGGTTTTTTCGGACATGGTGTGCCGGTGAGGTGGGAAGTGGATTCAGTCGCGCAGCTCTGCCCGGCCATTGCCGAGCACCACGGTGTCGCGCGCCGGCACGCGGGTGCGGAAAGACCAGAACTTGCCGTCGCGCCAGATGTCGGTGGCGAGCGTCTCGCCGGGATAGACCGGGCTCGTGAAGCGCAGGTTGAGCGAGGCCAGGCCATCGGCCGGGTAGCCCGACGCCTTGAGCAACGCATGCGTAGCCACGCCCAGGGTGCACAGGCCGTGCAGGATGGGACGGTCGAACTTGGCCGCGCGCGCGACCTTGGGATCGGCGTGCAGCGGGTTGTCGTCGCCGGAGAGACGGTAGATCAGCGCCGCCTGCGGCAGGGTCTGGATCGTGATGGTTTCATCCGGCGCGCGGTCGGGCAGCGCGTGCACCTCCGGCACCGGGCCCGAGGGCCCGCCGATGCCGCCGTCGCCGCGCAAAAACGTGGTGCTCGGCAGCGTGGCCAGCAGCTCTCCCGTGGCGGCGTCGGTGACGGTGCGCTCGGTGTACACGAGCAGGCCCTTGCCCTCGCCCTTGTCGACCATGTGCGTGATGCGCGTGCGGCCGATCACCTCGCCCTCGGCCGGCGGCAGCTTGTGCAGGATCAGTCCCTGCTCACCGTGAACGATGCGCACCCAGTCCACGCCGGTGTCCGGGCGTTTCCACCAGAAGCCCGGGTGCCCCAGCACCACCGGATAGGTGGGGAAGGAAACGAGCCCGTCCTCGTAGACGTAGCGCAGCTGCTGCTCGTCCACCGGGTCCGCGCCCAGGCCCAGGCCCAGGGCGTAGAGCATGGTGTCGCGCCGCGTGTAGCGGTGCCGCGCTTCCGGAATCGGATAGTTCAGCAGGTGTTCGTAGACGACCGCCATGGCCGTTTCAGACCGGGTCCCAGGAGAACACTTCGCCACTGGTCTCCAGCGGGTAGAAGCCGGCCTTGAGCGCCGGCAGCGCGTGCTCGGCAATGGTCTGCGGCGTCCAGCCTTCGCCGCGGTGGATGCCGCGCAGCGGACGGGGCTGGCTCATCAGAAAGATCTCGTTGGCGCGCACAGCGAAGATCTGGCCGCTAACCTCGTTGGCGGCATCGCTGGCCAGGAACACGGCCATGGGCGCGATCTTGCCGGCTTCCATCTTCTTGAGCTTCTCCACCCGTGCCTGCTGCTGCGGCGTCTCGGTGGGAATCGAGCCGATCATGCGGCTCCAGGCAAAGGGCGAGATGCAGTTGGAGCGCACGTTGTAGCGCTTCATGTCCATGGCGATCTGCTTGGACAGCGAGGCGATGCCAAGCTTGGCCGCGCCGTAGTTGGCCTGGCCGTAGTTGCCGATCAGGCCGGAGGTGGAGGTCATGTGCACGTAGGCGCCCGAGTTCTGCGCCTTGAAGTGCGGCGCCGCGGAGCGCGCCACGTAGAAGCTGCCGTTGAGGTGCACGTCGATGACGCTCTTCCACTCGTCCACGCTCATGTTGAAGAAGAAACGGTCACGCAGGATGCCGGCGTTGTTGACCACCGCGTCGATGCGGCCGAAGCTGTCCATGGCGCACTGCACGATGCGACCCGCCGCGACCCAGTCCGCCACGCTCTCGTTGTTGGCCACTGCCTGGCCGCCACGGCTCTTGATCTCGCGCACCACTTCCTCGGCCGGCGTCTCGCCGGAGCTGGCGCCGTCGACGGCCACGCCCAGATCGTTGACCACCACGGCCGCGCCCTCGGCGGCAAACAGCAGCGCCATGTCGCGGCCAATGCCGCGCCCGCTGCCGGTGACGACCACCACCTTGCCTTCCATCATGCCGCTCATTGCATCGCTCTCCAGGGAAATTGTTGTGTGCGCCCGACAGCGGCGGCCTTCAGGACGGCAGGCCCAGCACCTGTGAAGCCAGGATGTTGCGCTGGATCTCGTTGGAGCCGCCGTAGATCGTGGCCGGCCGGGAGTTGTAGTAGCTCGTGGTCCAGTCGAAGCTCTCGCCGCCGATGTCCACGTCGCCCACCAGTCCTCCAGCTGCGCCCGCGGTTTCGAGCATCAGCTGCGAGATCTTCTGGTAGTTCTCGGTGCCGATGATCTTGAGCATCGAGACGTCGGAGCCCAGCTTCTCGCCGCGGCGCACCTGATCGACGAAGCGGCCGTACAGCGAGGCGTGGTCGAGCACGTCGAGCTTGTAGCGCGCGTAGGCGTCCAAGAAGCCGGCATCGCGGGTCAGGCCGCGCTGCAGCGCGAGCTCTTCCAGGCGCGCCATCGCGTACTGGCTCTGCTTGGGTCCGCCGATGGCGATGCGCTCGAAGGACAGCAGCGCCTTGGCGATGGTCCAGCCCTGGTTGATCTGGCCGACAATGTTGTCCTTGGGCACGCGCACGTCGCGCAGGAAGGTCTCGCAGAATTCCTCATGGCCGGCGAGGTTGCGGATCGGCCGGCGCTCCAGGCCCGGCACGTCCGTGGGCGACAGCAAAAAGCTGATGCCCTGCTGCTTCTTGGCAGTCTTGTCCGTGCGCACCAGCATGAAGATGTGCGTGGCGTCCTGCGCCAGCGAGGTCCAGGTCTTCTGGCCGTTGACAATGAAGTGATCGCCGGCGAGCACGGCCTCGGTGCGCAGACTGGCGAGGTCCGAGCCGGCGTTGGGCTCGGAATAGCCCTGACACCAGACGTGTTCGCCGGACAGAATCTTCGGCAGGTAGTAGGCCTTCTGCGTCTCGGTGCCGTTCTGGATCAGCAGCGGACCGACCATGGTGATGCCCATGTCCGGCGCGCGGCCCACGCCGTAGCGTTCGATCTCCTCCTGGAAGGCGATCAGCTTGGACGGAGTCAGCCCCATGCCGCCGTACTGGCGCGGCCAGGCCGGTGCCAGCCAGCCCTGCTTCGACAGCGTGAGATACCAGTCCTTGATCTGCGCCCAGCGCAGGCGCGTCTTGGGATAGCGCAGGTGCTCGGGGTAGTTCGCGCGGAAGAACGCGCGCACCTCGCGGCGGAAGTCCGCGTCGGACTGCGTGTTCCAGTCGAAGCCGGCTTGCGGGGTTGATGGCATGGCCTTAGTCCTCGCTCTCGGGCGTCGGGGGGTTGAGCCGCACGTAGCGGCGGCGGTGCGCCAGCGCGTTGCCCAGCCAGGGCAGCAGCGCGAGTGTGCGGTTCACGTACAGGCTCAGGTCGTACTCGTCGGTCACGGCGATGCCGCCGTGGAGCTGGATGGACTCGCGCGAGATCTGCGTGAGCGACTCGGCAGCGCGCGCCTTGGCGCGGCTGGCGAGGCTGGCTCGCTGCTGCGGTGTGGTCTCTGGCGCGTCGAGTGCCGCGACCGCCTCGGTCACCACGGCCTGCGCCAGCTCCTCCTGGATCAGCATGTCCACCGCGCGGTGCTGCAGCACCTGGAAGCTGCCGATGGGCTTGCCGAACTGCACGCGGGTCTTGATGTAGTCCAGCGTCATCGCGCGCATGCGCGACATCAGCGCCAGCAGTTCCACCGCGTTCATCACGGTGGCCTCGTCCAGCGTGCGCTCCAGAGCTTCGCGGTCCAGTCGCAACAAGTGATCGTAGGGGATACGCAACTGGTCGGCGCGCACGCGCGCCATTCCCGTGCCGTCGGCCAGCGGCTCGGTGCTCAGCTTCAGGCCCGACGCGCCAGCTTCGGCCACGAAAACGCCCGGCGCGCCGTCGATCTGTGCGAGCAGCAACAGGTGTGTGGCACCGCTGCCGGGGCGCACGAAGCGCGCCTCGCCCGACAGCGTCCAGCCCTCGCCCTCGCGCCTGGCGGAAAACGGCGCGACGCCCGCATCCAGGCCACCGTCCACGTTCTGCCAGGCCAGCGCGGGAGCGGCCTTGCCCTCGGCCAGCGCGGTCAGCAGCGCATCGCGAACGGGCGAATCACCACAGCGGCGCAGCACGCCAGCCGCAAGCACCGCCACCGGCACCAGGGGCTCGGGCGCAAGCTGCGCGGCGAGCGCCTCCACCACCACGCGGGCCTCGGCGAAACCCAGGCCGAAGCCGCCCAGCGACTCGGGCACCAGCAGGCCGGTCCAGCCCTGCCCGGCAAGTTCGGCGAACATCGCGGGCTCGAATTCCGGCCGTGCGCCGCGCAGACGACGCGAGCGGGACAGGGGCATTCGTCCCGCCGCGAACGCGATGGCGCTGTCCTTCAGCAGCCGGATCTGGTCGGCGCGCTCGGCGTCTGCGGAAGGCGATGCATTCATCGTGATCAATAGCTCTTGGGCAGGCCGAGAACCTTCTCGGCAATGTGGCAGAGGATCAGCTGCGGGCTGATGGGCGCGATGCGCGGAATCATCATCTCGCGCAGGTAGCGTTCGACGTGGTACTCGCGGGCGTAGCCCATGCCGCCGTGCGTGGCCACCGCGCGCGTGCAGGCGCGAAAGCCCACTTCCGCGGCGTAGTACTTGGCGGCGTTGGCGTCCGGGCCGCAGGGCAGGCCGCGGTCGTACTTCCAGCCGGCGCGCCGGGCGAGCAACTCGGCGGCCTCCAGCTCGATCCAGCTTTCCGCCAGCGGATGCTGGATCGCCTGGTTCTGGCCGATGGCGCGGCCGAACACGATCCGCTCGCCGGCGTACTTCACCGCCCGCTGCAGGGCCGCGCGGCCCAGGCCCACGGCTTCGGAGGCGATGAGGATGCGCTCCGGGTTGAGGCCATGCAGGATGTATTCAAAGCCGCGCCCTTCCTCGCCCACGCGGTCCTCGTCGGACACCGGCAGGCCGTCGATGGCCAACTCGTTGGAGTCCACGCAGTGGCGGCCCATCTTGTCGATCTCGCGGATGTCGACGTAGCGGCGGTCCAGCGGCGCGTAGAACAAGGTCATGCCCTGCGTCGGCTTCTTGCACTGCTCGATGGGCGTGGTGCGGGTGAGGATCAGGATGCGGTCCGCGACCTGGGCGGTGGAGATCCACACCTTGCGTCCGTGCAGAACATAACCGCCAGGGACGCGCTCGGCGCGGGTCTTGAGATGCGTGGTGTCCAGGCCCGCGTCGGGCTCGGTGACGCCAAAGCAGGCCTTCTGCTCGCCGCGCACCAGGGGCGGCAGGAAGCGCTGCTTCTGTTCCTCCGAGCCGAAGACCACCACCGGCTGCAGGCCGAAGATGTTCATGTGGATGGCCGAGGCGCCGGACAGCCCCGCGCCCGACTCCGCAATGGCCTGCATCAGCAGGCTGGCCTCGGTGATGCCCAGGCCCGAGCCGCCGTATTCCTCGGGGATGCAGGTGCCGAGCCAGCCGGCGTCAGCCATGGCGCGGTGGAAGTCGTGCGGAAAGCCGCCTTCGCTGTCGCGCTTGAGCCAGTAGCCGGCATCGAAGCGCGCACACAGCGTGCGCACGGCCTCGCGGATGCTCTCCTGCTGCTCGCTGTACTGGAAGTCCACGTGGCCCTACCGCTCTGGAGTTGCGCGCGATCCGACGGAGTTTATCTAACAAGCGTTCGGGAGTTTATCGCCCGATGCCACAAGACCGCAACGCGCGCCCGGACCGTGCCCAGGCCGAACCGGCCCGGGCACGGACCCCGCCGGGTGCGCGTCAGGCGGCGCGGCAGCGCACCGGCAGGGATTCAAGGCCGCGCACGATCATCGAATCGCTGAAATGCGGGGTGCGCAGCAGCTCGAACTGCGCGACGCGGCGCAGCAGGATCGGCCAGGCGATGCGCGCTTCCATGCGCGCCAGCGGCGCGCCCAGGCAGAAGTGGATGCCGTAGCCGAAGGTCAGGTGCGGGTTGGGGTCGCGGCGCACGTCGAAGCGTTCGGGATCGGCAAACACCGCCGGGTCGCGGTTGGCGCCGGCCACGAACTGGAAGATGCGACTGCCGGCCGGCACGGTCTGGCCGTGCAGCACCACGTCCTCGGTGAGCACGCGCACGCCGGCGAGGCCCGGGCCGTCCCAACGCAGGATCTCCTCCACCGCCGCTTCCACGGCGGCGCGGTCGTCCTGCCGCTCGCGCAGGCGCTGCATTTCGGCGGGCCAGCGCAGCAGCGCATAGAGACCATTGCCGAACAGCTGCGTGGTGGTCTCGTGCCCGGCGAACAGCAGCAGCACGCAAGCGGCGACCAGCTCGTCGCGCGAGAGGAAATCGCCGTGCTCCTCGGCCGCGACCATGCGCGAGACGATGCCGCCGTCGGGCGCGCGCCGCAGGCGGTCGGTCATGGCGCCGAAGTAATCGTGCATCTCGCGGATGGCGCCGTCCGCGCGCTCGTAGCGGTCCCCCGACAGGCGCGAGGTGAGCACGAACGCGGCCAGCTCGTCCGACCAGCGCTTGAGGTGCACCACGTCCTCGGCGGGCACGCCGAGAATCTCGGCGATCACCATCGCCGGCAGCGGGTAGGCGAAGGCGCGAATGAAGTCGACCTCGCCGTCCTGTTCGACCAATTCGTCGACCAGGGTCTCCACGCGCTGCGCGATGCGCGCTTCCATGGGCGCCAGGGCGCCGGTAGTGAAGGCCTTGTTCATCAGTACGCGCACGCGGCCGTGGTCCGGCGGGTCGTTGAACACCGCCCACAGCGACAGGTTCTTCTCCAGCGCGGCCAGGCGCTCGCGCCGCTGCGGGTCCATGTGCGCGAAGAACGGCCGCAGGCGGTTGGCCGAATAGCGCGGATCGCGCATGGAGTTGCGCACGTCCTCGTAGCGCGTGATCACCCAACCGCCCATGGCCTCGCTGTAGTGCAGCGGCTCGTGCTCGCGCAGGCGCGCGAGCGCCGGGTACGGGTCCTGAATGACCGCCGGGTCTCTGGGATCGAAGTGGCCTTGTGCGCTCATCGGGAATCGCCCTCGTTGACGGCTTCAGACGCGTTCGAGAATCAGGGCGATGCCCTGCCCCACGCCGATGCACATGGTGCACAGCGCATAGCGGCCGCCCGTGCGCTCGAGCTGCGCCACGGCGGTCATCACCAGGCGCGCGCCGGACGCGCCCAGCGGATGACCCAGCGCGATGGCGCCGCCGTTGGGGTTCACCCGCGCGTCGTCGTCGGCCAGGCCCAGGTCGCGCGTCACCGCCAGGCCCTGCGCGGCGAAGGCCTCGTTGAGCTCGATGACGTCGAACTGGTCGAGCCGCATGCCGGTGCGCGCGAGCAACTTCTTCACCGCCGGCGCCGGGGCGAAACCCATGATGCGCGGCTCGTTGCCGATGCCGGTGGCGGCGACCACGCGGGCGCGCGGACGCAGGCCGTGGCGCTGCGCGCCGGCCTCCGAGGCCAGCAGCATCGCGCAGGCGCCGTCGTTGATCTGCGAGGAATTGCCCGCCGTGACCGTGCCGTCCGGCCGTACCACGCCCTTGAGCCGGGCCAGCGCGTCGAGCGTGGTGTCCGGGCGCGGCGGCTCGTCGGCGTCCAGGCGCAGCGGCTCGCCCTTCTTCTGCGGCAGCAGCACCGGCTCGATCTGATCCTTGAAGAAGCCCTCCGCCAGCGCACGCGCGTAACGCTGCTGACTGCGCAGCGCAAACGCATCCTGCGCGGCGCGCTCGATGCCGAACTGCACCGCCACGTTCTCCGCGGTTTCCGGCATGGAGTCGACGCCGTGGCGCGCCTTCATCTCCGGGTTGACGAAGCGCCAGCCGATGGTACTGTCCTCGATCTTCACATTGCGCGAGAACGCGCCGTCGGCCTTGCCCAGGATGAAGGGCGCGCGCGTCATGCTCTCCACGCCGCCGGCCACCAGCAGGTCGCCCTCGCCAGCCTTGATCACGCGCGCCGCCGCGGCCACCGCTTCCAGGCTCGACCCGCACAGGCGATTCACCGTCACGCCCGGCACCTGCACCGGCAGGCCGGCGAGCAGCAGCGCCATGCGCGCGACGTTGCGGCTGTCCTCGCCCGCGCCATTGACACAGCCGTAGATCACATCGTCCACGGCGCCCCAGTCGAGCTGCGGGTGACGCGCCATCAGCGCCTTGAGCGGCAGGGCCGCGAGGTCGTCGGCGCGCACGCCGGCCAGGATGCCGCCGTAGCGGCCGAAAGGGGTGCGGATAGCGTCGCAAACGTAAGCTTGGGACATCGGAACTCCGAGATTGGAATGAGACGGCGGTCGGTCCGCCGCGAGAAAACGATGATGCGCCGCTAACCGGTGCCGAGCCCCGCCACGTCGGCCACCACGCGCTCGCGCAGCGCGCGCTTGTCGATCTTGCCCACGCCAGTGCGCGGGATCTGTGCGATCGGCAGGTAGTGATCCGGCAGCCACCAGCGTGCGAAACGCGGTTCGAGGCAGGCGCGCAACTCTGCAGCCGTCGGCGGCGCAGCGTCCGCGGCCGGCACGAAGTAAGCGCAGGGACGCTCCAGCCATTTCGGATCGGGCACGGCCACCACGGCTGCCTCGCGAACGCCCGGATGCGCGACCAGCGCGTTCTCCAAGTCCACCGAGGAAATCCACTCGCCGCCGCTCTTGATCAGGTCCTTGGCGCGGTCCACGAGGCGCAGCACACCGGAGGCATCCACGGTAGCCATGTCGCCGCTGCGCCACCAACCGTCGCGGAAGCCCTCGGCGCTGCGCCCGTCGCGGAAATACTCCGTGCTGCTCCAGGGCGCACGCGCGTAAACCTCGCCGACGCTCACGTCGTCCCAGGGCACTTCGCGGCCCTGTTCGTCGAGCACCCGGACCTCGGCGCCGGGTACCGGGATCCCCTGGCGCACGCGCACCGGGATGTGCTCGCGCGCGGGCCGGTGGAGCAGCGCGCGCGGCACGTGCGCGCAGGTGGCGAGCGGCGCCATCTCGGTGGCGCCCCAGGCGGTGTAGATGGGAATGCCGTGCGCGTCGATGAAGTACTCCATTATCGCGGCCGGCGTGGCCGAGCCGCCCAGGATGATGCCGCGCACGCTGGACAGGTCGCGCGGCCGGCGCTTGAGCTCGGCGATCATGTCGATGCCCACGCTGACAGCGGCGGCGGCGAAGGTCACGCGCTCGCGCTCGATCAGGTCCAGCAGGTCCGCGGCCTGCGGCCGCTCTCCCGGCAGCACCAACTCGGCGCCGGTCAGCGCTGCGGCATACGGCAGGCCCCAGGCGTTGGCGTGGAACATCGGCACCATCTGCAGGATCGTGTCGCGCTCGCGGATGCCCAGCGCGTCGGCCTGGCATTCGGACAGCGTGTGCAGGACGATGCCGCGGTGTGTGTACTCCACGCCCTTGGGCAGGCCGGTGGTGGCCGAGGTGTAGCACATGCCGGCCACGGTGTCCTCCGGGATGTCCGGCAGCTCGAACCCCGGATCACCCGCCGCGATCAGGTCCTCGTAGGCGATGGCATTGGGCAGCGTGGTGGGCGGCAGGCGGTCGGCCAGCACCACCCAAGCGCGAACCGATGGCACCTGGTGCGCGATGCGCTCCATCACCGGCAGCAGGTCCGGGTCCACGAACACCGCCGTATCCTCGCTGTGGCGCAGGATGTAGGCGACGTGCTCGTCGGCCAGGCGCAGGTTGACCGTGTGCACCACGCGCCCGGTGCAGGGCAGCGCGAAGTACAGCTCCAGGTGCCGGTAGCTGTTCCAGGCGAAGGTCGCAATGCGCTCGCCCGGCCGCGTGCCCAGCGTGTCGAGCCGGCTTGCCAGTCGGCGCAGCCGCTCTCCGAACTCGCGGTGGGTGTAGGCATGCCGCCCGCCGTCGGGCAGGCGGGTGACGATGCGGTTGCCGCCGAAGTAACGTTGGCCGCGTTGCAGCAGCAGACGCAGGTTGAGTTGCATGGCGGGTATCCTCCCCTCAGCGTGGTTTGCGGGGCATCACAGCGCATTGGCCAGGCGCGTGCCCTCGTCGATGGCGCGATGCGCGTCGAGTTCGTTGGCCTCGCGCGCGCCGCCGATCAGGTCGACACGAAGGCCGCGCGCGAGCAGCTCGTCGGCGAGCGCACGGTTGGGCTCCTGCCCCGCGCTGACCACCACGCTGTCCACCGGCAGCAGCGCGGGCCGGCCCTCGACCGTGACGTGCAGACCGGCATCGTCAATCCGCTCGTAGCGGCTGCCCGAGAGCATGGCGACCTTGCGTCGCGCGAGCCGACTGCGGTGTATCCAGCCGGTGCTCATGCCCAGGCGCGCGCCCGGTACCTGAGTTGAGCGCTGCAGCATGGTGACGTCGCGGGGCGGCGCTTGCGCAGGCATCTCCACGAGCGAGGTGCCCGATTCCGGCGAAACGTCCACGCCCCAGGCGCGGTGGAACTCCGCCACCGTCTCCACGTGAGATACCGGCACCGGCGCGCTGAGGACCTCGGCCATGTCATAGCCGATACCACCCATGCCGACGATGGCGACGCGACGCCCCGGCGTGGCCTCCCCGCGCAGGACCTCCAAGTAACCGAGCGCCTTGGGGTGATCGGCGCCATCGATGGCGAGCGGGCGCGGCAGGATGCCGGTAGCGACGATCACGCGATCGAAACCGCTGGCGACCAGTTCGTCGGCGGTCGCCGCACGACCGAGGCGCAGGTCAACGCCGTGCTCGTCCAGAGCTTCGCGGAAGTAGCGCATCGTCTCCTCGAACTCGTGCTTGCCCGCGCGCACGGCCAGATTCATCTGGCCTCCGATGCGCTCCGAGGCCTCATACAAGGTGACGGCATGCCCGCGCCGCGCCGCTTCCACCGCAGCGGCCAGCCCCGCAGGCCCCGCGCCGACGACCGCCACCCGCAGCGCGCGCAGCGCGCGCGACTCGTCGAACTCGATCTCGTGGCCGGCGCGCGGATTGACCAGGCAAGTGCCCCACTTGCCGGCAAACGCATGATCCAGGCAGGCCTGGTTGCAGGCGATGCAGGTGTTGATCGTCTCCGGCCGGCCCGCGGCGGCCTTGCGGACGAAGTGCGGGTCGGCGAGCAGGCCGCGCGCCAGCGATACCAGGTCGGCTTCGCCGCTGGCGAGAATGTCCTCGGCCAGTTCCGGCGTGTTGATACGGTTGGAGGCCACGACCGGGATCCGCACCTCCCGCTTGAGGCGGGCGGCGGCGAAGCGGAAGGCGCCGCGCGGCACCGGGTAGGCGATGGTCGGCACCACCGAGTCGTGCCAGCCGATGCCGGTGTTGAGCAGGTCCGCACCGGCTTCCTCAAGGGCGCGCGCCAGCGCGGCGGTTTCGTGGAACGGCAATCCGCCTTCGGCGAGGTCGAGCACCGAGAGGCGATAGTCGATCAGGAATGCGGCGCCGACCGCGGCCCGCGTGCGGCGCACGATCTCGACCGGAAAACGGTGGCGGTTCTCCGCGCTGCCACCCCAGATGTCGCTGCGGTCGTTGGTGCGCGTGGAGACGAACTGGTGAATCAAGTAACCCTCGGACCCCATGATCTCGACGCCGTCGTAGCCGGCGAATTCCGCCAGGCGCGCGCAGCGCACGAAATCCTCGACCGTCCGCTCCACCTCCTCGGTGCCCAGCACCCGGGCCTGGCGCGGATTGATCCGCGTGCGGATCGCCGAGGGCGCAACCAGCGCCTCGATCTTGGCATTGCGGCCCGCGTGCAGGATCTGCAGCAGGATCTTGCCGCCGGCGGCGTGCACGGCATCCGTCACGGGACGGTGCTCTCGCACCGCCTGCGCTTCATCCACCAGGTGCGCCGCGCCCGGTTCCAGCAGGCCCTCGAGATTGGGCGAGCAGCCGCCGGTGATCAGCAGGGCTGCACCGCCGCGGGCGCGCTCGGCGAAGAACGCCGCCATGCGTTCCACCGCGCGATCCTGCAGGTCGATGCGCAGATGCATCGACCCCATGATCACGCGGTTGCGCAGCACGGTGCGTCCCAGGTCCAGCGGCGCGAGCAGGTGCGGGTAAGGCTGGCCCATGATCGGTCTGCCCTACTTCGCCGTTCCCAGCGCGTGGTCGCGCGCCTCGTCCTCGGCGCGGGTCCAGATCTCGCGCGCAATTGGCGCGCGCATCTCTTCCATGATGTGGCCGACCAGGCCGATGGCGCGGGCGAACACGCCGATGCCGCGGCAGGCGTTCCAGGCGATGCCCAGCTCCGAGCAGCAGGCGCCGATGGCGCCGGTGGCATTGATTGGAAGCACTTTGCCGTACACGCGCGCGGCCTCGTCGGCGACCTTGGTCATCAGTGCGATGTAGGGACCGTCGAAGCCGTTTTCGGCGGCGATGGCGAACAGCCGCGGCGTGCGTGGGTCGATCGGCTTGTGCAGCGGGTGGCCGATGCCGGGAATGATGGCCTTGCGGCCGTGCCAGTCGGCGACGATGCTGCGCGCCAGCGCATCGAGATCACCGGGATTGCGGCGGTCGGGAATCGCCTCCTGCAGCAGCTTGGCGGAGCCCTCGGTGGTGCCGACGAATACCGTACCCAGGCCGGCAAGGCCGGCGGCGACGGCGCCCTGCATGGCCTCGGGCGCGCCGGTGAAGGTCAGGCGTGCGGCCAGCGCGCTCGGCGTCAGGCCGTGCTCGACCAGGGTCACCGCCAGCGCGTTGAACAGCGCCGATTCCTGCGGCGTGGGCACGCGCGCCATCATCTCCAGGAAGGCCATGTCGCCGAGATTGATCTTGCCGAGCAGCTCGCTCGGCAGGTCGCGGCCACGGACCACGATGCGGTCGGGCGTGGAAAAACCCATGTCGGTGCGGATGGGCTTGCGCTTGTCGCTGGACATCGAATACTCCTTTCAACGGATGGCATATCGACCGGCGCGCGGCCAGTCGCTGGGCTACGCGCCGCGGGCGCGGCGCGCGGTGTTTCAGGAAAACTTGGGCTTGCGCTTCTCGCGGAAGGCGGTGATGCCCTCGTGCGCGTCGGGCGTCATGAACAGGAAGGGGAAGGCGTCGCGCGCGGTGCGCAGGTCGTCGCCGCCCAGGCCGCGGTTGTAGAAGGACTTGGCCATGCGCACGGCCAGCGCCGGCTTGGACGCGATCTTCTCGGCCATGGCCAGGGCTTCGTCGAGCAGCTTGTCGTGCGCCACCGTGCGCAGCGCGATGCCCAGGCGCACCGCTTCGTCGGCGCTGATCGGCTCGCCAAGGATGGACATCTCCTTGGCCTTGGGCCGGCCGACGATCTCGGCCAGGCGCACCACCGCAAAGCCCGGCAGCAGACCGAGCTGGATTTCCGGCACGCCGAAGCGCGCGCGCTCCGAGGCCAGAATGAAGTCGCAGGCGATGGCCAGCTCAAAGCCGCCGCCGAGCGCCAGCCCGTTGACCGCGGCGATCAGCGGCTTGCTGCACGACTCCGGCGCGGCCAGGAAGCCGACGACGTCCTCGATGAAGTTGCGCACCGCGGTGGCGTCGAAGTCGAAGCCGCTGATATCGGCGCCGGCGCAGAACGCCTTCTCGCCGCTGCCGGTGATGACGCCGACGCGGATCTCCGCGTCGGACTCGATCATCGCCAGCGCCTCGCGCACGCCCTGGCGGATGCCGCTGGACAGCGCGTTGAGCTTGGAAGGTTCGTGCAGGGTGATCAGCGCCACCGCGCCGCGCTTTTCGAAATGGACACTGCCGAGTCGCATGGTCTCTCCGGGGTTCAGGATGTGGGTTGTAATGACGCGTCCTGCAGGACGCCGTGGTCGGCCGCCACCGGCACGTCGCCGCGCAGGGTCACGCGGTGCATCCGCCGGCGGTGGCCGTGGTAATCGTTGATGGGCAGGTGCTGGACGCAGCGGTTGTCCCAGATCGCCAGGGCGCCGGGGCTCCAGCGCCAGCGGCAGGTGAATTCCGGACGCACCTGGTGCGCGTGCAGGAAGTCGAGCAGTCCGCGGCTCTCGTCCTCGCTCCAGCCCGCAAAGCGGACCGTGTGGGCACGGTTGACGTAGAGCGCCGCGCGCCCGGTCTGCGGATGACGCCTCACCACCGGGTGCTCGGCCTCCAGTTGCCTGGCCTGCGTACCATGCTCGCGCAGGCGGTCCTCGCGTGTGCGCGAGACTTCGGCCTTGACCGACGAACTCACCGCGCCCAGCCCACGCAGCGTGCGACGCAGGGCCGGCGAAAGGGTCTCGTACGCGAGGTACTGGTTGGCGAACAGCGTGTCGCCGCCGTGGGGCGGCACCTCCACCGCGTACAGCAGCGTGCCGAGCGGCGGATGTTCGAGGTAGGTGGTGTCCGAATGCCAGACCCCGCCGAAGGCCTCGCGCTCGTCTTCGCGCTTGAGCACCACGGTCACCAGCGGTGCTTCGGGCAGGCCGGGGAGCTGCGGATAGGCCATCGGATCGCCGAACCACGAGGCGACTTCCACCAGTCGCTGCGGACTCAAGGTCTGGGCTTCGAGAAAAATCACCAGGTGATCAAGTAGCGCCGTACGCAGCGCGGCGATCGCCCCCGGCTCATCGAGGTGCGCGAGATCCACACCCGACACGCGCGCGCCGATGCTGCCCGACAGCCGTTCGATTGCCAAGCCGGCCGGCACGCTCAGGATCCCGCGGGTGCCGCGTTCGTCGCCACCGGCGGGGCGCACACCCGTCGCAGGAAGGGTATCAGGCGCGCAGCGACCGCCTCTGGATCGTCTGCATAGGGAAAGTGGCCGCTGTCCGGCAGCACGTGGATCTCCGCCCCCGGGAATACCTCTCTCTGCGTGGCGGCGTATCGCACAGGCACGAATGCATCCTGCGCCCCCCAGATCACAAGCGCCGGGCAGCGCAGGCTGCTCAGCGCCTCGCCGATGCGTCGCGCCAGGCCGGCCACGTCGCTGGTGGCGCGGTACAGCCGCAACACCGCGCGGCGCGTGCCGGCGTCGTACTCGCGATACATGCGATGCACGAAGTCCGGCGGCAGCGGCCGGCGCGCGCGGAAATTCACCAGCGCACGGAACGACGTTTCAGTAATGGCCTGCTGGAACACCTCACCCACCAGCGGCAGGCGCCAGATGCGCGCCGCGAAATGCCAGCGATAGCCCTTCAGCGCCCCGGTGTTGATCAGGGTCATGCTGGCCACCTGGCGCGGGTGCTCGGCGGCCCAGGCCAGGCCCCAGGGACCGCCGAAGTCATGCAACACCAGGTGCGCCCGCTCCACGCCGGCCTGATCGAGCAAGTCGCCCAGGTGCTGGGCGTAACCGGCGACCGTGTAATCGAAATGTTCGGGCTTCTCGGCTTGCCCGAAGCCCGGCATGTCCGGCGCCAGGGCGCGCATGAATTCACCGGCCTGCGCCATCAGCGGTTCCCAATCCTCGCCGGACCCCGGATTGCCGTGCACGAACACCACGGCCTCCGACGCATTGTCGGGTCCACTGACTCGGTACGGCGTCCGCACGCCGTTGATCACGGCGGTTTCAACTTTGACCTTGGCCATGGAGTTATCCTTTTTTTTCGAAAGAGTGACCGCCCCCCGTGGCGGCGGATTCAGAAATCGCGCGGCGCGCGTGCCGGCCGCAGGCCGTCCGGCAGCCAGTCGCCTACGCCGTCTTCCAGCGGAATGCCGAGCGTGAGCAGCAGTTGCGAGAACATGCGCCAGTTGCCGATGGCCACCACCAGTTCCAGCCGTGCCTCGGTGCTGCTGACATGGCGCTCGCACTCAGCCCAGGTCGCCGCCGAGATGCGGCCGGTTTCCATGGTCTCGTCGGTGGCGCGCAGGATGGCGCGGTCGGCTGGCGTCAGCGCGTCGGAACTCTCCCAGGAGCGGCAGGCGAGCAGCACGTCCTCGGGGATGTTCATGTCGCGAGCAAACTTCCAGTGCTGCGTCCACTCGTAGTTGGAGCCGGTGAGCCAGCCGATGCGCATGATGATCAGCTCGCGCAGGCGGCCATCCAGGTGATTGCCTTCGAGCAGCAGCATCTTGAGGACGTTGCCGAGCACGCGCGCCAGCGAGGGGTGCCTCAGCAGCACGCGGAACACCGACAGCGGCGCCATGATCTCCGGCAGTCCTTCGCGCGCGGCGATGGCGCGCGCCTCCTCGACCGTGAGCATGGGGATGCGCAGCGCGGCGCCGCGGACGGGGGTAGCGGACATGGGGTCTCCTCGGAAGCTCGATGTTGGAAGGGTGAGCGAAGCGGATTGGGGCAAGGCGCGCGGCCCGGTCCGTTGCCCGGCACTTTCCCTAACAGTTGTTAGACACTATGCTCGCGGACCACAAACTTCAACCCTGTCCGGAGCCGTCCATGCTGCCCAAGACCAGCCTCGCCATGGTCCAGACTGCCAAGCGCCGCCTGGAAAAAATGGACCTTCCGCTGCCGGACATCGATGACGATTCGGCGATCCTGCGGGTGGAGGTCTGCGGCATCTGTGGCAGCGACTACGAGCAGTACGAGGACGTGCTCGGCATGCCGATGCCCGTGGTGCCGGGCCACGAGCCGCTGGGCATCATCGAGAAGATCGGCGACCGCGCCGCCAAGCGCTGGAAAGTGGACGTAGGCGACCGCGTGGCGGTGGAGACGATGATCGCCTGCCATTGCTGCAACACCTGCCTGTCCGGCAAGTATCACCTGTGCGGCGACCGCAAGATCTACTCCTACATCCCGCTCAGCGACACGCCGGGCCTGTGGGGTGCGTACTCCGAATACATGTACCTGCACCCCAACGCCATCGTGCACAAGATGAGCAAGGCGCTGGCCCCCGAGGTGGCGGTGATGTTCAACCCGCTCGGTGCCGGATTCCGCTGGGCGGTGGAGATTCCGAACACCAGGCCGGGCGATACGGTGGTCATCATGGGTCCGGGCCAGCGCGGGCTGTCCAGCGTGCTGGCGGCGCGCAAGGCAGGGGCAAAGAAGATCATCGTCACCGGCCTGGAGGCGGATGCGAAGAAGATGGCGCTGGCGCGCGAGTTCGGTGCCGACCACACCATCGACGTGAGCAACGAGAATGCCCGCGCACGCGTCACCGAGCTCACCGACGGCAAGGGCGCGGACGTGGTGGTGGACGTGTCGTCCTATTCCACGCAACCGGTGCTGGACTCGCTGCACTTCGTGCGCTCCGGCGGCACCGTGGTGCTGGCCGGCGTCAAGGGCTTCAAGCCCATTCCGGACTTCGTCTCCGACCACATCGTGATCCGCGAGATCACCATCAAGGGTGCCATCGGCGTGACCTCCAGCGGCTATCGCAGCGCCATCGACCTAATCGAGTCCGGCACCTCGCCGATCGCCAAGATGCATACCCACGACTTCGACCTGGTCGACGCCGAACTCGCCATCAAGACGCTCGCGCGGCAGATTCCGGGCGACGAATCCATCCACTCCTGCCTGGTGCCCGGCCGTCGCTGAACCTGCGCACCGCGACCCCAACGGGGCCGAACCCTCCCGATCCGATGAACCCTGTTCCTGCGGCCGCCTCGCCGGCGGTCGCACATCACCGCGCCGGCCTGGCACTGGCCGCCGCCGCGGCCGTCCTGCTGTCCGGCAAGGTGATCTTCGTCAAGCTGCTGTACACCCACGGGCTGGACGCCGTGGACGTGATCACGCTGCGCATGCTCACCGCCGGGCCGCTGTTCCTGGCCGTGGCCGTGTGGACCTGGGGACAATCCCCGCGCCCAAGCCGCGGCGACCTGCTGCGCGTGGCGGGCCTGGGCTTCATGGGCTACTACGCGTCGAGCATGATGGATCTGATCGGGCTGCAGTACGTCAGCGCCGGGCTCGAACGGCTGATCCTGTTTCTCACGCCGAGCTTCGTGCTGCTGCTGGGGCTGTTCTTTCTCAAGCGCCGAGTGCGGCCGCTGCAATGGGTGTCGCTGGGCATCGCCTACGCCGGCATCGTGCTGGTGTTCTGGCACGAGATCGGCACCTTCAACCGGCCCAACATCGCGCTGGGCGCGGCGCTGATCGCGCTCAGCGCGGTGATGTACGCGGTCTACCTGCTGGTGAGCGAAGGGCTGATGCGCCGGCTCGGCATGCTGCGCATGGTGGCGCTGGCCATGTGCGCCTCCACCGCGTTCTGCCTGATCCAGTACCCCGTGCTGCGACCGCTGCACGCGCTGGTCGAATTCCCCGCCACGGTGTGGTGGCTGTCGCTGGCCAACGGCACCGTGTGTACCGCGCTGCCGATCTTCATGACCATGGCGGCCGTGCGCGATATCGGCGCTGGCCCGGCATCGCAGGCCGGCATGATCGGCCCGGCCAGCACGCTGCTCCTGGCCGCCTGGCTGCTCGACGAGCCGATCACGCTGATCCAGCTGGCGGGTACCGCGCTGGTCACCGGTGGCATCCTGCTGCTGTCCTCGCGCCGGGCGGCACCGATCACTGGTCATGCTGCGGTGCCAGACTGAATCCTGTACCGCCTGTCCCCCGAACCCGTCCGGGCATCGAATTTGCAGAACAATTTTGGTTACAGACGTTGCGCGTAGTTGTACTTCCCGCTAAGGTTTTTGCGTCTCTCCGCCCCTTAGTTCTCACTTCAACCGAGGTTCCCATGTCCCGTCTCGCGTTTTTCCGTCCCCTCATGCTCAGCCTGGTGGCTGCCGGTGCCATCGGCCTGGCCGCCTGCGGGTCTGGCTCCCCGCCCCCTTCGGGCTCTGGCTCTGGCTCCGGCTCGGGCGCGCAGGACCTCCAGACCCGGGCGGAACTCGGTTGCGAGGCCGTGGCCGGCCCGCTCGACGCCCTTCAGACGCCGCTGTCCAACACCCTGGCGGCCGGCCTGTCGAACCTGCCGGGGACCGTCTCGGTCGCCGGCGACCTGGTCACGCTGGTCATCGACACGCTGGACCTGGTCGATTCGCTCGCCGCTGCCGCGGGCACGCTGAACCCGGGTGCCGCGTCCACGGACACCGCCGCGCTGCAACCGGTGCTTGACCAGGCGCTGTGCACCACGGCCGCCGTGGGCGAGGCACTGATCGCGCTCACGCTGGACGTGACCACGCCCCTGGCCGACATCCCGCAGCTGAACGCGCTGATCAACACGGTCATCGCGCTCCAGACCCAGTTGCTGACCACCGTCAACCAGCTGTCGAGCGGCGGCACCGTGCCGGCGGTGGCCCTGGTGCTGCAGCAGGTGACCAACACCCTGGGCGGCGTGCTGGCCAGCCCGCTGGGCCTGACCTCGCTGCCCGGTGGCCAGGCGCTCGCCGCGGTGCTGGCACCCGTATCCGGCCTGCTGATCGAGGTGAGCGGTTCGATGTCGGCGCTCGCCGAGGGCGACGAGCAGACCTTCGTGGACGACCTGCTGGGTTCGGTTTCGCACCTCGTGGAGAACCTCGCCGCCGGGCTCGGCCCGCTCGGCGTGGTGCTGACCACCGTGGTCAACGCCCTGGCCCCGGTGGTGAACCTGCTGGACACGCTGCTCACCAACGTCCTCGGCCTGCTGGTCTGAGAACGCTGGAATAGCCGCGTCGGATCGTTCCGGCGCGGTGCTTGGGCAAGGGGGCCGGCAATTCGCCGGCCCTTTTTATTGGATTGGCCGCCGCATCGGTACGGCGGGTGCCGGTTTCAGGCCAGGTCGAACGCCGCAAGATCCGGCTCCGCGAGCGCCCGGTTGAACTCGCTGGGCCGGCGCGGCCAGACCTCGGGAAGGCCGTCCTTGCCGATGTACCAGTTCTGGCAGCCGCTGACCCAGACGGTGTCTTTCATGCCTTCGCGCAGGTCGGCATAGAAGGCATCGGTGGCCGCACGGGTCGGGCTGATGGTCTCGAAACGGCCCGCCGCGTAGTGGCCGATGCACTGCGTCACGTAGGACACCAGCGCCTCGGTGTAGCGGATCACCGAACCGTTCGCCAGCGGGCTGTGCGGGCCGCCGAGCAGGAAAAAGTTGGGGAAATCCGGGATGGCAAGGCTGTAATACGCGTGCGGGCCGCGCTCATCCCAGGCCTTGCCGAGGGTGTGGCCGGCGGCGTTGGTCAGCTCCAGCGGGCGCATGTACTCATGCGTGTTGAAGCCGGTGGCCAGGATCAGCACGTCCAGCGGATGCAGGCGGCCGTCGCGGGTGCGGATGCCTTCCGGCTCGATGCGCTCGATGCCGTCGGTCACCAGCTTCACGTTGGGGCGCTGCATGTCCTCGTAGTAGTCCCAGGACATGATGATGCGCTTGCACATGGGCTGGTATTCAGGCGTGAGCCGCCGGCGGAGTTCCGGGTCGCGCACGCGGTCGAGGTTCCACTGGCACAGCGCCTCGATGCCGCGCCGCTGCCAGCCGGGCTGGATCATGGCGCGCGCGAACACGCGGTCGAACATGCGGTCGTAGGCGGCGTAGGCGAGCTTGGCGATCTTGGGGAAGCGCCACAGCAGTTCGCGCTCCATGAGCGGGTAGTCGCGGTCCGGCAGCGGGAACACCCACTGCGGGGTGCGCTGGAACACATTCAGCTCGCAGGGCAGCTTGGCCACCGCGCAGGTGATCTGCACGCCGGTGGAGCCGGTGCCGATCAGGCCAATGCGCTTGCCGTGCAGGTCCACGCCCATGTCCCAGCGCGCGGAGTGGAAGCGCTTGCCGGCGAAAGTCTCAAGGCCGGCGATGTCCGGTTCCTTGGGGTGGTGCAGAAAGCCGCAGGCGGAGATCAGGAACTCGCCCTGGTCCTGCCGCCCGCTCTTGAGCGTGAGGTGCCAGCGGCGGCCGTCGAACCGCGCATCCGACCCCTCTTCGCCGAACACGATGTGGCGGCGCAGATCGTACTTGTCGGCGATGTGCCGCATGTAGTTCTGGATCTCCGGGCCGCGCGCGAAGCGGTGATGCCACTCCGGGTTGGGCTCGAAGCTGTACGTGTAGTAGTGCGCGGGCACGTCGCAGGCCAGGCCGGGGTAGCGGTTCTCGCGCCAGGTGCCGCCGACTTCGTGACCCTTTTCATAGATCGTGAAGTCGTCCACGCCCAGGCGCTTGAGCTGGATGGCCATCAGCATCCCGGACATGCCGGCACCGAGGATCAGCACGCGCGGCTTGCGCGCGCCGGCTGACAGGTCGGGGACCAGCGGCGAATTCAGTTCTGCATTCATCGAAACGATCCTCGGTGCGGGTCAGACGGCGACATCCAGCGCTTCGCGCAGGAACGTGCCGAGCGCATGGAGCGATTCGTCCGACTCGGGCATCACGCCACCCTGAAGCTGGAAATCGTGCCACAGCCCTTCGTAGATGCTCGCATCCACCGGCACGCCTGCCTTGCCCAGCGCCGCCTCCAGACGATGGGTATCCGACAGCAGCACTTCGTCGCTGCCGGTGTGGATCCGCGTGGGCGGCAGGCCCGCGAGCGAGGCGAACAAGGGCGACAGGCGCGGGTCGTCGAGCGCGCACGAACCTGCGTACTTGGCCGCGGCCCAGGCTAGCCAAGCCCTTGACAGCAGCGGGTCGTCCACCGCGCCCGGCTTCATCGACTCACCCGACAGGCTCAGGTCCACCCAGGGCGAGATGAGTGCGAGACCCTTGGGCGCGGGAAGTCCGGCATCGCGCGCGGCCACCGCGAGCGCGACGCAAAGTCCCCCGCCTGCCGAGTCTCCGGCGAGCGCAATCGCCGTGTGCGTCCTGCACAGGGCGGACCATGCACTCACCGCGTCTTCAAGCGCCGCCGGTGCCGGATGCTCCGGCGCCAGACGGTAGTCGATGACAAACACCTCGCAACCCGCTGCCAGTGCGAGCCGGCCGGCCATGCCGAAGTGCGTGGCCGGCGAACCCAGCACATAGCCGCCGCCATGCAGGTAGAGCACGGCCTTGCCCACCGGCACGCCCTCCGGGATCAGGCGCCGCGCGAGCACGCCGTCCAGAAAGGTCTCCACGTTGCGCAGGCCCCGGGGGCGCGGCAGCACCTGCGAGACGCCGGCGATGGCACTGCGCTGCACCAGCAGCGGCAGGCGCGGATTGAACACGGGTTTGAAGGTCGCCCGGGTCGCGACTTTCATCGCCACCGCCGTGAGACTCAGCGGACTCAGTTCCACCGTGCGTGCATTCATTTGCCGGCTGCCACCTTCATGAGCAGACCGATTTCCTCCATCGCGTTTTTCGGCAGCACGAACTTGCTCGTGTCGCGGATGGCGGCGAGGTTGTCGCGCACATCCTCGGCCGACAGTTGCGGCTTGTAGTATCCCGGCACCACGCCGACGAACACACGGCCCACGCGGCCACCGCCGCAGCTGTAGATCTCGCCGCTGACTTCGCAGCCCTCGTGCGCCAGATAGCCCACCACCGGCGTGACCTGCTCGGGGTTGAGCTTGTCCGCCATCGGGCCGAGCAGCTGCTCGGTCATGCGCGTGCGCGCAGCAGGCGCGATCACGTTGACCTTCACGTTGGCCTTGGCCCCTTCAATGGCCGCGACGTGCGAGAACCCGACGATGCCCATCTTGGCCGCGCCGTAATTGGTCTGGCCGAAGTTGCCGAACAGCCCGGCGGCGGAGGTGGTGTTGACCACTCGCCCGTAACCGCGTTCCAGCATGCCGTTCCACGCGGCCAGCGTGCACCAGATGGTGCCGTAGAGATGCACGTCGATGACCGGCCGGATCTCGGCCTCACCGGCGTTCTTGAGCGCCTTGTCGCGCAGGATGCCGGCGTTGTTGACCAGGATGTCGACGCGGCCGAAAGCATCGACGCCAGACCCGATGATCGCGCGGGCACCCGCCTCGCTCGACACCGAGTCGTAGTTGGGGATGGCCTGGCCGCCCTTGGCACGAATCTCGTCGCAGACCTGCTGCGCGGGTGACTGCGACGCGCCGCTGCCATCGGTCGTACCGCCGAGATCGTTGACAACGACCTTCGCTCCGCGCGAAGCCAGAAACAGCGCGTGGCTGCGCCCCAGCCCCTGGCCGGCACCGGTCACCACCGCCACCTTGCCTTCGTAACGCATCTCGCTCATGGAATCACCTCATCCTTATCAATCCGAGTGAGACAGCAGTCTAACGTTTGTTTGATTCGTATAGTGCGGCGAGCGATAGGCATCTTCACGGCACGGTTGGACTCGACACAGCCCGGTCGGAGGGCGTTTTTACATTTTTATGATGCATTGCATCAATGCGTTAGCGCATCGCACTCCTTCCCACCGTTGACAGCCGGCGAAGGGATGCGTGAACCTCGCCGTGCGTTGTACAAGCACGCACACCAAAAGATTCCATCAGTTAGCGGTACGCGCACGCCCAGCCCACTTCGACTGCGAGATTCCAAGACGGCCATGCCCCACAACGCTTCCCGCCCAACCCTCATTCCCCGACACCCGCGCGAGCTGGATTTCAGCGACGACATCCCGGTGAACTGGGCCGACGGCGATGTTTTCCGCTCGCGCTTCTTCGACGCGTTCTCCACCACGCTGCCCGAGGGCGAGAAGTTCTTCATCGTCTCGCTGCGGCACTTCAAGGAGCAGATCGAAGACCCCGCAGTGCAGCAGGAACTCAAGGATTTCATCCGACAGGAAGGCGTTCACGGCATCCTGCACAACGCGTACAACGAGCGACTTGGCCGACAGGGCGTGAACATCGAGGCGATCACGGAACTGCTGCGCAAGTTCTTCACCATGCACACGCGCGTGTTGTCCAAGGAGATGCAACTCACGCTCACCGCCTGCGCCGAGCATCTGACCGCGTCGATGGCGCACGCCATCCTGGGCAAGTCCAGCCACCTGTTCGATGGCGCCGACGAGCGCGTGCGCGCGCTGTACTACTGGCACGCCGCCGAGGAGATCGAGCACAAGTCGGTGGCGGTCGACCTGCTGCGCAACACCACGGGCACCGGCTATGTACCGCGCGTCCTGATGATGGCGTACATCAGCGTGGTGTTTCACGCGCTGGTGTTTCCGATTCTCGAGCACATCCTGCGTGTGGACGGCTACTCGCTGCGCGAGCGCATCTCGCTGTGGCGCAAGGGTCTGTGGTGGATGTTCAAGCCAGTCAAGGGCGGCTTCTACTTCGACCTGATGGATCACTACGTCCAGTGGTTCCGCCCCGGCTTCGAGCCCTGGAACCATGGCGACCTGACGGCCTACAAGCAGTGGATGAAGGCTTACGCCGAATCGGGTGACGTGCGCCCGGCCGCCGCCGAAACCCATCAGATTCTGGCCAAGGCGGCCTGAGGCACCCAACTACCCGCTGACTGAAGGCATTCATGAAGTCACTCAAAGGAAAGCTCGCCGTCGTCACCGGGGCCGGCAGCGGCATTGGGCGTGCGCTGGCGCTGAACCTGGCGCAGCGCGGCTGCCGCGTGGCCGCGTCCGACATCAACCGCGAAGCGGCTGCAGAAACCGTTCGCGGCATCAAGGCAGCCGGAGGCGAAGCACGCGCCTACGGTCTTGATGTCGCCGACCGGGAAGCGGTCTACGGCCACGCCACCGCCGTTCGCAAGGACTTTAAGAGTCCCGCCAACCTGGTCATCAACAACGCCGGTGTCGGTTTGGCCGCGACGGTGCGCGAGATGAAGTGGGACGACTTCGAATGGCTGATGGGCATCAACTTCTGGGGTGTCTGCTACGGCACCCAAGCGTTCCTGCCGCAGTTGATAGAGTCGGGCGATGGACATGTCGTCAACGTGTCCAGCGTCTACGGCATGATCTCGGGTCCGTTGACGAGCGCCTACAACGCAGCGAAGTTCGGCGTGCGCGGCTATACCGAGTCGCTCAGGATCGAGATGAAGGCGGCACGCCTGCCGGTGCAGGTGAGTTGCGTACATCCTGGCGGTATCCGCACCAACATCGCCAAGACCTCGCGCCTCGCCATGCCGGGCGCGGATGCGGACCGCGCCCGCTTCGAAAAATGGTTCTCGCGCTTGACGCTGACCTCGCCGGAAAAGGCCGCGCGCATCATCGTGTCGGGTGTACTGGCCAATCGCCCGCGCATCCTCGTCGGGCCAGACGCGAAGGCCATCGACCTGTTACAGCGTCTACTCGGCATCCGCTATCAGTGGCTGGCCGGCACCCTGCTTAGTCCCATGATGGCTGAGGCCAAGAGCTGATTACGCATCCCCGAACCGCAATTACCGGCGACCTGTAAGGCTTGCCCCTACATAACCATTGGAGTTGAACAAATGGCAGATGGATCGTTGAAACCCCGGCGCAGGCAGGGCAAAGCACCTCAAGGCTCGGACCTGAGCCTCGTCGAGATTGAGCACGCCGCAGTTCACGGGCGCGGGTCGAAACCCGACTTCGAGGTCATCATCATCGGCGGCGGCTTTTCCGGCATAGGCGCGGCGATCGAGTTGCAGAAGAACGGAATCGATTCATTCGTCATCCTGGAGCGTGCCTCGGACATCGGCGGCACCTGGCGCGACAACCGCTATCCCGGCATCGCGGTGGATATCAGTTCGTTTGTGTACTCGTTCTCCTTCGAGCAAAACCCGAACTGGTCGCGCGTGTTCGCACCCGGTTCGGAGCTGCAAGCCTACGCGCAGCGCGTAGCCGCCAAGTATGGGATCTACCCCAAGACACGTTTTGGGGTAGATGTCGAAAAGGCCGTCTTCGATGAGGAAACGCACATCTGGAACGTGCACCTCAAGGGCGGGCAACTGCTGCGCGGCCGCTATGTCGTCAGCGCCAGCGGCGGGCTCATCGCGCCAAAAAAGCCCGAGATCGCAGGCCTTGATAGTTTCAAGGGTCGCGTGATCCACACTGGATATTGGGACGACAAGTTCGACTTCACCGGCAAGCGCGTGGCCGTGATCGGAACGGGCGCCACCGCCGTGCAGATGGTCCCCGAGCTCGCCCGCAAGGTCGCGCGGCTCGACGTCTACCAGCGCACGCCGATCTGGGTACTGAAGAAACCCGATGCCGAGATTCCGAACTGGCTCAAGACCACCTTCCGCGTCGCCCCGCCCATACAGAAGGCGGTGCGGGCGGTGGCCGACGTCATCACCGAGTCGCTGATGGTCGGCGCGGTGCTCTATTACCGGCAGATCCCGGGCCTGGTGCGCTGGGCCGAGGCCGGTGGCAAGAGCAACCTCCTGCAGCAGATTCCCGACGACCTCGAACTGCGCGAGAAGCTCACGCCCAAGTACGGATTCGGCTGCAAGCGGCCAACCTTCTCCAACGAATACTTCAAGACCTACACCCTGCCGCACGTCGAGCTGGTCACCGACCCCATCGAATGCATCACGGAGAACGGGGTCCGAACCCGCGACGGGAAGGAGCGCGAGATCGATGTGCTGATCACGGCCACCGGCTACAAGGTGTTCGAAAAGGGCAATCTGCCGTCATTCGAAGTCTACGGACGCGGCGGCCTCGAATTGGGCCAGTTCTGGGAGGAGAACCGCTACCAGGCCTACGAGGGCACCACGGTGCCCAACTTCCCGAACTATTTCGGGATGCTCGGGCCCTACGCGCTGATCGGCACCTCGTACTTCAAGATGGTGGAGAACCACGCGCTGCATGCCGTGCGCTGCATCAAGCAGGCACACCGCACGGGAGCCACCTGCGTAGAGATCCGGCAGGGGCCGCACGAGGCCTACTTCAAGGACATTCTGCGCCGCCAGCAGAACACGGTGTTCGTGAACCACACCTGCTCCAACTCGAACAGCTACTACTTCGACGTGAACGGTGACGCGCCGATGCTCCGCCCCTCCACCTCCATCGAGGCGCAGTGGCGTGCCAAGACTTCACCGCTGTCGCATTACCGCTTCACGCGAGCGGAAGTCGCTGCCGGCACGGAGGCCTGAAGCGCTCGCAATCCCGGCGATGCCCGTCGACTACGGCATCGCGTTTCCTCAGCTCAGTAAACGTAAGGACAACTGACATGGCACTGGCAAATCGCAAGATCGGATACGACGAGGTCAAGCCTCGCGACCTTCACTTCGACATGACGCAGGTTCCCAAGTACTGGATGAACAACGATCCTTGGTCCACCCACTGGTGGAATGCGCTGCTTGCGGCGGTTCCCGATGGCGAGCGATGGGTCATGCAGTGCGTGCGTAAACAGCTGGTGAAACTCTCCGACGAGAGCGTGCGCAAGGCGGGCATCGATTTCATCAAGCAGGAGCACTACCACGCCCGCGAGCACGACATCATGAACCAGGCCGTGATGGCGCATGGCGTGGAGGTGGACAAGGTGGAGGCCGCCTTCAAGCGCATCCGCACACTGCTACAGAAGGTTCTCAGCGATGACATGCAGCTCTCGGTGATGGCGGCCGGCGAGCATTTCACCGGCACGATCTCGGCCGTTTTCGTCGAGAACCCGGAGATCTTCCGCGACTTCGATCCCTCGCTCGGCGCGATGATCGCCTGGCACATGATCGAGGAGACCGAGCACAAGTCGGTTTCCTACGACGTTTATCAGGACGCGGTGGGCAGCTATCCCAAGCGCATCGCCGGCATGATCCTGATGACCGGCATTTTCTTCGCCATCAGCGAGTACCAGCGCCTGGTACTGGTTGCCAAGGACGGGCAACTATTCAACTGGCGCTCGATGCTCAAGTCGCTCAACTTCCAGTTTGGCAAGCCGGGCTTCATGCGCCTGCTGGTCAAGCATTACCTGCCTTATTACCTGCCAACTTTCCACCCTTGGGACCACGACAACCGCGCTCAGATGCGCGCGTGGAAGGACACCTTCGAAGCCACCGGCGACACCATGAAAGCCTTCCAGGCGTTCATCGGCACTGGCCCGGTCGTGCAGAAGAAAGCGGCCGCCTGAAACCGGCGTAGCACCCTGCGTCGTCCCGTGGGGGCCTTGGGCCGTCCCGGGGCGGTGCACCTCTCACTTTTCATTTGCCCATTGCTATCCTATGAGCCGTCCGAAGAGCCTACCCCTCAGCCGCAGCGCCGCGGCGATCGTTACCGGCGCCGGCAGCGGCATCGGCCGCAGCTTCGCGCTCGAACTCGCGCGTCGCGGCGGCACGGTACTGTGTGTCGACATCCATCCTGATCGCGCCGAACAGACGGCCTCGCAGGTCGATGACTTGGGTGGCCGAGGCGTCGCGTACACCTGCGACGTCGGCGACGCCGCGCGGTTCGCTGAGATGTCAGCCAAGGCCGATGGCCTGCTCGGCCGTCCAGTGACCGTCGTGGTCAACAACGCCGGCGTCGGCGTAGGCGGACGCATCGGCGATGTCCCGCTCGAAGACTGGCGCTGGTGCCTGTCGGTGAATCTGTGGGGCGTGATCCACGGCTGTCATGAGTTTGCGCCGCGGTTCCGTAAGCTCGGCTACGGTGGGATCATCAACACCGCATCGGCCGCCGGCTTTGCCGCTGCGCCCGAGATGAGCACCTACAACGTCACCAAGTCGGCGGTGCTGTCGCTGTCCGAGACGCTCTCGGCCGAACTCTCCGGAACCGGTGTGCATGTGTCCGCGCTGTGCCCGACCATTGTGCCCACCAACATCATCAACGAGAGCCGCTTCCCCCACGACCGCAAGTCCTTCGCCGCCAAGGCGATGGAAAAGTGGGCCTTCACCAACAGCGGCGAGGTCGCGCGGCTCACGCTCGATGCCATGGACCGCAATCAGCTCTACGTGCTGCCGCAGTGGGACGGGCGGCTGATGTGGCGCGCCAAGCGCCTGTTCCCCGATCTCTATGCGCGCGCCCTCGGCCTGGGCTATCGCGTGGCCGCGGGCTGAGGGGGCTGCCCATGGCCAGCCTGAGCGCGGTAGCCACCAAGACGCTGTTCCGCGGCGTCCTTAAGCGCGAGTTCTCGTCGCGGGACGACGCGGTACGCCATTTCCGGCGCGTGCTGGATGCGCCTTTTCCCTCGTTCCGTTTTCCGGGCGTCTCGGCACGGGCGCTGAACTATGCCAACGTCCCGTGCGAGCTGCTGTCGGTGAACCGACCGCGGCTGACCATCCTGCATCTGCACGGCGGCGCGTTCGTCGGCGGCAAGCTGTCCACCTACCATCCGTTCTGCAGCGCGCTCGCCAAGCGTCTGCATGCAGACGTGGTGCTTCCCAACTACCGCCTGGCGCCCGAGCATCCGTTTCCCGCCGCACCTGAGGACTGCCTGGCCGTCTACAAGGCACTGCTTGAATACGGCGTCGAACCGGATCGGCTGGTGATCACCGGAGATTCGGCCGGCGGAAATCTCGCGCTGGTTACGCTGCAGAGCGCACGCGCGCAAGGCCTGAGCTTGCCGCGTTGTGCGGTGCTCATTTCACCGGGGGCGGATATTTCCGGCAAGGCGGCGAGCTGGACCGAGAATGACCGCAGCGACGTCATGCTCTCCCGGCAGGTCATCGAACTGATCGGAGAGGCTTACCTGCAAGGTCACGACCCGACCGATCCCCGGGCCTCACCGATCCGGGGTGACTTCGCCGGGCTGCCGCCGATGCTGGTCAGCATGAGTCACCAGGAATGCCTGCGCGACGACGCCTATTCCATCTCCACCAAGGTCAGGGCCGCGGGCGGAGAAATCGAGTTGCTGATGCGCCCCGACACGCCGCACGCCTGGCCCATCTTCTATCCCATGGTGTCCGAAGCGCGCGCCGACATGCGGCGCTTCGTGAGCTTCATCGAGCAGAACCTGCGGTAGACCAGAGCGGCCTTCGGCACGGTACCGCCGACGGACCCGCCTTCGATAAAAAAACAGAGGAGATCCACCGTGAACATTTTCAGCATTGCGCTGCCCGTCGTCGCCCTGGCCATAGGCGGCATTAGCCCTTTGCTCGGGGCCAAGGCTCCGCCTGATCAGGTGGCCAAGCTTGGCAAGGAACTGACGCCGGTGGGCGCGGAGCGTGCGGGTAACGCGGACGGCAGCGTGCCGGAGTGGACGCCGATGAAGCAGTCCGGCCCCCTCAAAGACTTCTGGGCCAGCAACCCGGCGATTGACGGCGAAAAGCCACTATTCACGATCTCCGCCGCCAACATGGCCAAGTACGCCGACAAGCTGACGGAGGGTCACAAGGAGCTGCTCAAGCGTTATCCAGACAGCTACCGGATGAACGTCTACCCCTCCCACCGCATGGCCACGTTCCCACAAGCGGTGCTGGACGCGACCATCGCCAACGCAGGCTCTGCGGTACTCGCGGGCGTCGATTTTCCCTCCGCTGCCACCATCGGCATCCCGTTCCCGATTCCGCAATCGGGTGCCGAGCCGATCTGGAATCACAAAATGAAGTATCGCGGCGCGAGCGCACGCCGGTACAACAACCAGATGATCGTGCAGCTCGACGGCAAGCTGACCCTGACCAAGATTGTCGAGGACGTGAACTTCTACTACGGCAACACGGCGATCAGTCCGCCGGTCACGCTCAGCCCCGGCGTACCGCTGATCAAGTACGTGTCGGAAACGCTGGCGCCGCCGCGCCTGGCCGGCACCTTCATCGTCGCCCACGAAAAAGCCGGCACCGGGCCTGAAGGTCGTGCCGCGTGGATCTACGCGCCGGCGCTCAAGCGCATCCGCCGCGCACCGGCCGTGTGCTGCGACAACCCCTACGAGGGCACCGACGGTCACCAGTTCTACGACCAGGTCGACATGTTCAACGGGGTGCTCGAGCGATTCACCTGGAAGCTGGTCGGCAAGCGGGAAATGTACATCCCCTACAACTCGCACAAGATATCCGGCAATACCGTCAAGTACGCCGATATCGCCCGTCCCAAGCACGTCAATCCCGACCTCGCCCGCTATGAACTCCACCGCGCGTGGGTGGTGGAGGCTGAAAACAAGCCCGATTTGCGCCACACCTTCAAGAAGATCCGGTTCTATATCGACGAGGACAGCTGGGCGATCTTTGCCCGCGACAACTACGACCACCAGGACCAGCTCATGCAGTTGCAGGAAGGGCATCTGGTCTCGGCCAGCAACGTGCTGACCACCACGGCAGTTCCGGAAGTGGTCTATCACTTCACCAGCGGCCGCTACTTCGTCACCGCGATGGCCAACGAAGACCAACCCTACGACGCGTCGATCAAGTTCGACGATGCCTACTTCGAAGCCACCACGGTTCAGAAGCGCGCCGCCAAGTGATCGCAGTCGCATGATCGGGGCCTGAGAGCCGCCAGCCCAGCGGCCCCGCCCGCACATCCCGAAGTGCCCCCGAAGAAGGGGCATAGGAAACAGGAGGAGACAATGAGCAACACGATCCGTGCCGTGGCGGCGATGGCGCTTGCGTTTCAGGCCGCGCGGGTGGCCGCAGGGGACTATCGCTTCGATCTGTTTGGCGAGGACTTTCAGGCCATCGTCAACAACACCCTGACTGCCGGCGTGCAGTTCCGGCTGCACGACCAGGCCGACTACCTGGTGGGCAAGAGCAACCTGAACCCGGACGTTTGCGCGGGCATCTGGCAGCTCTGCCAGGGCGTGATCCGTGAGCAGGATTATCCAGCCAGGAGGTTGCGCGAATCCCCCGGGCAGGCATCGCTAAACTTCGACGACGGCAACCTCAACTACGAGAAGGGCGACATCACTCAGTCCCCTTTCGTGTTCACGACGGACGCCAAGTTTCGCTGGCGGGATTACGAGCTATTCGTGCGAGGTCGCGGTGTCTACGACCCGGTCAACTATGATTTCGTCGAAACCCACCCGAACAAGGTCACGCCGGAAAACTTCGAGTCCGTACTCACGCGCGGCGATCCGTTCGCCAACCGCTATTTTCCTGCCACCCTCGGACGCGGCGCCCTTGTTCGACAGAAGCGTTCCAACGAGGTCTCGAAGGAGTTCCGCTTCTACGATTTACTCGACCTTCACATCACCAAGCCCTTCGAAATCGGTGACCAGGAATTTCTGGTAAGGGTCGGTCGCCAAGTGGTGAACTGGGGAGAGAGCACCGTCACCATTCTCAACAGCCTAAGTCAGGCGAATCCGGTCAACGCGAACAACATTTTCCGACTCGGCAACGCGCTACTTGAAGACC
The DNA here is from genome assembly GCA_052389915.1 of Panacagrimonas sp. Taxonomy (GTDB): domain Bacteria; phylum Pseudomonadota; class Gammaproteobacteria; order Nevskiales; family Nevskiaceae; genus Panacagrimonas. Next base: position 36,040 of record JBQTHL010000003.1, read on the forward strand.
TTTACGTGCCGATCAACATGGTCAGCGTGGCAGCGGCCTTTTCCACCACTACCAATGTCAGCGCGTTCTACCAGCTGGAGTGGAAACCGGTGGAAATTCCGCCGCCGGGTTCGTACATGTCTTTCATCGACCTAGGCGTCAACGACCTCGGCGGCGACATTCTCAACGCGGGCTTCGGTCAGACGCCCGACGATTTCGACAAGCTCGGCCGGCGGCTGGCCAACCCGCTCGGCCTGGTGGCGCGCACCACGCTGACGATCGGGCGTGAGCCCGACGACGAACCCGCCAGTGGCGGGCAGTTCGGCGTCAACTTCGAGTACTACGCAGAAGAACTCAACAACGGGACGCAGTTCGGCGCCTACTTCATGAATTACCACTCGCGTCTGCCGTATGTGGACGTCTATTCATCGAACGCCAGTTGCATGCGCGCCGCCGGCAACCCGGAAGGACGCGACGCGCTCAACACCTTCGAGATCCTTACGCTGTGCCCTAATCTGTCGCTGACCGAATATACCCCGGGCGTCACGCAGGCGGTGCTGGATTTCGCCGGCGTGCTGGCGCAGCGTCCTGCGCTGGCCGGGGATATCGGCATCGACGGAACCCCGCTTGACATAGTGTCCGGCGTGGCCAACCTGCTAGTGTTCCAGCCTGGCAGGCCGCTCAGCGAGATCATTCCCTTCGATACCTCCAAGGTTCAGCTCACCTACCCCCGCAACATCCAGCTCTATGGGCTGAGCTTCAACACCACCTACGGCGAGTACTCGTTCCAGGGCGAAGTGGCGTACCGACCCAACCTTCCGCTGCAAGTTTCCGTAGTCGACTTGGGTTTTGCCGCCCAGGGGCCGACGCTCGCAAGCTGCACTCGCGACTCCGTGCAGTGCTTCGGCACGTCAGCCGCCTATAGTTTCAATGAGAACAGCGCAGGCTCGCCCGGAGGGAACGGGCAGAACACATCCGGAGAGTACGTGGTGTACGACATCGGCGATCATACCGATGCGGACGGCAACGTTCCCTATGAAGATACGGTGTTCCTGCTTCTCGCTGGCGTCCCCAACTCGGCGCGCGCGTTTCCCAGCTTCATCATTCCTTTCCGCGGCGGGGTACTCGGCGAGAATCCTCCCAACAGTCGAATCAAGGGATATATCCGTCGCGATACTTTGCAGTACACCCTTGGAGCCACCCGGCTGTACGGCGCTTCCGAGAACTGGCTCGGCGCCGACCAGTTGCTGCTGGCCTACGAAGTGTCCGCGATGCACGTCCTCGACTTTCCTGACTTTGACGAGCTGCAGATCGAAGGCCCGCTGACCGCTTACACCCATGCAAGTGCTGGAGCAGAAGGCTCCGGCGCCGACGGCTCCAGACTCGCGTGCTCGAGCAACCCGGCCTGCACCATTGGTCCAGACGGCATCCGCTTCAACCCGTTCCAGGCCTCGCGCGATTCCTTCGCAACAGCGTTCTCGGGCGGGTACCGTGTGGTCGGGCGCTTGCTCTACGAGTCGGTGTTCCCCTCGATCAGTGTCGCCCCGCTGTTCCTGTGGCAGCACGACATCTATGGCAACTCCCCCGCGCCCAACTTCAACTTCGTGGAAGGGCGTTACTCCCTGACGTCGATCGTCGAAATCCGATACGAGAAGGCGTTCTCCTTCAACGTCGTGCACAACCTGTTCGGCGGTGCCGGGACGAACAATCTGCTGGCTGATCGCGACAATCTCGGCTTCTTCATCAAGTACCAGTTCTGACACCGAGCGCCGGCCGAGCAACCCGCAAGACGGGAACCTCGGCCGGACTTGCACATCATATTGACCGGGCGACCGTCCATCGATTTTGCGTTGTGCGTAGTGGTAGATCGCACTACGCTGTGATTTAGGTAGTACTTAATGTCCGACCGCCTGTCGCGGCAGCTTGCAGCCGCATCACCCTCAACTCACAGGAGCATTTGCCATGGCCCTAGCCAACCGCAGCATCGGTTACGACGAAGTCGAAGCGCGGGATCTTCGCTTCAGTCTCAATAAGGACAGCGTGCCCCGCCACTGGATGAACGGAGACCCTTGGAGCACTGCATTCTTCAACTCCATCCTCGCTGCGGTGCCGGATGGCGAGCGCTGGGTCATGCAGTGCGTTCGCAAAAGTCTGACACGGCTGCAGGACGAGACTATTCGCAAGGCCGCGATCGCGTTCATCAAGCAGGAGCACTACCACGCCCGCGAACACGATGACATGAACCACGCGCTGATCGAGCAGGGCGTTCCGCTCGACCAGGTGGAGCGCAATTTCCGCCGCATCCGCGCCACCCTGGAGCGCCTCACGCCGCCGGACATGCACCTGTCGATGATGGCCGCGTTCGAACACTTCACGGCGACCTTCGCCTCGGTGTTCATCGATCACCCGGACATGCTCGACCAGTCGGACAAGAAGGTCGCCGCGATGCTGTACTGGCACTTCGTGGAAGAGACCGAGCACAAGTCGGTCACCTACGACGTGTTCAACGACGCGGTGGGAAGCTATCCGCAGCGCATGGCCGGCATGCTGATCGCCAGCGCGATCTTCCTGCCGATGGTCGAAGGCCACATGCTCTACCTGCTGTACAAGGAGAAGCAGCTGTTCAACCTGCGGTCGATGCTCAAGTGCCTGAAGCTGCAGATCGGACGAGAGGGGCTGCTCACCCGCCTGTTCTCCAGCTACTACCTGCCGTACTTCAGCCCGAAGTTTCATCCCTGGGACGACGACAACCGCGGCCAGATCCGCAAGTGGAAGGACGTGTTCGCAGCCACCGGGGATACGGACAAAGCCTACCAGGCGTTCCGTCACTCGGGCGAGGCCGCGGGTGGCCGCCGTCGCGGTTCCTCGGTTCCTCTGGCCGCCTGAAAGCCCTCCACGGCCAGCTGGCGGATTGTGGGCGGTCCGAAAGGGTCGCCCATTTTTTGGCTTTCGGGGAGATTGAGCCTTGCCTCTGCAGACGAGTTTCCGGTTCCTGTTCCCGCGGTCGGATCTCCAGGTCACCCGCCGCTACTCCGATTCCGACTATTTCCGCGCCATGGCAGAAACCATCGGCGGCACCAGCGTCGACGTGCTTCAGGCGCAGGCGCGCAACGGCATCATGCAGACGCAGTTGCGCATGCAGCTGGACCCGTTGATGCCGCTGCCGGGCTTTGCGCGCAAGTTCATCAATGGCGCGATCCGCATCGAGCAGACCGTGATCTGGAACAGCAGCGAACGCAGGGGACAGATGGTGGTGACATCGTCCCAGATTCCCTATCGAGCGGAATCGCGCTTCCGCGTGGAGGCCGATGGCGAGCACTGCGCCGTGATTTCGGACTGGACGGTCCACATCCGGATTCCGCTGGTCAGCGCCCCGCTAGAACGCATTGCGGCCAAAGAGGTGGAAATGCGCCTCCAGGCCGAGCGCGACGCGGCGGACCGGCTCATGCCGCACTGACGCCAGCCTCTGCCGGGACGCCGCAAAGCGACGCGACGCCCCGGCTGCGAGCTTGCCGTCCCGACGTCAGGCGGCCAGATCCGATTTCTCGGTATTCGATGCGGGCGCGCTGGCCGCGATTTTCCGTCCGCCAGAGTTCGACTTGGCGGCCTGGCGATTGCCGTACTGCGGGTTGATCGCCTTTCGGAACCGGTTCATCACCTGCGCGTTGAAGGCTTCTGCCAGTGCAGGTGCGGTGCGCTTGAACGCATCCATGACATAGGTTTCCGGCGTGACCAGCACGCGCATCTTGTTTGACTCGATGGCGGCAACGATCTTGTTGGCCACCAGCGAGGGCGGACGGCCGTAACGCTCGAACCATTCGACCATGCGGCCCTGCAAGGCGGTATCCACGACCTTGCTTGACTTGGCGATATTGGTGCGGATCATGCCCGGATGCACGGAGGTGACGCCGATGTTGCGCCCCGCCAGCTCTGCCCGCAGCGACTCCGAAAACCCGCGCACCGCAAACTTGGTGGTGCCGTAGGACACCATGCCTGGCGTGGAGATGATGCCCGCGAGGCTGGAGATGTTGACAATGTGCCCCTCGCCCGCCTTGAGCATCAGCGGCAGGAAGAACTTGGACCCGTACACCACGCCCCAGAGGTTGATGTCGACGACCTTGCGGAAATCTTCGAGTTTACTGTCGACGAAATCGTCCAGGATGCCGATGCCGGCGTTGTTGACCACGATGTGGACCCGACCTTGCAGGGCTTCGACCTCGGCGGCAAAAGCCTGCATCGCCGCCGCGTCGCCTACGTTCACCACATGGCAACTGGCCTTGCCGCCGGCCTGCGCGATCTGCTGCGCGGTCTGCTCCATACCGGCCTTGTCGATGTCGGCCAGCACCAGACGTGCGCCCTTGGCCGCGAGGGCCAGGCTGGTGGCACGCCCGATGCCGCTGCCAGCTCCGGTGACCACCGCGATTCGGTTGGCAATCTTTTTCATGCGAAATCCTCCTCTGTTGGAAACTCTGTTGGAAACAACTTGAGAACAACTTCAGACCTGCGCCGGCCTCAGCAGGCGGTATGTCCACCATCCACGACCAGATCGGCGCCAGTCATGAAACTGGATTCGTCCGATGCCAGGAACAGGATGGCGTTGGCGATCTCGCGCGGCTGGCCGAGCCGGCCCATCGGCACGCGCGCCATCAGCGCCTGGTGGAACTGCTGCGCCATCTCCGCGCCAAGGCCGCCAATCGCGTTGCCCACCATCGGCGTCTCGATGAAGCCCGGGCAGACGCAGTTGATGCGGATGCCATACCCGGCGCGGGCGCAGTGGATGGCGGCCGACTTGGAAAAGATGCGCACGCCACCCTTGGACGCGTTGTAGGCCAGCGCAAACGACTCGCCGATCAGTCCCTCGATGGAGGCGAGGTTGATGATGGAGCCGCCGCCACGCGCCTTCATGCGTTCGACCGACTTCTGCGTGCCCGTCATCACGGCGGTGAGATTGATCTCGATGGTGCGCGCCCAGTCCTTGGCGGTGCAGGTCTCGATGTCGCCCATCTGCACGATGCCGGCGTTGTTCACCGTCACGTCCAGGCCGCCCCAGCGAGCATGGATCGCGGCGAGCACCGCGTCCCAGCGCGCCACGTCGGTCACGTCCTGTTGCATGAAGGCCGCTCGCTCGCCCAGCCGTTTGGCCTGCGCTTCGCCGGCCTGCGCATTGACGTCGGTCAGCATCACCCGTGCCCCGGTCTCGATCAACCGCTCCGCCGTGGCCAGGCCAATGCCCTGTGCCGCGCCGGTGACCAGGCACACCTTGTTGTCCATCCGGTTCATGTCGTTCTTGCACCTTGGATTGGTCGTGCGCGAGGCACTCACTGCGCGGTCATGCCCGAGTCCACCATCTGCTCGGAGCCGGTGGTCTTGCGCGTGGCATCGCTTGCCAGGAACAGCACCGCGTTCGCCACGTCGCGCGGCTCGGAGGTGCCGATGGGATGCGCCATGGCCATCGCGGCATCCGCCGTGGCCGCATCCGCCACCATGCCCAGGCGCACCATGCCGCCCATCACGCTGTCCCCCATCGGCGTCTTGACGATGCCGGGGTGCACGGAATTGATGCGGATGCCAGTCTTGAGCGCCGCGCATTCCACCGCCGTGGCCTTGGTCAGCAGGCGCACCGCGCCTTTGGACGCGCAGTACGCGGAGAGTCCGGGAAAGCCGATTAAACCAGCCGCCGACGACAGGTTGACGATGCTGCCGCCGCGCCCGCCGCGCCCGCCCGGACGCATGGCGCGTACGCCGTGCTTGATGCCGAGGAACACACCGTCAACGTTCACCGCCATGATCCGGCGGAATTCCTCAATCGTGGTGTCGGTGACGAAGCTCATCGACTCCACGCCAGCGTTGTTGACCAGCACGTCCAGTCCGCCCAGGCGCGCCACGGTCTGCGCGACGACCGCTTCCCACTGATCCTCGCGCGTCACATCCTGCGCCATCGACACCGCGCGTCCGCCGGCGGATACGATCTGGGCCGCGACCTGCTCGACGCCGGCCGGATCGATATCCGTCAGCATCACCGCCGCCCCCGCCGCGGACAGCGTGCGCGCCACTTCTGCGCCGATGCCACGCCCGGCACCCGTCACTAGCGCCGCCTTGCCCGACAGGGAAAATGCGCCGAGACCCGGCGCCGCATCGCGATTCATGTTGCCTCCTCGATGGTTGAGAACATTTGAAATCTAGGGAGCGGACGGCGACGTCACGCGCGCCTCGACCACGCGCACGCTGCGCGAGATACCCATTGCGCCGCCCAGCGCCTCGGTGTGGTCGCCGGGGTCCAGCAGCCTCGCGTCCGCAAAACCGCATTCGCGCAGGGCCTGCTCCGCCGCGGACGCCTGCGCGAAATGCAGATGGACCCTGCCACGCACGAAGGCTGACAGGAAATGGATGAACGGCGCTGCGCCCTTGCCGCGGATCTCGGACGACAGGAACAGGTCGGACCAGTAGCAGCCGCAGGAGAAGCCGGTTAACTCCCTGGCGAAGCGTCGCCACATTCCGCGAACCGCGTCTTCCGGGAAGTAATTGATCAGCCCCTCGGTGACGATCGCCAATCCCCGGCTCCGGTCCAGCCCCGCGCACAGCGCCGACAAGCTCAGCGGACCCTCATCCGCCAGGGCGTCGATATCCACCACGCGGTGCCCCGGCGTAGCCCCCATTTTTTCCAGGGCCTCGCGCTTGCGCGCCGCCATGCCGGGAAGATCGGCCTCGATGTACTCGATCCGCTCGCCGAAACGCTGCTTGAACCGCCAGCCGCGCGGCGACAGCCCCGCCGCAATCTCCACGACCTGCGTGATCTCGCCGCGCTCGATGGCCTGCGCCAGCCGCGCGTCGATGAGCCGGTGCCGCGTGAGCAGGAACTGGTCCACGTCCGGCACCCCGGCGCCGCGCGCGGCGCGCACCACAGGCTGCAGCAGCCTGTACAGGGCGCGCCCGCGGAAACTGTCCAGTGCGGGGTGCGACATGCCATTGCGCGCCCAGACCATGCCGGTGTAATGCGCGGTGGGGCTGATTCGAGAGTCGCTTGACGACATTGGACTGGTCTCCTGAATGCTGGGGTATCGCGATCCCGCGCCCGTCGGACGGCCTCGAGGGCACCGCAATCCGTCTGTAAGCAGTGCGTTCTCGCACTTCCCATGAACCGTATAGTTGCAGGACTCAGCTCCCCAGCGCCAGTTCCTTCCACCAAACCGACCCACAGCGACCAGCAGACGGCACCAAGGCCCAGCGCGGGATGTGCGCAATCGGGTCCCGCTCCCGCCGCGAGCATCATTCTAACAGTTGTTTGGTATATTCGTCTGTGTGCACGGCCCTGTGTACCCCCTTGAGCCCCTTGTAATGATCCTCTCCGACGAACAACGCGCCCTGCGCGAAACGGCACGCCGCTTCGCCGAAAAGAAACTGCTCCCGGACTACCAGAAGCGCGAACGCTCCGAGCGCCTCGACCGCGACCTGGTGCGAGAGATGGGCGAGCTGGGCCTGATCGCGCCGGACATGCCCGAGCAGTTCGGCGGCCTGGGCGCCAGCGGCCTGACCACCGGCATCGTGATCGAGCAGATCGGCTGGGGCGACATCAACGTCAGCTACGTGCCGCTGATGGCCTCGCTCACCGGCAAGG
>JBQTHL010000004.1:0-46437 GCA_052389915.1 Panacagrimonas sp.
GCCGGCCCCCCCCCCGGTCCCTGGGGGGCGGCGTATGTGGGGGGTCGGGGTTTTAACCGTGCGGTTTCGGTTTGGTTGGGGCCCATTCCGGGGGGGGGGCGGGGGGGCTATTCCCGCCGCCCCACGCCGTCAGGCACAGTGCCCGCGGCTTCATCCATTACACTCTGTCATCAATTGCTCCACTGCATTTCCGGATGAATCTTTCCTCGCTCTCCGCCATATCTCCCATCGACGGCCGCTATGCGGAAAAGACCGTCGAGCTGCGCCGCGTGTTCAGCGAGTACGGCCTGATGCGCTACCGCGTGATCGCCGAGATTCGCTGGCTGATCCAGCTTTCCGCGCACGAACAGATACCCGAAGTCGCGCCTCTGTCCGCCACCGCACGCGAACGGCTGGAACAGATCGCCAGCGGCTTCACCGTCGAAGACGCGCAGCGCATCAAGAAGATCGAGGCCACCACCAACCACGACGTCAAGGCGGTGGAGTATTTCCTCAAGGAGAAGATCGGCCACCACCCCGAGCTAGTCGCCATCAAGGAGTTCATTCACTTCGCCTGCACTTCGGAGGACATGAACAACGTCAGCCACGCCCTCATGCTCAGCGATGCGCGGCGCGAGGTGCTGCTGCCGCAGATCGACAAGCTGATCGGCGCCATCAGCTCGCTGGCGGTGCGCCATGCCGAGCAGCCTATGCTTGCACGCACACACGGCCAGCCGGCCTCGCCGACGACCCTGGGCAAGGAGATGGCGGTGTTCGCCAAGCGGCTGAAGCGCGTGCGTGCACAGTTCGTCGAAGTGCAGTGCCTGGCCAAGATCAACGGCGCGGTGGGCAACTACAGCGCGCATTACGCGGCCTATCCGGACATCGATTGGCCCGCGTTCGCGCAGCAATTCCTGGCCTCGCTGAACCTGTCGGTCAGCCCGGCCACGACGCAGATCGAACCACACGACTGGATGGCCGAATACTTCCACGCGCTGAGCCGGCTCAACACGATTTTGATCGGCTTCTGCCGAGACATCTGGGGCTACATCTCGCTGGGTTATTTCCGGCAGAAGACGGTCGAGGGCGAAGTCGGCTCCTCGACCATGCCGCACAAGGTCAACCCCATCGATTTCGAGAACGGCGAGGGCAATCTCGGGATGGCCAACGCGATCATGCAATTTCTCGCCGAGAAACTGCCGATCTCGCGCTGGCAGCGTGACCTCACGGATTCCACCGTGCTGCGCAATCTGGGCGTGGGCGTTGCGCACCAGGTCATCGCCATCCAGTCCATCGCCAAGGGCCTGAGCAAGCTCGATGCCGACTCCTGGCGCATGGGCCGCGACCTCGACGACAACTGGGAAGTGCTCGGCGAGGCGATCCAGACCGTGATGCGCCGCTACGGCCTGCCCGAACCCTACGAGCAGCTCAAACGCCTGACACGCGGCCACAAGATCGGGCGCGATGCGCTGCGCGGTTTCGTGCAGACCCTGGCGATTCCCGATGCCGACAAGCAGCGGCTGCTGGCCATGACGCCGGCCGATTACGTCGGCAACGCGCCGGCGCAGGCCCGTTAGCCAGCAGCCACATGAATTCGCAAGCGCCCAGCTCGCTGTTGCCACCGTCGAGCTTCGTGGCCGTTTCCGGCGCAACGGAATTCGCGGACACGGTTCTGCAAATCGTGAGCACCGCGCGCTTTCACCTCGCGCTGATGAGCGTGGACCTGGATCGGAATTTGTTCGGCACCAGTGCCTTCGCCGAAGGCCTGCGCAACTTCATCCTGCAGCATCGCCGCGCACGCCTGCGCGTGCTGGTGCACGAACCCGCCAAGGCGGTGCGCAACAGTGTGCGCCTGGTCGAGTTGGGACGTCTGCTGTCCAGCCGCATCGAGTTCCGCACGGTGCCGGTGGAGGATCGCAAGATGCGCGAGGAATTCATGATCGCCGACGAGCGCGCCCTGCTCTACCGCAGCACGCCGGAACAGCTTGACGCCAAGTACTACGCCGACGCACCGATGGTGGCGCGCAGCCATCTGCGCGCGTTCGAGACGCTGTGGAGCGAAGCCAGCGTGGCGCGCGAGATGTCGGCCCTGAAAATTTAGAGGACTGCCCTCGTTGCCCGGACGAAGTCCGGGACAGGCGCCGCCAAAGCGACACCGACCCGGATTTCATCCGGGCGCCATCCAAGTGATCGTGCATCCCGACCGCCATGCAATACACCAAGAACCCCCCGCTGAACGAACACGAGCTGCTGCCCGATCCGATGGCGCAGTTCGATCTGTGGCTCGGTGCCGCCCGCGCAGCCGGGATGATCGAGCCCACCGCGATGAATCTGGCCACCGTCGGGCTCGATGGAACGCCCGCGGCGCGCATCGTCCTGTTCAAGGGATTTTTCGAGAACGGCATCAGCTTCTACACCAGCTACGACGGCCGCAAGGGCCTTGAGATCGCGGCCAACCCGAACGTCGCCGCGACATTCTGGTGGGATCGGCTGGAGCGCCAGGTGAGGATCGAGGGTCGCGCAGAGCGCGTGCCGCGCGAGGTCACGCTGCGTTACTTCGAATCTCGTCCGCGCGAGTCGCGGCTGGGCGCCATGATTTCGCGACAGTCGCAGATCGTCGCGACGCGCGAGGAACTCGACGAGCGACTTGCCGTCAGCGAGCAGCGATTCCGCGATGAGGAAATTCCCTGTCCGGAGAACTGGGGCGGGTACGTGATTCGTCCCGAGCGGGTCGAGTTCTGGCAGGGGCGGATCGGACGCCTGCACGACCGGTTGCGTTATCGGCGCGGCGACGCGGGTTGGGTGATCGAGCGGCTCGAACCGTAGGAGCCTCCGCGGGTCGCGGCTTGTAGGTCGGGCTTCAGCCCGACAATCTGCCCTCGCAAGTCGGGCTGAAGCCCGGCCTACAGAGATCGGCGATGCGTCAACACCGGAAAGCTCGCACGCAGCTCGCGCTGACGCTCGCGATCGACCTCCGCCACCACCGCTGCGTCGCCTTCCAAAGCGAAGTCCAGAAAATCGCCCCAGGGATCCACGATCATCGAGTGACCGAACGTGCCGCGACCGCCGGGGTGCGTGCCGTGCTGACCGGGCGCGATGACGAAACACTGGTTCTCCACCGCGCGTGCGCGCAGCAACACTTCCCAGTGCGCAGCGCCGGTGCGCGTGGTGAACGCCGCGGGTACGCACAGCAGTTCGGCACCCTGCCCGACCAGCTCGCGGTACAGCTCGGGGAAGCGCAGGTCGTAGCACACCGACAAGCCCAGCCGGCCGGCCGGCGTGTCCACGCACACAGGCTTCCACGGACCGGGCGCGATACTCGACGATTCGCGGTATCGCTCGGATTTGCCCTGGCGCGAAACGTCCACGTCGAACAGGTGGATCTTGTCGTAGCGCGCAGCGCAGGCGCCGCTCGTGTCGTAGACCAGGCAGGAAGCGCTGACGCGCCCGGGGTCGTCCTCCACCGCCAGCGGCACGGTGCCGGCGACGATCCACATCCCGAGTCGCAGCGACTGCTGTGCCAGAAATTCCTGAATCGGTCCTGCGCCCGACGCTTCGGCATGCGCGAGCTTGTCGGTATCGCGCGCGCCCATGAACGCGAAATTTTCCGGGAGCGCGGCGAGCACCGCGCCCTCGGCCGCGGCCTGTTCGAGCAGGCGTGCGGCGCCGGCAAGATTCGCCGGTACGTCGTCGCCGGCACACATCTGGATTGCTGCCACACAGTTTTTGACAGGGAGGTTCATGGCGAACCCTGAGCAGGAATTTTCGGTGAAGAATTCTGCTCCGCTTTCTTGTCGCGGCCCAGGCCGGGAATCAGGCCGCCCTCGCGCACCACTTGCGGATCGTCCCAGCCGCCGGTGAGCCGGTAGCTGAGCTGGCCGACCTGGTCCAGCGGCTGGTCCAGCACTTCCTGCGCAATCAGCGCCAGCACGCCGGCAATCGGGCCGCCCACCAGCAGCGCGCCGAGCGTCACACCCGCGGAGACATCGGGATACACCTTCACCCGCTGATCGTAGTCGCGCGCGGCCAGGCCCACGCGGCCGCGCACCTCCATCTTCAGCGAGGGCGCCTGGATGTCCAGATTGTCGGTGACGGCATTGCCGCGACCGACCGTGAAGCGCCCCTTGATACTGTCGAACGCCAGACCCTCCGACACCACGTCGCGAAAATCCAGGGTCAGCCGGCGCGGCAGCGCCCAGAAATTGATGAGGCCGAGCACGCGCCCGGCCCCCGGCTCCACCGCGCGCAACTGGCCCTTGTCGATATCGATGTCCAGGCTTCCCTCGGCCCGCCCCAGCTCCAGGCCGCGATCCTGGTCGGGAGACTGCGCCGGCCAGGTCAACGTGCCCCTGAACCGGCTTTGCCGCGCCTTGAGGTTCGGCGCATAACCCAGGCCCGCGAGCAACTGGTCGATGGCATTGCTCTTCATGTCGAACTGCACATCGGCCGAAGAGATGCCCGCGCTCCGGCGCCACTCGCCGCGCACCTCGATGGCGCCGCCGGGACCGCTGGTTCGCAGTTGCTCGATGCGCTGGCCGTCGGTGATGCGCGCAGTCCGAAAGTCGAGCCGGCCCAACTCGGCCTTGTCGATGCGCAAGTCGTCAGCCGCGAAGTCCAGTCGTGGAAGCTGCCCCGGGTGAATGGGCGTGACCGGCGAGGCGGCGGCCTGCTCATCGGCCGCCTTGTCCGCAGCCTCCCGCACCGAGGTGGCTGTGGCCGACTCTCGTCGGGAGCTGATGTAAGCGCGTTCGAAGCGGCCGGTGAGCACGCCGCCCTCGTCGCTGTTGCGGAACGTCAACTCGCCCTGCGCGCCCTCGCCCGAGAGTCGCGTGACCCAGCCGCCGGCGGCGGGGGCCAGAACCACCCGAACGCCGTCCACCGTTTGCCCGCCCAGCCACAGCCGACCCACGTTGAGATCGGCCTGCACCGGCGGCGACGGACCGGCATTGGCCGCGCTCCCTGTGGCTGCGCCTTTTCCACTCATGGCCTCGATCCAGCGCAGCGGTTCGAGATCGACCGCCGTACCCGCAATGAATACCCCGTCCTCGTCGGCTCGCGGCATTGCACCGGGGCCGGCTCGAAAGCGCGCGCGTTGTAGACGCAGACCCCCGTCCGCTTCGCGCGCCAGGGCCAGGTCGGCGCCTAGCCGCTCGGGCAGTTCGATGTTCAGCCGCAGCGGGAAATTCTTCTCCGAGTCGAGCGCGACCCGGATCGGCCATGCGTCCTCTGCCGGCTTCTTCAAAGGCTGCGGCAGATTCACCGCAAGGCCCTGCAAGTCGGAGCTCAGCTTGAGACGACCGGCCTCTCGACCGTTCAGCGGCAGCGCCAGGCTCCAGTGGCTGCGCCCCTCCATGCCGGCGCGCAGAAACGCGGGCAGGAAGCGGCTGACCCCGGCGCCCCCGGCATCGGGCGTGAAGTCGAACGCGCCTTTCAGCAGCAGGCCGCCGTCGGCGTCCACGCCGATGGATGCCTGCACCGGCGTCGAAAACATCTCGCCGACCAGTTGGGTGGCGCTCGCACCCTTGTTGTCGAAAGCCAGTTCTCCGCGGATTCCGAGCACGGGTTCGTCGAGGTCTTTCAGGTCCAGCCGCACGCCGTTGAGCCGCACCTTGCCGCTAACCCGCGTATCGCGGGCGCGCTTCAGCGGGATCGCCAGATCGATGTGCACCGCCGCTTCGCCGCTGGCATCGGTGCGCGTGAGCAGACCGGACAGGCGTGGCGCCAGTGGGGAAGCTCGCAGGAAATCGTAGTAGCGCGAAGTCTCGCCCTGAGTCTCGCCGACGACGCTGAGCTGGGCATCGCGCAGATCGGGAATCGAAGCCTCGGCATGTTCGACCGGGTTGCCCATCACCATGGCGGAGTCGGCGCGGACGGCCAGTCCCATGCCGCGGAATTCGAGGTGCGCAGCGATCGCGTCGATAGCGGGCCACTCGGGCGCATATGCGAGCTGGCCATCGGCCACGTCGAGGTCGAGCGCGAAGGTTCCGGGATAATCCACGAAAGGGAAATGCGCCAACTCGCCCACGATCTGCAAGCGCGCCGACGGCACTCTTCCGGCGACCAGCGCGGTGTCGAGCCAATGCCGCAACTCCTTGCCCCAGAAGCGCGGCATGAAACGCTTGGCGCGCGTGGCGTCGGGCGCGGAAAAGCGCACATCGAGTTCCAGATGCGGCGACAGCGAAGCCGCCTGCGGCAGGCGCAGTTTCAACGCGCCCTCGCCCGTGCTGCCTTCGAGCTGCCAGCCCAGCTTCGGCACCTGCACCTCCCAGCCATCGCCGGTGCGCGTCCAGGCCACGTCGCCCGACAGGCTGTCGAACGCCACATCGTTTTCGAACAGCTTCGGAAAGCGCAGGCTGACCGGCGTCTGGCCGACGCTCAGACGCCCGCCGCTTTCGGACGCGGAGAGCGTGCCCGACAAGCCCTCGAAACCGACCGATTCCGCGTGACTCGCGAGACTCAGTGCTTCCAGGTCGGCACGCAGGCTGTAACGCGCGCCGGCATCTCCACTGGCCGGATCCCAGCGCAGCACCAGCCCGCTCAATGCGCCGGACACGCGATGCAGAGCTTGGGTGCCGCCGGCAGCGGCCTTGCGCGGCAGCAGGTCGAACCATGGCACGAGGTCGGCGATACGCAGATATTCCGCCTCCGCCTCGAACCGCGACGGACCATCGGGATCGCGCTCCAGCCGCACGCGCGCGCGCGTCTCCGGCCAGGGTCCGGCCACCCCCGTCAGGCCCAGCCGGCCGATGTCGAGCAGCCAGCCCGTAGCCTGCGGCGACAGACGCGCCGCGAGGCTGATATCGCTGAGCTGCGCCTGGTGCGTGCCCTTGCGACCGAGCACGCTGCCGGCATCGAGTTCCACATCGACACCGCCGGGCTTGCCGTCGACGAGTGCGCCGTCGAGCCGCAACTGCGTATCGCGAAATCCGAGCGTCGCGCCCGGCGCCAGCGCCGCATCGATCCACGGAAGGCCGGTCAGGTTTTCGAACGACCCGTTCCAGCGACCGTTCCAGGTTTCGGGCCGCTCCAGATCGCCGGCGATCTCCGCACCGAGTTGCACGCCCGACCCGATGGAGGCGGGAAGTTCGAGTTCGGCCGTCGCCTGGCCGCGACCTTCGTCGAATTCGATTTCGGCATCGATCAGGCGAAAGCGCGGCAGCGTCTCCGGCAGACGCGCGTCGTCGAGCTGCATCTCGCTGTTGCGCAGGCGCACGCTTTGAAACCGTCCCAACTGGCGCAACCACTCCTGCGGCGCGCGCGCGGGCCCACCCGCGGTGTCGATGCCGCGCAGGCTGAACTTGCCCTGCTCGTCGATCTGCGCAAACAGCTCCAGGCCCGACAGCTCGACCCGCGTCGGCGTGGTGTCGCCGCGCACCAGGCGCGTCACGCCGAAACCCAGACGCAGACGCGTCGCCGACAGCGCCGGAGTCTGCCCGTCTTCGCCGTACAAGGTGATGTCGGTCAGATCCAGCCGCGGCCTGAAGCCGCTCCAGCCCAGGCTCACGCCGCCGATTTCCACTGGCTGCTTGGCCACGCGCGACACGTAATCCGCCAGGTCCTGGCGATATCCCGGCGCAATCAGCATCACCAACTGGAACGTCGCCGTGACCAGCGCCCCCAGCACGAGGACCACCGCCGCCAAGGAGACGGCCGCAGTCCACCAGCGGCGCCTCACGCGCTCCACGCGCGCACCAGGCAAGCGAGATCGAGGATCAAGGGGAAGAAGAAGGACATCGGATGACGACATTTTATGCATCCGCCGCCTGAACCGTGCCGAACCGGCGTAGCCAGCGATGAGCGACCAAGCCGGTGATTTCCTGGTTGATCGAGATGAGGTTGCGTTTGATGGCGGGCTTGCGGGTGGCCTGCAGGTGCTGCCGCGGGCGCCACGCACAGTGTCAGTATTCGACTGGCTTCCTACTCTGCCAGCTCCGACATGCGTTTCGTCACCGTCATCTGGGATCGCGTCAGACCTTACGTGCCGATCCAGCTTTATCCCTTGTTGTCGCCGATCTACCGCCTGCGACGACGCGCCCAGCTAAGGGTGATGGAGACAGCCGACCGCGAATACTTGCAGTCGCATCCAGACCTCAGGATTCCGCCGGCGGAGCTGCGCTACAACGTGGTCGGTCCCTGCTCGATTCCCCAGTTTCTTCGCACCGGCGGCGCCATCGTTACAGACATCGAAGCCGCCCTGAACTCGGTGGGCCGCTCGCTCGCCGCGCCTGGGCGCCTGCTCGATTTCGGTTGCGGCTGCGGACGCTTGTTGCTCGCCCTGCGTAAACAGAAGTATCCGCTGAAAGTCACGGCCTGCGACGTCGACGCCAAGGCCATCGAGTGGTGTCGGACCGGCGTCGACGACGTGCAATGCCTCACCACCAGCGAATTTCCCCCGTTGCCGTTTCCCGACGAAAGCTTCGATGTCATCTGGTGTGGCTCTGTTTTCACACACCTGGGCCAGACGCATCAGGACCCGTGGCTGGTCGAACTCAACCGGGTTCTGTCTGCAAACGGCGTTCTTCTGGCGTCGGTGCACGGCGAGCGCGCCTGGGCACCGCGCCTGCCGGCATGGACCATCGGGAAATTGCAGCGCCGGGGCATGCTCGCGGCGAAGACTGGCGCGGATCGGGGAGTCCATCCGGCGTGGTACCAAGTGGCGTGGCACACCGAAACGTACGTTCGCGAACACTGGGGAGCTTATGTCGAGGTCCGGCAGTATCTGCCGCAGCAGCTCGGCAAATTTCAGGACATCGTTGTCGCGACGAAGCGTCGTTGAGGGATTGGAGAGATCGCCCTACTTTTTTCGCTCACAGCGGCACCACGTCGAAACTCTCCAGGTGATACGCCGCTTCGGCCTGCAAGCGAATCGGCCGGTTGAGGCTGGCTTCGAGTTCCGCCAGGCCCATCGACGCATCCTCGGTCAGCCGCTGGATCACGGCCGGCGCGGCCAGCACCAGGAAGTGCCGCGCCTCGAACTGGCGAGCGGCGCGGCAGACCTCGCGCACGATGTCGTGACACAGGGTCTCCACGGTCTTGATTGCGCCCCTGCCCTCGCAGGTCGGGCAGGGCATGCACAGGATGTGGCCAAGCGATTCGCGCGAGCGCTTGCGCGTCATCTCCACCAACCCCAGCGGCGAGAAATCGTAGACGTGCGTGCGCGCCGGGTCGCGCTTCAATTCCTTTTCCAGCGCGCGCATCACCTGCACGCGGTGGTCGCTGTTCCGCATGTCGATGAAGTCCAGCACGATGATGCCGCCCAGATTGCGCAGCCGCAGTTGCCGCGCGATGGCCTGCGCCGCTTCGAGGTTGGTCTTGAGGATGGTCTCCTCCAGATTCTTGTGACCGGTGAAAGCGCCGGTGTTGACGTCGACCGTGGTCATCGCCTCGGTCTGCTCGATCACCAGGTGCCCGCCGGACTTCAGGTCCACCTTGCGCCCGAGCGCGCGGTCGATATCGTCTTCCACGCCGTACAGATCGAAGATCGGCGCAGCACCTGAATAGAGTTCGATGCGCGAGGCCACGTGCGGCACGAACGCGCGCGAGAATTGCTGCACGCTGCGGAACTCCTCGGCGTTGTCGATGCGGATGCGCTCGACATCGGTGCCCAGTAGGTCGCGCAGGATGCGCATCGACAGCGGCAGGTCGCCGTGCACCAGGCTGCGTGGCGGCGCGACCCGCGCCTGCTCGCTGATGGCGGTCCACAGGTTCAGCAGGAACTTGAGGTCCGCGGCCAGGCGCGCTTCGTCCACGCCCTCGGCCGCGGTTCGCGCAATCACGCCGAACTGCGGACATTGCCCGGCCGCGACCTGCGCAACGACCTGCCGCAAGCGCGTGCGCTCGGCCTCATCCTCGATGCGCGCGGACGCGCCGCTGTGCGGCTCGTACGGCAGCAGCACCAGGTAACGCGAGGGCACCGACAGCAAGGTCGTCAGGCGCGCGCCCTTGCTGCCGAGCGGATCCTTGAGAATCTGCACCAACACTTCCTGGCCGTCGTGCAGCAGGTTCTGGATGGGCGGCAGTTCGCGCGGCGCATCGCCGTGGCCGTTGGAGGGCAGGTTCAGCATGTCGGCCACGTGCAGAAACGCGGTGCGCTCCAGGCCGATCTCGATGAAGGCCGCCTGCATGCCGGGCAGCACGCGCTGCACCACGCCCTTGTAGATGTTGCCGACCAGGCCGTGGCGCGAGGCGCGCTGGATGTAGATTTCCTGCGCCGCGCCGCCTTCGACGAGCGCGACGCGGGTTTCCTGTTGACCGATGTTCACCAGGATTTCGGTACTCACGGTAGCCACCGCGGTTGCACGCCGAATTCGCGCAGCAGTTCCATGGTCTCGAAAAGCGGCAGGCCGACCACGCCGCTGTAGCTGCCGCGAATCTCGCGCACCCAGCGACCAGCCAGGCCCTGGATGGCATACGCGCCAGCCTTGTCCGCGGGCTCGCCGCTGTCCCAATAGCTCTCGGCCTCCCCGCGCGCGATGCGGCCGAACACGACCTCGGTGCAGGTCGCCGCAATCAGGCGCCGTGCGCCCCGCGTGATCGCCACCGCGCTGTGAACTTCGTGCTGGCGATCCGACAGGCGCAGCAGCATGTTCACTGCATCGTCGCGGTCGCGCGGCTTGCCCAGGATCTGGCCGTCCAGC
Source organism: Panacagrimonas sp. (assembly GCA_052389915.1). GTDB lineage: Bacteria > Pseudomonadota > Gammaproteobacteria > Nevskiales > Nevskiaceae > Panacagrimonas. The sequence goes on from JBQTHL010000004.1 coordinate 10,617, forward strand.
GCCACGTCGGTGTCGGCGCCGATCACCGGCAAGGTCTTGTCCACGTCGTCGCGCGCGGAGACCGCCCGCGATTTTTCCAGCGCCATGCGCCGCGCAAAATCGGCCGGGCTCTCGGCGACGTAGGCCTGTTCGTCGACGTCCGCCGGCAGGCTCGCAAAGCGGTAACCCGCCTGTCGCAGCATCTGCACGCGGCGTTCGGATCGTGACGCAAGGTAGAAGTCGTGTTTCATTTTTCGTTTTTCGGGGGCGGACTGACCGCCGACCGGGGCTCTCCACGCCCGTCGGGTCCATCGTATGGTACGCGGCCAGGTCCGCGCACCGAATGCACCCCTGCCAATTACAAAACCAGTCGGTACACTAATTACCTGTCGGTCCACCCACAACGCCATGCGCACGCTACCGCCCAAGACCTTCCAGCGCCTCATCCGCGAACCCGTGGTGCAACTGCTGGACGTGCGCATGCCGCACGAAGTGGAACTCGTCAGCCTGCCGGGTGCACTGAACATCCCGGTGCACGAGCTGCCGCATCGCCTCGCAGAAATGGCGACTGACCGCCCGGTTGCCATTTACTGCCATCACGGCGTACGCAGCGAGCATGCCGCGCTGCTGCTGGAACAGCAGGGTTTTGCCGATGTCTCGCACCTCGAAGGTGGGATCGAGGCCTGGACCGACGAGATCGACCCCACGCTCCCGCGCTACTAGGGCCTGTTCATGACTCTCTCCACTTCACGCCTGCTGCCCGCGTTCGTTCTGGCGACTGGCCTCGTGCCGGCGGCCGGCGCCAACGAACTGATCCGTGTCTACGAACTGGCGCTGAGGCAGGACACGCAATTGCAGGCCGCCCGCTACGGACGCGACGCGGCGGTGGAAGTGCGGCCGCAGGCGCGCGCTGCGCTGCTGCCGCAGATCAACGGCAGCTACGGTTACCAGGATCAGGCCGAGGAAGGCACCGAGGGTTTCGGAGGCGGCCCCGAAGCGGATGTCGATCGCGACAGCACGCTCAAGGCCCTGACCGTCACCCTCGACCAGACCGTATTCGACTGGGCCGCATTCAAACGTTACGACCAAGCCGGTACCCAGGTTGCTCTGGCCCAGGCGCAGTACCGCAATGCCGAGCAAGGGCTGGTGCTGCGCACCGCCGAAACCTATTTCGGACTCCTCGCCGCGGCCGACAACCTGCGCTTTGCCGTCGCCGAGAAAAGCGCCGTGGAGCGGCAACTCGAACTCGCGCGTCGGCGATTCGACGTGGGCCTGTCGGCCATCACCGACGTGCAGGAAGCCCAGGCACGGTTCGACCTGACCGTGGCGCAGGAAATCACTGCCGAACAGCAGGTCGCCGCGGCGCGCGAAGCCGTGGTCGAGATCACCGGACCGACCGAGAACAAGACCGTGGCCCTGCAGGACGAAATTCCGCTGCGGCTGCCGGAACCGCCGGCCGTCGATCAATGGCTGGCCACGGCACGCCAGAACAATCTGGACCTGGTGGCGGCCAGCCTGCAGGCCGATATTGCCGGCAAGGGCGTCGGCATTGCGCGTGCCGGCCACCTGCCCACGGTCGGCGCGCAGGCGCAATACCAGGATTCCGAGGCCGACGGGGCGCGCTTCACCGGCGAGCTGGAAACCGAAACCCTGGGACTGCAAGTGCGCGTGCCGATCTTTGCCGGCCTTGCCACGCGCTCCAGAGTCAACCAGGCGCAGGCCACGGAAGAACAACTCAAGGCGCAGCGCGAGGGCGCACTGCGCTCGGTCGAACGCCGCACCCGCGACGCCTATCTCGGCGTCATTGCCGGCGCCTCGCGGGTCAAAGCACTGAAGCAGGCCGTGGTGTCCGGCACCACCGCGCTCGAAGCCAGCGAAACCGGGCTCGAAGTCGGCACGCGCACCGCGGTGGACGTGCTCAATGCGCAGCGCGATCTTTACAGCGCGCAGCGCGATCTTTACAGCGCGCAGCGCGATTACGCCCGCGCGCGCTACGACTACCTGCTGTCGGTGCTGCGTCTCAAATCCGCCGCCGGCACGCTTGCAGGCAAGGACCTGGAAGAGATCGACGGGCTGCTGGTCGCTGGCGGCTGAGCGTTCGGCGGCATCGTCCAACCGGCGACGTCCTGCCGATTACCGGCATACGAAAACCCGAACCGCGCATCTATAGTCTCGCCACGCTCATGTCGGGAACGGGTATGTCGCGCATCGCCTGGTTGTTGCTGCCTCTGCTTGCCGCCACGGCGGATGTTTCGCTGGCGGCCCCGCTGACCGCACGCGACCTGGACAGCGTTCCCCTGCACGTCGTTGCGACGGACGAACTCGCCAGGGTCCGGGCGGCGCTGCCACCGCAGCGCAAGCCTGGGCCGGCGCGTCTGGCGGTCAACGTGCCCATGAACCTGGGCATACAGGACGGCATCTGGAGCGAACAAGCCGGCACGGCGATCTGGCGCGCGCGGCTCTACTCGCCGGGCGCGACGGTGCTGATCCCGGTATTCGACCGTTTCCACTTGCCGGCCGGAGCCGAACTGCGAGTATCCGATCCGTCGGGCTCCGTCGTGCAGGGACCATACACCGGCGCCGACACCGCGCCGGACGGCAGCCTCTGGACCGCCATGATCCCCGGCGACGAGGCGCTGCTGGAATTGCGGGTGCCCGGCGCGTCCCGCGATGGCGTGGACATGCATCTGTCGCAACTCGGTCACGGCGTGCTGTCGATGTCGCGCGACGGCGGCGTGCCCGCGAAATCGGGCGGGTGCAATGTCGATGTCGTCTGCTCGGACGGCGACGCGTGGCGGAATCAAATCCGATCCGTCGTGCTGCTAGTGATTCCCACACCAACCGACGACGAGCCCAACAGCGCCATCACCTGCACCGGGCAGTTGATCAACAACACCGCACAGAACGACCGGCCGTTCGTGCTGACCGCCAATCACTGCGAGATCACGGCCGCCAACGCTCCCAACATCGTCGCGTACTTCGGATTCCAGACCTCGACCTGCAACAGCACACCCGACGGAGGACGCTTTGTACGGAATCAGCGCGGCGCCTCGTTCCGCTTTGCGAACACCAGTTCCGATCACGCGCTGATCGAGCTCAACCAGTTTCCCGGCTCGTTCGGCGTCTACCTGAGCGGGTTCGACGCGGGCGTTTCGGCGATTCCTCAAAGCGGCGTCGCCATCCACCATCCCGACGGCGACGAGAAGCGCATCAGCACCCTGGGCTCGGCATCACGCGTCAACAACACCGCAGTCGGAGATTTCCGGGTGGACGGATTTCGCGTCTTCTGGTCGCGGGGAGTGACCGAACCCGGCTCCTCCGGCGGTGGCCTGTGGAACGAAAACCAGCAATTGGTCGGGGTGCTTTCTGGCGGCAACTCGTCCTGCGCCACGCCCGACGAGTCCGACGTTTTCGGTCGCCTGCACGTGGCCTGGGATGCCGGGCTGAAGAGCTTCCTCGATCCCGGCGACACCGGAACCCGCGCCTTCTGCGGTAGCAATCCCGGCACAGACTGTGTTCCAGCAAGTAACAGCGGCAACGGAGGCAACCCCGGCAACGGCGGGACCAGCGACGGCGGCGGTGGCGGTGCCTTCGGTGCTGGCCTGCTGTTATTGCTGGCGGGCCTCGGGCGCCGCGTCAGGCGGGCGCGCAGATAGGTTTACGGGCGCCGCGTCAGCGCACGCCGTGCATGCCGCGCCTGAGCAAGGGCGCGAGCAGCAGCACGAACACCCCAAACCCCAGTCCGATCCAGCCCAAGTCCGCAAACAGGCTCGCGTACTTGTCGAGCGCCTCGACCATGTCGAAGCTGCCGCTGGCATCCAGCTCGACGGACGAGAGCTTGCCCAGCCAGGCCGCGACCACTTCCGAGTAAGCCGACGCAAGAAACCACGCGCCCATCATGAGGCTGACTACGCGCGCAACCGACAACTGCGTGACGGCGGACAAGCCGATAGGTGAGAGCAGCAGTTCGCCGATTTCCAGCAGGAGGTACGCGACCACGAACCACCACACCGCGGCCTTGCCGTTTTCTTCGGGCGCCATCGCGGATGCGGCGAGCACCGCGAAGGACAGACCCGCAAACACGATGCCCAGCCCGAACTTGGCTGGTGTGGAGGGATTCAGTCCCGCGCGGTCCAGCCGCGGCCACAGCCAGGCAAAGATCGGCGACAGCACGAAGATGAAGAACGCACCGAGCGAGGCAAGCTGCGAAGCGGTCCATTCGACGCCGAGCGCCTCGCGATTCATCACGCGATCCGAATACAGAATCCACGAGCCGTAGGTCTGTTCGTACAGCGCCCAGAACACCAGGCTGAAGAGAATCAGCACGATGAGTACGATCATCTGCTGCGTCTGCACCCTCGTGCAGTGCTTCCACATGAACCAGCCCAGCCCGGCGCTCAAGACGATGGCGGTAGCGTGCATGGCCCAATGCACCGCGCGCGGTATCTGGATCAGAAACCAGACGCCGAACAGCCCGGCGATCACGGCCAGGTAAATCGCCCACTCGCGATTCAGCCCGGCCAGCAAGGGCTGGCGCAGCAGCGCCGGGTCGCGCGGCTCGGCAAATCCGTGCAGATGTTTCTGGCCGGACAGAAACACCCACAGCCCGATCAGCATGCCGACGCCCGCAGCGCCGAATCCATAGTTCCAGCCCCAGGTCTCGCCGAGCCAGCCACACACCAGCGCGGACAGGAACGCGCCCAGGTTGATGCCCATATAGAACAGCGTGAAGCCGGAGTCGCGGCGCGGATCGCCGTCGGGATAAAGCCGTCCGACGATGGTGGAAATATTGGGCTTCAGAAATCCGACACCCATGATGATGAGCGCGAGCGAGAAGTAGAACACCTGCAAGGCGAACGCATCCTGCACCACGGCGCCGTCGATCAGCCGGGCCTGCTCGCCCTCGAAGGCCATACCCAGGTGCCCCAGGCACAGCAGCACGCCGCCCAGCACCACCGACTTGCGCATGCCGAGGTAACGGTCTGCAATCAGCCCACCGATCACCGGCATCGCGTAGACCATGCCGGCGTATGCGCCCAGCAGGTCGTAGCCGTCGGCGTCGGTGAACAGGTGGTATTTGGTGAGGTACAGCAGCAGCAGCACCTTCATCCCGTAAAAGGAGAAGCGCTCCCACATCTCTGTGAAAAAACAGACGTACAGCCCCTTGGGGTGTCCGAGAAAGTCCTGGGATTCGGACGCGGCAGCGATGCTGGGATTCACGATCAGGTTCTCGGGGGCGATGCGCGAAGCATCGGCGGGAGGCGCCCGGAACCGCAAGCTCTATGTGCAGCTCCTCCCCCCGCAATAACGGGGGGAGGGAGAAAAACTACCGACTAGCGCCGGCCTCCGGCGTAACGGCCGCCGACCTTCTCATCCTTGCGCTCTTCGTTGACGCGGATGAGATTCCCGCGAATCTCCTTGCCGTTGAGTCCGGCAATGGCGGCACGCGCTTCGTGGCCTTCCATCTCGATGAAGCCGAAGCCCTTGCACTTGCCTGAAAAGACGTCCTGCATGAGCTTGATGGAGCGAACCTTGCCGTGCACGGAAAACAGCTCGGTCAATTCCTTCTCGGTGGTGTCGGGCGGCAGGTTGCCGGCATAGATGCGTCGCATGGTGATCTCCTTGACGGGTTGCTCGTTGATGGGGACGGTCCGCCGCCGCGCAAGATGCGCCGACGCGATCCGGCCCCGAAAAGGTTTAGCGCGGCCGGTTGGACGCGCCTTGGCTGCTGCGATTCTGCGAATTGCCGCTGCGCGAAGGCTGCGCATGACGTGCGCCACCGCCGCCACCGGCCGGCTTGGCTCCACGCGGCGCCGAGTGATTGCGCCCGCCGCTCGGACGATTCTCGCCATGACGGCGCGGCGCACCGCGGGCCAGCTCGGGACGATCCGGCGGTTGCTTCGCGCGAACCGCGAGTTCCGCGGCGCCGGGCTGCGAACCCGGCTCGAAACCGACGACGACGGAAGACGGAATCTCGCGCTTGAGCAGCTTCTGGATGTCACGCAGGTACTCGCGCTCATCGCCGCTGACCAGCGAAATCGCCTCGCCTTCGCAGCCGGCGCGACCAGTGCGGCCGATGCGGTGCACGTAATCCTCCGGCACGTTCGGCAGCTCGTAGTTGATGACGTGCGGCAGCTGGTCGATATCGATGCCGCGCGCGGCGATGTCGGTGGCCACCAGCACTCGCACGCTGCCGGCCTTGAAGTCGGCCAGCGCCTTGGTACGCGCGCCCTGCGACTTGTTGCCGTGAATCGCAGCGGTGTGGATGCCGTCACGCGCGAGTTGATCGGCCAGTCGATTCGCGCCGTGCTTGGTGCGCGTGAAGATCAGCACCTGCTGCCAGTCGCCCGACTTCACCAGGTGCGCGACCAGCGCGGTCTTGCGCGACTTCTCGACCGGGTGCACGCGCTGCGCGACCAGTTCGATGGGGGTATTGCGCGGCGCCACATCCACGCTGACCGGGTCGTGCAGCAGGGTCTGCGCGAACGTGCGCATCTCCGGATTGAAGGTGGCCGAGAACAACAGGTTCTGGCGCTTCTTGGGGATGACCGCGAGCACCTTGCGGATGTCGCGGATGAAGCCCATGTCTAGCATGCGGTCGGCCTCGTCCAGCACCAGGATCTCGATGCCCGACAGGTTGGCCGTGCGCTGCTGCAAGTGATCGAGCAGGCGACCCGGTGTGGCGACAACGATATCCACGCCGCGCTTGAACTGGTCGATCTGCGGATGCATGCCGACGCCGCCGAAGATGATTGCGGTGCGATAGCCGGGCAGATGCCGGCCGTAGGTGCATACCGATTCGCCGACCTGAGCCGCGAGTTCACGCGTCGGCACCAGCACCAGCACTCTCGGCAGCGGACGCGGCGAAGTGCCGCTCAATTTTTGCAGGATGGGCAGGGTGAAGGCAGCCGTCTTGCCGGTGCCGGTCTGCGCAGCAGCGAGCAGATCGCGGCCCGCGAGAACAAGCGGAATGGCTTTCGCCTGGATGGGGGTGGGTTGCGTATAACCCTGGGACTCGATGGCACGCAGTAGCTCGGGCGCTAGGCCCAGCTCGGAAAAGCTCATTACAGATTACTCCTGAAGCCGCCACACCGCGGCATAGCGCGGGCCCGGTTCAGGCAGATGAAATAGCAGACGCCGGATGGCGCCAACGGGTTTGTCTGCTTTGAGTCGTCGGCTCCGGCGAGGGCCGACCCGATGTCGGGCCGAGTTAGGCCGACGACAATCAACAGCAGGGGCGCAACCGGAGCGCCGCATCAAACGGCGCGCAGTGTACTCGATTGCGAGGCCCAGATGCGCTCAAGCCGCCTGCGGAATCCCCGCCTCGTGCTTGCTGTCCAGCATCAGTCGGCCGAACGGCCGCTTGCCGAAGTCCGCCGCGTACTCGCCGTCGCACCAGGCCATGCTCCCGCCGATCCACACGCCGCTGACCACGCCCTCGGGCCGGTTGACCAGTTGCCGGTGCGCGTAGCACTCGCGCCAGGTGAAGCGATAAGTGCTTTCCGGATCCCAGCTACGCAGCCGTTCGGGATCGATCAACACCAGATCCGCACGCGCACCCACTTCCAGCCTGCCGGCGTCGATGCCGAAGAATTCCGCGGCCTCGCGCGTCAGGCGGTGCACGATCTTCGCCACGCTCTGCACCCCGTCTTCCTCCGCGATCCTGAGCATGCGCAGGTTGCCGTCGTAGAACGCCATGTTGGTCAGGTGCGCGCCGCTGTCGTTGAAGCCCGGCAGCAGCAACGGATGGAACAGCAGGCGCTTGACCACTTTGGGATCGCGGTTGGCGGACACCGTCCACCAGCGCAGCGCGGTATCGAAACGGCGTAGCAGGTGCAGCACGAAGTCGGCCTCGTCGCAGGGCCTGGGCATGGCCGCGAAGACCTCGGCCTCTTCTTCGGTGGCACCGGTGAGCCGGCCATCCTGCCAGCTCAGCAAGCGCTCGAACGCCCACTGCAAGGTGTGATCACTCCAACCGGCGACCTGAGACTCGTCCAGGGTCATGTCGCGCAGATCGCGCGACAGCACGTTGCCGTCGAGCCGCAACCAGCGCTCGAGCCGGGCCTTGTTGAAGCCGTGCTTGCCGTGCAACCACATGCGACGAAACTCGGTGACCCAGGCCGGGTCGTGCATCAGCAGCATGCGCCCGGCGCGATCACCCAGGTCCAGCTCGTTGAGCTGGCGCAGCACCGGTACTTCCTCGGTCAAGGGCGTGACGACGCCGTCGCTCCAGGTGCGGAACGCCGCGCCCAGGGCCTGCAAGCGGAAGCGCCCGCCGACCCAGCGCGAGTTGAGGATGCGCGTCATCAGCAGCGCGAGTTTCAATATCGCGCGGTTCATGTGCACGTCGATGGCCGCCACCGCCGTGATCTTCAGCGGCTTGCCGTACAGGCGTGCGGAGGTCAGCAGGAAGTTGCGGAACACGTCACGCGGGCTGTCCTTGGGCGGCGTGGCCTGCCAGATGCGATCCCATTTGCGCAGGATGTCGGTGAGCCGCTTCAACTCCCTGAACGGGGCGAACTGCGTGGGAATCTGCCGGTGCGTGTTCGGCCGGTTGGCCAGGAAATGAAACGGCAGGCCGTCGGTGGAAAAACCGATGTAGCCCTCGGCCATGCCCTTCTCGAGCAGGCCGGCCATCTTGTCCAGTTCCGCGTCCGTGGGCTCGCGATTCAGCGAAGCGTCCAGCCCCATGACCTCGATCCGCAGCATCGAATGCGGAATCATCGGCACGATGTTGGGGCCCAGCTTCAGGCCGCGCAGATGATCGAGATAGGCGCCGGAATCGTTCCAGGTCGCCACATCTGCGATCTTGCTCAGCACGTCTTTGGGAATGTTCTCCACGCGCGCAAAGCAATCGACGATGGGATCGGCGCCGTCGCGCCGCTGGTTGCCGTAGGCCAGGCCCAGCGAGCAATTCGCCACCACCACCGTGGTCGAGCCGTGACGCACCGCCTCGGGCAAAGCGGGTTCGACCTCCACCTCCAGATCGAAATGCGTGTGGATATCGAGCAGGCCCGGGATCAACCACTTGCCGCCGGCCTCGATCACCGTGCTCGCGAGCAGGGTCGGCAGCGCCGATCCGATTGCCGCCACCCTTCCGCCCGACACCGCCACATCGAGCATCCTCGGCGCCGACCCGCTGCCGTCGAACACCAGCGCGCCGCGAATCAATACGTCCCAGCGTCCATCTCCACCGTCCATGGTTTCCTCCTGTCCGGTCCGAAGCCGGCTTGGTGGATCAGCTTAGTGCGAATGGGCGAATGCGGACAGAGCGGACGATCGTAGGGTGCCGATGGAGCCGCGAGGTTTGCGGCGCAATCGCACCGCTCGCGGCTCAGTTCAAACTGAAGTCGCGCGCCATATCCCAGATCAGCCCGGTTGCATTGATGTCCCGGCTCGTCACACCCGCCGAACCCGCGCCGCCACCGGGCCAGGCGTGCCCGCCACGATTCACCGTATAAAGCCTGAGCACCTCACCCATGCAGCCGGTGTTTTCATCCAATTGCACCGTCGTGCCGTCCCTGGCGCGGTTGGGCAGCAGGGTCGAGACCATGCCCGAGCAAGCCTGATCGACCGACGATTTCTGAAAGAAACCCAGCGTCCCGTCCGACCCGTAATAAGGCGAAACCGAATCGTCGGTGCCGCCGATCAGTATCCGCGGGCGTTGCACCGAAGGCGTACAGGACCGCACCAGTTCGGGTTGCGCCGAGGCCGCCACGATGCCGAACGCCGCAATCCGGTCCGGCAGTTCGCAGGCCAGCCGGCTCGCGAAAAAGCCGCCGCTGGAATAGCCCGCCGCATAGATGCGATTGCGATCGGCACCCTGCGCAACCAGCCGGTCGATCAGCTTGACGATGAACTGCACGTCCTGGTTTCCGTCCGAGGGCACGTCCTGCCAGGACCCGTTCAGCGCCTGCGGCATCACCGCCCAGAAGCCCTGCGCCGCCACGTAATCGACCACGTTGCTCAGGTTGGCCATCGCCTCCGGAGTGGTATTGCGCGGGTGCAGCAGCAACATGACCGGCGCACCCGGAGAGGTCCGCAGGGTATTGCGTCGAAGCACGACATAGCGCCGGGTCGCACCCGCCACCTTGAGCGTGCCCTCCACGGCCTTGAGGCCCTCGGCCGTGCGGATGGACCTGCCTTTGAACGAGGTCGAGGAATACTTCAGCTTGGGCGCCGGCACGAGAAACCCGCTCGTCGCATCGACGACGCTCGGCTGCGCCGCCAGCCGGGTGGGCAAACCCGCGAAGACCATCGTGGAAAGAAAGATCAGTGAAGCCGCGAGTTGCTGTACCGGGTTCTTGCAGTGCATCGGGAGGCGTGACGATGGGTGGGCCGACCAAACTCTACGCACACGGCGTGCCCTGTGAAGACCGTGTTGCAACACCGCATCCCAGTTCCGCGAGTGCGGCGACAAAAACGTAGGGCGGGTTAGCCGCGCTGTTTGCGGCGTAACCCGCCGCATGCCGCGAGTCTGGTCGTGATGCGCGGAAGGCGGGTTACGCGATGAAGCCGCTACCCGCCCTACGCGAGCTACTCCCGCCGGTTAGATGACACCACGCGACAAACCTACGAAGAACGCCACAATGGCAATAAGAGAAACGGCTGCTGAGACTTGGAGCAGAGGACTCGGCCGGTGATGTTGAAAGAGCCTAACTCCGATAGTGCTCCAAAGCGCAGAGATGGCAACGACGACGACAAGGCAGAACACCAACGAGTAAGCATCTTCTGGCTCAACTTCAAAACGCGAGAACGATTCTGGGAGCGCAAGGGCGATGTAGACAACGACAAGAGCGCCAACGGAAGCTAGAAGAAAAAAGAAAATACTCAACGCTCGCATGTATGCCCCTGAGTCATCCGATGTCAGCTAGGACCGCCCCTCTCCAACATCCCGGTCGTCGAATACCCCGCATGAAAATCCAGCGTCACAACCTTCCCGCCGTTTGACGTGACCGCCTCATACCCGGCGATCTGTTCAGGTTTGTAGTCGCCGCCCTTGACCAGCACGTCCGGCAGCACGCGCCCGATGAGTCGTGCCGGCGTGTCCTCCGAAAACGGCACCACGTAGTCCACGCACTTGAGCGCGCCGAGCACGCGCATCCGATCACCGCACGTGTTCACCGGACGACTCGGGCCCTTGAGACGGCGCACCGAGTCGTCTTCGTTGACGGCCACAATCAGCAGGTCGCCGAGGCGGCGCGCCGCTTCGAGGTAGCGCACGTGGCCGACGTGCAGCAGGTCGAAACAGCCATTGGTCATGACCACGGTGTGGCCGCGCTGGCGGGCGGACAGCAGCTTCGCAAGCAGGGCTTCCTCGCTGACCAGGCTTTCCTCGCCTTCGGCCGGACGATGCAGCGCCACTTCAAGCTCGGCGCGGCTCGCCGTTGCGGTGCCGAGTTTGCCGACGACGATACCCGCGGCGATGTTGGACAGCCGCACCGCATCTGCGAAATCCAGTCCGGCGGCGATGGACGCAGCGAGCGTTGCGATGACGGTATCGCCGGCGCCGGTCACGTCGAACACTTCCTGCGCCTGCGTGGGCAGGTGCAGTGGCGGCTTGCCCGGGCGCAGCAAGCTCATGCCGTGCTCGCTGCGCGTGACGAGCAGGGCATCGAGTTGCAGGTCCGCGCGCAGGCGTTCGCCCTTGGCGACGAGACTCGCCTCGTCCGGGCACGGCCCGACCACGGCTTCGAGTTCGCCCATATTGGGCGTGAGCAGGGTGGCGCCGCGGTAACGCATGAAATCGGTGCCCTTGGGGTCCACGACCACCGGCTTGTTCAGCGCGCGGCACTGCGCGATGAGCGCAGGCGCGTCGGTGAGCGTGCCCTTGGCGTAGTCGGACAGCACCACGGCGTTCATGCCCGCAAGCAGTTCCGTGAAGCGGAGAATCAGCCGGCCGCGATCGAATGCGCCCTCGCTGGCAAACGACTCCTCGAAGTCCAGGCGGATGACCTGCTGGTTGCGCGACATCACGCGCAGCTTGGTAATGGTGGGCAGGCGTGGCGATTCGATCCAGTCCGCGGCGATGCCCGACAGCGCCAGCCGCTCGCTCAGCATCTTCGCAGGCGGATCGAGCCCGACCACGCCGAGCAGCACCGCGTGACCGCCGAGCGCGGCGATGTTGAGCGCGACGTTGGCGGCGCCGCCGGGCCGCACCTCGTCCTTCCCCACGCGCACCACCGGCACCGGTGCCTCGGGCGAGATGCGCTGCGTGGGGCCGGACCAGTAGCGGTCCAGCATCACGTCGCCGGCGACCAGCAGGCGGGCCTTGGAGAAATCGGGGATGGCGTGGCTCATGGGTGCTGCTTGAGATTCGAGCGGGGAGCATATGCGATGTTGTTTGGCGGTTTACAGACGCGCGCGGCTGCGCCAAGGTTTGAGTCATGAGCCAACCCACCGCCGCCTGGATTACGCACGAGGCCTGTTCCCGCCACGACATGGGATCCGATCATCCGGAGAGCCCGCTGCGGCTGGCGGCCATCGAAGACCGCATGCGCGCCAGTTCGCTGATGGACTTCATGCAGCGTTTCGAGGCGCCGGAAGCGACGCGCGAACAGTTGCTGCGCGCACACACGCACAAGCACGTGGACGCCCTGTTCGACGCGCCGGTCCGCGGCCTGCGCGAAATCGACGGCGACACCTTCCAGTCGCCGCTGACCCTGCCCGCTGCACTTCGAGCTGCAGGAGCCTGCGTGCTCGGGGTGGACCTGGTGATGCAGCGCAAGGCGCAGTTCGCGTTCTGCGCCGTGCGTCCTCCCGGCCATCACGCCGAGCGCGACCGCGCAATGGGCTTCTGCTTCTTCAACAACGTGGCGGTCGCCGCACACCACGCGCTCGAACGCGGGCTGTCGAGAGTCGCGGTGCTGGATTTCGATGTGCACTACGGCAACGGCACCGCGCACATCGTCGCGGACGACGAGCGCATCTGGATGTACTCGACGTACCAGAGTCCGCTGTATCCGCATTGGCGGGGTTCGGACGCCACCAACCTGATCGACATTCCGCTGCATCCGCGTACCGGCCGCGAAGCCTTGCGCACGGCACTCACCGAACACTGGCTGCCCGCGATGGAGCAGCAGAAACCGGAACTGATTCTGGTCTCCGCGGGCTTCGACGCACACGCCGACGACCCGCTCGCGCACCTGCAATGGCGCGACGAGGACTACCGCTGGCTCGGCGAATCCATCCGCGACATGGCCGCGCGCTGGGCCGAACATCGAGTGGTCGCGACGCTGGAAGGCGGTTACGACGTGGACGCGTTGGGGCGCAGCGTGGCGCAGTTCGTCAGAGCGTTCGTGGAGATTTGATCGGCCAGCCGGCCCACACATGGATGATGCTGCGATCGGGAACCGCGGCGAACAGCGCTTCGACCGACTCCGCCCGCCGCAACAGCACCGCGCGCTGATTGATGTAGCCCTTGTCGGTGATTTCACCGCCGTCGATGCTCGGAGGTTCAACCAGCAGCAGGCAGCGCGGCGCGTACATGGAACTGCCACCGCCGAGCGACTTGAGCTTCCTCAAGCCCGCGGCCGCAGCTTCGCGCACCGCAGGGTGCGCGAGCACGTGTTCTGCAATCGCATCCGCCGGCAAGCCCGCGAACTGGCGGCAGGCGACAAGATTGGGAAACACGAGGAAGGCAATGAAGTCCCGGTCATGACCCGCAATCACGAGGTCCTGCGCGAGCGGTGCGAGACATTCCACCGCGCGGATGCGCGTGCTGCCAACGTTGACCCAGGTGCCGGTAGAGAGCTTGAAGTCTTCGGAAATGCGGCCACCGAAAACAAGACCGGCCTCGGGTTTCGAGGGATCGGCGAAACGCACCGCGTCGCCGGTCAGATAAAAATCTTCCTCGTCGAAAGCCTTCGCGGTCTGCTCCGGGCGCTTGAAATAGCCGGGCGTGATGTTGGGCCCGCGCACGCGAATTTCGTACGCACTTTCGCTCACGGGTACCAGCTTGAGTTCCGTGCCGGGAATTGGCACGCCGATATTGCCGGACCGCGACGCCTGGAAATGGCAGTCGGTCGCCAGAGGTGCGGTCTCGGTTGTGCCCCAGGCCGAGACAAGCGGAATCTCGGCTCCTGTCGCATCGCGCGACAGTTCCAGCAGTGCGTCCCAGAGGTGCTGCGGCAGGGCAGCGGCGGCGTAGAACAGCAGCTTCATGCGCGAGAAGAAAAGCCGGCGCAGTTCGGCGTCGGCTCGCAGCGCGGCGACCAGCATGTCGTAGCCGCGAGGCACGTTGAAGTAGAGCGTGGGCGCAATCTCGCGCAGGTTGGCGAGCGTCGTATCGAACAGTCCGGGCATCGGCCGGCCGCCGTCGATGTACAAGGTGCCGCCGTTGCGCAATACCAGGTTGAAATTGTGGTTGGCGCCGAAAGTGTGGTTCCACGGCAGCCAGTCGAGCAGCACCGGCGGCGCCCCTCCCGACTGTGTATCCAGGAACGGCCAGATCTGCACCCTGGCCTGCTGGTTGCTGCACAGCATGCGCTGCGTGTTGAGCACGCCCTTGGGTTCGCCGGTGGAACCGGAGGTGTAGAGAATCTTGGCGACGGTGTCGGGCGTGAGTTTCGAGAACGCACGCTGCACCGCTTCGACCTGCGTGCCCTCGAGCAGAGTTTCGAAGGGAAGAATCGCGCCGAAGGCATTGCGCCCAGCGACGACACTCGCCCGATGCAGCGGCGCGATCGCCTGCAACGCGGGACCGAAGGGTTTGGCGTCGGAGACGTAGATCAGGCCGGGTTCGAGTTCGCGGATCAGATTCTTCAGCTTGGCGTGATCCTTCGAGGCCAGCGAGTAGGCGGTGGAGATCGCGGCCACCGGAATACCCACGTGCATCGCGGCCAGCATCAGCACGGCGTGATCGAGACTGTTGTCGGAGAGGATGGCCACCGGGCCCGGCCGCGACTCGGCATTGCGCAGCAACCAGGTCGCGACGGCATAGACCAAGCGCCGCGTCTCGCCATAACTCAGATTCTGCCACTGACCGGACGCATCGCGCTGTGCGAGAAACGTCCGCTCGGAATCGGTCATCGCCCACTGTTCCAACCACACGCCGAGCGCGCACGCGGTTTCGCTCAGCGGGTCGGCCGACTGCATCAGCAGGCTGCCGTCGGGCTGCGTGAGAACCTGCATGCGCGGTGCGGCGAAGAGCGTGCTCATCTCAGTGCTCCGGGCCAGCCGCGGCTTGCGATAACACGCTGCCTTGCAAAGCGGCAAGCACCCAGTCCCGATCAAGATCGCGACCGATCAGCACCAGCCGCGATTGGCGTGGCTCGAACATACGCCACACGGTTGAAGGATTGGCCTGGATCAGTCCCTGCACGCCCTGCACCACCACGCGTGAGCGCATGCCCGAAATCGCGATCACGCCCTTGATGCGCCACAATGCTTCGCCGTAGCGCTCGTTGATGGCGGCCAGCGCGACGTTGAGCTTTGTTCCGTCGAACGGCGCTTCGGAGATGAAGCTCACGGTGCTTACGCCGGGCGTGTGCGTCGAGACATCCGACGGCGCCATCATGGGCGTAAACACCACACGATCGAACTGGTAACCGCGCAGTTCCAGCAGCTTCTCGAACACTTCGCCCCAGGCTGCGTTCGGAATGTCGATCGAGGTGATCGCGGCAACCGTATTTGCTGCGGCAATCGAGTTCAGCAAGGCTTCTTCAGGCTGCACGCCACGTTCGCGCAGCAGGTCGATCTTGGTGACGAGAATGCGGTCAGCGTAACCGAGCTGCGCCTGCGCCTCGACCGATTCGGTCAGCGTGCGCTCGCCGTTGACGGCATCGAATAAAGTCACGACGCCGTCGAGGTGAAATTTCGACAGCACCTCGGTTTCGGCGAGGAAGGTGCGCACGATGGGGCCGGGATCGGCCAGGCCCGTGGGCTCGATCAGCACGTGGTCGAACGCAATCCTGCCGGTCTCGCGCTGAGCCGCCAGATCGTTCAACGCATTGGCCAGGTCGCCGCGCACCGTGCAGCACACGCAGCCGTTGGTGAGCTGCACGATGGCCTCTCCGCCATCCTTCACCAGCAGGTCGGCATCGACGTTGATCTCGCCGTACTCGTTCTCGATCACGGCGAAGCGTCGGCCGTGGGCTTCTTTCAGAATCCGGTTGATGAGCGTGGTCTTGCCCGAACCGAGAAAACCGGTGAGCACGGTGACGGGGATCGTGTTGCGCATCCTCAGCCTTCCCGCTCCATTTCCAGGGCGGCCTCGCAGGCTTCGCGCAGGTCTTCGATGGAAATATCCGCAGCGACTTCTCGCGCCGTGAAAACCACTCGCGCGCTGCCCGTATTTCCGACCAGATCAGCCCAGTTCGAGGGGTCCGCAGAAATGCTCAGGCCATGAGGCTTCTCGATCGAGGCCTCGTTCTCCAGGGCCGGACAGGCAATGGTCGATGCCGGCCACTGCGATGGCGTCACGCCATCGAAAGCGAGGAAGGCCGGAATGCGATGGAAGCGTGCGATGTTGGAAATTGTGTTGAGTGCAGCGCTCCAGGCTTCAACATCTGCCGGCAGGTGCCGTTCGCACAACAGGATGGCCGAAGCACCGGACTGAGCAAACTGGCGTGACAACGCAGACAGCGCTCGGCCAACGAACTCGTAAGCTTCGGGATTGAGCGGCGCACCCTCGCCCAGCAGTTCTGCAAGCAGCGAGGCCGGCCCGGTCAAAGCGGCGAGAAACACCGGCTCGCCGGATAATGTTTTCGATAATCGCTTCGTGGCTTCGAGCGAAGCGGCCAGCGCTTCGGATTGCGACCACAGTTCATCGAAGTCGGCCAGTTCGATCACGCCGGGGGAGGCGGGCGCAGTAATTCTTGGCGGCCACGCCTCGCGAGCTACGCTGGCGCCCAGCGCCTCGGCTTCCATGCAGCTCGGTGCCGCCATCACAGAAGGCGCGGTCCCCAGCACCCGACGCAATTCGCCGAGGCACTTGCCCAGGCGCGTGGGGTCGGCAGTGACCTCCGCTGGCGGCAGCGCCTCGATCTGACTCGCCACCCCGTAAAGCAGCGGCGCGAACAGCGGCGCGTGCGGCTTGCCGATGCCGCGGCCGAGCTCGGACAGGCGTCGTCGCCAGGCAGAAGTCACAAACATACCCAAACCAAGCTCACGACGCCCTAGCGGTGGATGCGCTTCGCTTATCCACCCTACCCAGGCCGGACGTAGGGTGGATAAGCGAAGCGCTTCCACCAAACGGCAGGCCAGCCGGGGCAATCGTCGAATTGACGCCGAACTGCACGCTCATGCCCTCATCAGGACCTTGTTCGGCTTGGCATCCGGCCAGGTGCCGTAGTACTCCAGAATCGCATCGGATGGCTTGAGCTTCGACCATTCATTCTCGAACTCTGCGTAAGGTTTGCCACGCTTCTTGCGCGCGGCGAATTCATCCTTGCGCGCTGCAATAGTTGCGGCCTTGTCGACACGGCGCGAAGTATCGTCCCAGATCACCTTGTAAATGCGCAGCGCGGTTTCGGCCGTGACCGTGCCCTTGTCGAGATCGAGCGCGACCGAATCCGGATCGCGATCCAGCGGATCACCATAACCCGTGCCGCCGGCCGAAAATCCGAACGTGATCACGTCGCCATTGTTGTAGGGCCGCACCTGGCGCCCGAGGAACTCGGTCTTGTAATCGCCTTCGACGGTCTTGTTGCTGAGAATGTCCTGCATGTCCAAGGTCAGCTCGCCGCGTCCCGCCATCTGCTCCATGACCTTGCTATTGCTGATTGACACACCGGGCACCGTGCAAGGCGCGTAGCCGCCGAACAGCGGTTGCGGCGTTTGCAGCTTGGAGTTGTCGGCGATGCACATCATGTAGACCGCGGGCACGTGGTGCGCCACCCACATCTGCACGGTGCCTACGCCACCGCGGTACTTGCCGTGGCCGCAGCTATCGATCCAGTGATTCGACAGCGGGATCAGCAGCGGGAATTCGTTCTCCACGTTCTCGGTGTTCGGCGCGCGACCGCCGTGCGCCCAGGGAAAGCCGTAGGCGTCCATGCCGTCCTGGTCGGGTCGCGCGCCCTGCCCTTCGGAGTTGATCGAGTACGCGAGCATGTCCGCGAAAGGCACGCCCCATTGCGACAAACCCGCGAGCACCAGTGCGTTGCCGGCGTTGGCCATGCTCGCGCCGGCCTGCCGCCAGTTATCCGTGGAGAACATGGTCTTGGCGAAGCAGTTGTGCACGGCGCTCATGATGCCGGTGGCAATCATCACGGAGTTGCTCGTCGCCGCACGCGGATCGGGCGACAGGCAGGTGCCGGGCTCGAAATTGAAATCGATGTTGTTGAAGGTGCCGTTGGACAGTGGCAGTTCGTGGAACAGGTATTCGTAGATGTAGTTGGTGAAGTGCGCGATGGCGGCCTGCGGATGCGCGTTGTACGAGGACGGCGTTTCCGGTCCGGTGCCGGTGAAGTCGACGAGTAGCCGATCGCCGTTCTTGTTCAGGGTCATGTAGCAGTTGCGGATCAGACCCTGCTTGAGGCCCACGCCGTCGGAGAAATTCACGCAGCGGAATTTTCCGTCCGGCCACTGGCGGATCAGCTCCTTGGCCCCGGCGTCCGCGGTCTGGATCATCTTGACGAACAGGCCCTTCACGAATTCCGGTCCTTCGCGATCGCACATCTCGATCAGGCGCGTGCGCACCCGGTCAGCCGTGGTACAGCGAGCCTTCAAATCCACCGCAATCATCTGCGGCGCGCGAATGCCGAAAGCCTGGAACATCGTCTCGATGTCGGGCGAAAGCTGGAAGTTCTGGCCGATGCGCATCGGCGGCAGGTTCATGCCCTCCTCGAAGCGGGTCGTCGCCGACACCGGCATGCCGCCCGGTTCGATGGCGCCGGTCTCCGTGGTGTGCACCAGCGCCACGGTCCAGGCAACGAGTTCGCCCTTGTAGAACACCGGCATCATCACGCCCTGATCCGGATTGTGCACGCCGCCGTACACGGCGTCGTTCGCGAACCAGAGATCGCCGTCGTTGATGCCGATGTTCTTGCCGAAGGTATGGATGATGTACTTGATGATGAGCGGCGGAATCACCGCGTGCAGGTAAGTGCCCATCGAGCCGTTCACGATGTCGCCGGCTGCCGTGCAGATGCCTACCAGAGAATCGCCCGCGACACCCATCGCGCAGCGGCAGGAGCGTTGGAACACGTCCATGCCTTCGTCGAGGATGTCGTTGGTACGCTGGAAGCCGATCTCGAAACGCGCGGCGTCGATGGAATCTGCCACCGCCTGTTCTGTCGCAGTCGGCGGAACGGTTTTGAGCCAGGTGAGTTTCTGTTCGAGGGTGGGGATGGCCATAGGGTTGCTCGGTCGTGGCGTCGTCGCTACGAATTAGGAGGTCGTCATTCCCGCGAAAGCGGGAATGACGGATTTGGAGATTCATGCTTTCACTGTCTGCTTGGGTTCGGACTTCTTCCTCGCGGCGGGCTTGGCCTTCGCCACGTACTCCAGAATCCCCAGCCGATGCATGTCGATCGAAAACCTGCGTCCCGGCGGCACCACCACGGTGGTCAGTTCTGCTTCGATCACCGCCGGCCCGAACAGCTCGTTCCCCGGCTGCAATTTCTCGAACTGGTAAATCGCTGTCGGCGCGGTGCCCTTCAGTTCCATCCAGTAGCACTCGCGCGTGCCGGTGCGCGCTCCTGATGGATCGGCGCCCTGCAAGGGGTACTCGGGAATCGGCGGCTTGCGCACCGGCACCGTGACTCTCAGCACAAAGTTGTCGAGATACACGCCGCCCGGACGATTCACCACGAGCGGACTGAAGGCCGCCGAAAATTCTTTCTCGAAGGCGTCGTAGGTGGCCTGCGCATCAGCGTCCGACTCGATCGCCAACACTGGGCAACTGGTGCGCTTCACGTTGACCTGTCCGCCGTAGAGCATGTCGAGCTCCAGCGTGTATTTCGCCGCCGATGGATCGAGGTTCTCGGAGACGAGTTCCTGGTTCGCCTTGGCCACCATCTCCTGCACCACGGCGTTGAACGTGGCGCGGTCGATGACCAGCGTCTCCGATACTGGCTCCATGAACACCAGGCGCTTCGACTGCTCGTACAGATGCACGATGTCCATGATCGAAGACCCCATCGCACAGAACACCGGCGCGGCAGGAAACACGACGGCCTTGGGCACGTCGGCCTGGAAGCCTGAGACGTGCGTCGGGCCGGCGCCGCCAATGGCGAACAGCACGAACTCCTCGGGGTGATAGCCGCGCATGTGCACTTCGCGCTTGATTGCGGAAGCCATGTTCTCGTCGATGACGTTGCGAATCATCGCCGCGGCTTCGTGCACGGAGACGCCGAGCTTGTCCGCGATTTTCGACTGGATCGCCTTCTCGGCCTTGGATTTGTTCAGCAGCATCTGGCCGCCGAAATAGCCGTCGGGATTGATGTAGCCGAGCACCACGTCGGCGTCGGTCGTAGTCGGCTCGGTACCGCCGAGGTCGTAGCACACGGGACCCGGCATGGAGCCGGCGCTGCGCGGCCCAACCGTGAGTCTGCCATTCTTGTCCACGCTCGCAATCGATCCGCCGCCGGCGCCGATGGAGATGGTCTGCATCATGGTGACGTTAACCATCCAGCGGTCGATCACCGGCTTGAACTCGTAATTGCGCACCGACGATTCAACGACGAGCGCGACGTCGAAGCTGGTGCCGCCGACATCGCCCATGATGACGTTCTTGTAGCCGAGCTTCTCTGCGAAATACGCGCTGCCCATCAGCCCCGCAACCGGTCCGCCGTTGAAGGTGCGCGAGGCCGGCGTCTTGAAGATGTCGGCAGATCCGCCGGAGTTGTGAATCATCAGGAAGCTGCCGCGGTAGCCACGCTCGCGCAGCTTGTCCCAGGTCGCGCAGATCTCGGTCTGCATCGCGTGTTGAAGATAGGCATCGAGTACCGCGGTCATCGCGCGCTCGTACTCGCCGAGCTTGGCCGTCACCGCGTGGCTCATCACCACCGGCACGAAACCGATGTGGTACTCCTTGTACTCGTCGCGGATGATTTCGCGCACGCGCTTTTCGTGCACGGGATTGGCGAAGGACCACAGGGTGCACACGACGATGGCGCGCGCACCGCGATCCATGAGGATGCGCAGCTTGCGCCGCACGTCTTCCTCGTCCAGCGGGCGAACGATATTACCCTTGGAGTCGATCCGCTCCTTGATGCCGACCACGAGATCGCGCGAGATCAGCGGATGCGGCTTGTTCTGCGCCGCGAGGTTGCGTCGCTCGGAAATGATCTGGCCATCGACCCACTGCGCACCGCGGCCGATGTGGATCATGTCCTCATGACCCTCGGTGGTGATAAAGCCGATGCGCGGTCCCTGTCGTTGCAGCAGGCGGTTCAGGGCCACCGTCGTCGAGTAACGCACGATGTCGATGCGCGGCAACAACTCGTCGAGCGTAAGGCCGACTTTCTCTGCACCGGACTCCACGGCGTTGACGAAGCCAACGGACAGATCGTGCGGCGTGGTCGGCGACTTGACGATGCTCCGTTCACCGTCGAGCGTGAGCACGAAGTCGGTGAAGGTGCCGCCGACGTCGATGTCGATGGAGTTCATTACCCCAGTGGTCTTGGGTCCGCTCATGCAGGCTCTCCCATCACCAGCTTGCCGTTCCGGATCAAAAGGTCGCCCGAGTCGAGTCGACGCTTGAGACTGTCCACGTCCAGCTCGATGTCGTGCGTGATCGGATGCCCTGGCGGCAGGTACTCGGTCTCGATCTGGCGGCCGCAGCTCGGGCAGTAGAACTCCACGATCCGCGCCCAGTCCGGGTCGGGCGAAAAGCTGTACTCGCCTTCGAGCACCGCGGCGTGGATCTCGCGCGGGTCGCGCTGTGCCACGAGGCAGCCCTTCTTGTAGTTCTCGCGCGCGGAGATCAGCTCCGTGCCGCAGGTGTGGCAGTGCCACATCTCGTGCTCGACATCGAGGTCGAGGTTTTCGGTGAAGCGGATGCGCGGGTTCACGGCTGTCTCCTCGAATGCAAAATGCATTTGCCACGGGTTACACGGATGAACACGGATAACGGCAAAACGTTCACCTGAGCTTTTATCCGTGTAATCCGTGGCAAAGATTTATTTCAGGTGCTGATCGAACCACTCGACCGCAACCTTCGCCGACGGATCAACCCATTCCGGCGAGTAGATCTGGTAGTGCGTGATCGGGTATTGCACCCAGCGCTTGGGCTCGCCGGCCGCGTCGAACACGGCCTTGTAGCCGTCCATCACGCAGAGCTTGTCGTGCTCGGCGCCGATCAGCATCAGCGCACGCGGCGCGATCTTGTGCGCCATGTCGATGGGCCGGTATTCGAGCGTCGATTCGGCGGATTCCCAGGGAATCTCGCAATAAAGATCGGGCAGAACCGCAAGTCCGGCGGCGAAGAAGTCCTTGGTGTCCTGGCTGGCGAGCAGGGTGCCGGTATCGGCGTGTCCGCCCTTGCCGGTGAGCACACGCTGCCTGCGATCCGCCGCGAGCGTTTCGAGCAATTCCTTGCGCTGCTTCGGCGTGCGGCCGTCCATTAGCAGGCGCCGGCCATCGCCATAACCGACCTGACCAATCGCGCACTTCACGCGCTCATCGACCGCCGCGGCATACACCACGTGTGCGCCGCCGTTGGACGTGCCCCAGATGCCGATGCGTTCGGCATTCACTTCGGGCTGCACTTCGAGAAACGTGATGGCGTTGCGAATATCCTCGATCTGTTCGAGCGCCTGGATGCGCCACTTGGTGCCTTCGCTGCCGCCGTAGCCGCGGTAGTCGAAAGACAGCGCGACGTATCCGGCCTCGACGAAGTACTTTGCGTAGTCCGCAAGAATCACCGAGCGGATGCCGCTATAGCCGTGGCACAGCACGATGCCGGGGCGCTTGTCGCCGGGCTTCAGATCGTCCGGCAGGAAGTAGTCGCCTTCGAGCTTGGAGCCTTCGCTATAGAAATGAACGGTGCGTTGTTTCATGGAGCCTCCGAATATTTTGTAGGGTGCTGAGTTTTGTAGGTGCTGATGAGCGATAGCGAATCGCACCGGGTCCGAGGCCCGGACCCGCTGGCGCAATTCGGCTTGCCTCATCAGCACCCTACGTTAGCTCAGCCTTCTTTCTTCATCGCCGCGTTGCCGTAAGCATCCACCGTCAGCGTCCACTTCGGCGGCACCGGGCAGGTCAGGGTGGCTCCGTTGATCATGGCCGGACCGCTCACGATGTCGCCGACATTCAACTGCTCCCAAACGTGAGTCGGCAGGGGCTCTGCGCCGCGACCGCTGAACTGCATGGATCGCGCGCCAGGCTTGACGCTCTCACGCCGGTCGGCACGTGCAGGCAAGCCCTTGGCACCTACTTCAAGGCGCGCCGACAGACGCAGCAGCAGCACGGGCTCGCTGGTCTTCGATAGACCCGCGTCCCCAACCGCCTTGTCGGCGGCGGCGACGAACGCTTCGCCCGGCTCGGTCTTGAAGTCGAAGCGGCAGGCGCCTGCGATCCTGTCGTCGCGGCCGAACTCAAGTTCGGCGCGGAAACTTGCGCCATCCGGATCGAAGCCCTCGCCCTTCAGATCGCGCTGGGCCTGGATATAGAGACCTTGCGCGCTGTGCAGGATGGCGGCCTGGTTGCCGGGCTCCCACGTCAACCCGATGCCACGCTCGTACACGTGCGCCACGTCGGATACCGAAGACCCGAAGGCGCCGAATACAGGACCGAAGTCGAAAGCGTATGCCTGCGAGATGCCGAGCCGCTCCGCGACGAAGGCACCGAACATGGGACCGTTGCCGCCGAAGGAGAACATCGCCATCTGCGCGGCCTTGAGGCCGGCTTCGGCCAGCGTGTTGGAGATCAATTCCGCCATCACGCTCACGGCCTCGTCGCGGATCACCAGCACGGCCTGCTCGACGGAGAGGCCGAGCGGCGTCGCGACTCTCGATTCGATGACCTTGCGTGCGTGATCTTCCGAGAGCTTGCGGCGCCCGCCGAGAAAACTGCTGGGATCGAGATAGCCAAGCAGCAGAATCGCGTCGGTCAGCGTGGCCTCGCGGCCGCCAAGCGCGTAGCAGGCCGGGCCGGGCGCGGCGCCCTGGCTATCGGGGCCGAGTGTGAGCCGACCATTTTTTACACGTGCAATCGAGCCTCCGCCGATGGCCGCAGAGCGCAGCATCGCAAAGGATGTCTGGACCGGGATCTCCATCAGCAGGCCGCCGCGCTGAAACACCGGTTCTCCGTTGCGCACGATCGACGCCTTCGTCGTGGTACCGCCGACGTCGAAGCAGATCACGTCCTTGAGACCGTACTCGCGCGCCACGAAGGCGCCGCCGAAGGTCCCGAACACCGGGCCGGATTCGATGGTGTCCACCGCCTTGGTCTTGCCGATGCGCGCCACGCCACCGCTGGTCTGGCCGATGAGCAGCGCGCCGCGCCAGCCGAACTCGTCGCGCAGCACGTCCTCGGCCTTGAACAGGCTGGTCGCGAGGTGCGTGTGGGTGTAGGCGTTCATGGCGGCAGTGTGCGCGCGCGTCTGGTCATGGCCGATCTGCGCCATGTCCGACCCCAGCAACACCGGCACCGAGCCGATGATGTGATCGGGATACTGGTCCTCGATCACGCGCTTGATTGCGACCTCGGCGCGGTTGTCCGGAAACGAACCGGCGAGTGCGACGCAGATGCGGCGCACACCGGACTCGAGCAATTGCTTGACGCCGAGCAGGATGTCTTTTGCGCCGGGATTTTCCGGCAGGCCGATCACCGCATCGGCCGCGACCAGCTCGTCGATGATGGCGGACTGGCCTTCCCCATACAGATCCCGCTCGTGTCCTTCAGTCACCAGCAGCCCGACCTTGGCGCCGCGGCGCTCGGCCAGCACATTGGTGGTGATGGTGGAGGTCCAGCGGATCAGGCCGACCTTGGCGAGGAAGGCATCCAGGTCATCGATGCCGTAGAGCTTGCCGGCCTCGCGCAGGCAGGTCTGGAACGCAACCGTGAAGTCGTGCGGCGTGGTGTCGACCTTGATGCAGTGACGCGTGGCGCCGTCGGTGACCAGCGCGTCGGTCATCGTGCCGCCGGTATCGATGTCGATCGTGAGCATCGCTTCTCCTCGTACCGAGCCCCGCCGCAGGGGGACGGGGCTCTTTGTGGCGGAAGCTTAGGTTGCGCACCGTGAAAGCGGTGAGAGGGACGATTCCCTATCGACTAAAGAAAATTCGTAGTCGGGCGAAGCCTGCGATCAATCGGTACCGAGCGTGCTCGAATCGCCGAAGCCCAGGAAGCCGCTGTCGTTGGAGTCGCCCGGCTTGCCGTTGTTGTCGTCGGTGCCGAGGGTGCTCGAGTTGTTGATGCCCAGAAATCCATTGTCGTCGTTGTCGGGGCCGGAAGGACCGTCGTCGGTACCCAGCGTGCTGGAGTTGCCGATGCCCAGGAACCCGCTGTCGCCGTCGTCATTGCCCTGGCTGTCGCGATCGTCCATTCCCAGCGTGCTCGAATTTTCGATTCCCAGGAAGCCGTTGTCGTTGTCGTTGTCGTTGTCGTTGTCGTCGGAATTGTCGTTCGAATCGCGCTCGGACTGGCGCTCGCTCTGAGCCGCGCGCATGCGCTCGATCGTGCTCGTGTTGTTCTCAGGGTTTGCCTGGCGACCTGCAGCCATCAAGCCCGGAAGCGTGGCGCCCGCACCGTTGAGCCGGTTATTGCGTGCCCGCTCCAGAGACACGCCGAGTCGGGTCTGACCCAGCGCCGCGTTAAGGCGCAAGCCGCCACGCTCGGCGCGGCGCGCAGCCAATTGAGCGCCTACACCCAACTGGTTGTCGCTGAACTGATGTGCGCGCAGACCTTGCATCCCTCGAAGGCCACCGTTGTTTGGCGAGGCCGCCTGGGCCTGGAAAGCGCTGGCGCACAGCATCGCGGCGATCGCGATGGGCTTGAGAATATTTCTGTTCATGTTGATGTCTCCTGACACGGACGAAGGAATAGCAGTCGCAGAAACGCCGTCCTGGCTCGTCGCTGTGGCGGCAAACGCTGTCGCTGCTGCCGTGATCACAGCCGCGCATTCCGCGTGCCCGCCCCACGACCCGCTGTTATGGGCGCTTAATGCCTCCATTCGATGCGTCGCGCAGGATTGCCGGGATGCAATGGGTTAATTGCAGGCATGCGACGGGTTGTGGACCTGTCGGAGCTTTGGGAAACCTGCACAGGTATCGAGAACACGCGACAGACCTTTCAAGGAAGATCTGCGTAAGTCGGGCTTCAGCCCGACTTACGCCGCTGCGATATTGGGCTGAAGCCCAACCTTGACGACACTGCTGGTTCCGCGATTACGCCGCGATCTCGCGCCGCCGACTTCCATAAAACAAGCTTCCCGCGTAGGAGGGGCGCCGCCCCGACAGGCACTCGCAGAACGGACCGCGACTCGTCGTGAGAACGCCCGCCGGGGCAAAAGCCCTCCTACAGTTGCTTCGAGATAACGGCGCGAATCCGCGTTAACGGCGCCTATTTCGCAGGATCGATCGTCAACAGACGATCCGCCTCGGCAAAGTACAGCGCGCCGCGGATGCGTCGATCCGGTCGCATGCCAGCCAGCAGACTGGCGTACTGCTCGATCTGGCCGCGATACTTTTCGGCGCCGAGCGCGATGTAGGACTCGATCTGTTCGACCGGTACGGCACGCGCGCTGGTCTTGTAGTCGATCACCCAGAGCAGACCGTCCTCGTCTTCGAAGCAGCGGTCGATCACGGCCGAAATCCAGCGGCCGTCGCGACGTCCAGCGAGCGGATACTCGGAGCGCGACCAGGGTTTGGGAGAGACGATCCAGCGACCGGTTGCCGAGGCGAGCGTGCGCGTCAGCAATTCGATTACGCGCGTCACTGCCGGTTCGACCAAGGGCTCCGGCATCCCTCGACGGCGCAGGCCCGCGGCCATCGACGAGCGCTTCGATGCGCCTGCATCCGGCCAAGCAGCGAGTCCTTCCGCGGCGACTCTTTGCATGGCTTCGTGAAACAGCGTGCCGACGAGCTGCGCGTACAGATCGCCCTCGTCGCGCCGTGCGTCAGGCTCTTCCTGCGAAGCCAGCACGGCCTCGCTGGGCCTGGAGGTGCGCGTCTCCTGCGGACGGTAAAGATCGGTCTCGATCGGCAACACGAAATCCAGGCGAAGGCACGGTGCACGCGGCGCGAACTGTTCGGCCTGCGCTTCGACTTGCGTTGCGGCGCGCGCCGGCAGCAGACGCTCCACCTCTTCGCGGATCACCGGCTCCAACGCACCGGCAAAGCTGTTGGATTTCAGTTTCACGGCACCGGTCTTGTCGTCGCGCGGCGCGCTCAGGTACAGCGTGGCGCTGCGTTTGGTGCGCGTGACGGCCACGTACAGCAGGCGCAAGGTCTCATTGCGGCGCGAAGCCACGTACAGCGTCTGCAAGCAGCGATAGCTGCGATGCGCAGGATGATCCTCAGGCCAGGCCTCGTCAGGCTTGGGCACCAGCAGTGGCGCTCCATCGAACTCGAACAGGTGCAGCGGCGGCGCATCCTCGCCGCGCGTGCCGCGGTTGAGCCCGACCAGCAACACATGATCGAACTCCAGGCCCTTGGCCTTGTGCACGGTCATGAGCTGGACCTGCCCGGGCTGCGGCGCGGCGTAAAGCTCGGCGATGCGGCGCTTGAGGCTCTCGAGATCGCGAATACCGCCGCCACGCGTCTCGGCGCGCAGGCAGCGCAGCGCCTGGCGCACATCGTCCAGCGCCGCACGCGAGCAGCAGGCCGGGCCGCCGAGCATGTGCCACACCGCTTCGACACGGTCGGCCAGTTCGGCGCGCAACGAACCGTGTTGCGCCGTCTGCTCCAGCGCAGCGCGCAGGCCTTGCAGGCGCGCCCGGCCTTCGTCGCTCAGTGTATCGGCGTCGAGTGCAGCGGCGATCCGCTGCGGCCAGGCCTCGCGCACACGTCCAACCGACAGCGCGACGAGATCGGCCCAGGACAGGCCCACGAAGGGAGCCCGCAACAACACCGCCCAGGACAATCGATCCTCGGGATGCCACAGCGCCTGCGCCAACGCGAGCAGGTCGCGCACCTCGGGCAGCGCGGCGAGCGGGTCGATGTCCTGGCAGGCGGGCGTGAGACCGCGCGCGCGCAGCGCGCGGATCACCGGTTCGAGATGCGAGCGCGCACGCGCCAGCACGACGACGCTGCGATCCGGTGCGGCGAGTCGCGCCGCGTCCTCGGCCACCGCTTCAGCCTCGGCCAGTGCATCTACGCAAGGCCGCAGGTTCACGCCACCCTCGCCTTCCGCAATTCGCAGCGGAACGCTGGGCGAGAACGCGACGGCGCCACGTTGAATATCGGCGACACGCGGAAAAATCTGCTCGAACGCGCGATTGAACCAGTGCACCACCGCGGGCTGGCTGCGGAAATTGGCCGACAACCGCAAGGTACGCAGCGGCAAGTGTTGCAGTCGCGCCTGGTCCCAGAGATTCAGGAACAGGCGCACCTCGGCCTTGCGGAACGCGTAGATCGATTGCTGCGGATCGCCCACCAAAAACAGCGAGCGGCCGTCACCAGCGGTCCAGCCCGCGGTGAGACGTTCGATCAGTTCCACCTGCATCTCGCTGGTGTCCTGCATCTCGTCCACCAGCAGATGACGGATGCGCCGATCCGCGGCGAGCAGAGCCTCGCCGATGGCGCCCTCGGCACGCAGCGCGGCGAGCGCGGCCTGTGCGAGTTCGGGGAAATCGGCCTGCTGCGTGTCGGCCACGGTCAAGCGCAGATGACCGGCGAGCCGGCGCAGCACGCGCAGCCAGGCGCGGCGCAGCTCGATCAGATCGGCAGGCAGTTCGGGGTCGGGCAGCGCACGCAGCGTGGCGGCGGCGCGTTCGAGCGCGGAGTCGTCCTGGCGCGAGGTCAGCCAGGCCTTGAAACGTTGCGTGTACGGACGCTTCGCGATGAAGCCGTCGTTCACGGTCACACTCTTGCGCAGCGTGTCCTGTTGGGTGAGCAACAGGCCGGCGAGCTGACGCAGCATGCGCAGACACGCGGGCTCTGCTGCCGGCCAAGCGTGCAGCGCGGACGCCCAGATCAGGTGTTCGGATTCCGCCGAACCTTCGCGCAGAACCTCCAGCAGTTCGGTTCGCTCACGCGCATCGAAACATGCGTGAAACGCTTCGAGTGCGGGCTGGATCAGCGCAGACAGCGCGCGCGCGTCCTGCGCTTCCCATTCTTCGGGCGTCGTCGCCACGCTGGGTTGCAACCACTGTTCGCGTCGCGCGAGCAGGCCGCACAACGGTTCGATCAGACGATCGAGGCGATTGCCCGAAAGCCGCAGCACCCGCGCCAGCGCCGTGCGATCGTCGACGGGCACCGAAGCGTCCTCGATCTCCTCGAACAGACGCGCGATGGCATCTTCGTACAGCGCGCGCGGGTCCTCGGCGATGCGCATCGCGCCGCCCAGGCCCGAGAGCAGCGGAAGCTGCGCGCCGATCTGCGCGCAGAAGGCGTCGATGGTCAGCGCGCTCAGCCGGCCGGGCTGTGCGAGCAGATTCCAGCCGCGCTCCGCGTCGCGCGCCAGCACGGCGGCCGCGGAGCGATATAAAGCCTGTTCGTGCTCGGACTCGCCCGACTCGCCGCGCTGCGCCGCGCCGAGCTGATCCAGCAGTCGCGCCCGGATTTCCGCCGCGGCCTTGTTGGTGAAGGTAATGGCAACGACCTGTTCGGGCGCGTCCCCCGTCGCCAGCGCGCGCAACATGCGATGCACCAGCAGGCCGGTCTTGCCGGAACCGGCAGGGGCCATGACCAGCACGTGCGCCGACAGGTCCAGCGCCTGCGCGCGCGCTTCGGCGTCGGGGAGCGGCGCGGCGTTCATCTGGGGCAAAGTCCCCACAGATCCCCGTTCGCCCTGAGCCCTGAGCTTGACGAAGGGTCGAAGGGTGTCCGCGCAGAGCCAAATCGGCGCGGGGTTCTCCGTTCATGGTTCGACAGGCTCACCACGAACGGAGAACCTATGCAGAGCATCCCTGGTTTCATTCGTCTTCCGGCGTCGCGCCGCCCAGCGCAAGCAGTTCGGCATAGTTCGAATGCGACTTGATGTCGGCAGCCAGCCAGGCTTGTCCAGCGAGGAATTCGCGCACCGCGTTTTCCAGCGCGACCCGCCACTCGCCGAGACGTTCGTCCCAACGCTCCTCGAACACGCAGCGTTCCTTCTCGATCAGGCGCTGACGCCAGTTGGTGCGGGGCACGAAAGCCGGATGGCCGTCCTTGAGGTGCGCAAAGCAGATGCCGTCCACGCGCGGTACCTGCGCCACGTCGAGTACGGCGTGGCTGGCGTACAGCGGCAACTGCGGCTCGGAGAACTTGTCCACACGCCAGCCCTCGGCCTTGGCCTCGCGCCCGGTCTTGTAGTCCAGCACCAGCCAGCGCTCGCCCTCCGGCGTCTCCACTTTGTCCACGCGATCCAGCCGCAGGCGCAGCGGCAGTTCCGCAATCACGGGCCGCGCCTCGGCCTCGCGCAGAATCACCGTGAACGGATCGATGCGCCGACGCTCGTGCGCCAGCCATTGCCGCACCAGGTCCAGACTGCGCCCGCGTTCGAGCCGCACGATGGCGGCGCCGTAATCGGCAGGTGTCAGGTGTCGCGGCAACTGGCGATCAACTGCGGTTTCGACCAGCGCGCGCAGTTGGGGCTCGTCGAGCGCAGCCAGCCCGCGACTGTCCGCCACCACGCCCCAGAAATCCTCCAGCACGGCATGGACCAGATTGCCCTGCACTCTCGCGTCCAGTCCGCGCGCCGGCATGGGCAGGGCTTCGATGCCGAGCCGATAGCGGCAGAACGCGAAGAATGGCGATTCGAACCAGGCGCGGAACAGTCCGCTGTCGGCGCGCAGCGCGTCGCGCTCAGCGGCGTCCACTGGAGGCGCCGCGTCTGCCTCCGGCCATTCCAACGGTACGCCCGACTCCAGCGTGCGCTCCAGCAGCGAAAGGCTGGCTGGCACTACGACCGCGCTCCAGTCGCCGACCGCGCCGTAGAGAGCGGACGGCTGCAACTCGGCGCCACGCGCATCGAGTTTCGGCACCGCGACCAGCACCTCTTCGGCGCACTGCGTTCGCAAGGTCTGCGCGACGCGCTGCGCACGCGCGAGCCAGGCTTCGGGTGTCGCTTCCGGCACGCCTGCAGCTCGCATGAGTTCCAGCGGCAGGAACGGCGTCGGCCGCGCAGAAGCCGGCACTTTCGCAGCCGCGACATCAAGCACATAGAGCGCATCGCAGGACAGGCTTGCGGCTTCGTCGAGGCTGGTGACGAGCACCGGCTGCACATGCTCCACGCGCGGCGCAAAAAAACTGGCGCGCGCCAGCTCGCTCAGCCATTCGCGCGCTGCGAACGCGGTGATGCGCCCGAGTTGGCCGTCCAGGGTGGCCAGCCGATCAAACAGTCCGCGCGCGGCACGCACGGCCTGAAAGGACGCCGAATCGAGCGTCTCCGTACCCGGCCAGCCGAGGGTGTCGGCGCGACTGCGGAACTGCGCGGCCCAGTCGCTGGGCAGACCGCGCGAAGGCGCCGCCGCGATGAGCGCGTGCAAGGATCTGAAGCGCGCTCGCAGGCCGGGGTCGTTGAGCTCGTCCGCGACTGCGAGCAGGCGCACTCGCGGAATACCCTTGCGTCGCAGCCGGTAGTCGGCCGCGGCGGTGTGACGCAGCGCCGATGCGGGCCACAGCGCCGCAGACAGCAACACGCGACTGATCAGACCCGGCGGATTGTCCTGCGGCGAGAGCCGCAGGATGTCGAGCAGGCAGGCGACCCAGGGCTGCTCGGCAAGACTGCGGCCGCGCTCCCAGCGCCAGGGCAGCAGGCCCTCGCCACGCGCAGCCCAGGGCGCGAGCAGTTCGCGCAGCACGGCCTCGATCGGTTCGCGCTGCGACTCCGGGTCGGGCAGCGCGATGACGATGCGCGGCGGCGGTTCGCGATGATCCATGCACGCGCGCAGACGCTCGCGAATCTCGTGGACCGCGTGACGGAACCCGGCCAGATCGTCCGCCGGCCGCACGCGACGGATGTGCGCCGTGAAAGGCCCTGGCTGGACGCGCTCGATCTGCGTTCCGCGCGCGACCAGGGCATCGAGCACAGCGCGCTCGGCCGGCGTCGGGTCTTCGACGAAACCCTCCAGCCGGATCGATTCGGGCGCGGCGATCTCGCCGCTGCGCAGACGCCGTTCGACTTGGGCGGGAATGTCGGCGGCCGTGATCCAGCTCTGCACATCGAGGCGCTTCTGTACCTGCGCGCGCCAGCGGCGAAATGCATGGTGCTCGTCCTGCCAGGCCGGCGCGCCGTCGAGTTGGATGCGCCAGCGGCGCACGAGCTGATCGGCGCGCCGCGCCTCGCGCGCCGCAGCGAGCGGGGCCAGGAGCTGGCGACCGGCCTCGTCGCGCTCGACGGCCTGGCTCCACAGCACCAGTTCCTGCGTGGCGCTGAGCAACTGCGAGTCCGGCCAGCTCGCGGTCCAGGCATCGATCAGCCAGCGTGAAAGGCTGGCGACCTGCGGCGCTTCCCAGACCGATGCGCCTTCGCGCGACCGTTCGAGATTGGCGCGTTCACGCAACTCGCGCGCGAGGCGTTCGGTGGCGGTGAGAGTGAGCCGCGCGCCGTTCATTCTTGCGCGGCCGGCAGGTGCGTCGGACTCAGCGTTCCAGAAGCTTCAGCTTGTCCGGCTTTCCTTCCCACTCCTTGGCATCCGGCGGCGCGTCCTTGCGCTCCGTGATCACCGGCCAGAGTTTGGTCAGCTCCGCGTTGAGCGGCTTGAAATGCGCGTCCTCGGCCTTGAGGTCATCCTCGGCCACGATGGCGTTGACCGGGCACTCCGGCTCGCACAGCGTGCAGTCGATGCACTCCTCCGGATCGATCACCAGGTAGTTCGGCCCCTCGTGAAAGCAATCGACCGGACAGACCTCGACACAGTCGGTGTACTTGCACTTGATGCAGTTCTCGGTGACGACAAAAGTCATGACAAATCCTTGGAAGCGGACGGCGAAGGACGCGAATTGTAGTGGCAAGGCGGTCCGCCGGCGATTGGAAAGAGCGGGACTCGGTGGCATTGCACGCCGGTGGCTTTGATCAGACCAGCTTCGCCACGCGTGCTTCGATCTCTTCCAGGTCCGGAATAATCGCCCCCTGTTGCTCGACGCCGACCCTGGACAGCACCAGATCGTCCCTATCCCCGGGCCGCAACCCGACCGATCGGATCGCAGCGCGATCGAGCGACATCAGATGAGGATGTCCCTGCGCCAGCAAGGCGTAAGCGCCCGCCTGACCACGCCGACCGAGCGCGTTGACGATCACGATCCGCGCGCGCTTATTTGTCTCCGGCCGCGGCTGCCCGCTCAGTGACTCGAAAGAAATGACGGGAATGCGCCGCTCCGCCGCCGTGTGCCAGCCGACCAGCCACTCCGGGCCGTCGTGCGCAGGTTTGAAGCGGTCCAGCACCGACACCTCGGCCACCGCGGCGTTGGGCAGCAACAGGGCGTCGCGGGCAATCTGGATCAGCACCGCGTGCAGGGTTCCGCCAGTCGTGCTCATGCGATCTGCCCTGCCGAGGCTTCGAGCAGCTCATGCAACGCGGCGAGCAAGGCGTCTTCCTGGTAGGGCTTGGTCAGATACCGGTCCACCCCCAGCTCTTGCGCGTGCTGGCGATGCTTCTCGCTGGAGCGCGAGGTAATCATCACGATGGGCAGCCGCGCGATGCGTGGCGAGTTGCGTACGAAGCGCGCCACCTCGAAACCGTCGGCTCGCGGCATCTCGATGTCCAGCAGCATCGCGTCCGGTGCTTCGGTTTGAAGCAGCGCCATGGCGTCCATGCCGTCCTTGGCCGTGAGCACGCGGTATCCCTTGCGCACGAGCAGGCGCTCAGTGACTCTGCGGATGGTGATGGAGTCGTCCACCACCATGACCAGAGGCCGCGTCTCCTGCACGGCCGCGGCCCTGGTAGGCGGCGCGGCTCCGAGACGGCGGCGCTCCTGTTCCTGCATCAGCGCAGGCACATCGATGATGAGCATCACGCGACCGTCGGCCAGGCTCGTCGCCCCCGAGATGCCGGGCACCGAACCCAGCACCGGCCCGGCCGGTTTGGCGACGATTTCGCGATTGCCGATCAGGCGCTCGGCCACCAGGGCCACGCTTCGTCCGGCACCGGCAAGACCCTCGCCGAGGCGCATGAGGATGGCCGGCACCGAGCGCGTTTCGATGCGTGCCGGCGGCGGCAGGTCGACCAGCTCGCCGAGCCAGCGCACGGGGTACTGCTTGCCGGCGTAATCGAGCGGCGTGCCGCCTTCACGCATCGAGTCATTCAGGCTCTCGCGCGGAATTCTGACCACGCCTTCGACACCCGCCAGCGGCACCGCAAACAACTCGCTAGCGAGTTGCACGACGAGCGCCTGCGACACCGCCAGGGTCAGGGGCAAGCGGATACGAATGCGCACGCCCTTGCCGGTCTCGGACACGACGTCCACCGAGCCGCCGAGCTGCTTGACCTCGGCCGCCACCACGTCCATGCCGATGCCGCGCCCGGCGTCCTGGGTCAGCTTGGCCGCGGTCGAGAATCCGGCAGCGAAAACAAAGCGCACGAGGTCTTCGTCGGACACTAGTGCGTCGTCCGCAATCAAGCCGCGCTTCACCGCATTGGCGCGGATCGCCGCGTAGTCCAGCCCGCGACCGTCGTCGCTGACCTCGATGAGCAAACGCGGTCCTTCGCGCCGCAAATCCACTCGCACCAGGCCCTCGGCCGACTTGCCTGCGGCGACTCGTGCTTCGGAATTCTCGATGCCGTGCACCACAGCATTGCGCAACAGATGTTCGAGCGGCGCGGTCATGCGTTCGAGCACGTTGCGATCAAGCTCGCTATCCACACCCGTGAACTCGGCGCGCGCCTGGCGACCGTTCTGTTCCGCGGTCTGCCGCACCACGCGCGTCAGGCGCGGCACCTGGCCGGAGAACGGCACCATCAGCGCGCCCATCAAGGCCTGCTGGACTTGCGCGACGATGCGCCCCTGCTGTTGCAGCAGGCTCTCGCCCTCGCTCACCGCGGTGTCGAGCGTGGCGTGCAAGGAACCCAGATCGCTCAAACCCTCGTTGAGCGAACGCGAACGCTCCGACATGCGCGAATAGCGATCCATCTCCAGCGGGTCGAACTGCGACTCGTATCGATGCACGCCTTCGCCGGAGGCAAATCGAGTGGCGGCGACCTGCGCCTCGTTCTCGATATCCATCAGGCGCAGTTGCTCGCGCACGCGGGTCAAAGTTTGCGCCAGCTCCGCCAGCGAAGTCGCGACCACGGCATGACTCTCTTCCATCCGCGCGCGGTAGATGGAAATTTCGCCGGTCTGGTTGAGCAGGCTGTCCAGCCGCTCCACCGGCACGCGCACGGCTTCGCGCCGCGCCTCCGGCGCTGCGGATTCCTCGATCCCCGGACGCCAGAACAGTTGCGGATCCCAGGTCGTGGCTATGGGTTCGGATTCGACGAGGGTCTGCGGATCGTCGGTCGACGCGGGCGCCGCTGTGGTTTCCGCAGAAGCTGAAGCTGCCGCGCCGGCAGTCAGCACCTCATCGACCAGTTGCGCGAGCCGCGCAAGATCACCGTCGACACGCTGCACGTCGCCGGAATCTGCCTCGACATTGCGTCGTTCCAGTTCGACCAGACGCGTCTCCAGCGCATGCGCCGCATCGCCCAGGCCGCGCAGGCCGGCCATGCGCGCACCACCTTTGAAAGTATGCAGGTCGCGCTGCATGACGCGCGCGGGCGCGGCGTTGGCGGGGACTTCGCGCCAGGTGTTCAGAGAGTCGTGCAGCGCTTCCAGGAGTTCGCGGGCTTCGGGGGCGAAGATGGCGAGGAGTTCGGGGTCGGGGGGCCCGTCGT
>JBQTHL010000005.1:0-142068 GCA_052389915.1 Panacagrimonas sp.
GCGTCTTGCAGGGATCGACTTCGTCGTTGTCGTCAGCGCCCGTGCAGCCCTTGTCCGCAGGGAAATCGATCAGGCCATCGCCGTCGTTGTCCTTGCCGTCGCTGCACTGCGGCGGATCGGTTTCGTCGTTGTCCTCAGCCGCCGAGCAACCCGGATCGCCAGGAAAGTCGATCAGACCGTCGCCGTCGTTGTCGAGTGTGTCGGAGCAGATCGCCGCAGGCGGAACAACCTCGACAGGAGGAGGAGGAGGGGGCGGCGGCGGCCTGGACCCCAGCGGCAGTTGAAGCCCGATATTGATGAGAATGTCGTTAAAGTAATTGGGGATATCGAAATCGACATTCCTGTCGTTCTGCCGGCGCTCGCGCTTGCCGTAGCGGTACAGGGATTCGGCGCGGATGGCGAACTCGTAGTTGCCGATCTGCATCGGGAACAGGAAACCTGCGCCGCCCTGTGCGAACGCGGTTGCGGGCTCCCGCCCGTCCACGTAGTCCTTGTAGACCAGACCGCCTACGCCGGCTATGCCGTAAAGCCCGGGCAGGCCGCTGAACGGGAACAGCAGTCCGTTCAAATTCACGCCCTGTTCGCTGACGCCGCCCAGGTCCATGATGAAGCCGCCAATCTCCCAGGCATAGCTGTTCTTGCGGTAGCCGACAGCGATCGAGCCGCCGGGACCATCGTCCAGCCCGCTGTCTTCGTCGGCGATTTCGTAGCGCGCCATCGGTGCCAGGTAGGCTCCGCTTCGCAGCGGTGAGGCTTCCGCTCCCTCGTCGTCGGCCTGAGCCAGCACTCCCTGGCTCGTCGCGCAGGACAGCGCGCAGACGGTCAACACGAAACACATCCCTTTCCCAAAATTTCTCATGATTATTTCCCTTGATTTGCAGCAGGCTCGGGACGGATACCGCTCACGTCCGCGACTCGGAAACCTTCGATGCGTGCGCAGCCATCAGAACCGGATGGTGAGCTTCACCCCGTATTGCAACGGTGGGGAGACGGAGTAGTTGGAACCGAAGTCGGTGGCGATGATCCCCGCGGTGTAGTACTCGTCGGTCAGGTTCTTGCCGAAGACCGTGATGCGCGTGTCCCAGGGTTCGTAGGTGTATCCGACGAAGGCGCCGAGCAGACCGTAGGCCGGCTGTTCGTAGTCGGGATCGTTGGACGCGGTGTAGAAGAAGCCGCTGTTGTGGTAGTAGTCCGCCCCCACTTCGAGCGCGCCTCCCGGGATGTTCCAGAGCTTGGTCAGGGCGATGGAGCCGCTGGTCTTGGGCGAGCGCGTGTTGCGGTTGCCTGTGTAGTCGTTGTTGGAACTGAAGATGTCAGTCGTCGGGTTGTAGCCGGAGCCGCTTTTGTAATCGGTGTAAACCGCGTCGATGAAGGCGCCGTTGAAGGTCATCGACAGGTTTTCGATCAGGCTGGGGAACACTTCCGTGGCGATATCGAAATCGAAGCCCTTGGATTCCGCCGTACCGGCGTTCTCGAAGGAGACGGCGCCACCGTTGACGAGCGACACGAACTGGGTCTGGAGATCCTCCACCTCGTAGAAGAACGCCGCCATGCTGAGACGGGTGAGGCCTCCGAACAGCGTGGTCTTGAACCCGACTTCATAGGCGGTGGTGTTCTCCGGCTTGACGTAAGCCGGCCTCAAATAGATGGCGTAGGCGTTGTAGGCATGCGCCTTGGTGGCTTGCTGGTAGCTGGCGTAGATCAGCGTCTCGGCGCCCATGCCCCAGGTGTCCTCGGTGAACGGGTGAAAATCCAGGCCGACCTTGGGCGAAAATTTCTTCGTCGACGAACTCAGGGGAAACGGCCGGCCGTCGCCGTCCCGTGCCTGGTTCCAGGTCAGAGCTCTTATGGTGCGATCGGCGCCCAGCAACTGCAGGTTGGTATCCGACTTGAGCACGCCGCGCTCCTCGTTCTGGTAGCGCCCGCCCAGGGTGAGCGACACCCAGTCGGTGAACTTCGCCGTGACCTGCAGGTACTCCGAAATGGAGTCGGTCTCCACCAGCGCGGTGTTCTGCACCGTGTAGAGCGGCTCGTTGGGCAGCGGCAGCGGCGGCAGCATCAGCGGCGGCAACAGCGGGTTGGCCTCGTTCAGCAGATTGAGAAAATCCACGAAGCCCCCTGCCGCGCCGTAGAACCCGGTGATCGCTTCCTGTAATCCGTCCGGAATAGGCAAGCCCGTTTGCTCGGCCAGGGCGGTGGGATCGATGTTGGCGACAGTGACGCGAATCGGGTCGAAGCCCTGCTCGTTCTTGAACAGGAACACGCCCGCGGTGATGGTCAGCCAGTCAGACCCGGGAGTCCCTTCGTTCGACAGGAACTGAAGCTCGGCTTCCTGGATGTCGCCGTAGTGAACCGGAATGTCGAAGGACACGAGCGGACGGATGGAACCGTCGAAATCGTAGTTGTAGGGCTGGCTGTTGAACTGGTCGCTGGCCAGCAGCTTCACGTCGAACCAAGGGGCGTTGTAGACGATCTCGCCCTGGTACACCGTCGTATCGAAGTTCAGGTACAGGCGCTCGTCGACGTGGGTCTCGTACTCGCCCGCAGCCGGCACGCCGGCAAGCTTTCCCAGCAGGCTGGGGTTACGGTTCAACGGCAGCGCGCCGTTGTTCTGCGCGTGCGTTCGAACAACACCAAACGTCATGTCGAGTTCGTCCAGAGGTGCCCAGCGGGCTTTCAGGCGAATGCCTTTGCTGGATTCTTCATTGAGGTCTTTCGACGGACTGCCGCTGGTGCTGCCCTCCAGGTAGGGGTTGCCGCTGACATAGAACGCGCTCATGTTCATGGCGAACGTGTCCGTGATCGGAATGTTCGTGTAAACCTTCAGTCGCGTGGTATCGAAGTTTTCGATGGCGGTCTCGATCTCGGTTTCCTGATCGTCGAAATCGGGCGCCTTGGTGATCACGCTAATCGCACCGCCCACCGCGTTGCGGCCGAACAAGGTTCCCTGTGGGCCCTTGAGAACTTCCACGCGCTCGAGGGCGCCGAACTGCTGCACGATCGACGGCGCATAGGGAAAGTACACACCGTCGACATAGCTGGCGATGCTGGGATCAGCCGTCAGCCAAGCCTCTGTGCCGATACCGCGCAGAAAGAGGCTGACGAAACCAGCCTGACTGCCGACGTCCAGGCCCGGTGTCGCCTTCATCAGGCCGGCCTGATCCGAGATGCCACGCGCATCGAGTGATTCGGCACTGAAGGCCTGCACCGAGATCGGCACGTCGGCCAGATTTTCTTCGCGCTTCTGCGCCGTGACCACGATCTCTTCCAGCAGGCGGCTGGTGCTGCCCGTTCGTTCCGGAGCGCGAGCCGCATTGGCGGATTCGTCAGCCGGCACGGCTTCCGTGGCCGAGGCCGGCTCGGCAGCAGGCGCCGGGGAGAGCTCTGGAGTTCCTTCGGCAATCGGCTCGGCCGCTGCCGCCTCTTGCGCGTTCGTACCGAAACACGGAGCCCACAGCCCGACCATAGCTGCAAGCCACACGCTCGGCTTCATCGTTACGACGTGTGGGGCCAGCGACGACTTACCCGAAACCTTTGCTCCCTTCATGCCTTGTCTCCTCAACAGCGTTCTGTGACGTTCAGTATTTTTTTGTTGCTCTCACACCGGCTTTGCGGTCGGTGAATGCGCGAGCAGCGTGTTGCGCGAAGCTCGAAAAGAGCCCGCATCGACACTTATAACAATGATTTGTTTTTTCTCGATCCGAAATCCTGGGCCAGGGGCCAGACTTGGGTGTACGTGACTTGCAGTGATCTGCGCGTACTACTCGGGCTCTCCTCCTCCGAGACTTCGGCGCTCGTTGTGCCAACAGGTATCAAACAAATACTTGTTTGGTCGTGGACCGCATCTTAAATCTAGCTCCGAAGTGGTCAACTACCGTTTGTCGGTTGCGAGCGCATGCTCGCGAAAGCCAAGGCCTGTTCACATATGTTTGATCGCCGCGTTGCCCCCGGATTTTTCGTGAGGCAAGGGCGGGCCCCACGAAAGTAGACGTCCACTTTCGTGGGTGCCCGGCGCGAGGAGAGAAGTTTGCAGATGCAAATGAACGACGAGCAACGCAGCATCGCGGAAAATCCGGGGGCAACCCCGATTGGGTCCCAGCGCGGGAGTGCCACAAGGGCACCCGCGTAAGCCCACCCGGGGCGGGGCCGTTTTCGCGCATCGACTGCGTCAGTCGCTCCTCATGTGTTCCAACACACTTCGCCGCTCCGTTCATTGCGCTGCGCGACGGTAGGTGCGGTGGGAGTGCCACAAGGGCACTCCCACTGCGCCGGACGGACCCACGCCGCGACGACCAAACATATGTGAACAGGCCTTAGGCTCAGCGCTGCGCCAAGGTCACGAGGTTCGCAACGATGAGGAGCGCGGCGCAGGCGAAGTTCCAGGTCTCGTACAGGAATCGCCAGTTAGCGGGAGCGCGTCTGGCCTCCATGTAGTGCAGGATCACCAGCCGCGATTTGAGAGCCGCAATCAGGATGATGAGGGTGCCGCCGATGGCCGCGCTGACGTGACCCTCGAAGAGCGCGAGCGAAGTTGCGCTCAACAGAATCAGGATGACCCACAGGACGCTCGGAGACTCCAGCAGCTTGCTCGTCATGGCCTTTAACGTGAATCTCGCGAAGCGAGGCGACGGTCCCTCTCCCGTGCTTTTGCGGGAGAGGGGGGGACCATCGGCGGATGCCGATGGTGGGGTGTGGGCGGCCATGCGCCGAGGAGATTCATGGTCCGGGGTGCCGCTTTGCGCGCATGGCCGTTAGATCAGATAGAGCATCGGGAAGATGAAGATCCACAGCACGTCGACGTAGTGCCAGAACAGCCCGACGTTTTCCAGGCCCACGACGTACTTGTCCGATCCCAGGCAGTTCCGGCTGGATCGCGCGAAAGACAGCAGGAACAACATTCCCGCCAGCACGTGCAAGAAATGGATGAAGGTGATGAAAAAGTAGAACGTGAAGAACGGGTTTGTCGTGACCGAAATGCCGCTCTCGATCTTCAGCGTGTACTCGACCAACTTGCTGATACAGAACAGCAGTCCCAGCGCGAGCGCGAGTCCCAACCGTAGAGAAACCTGTTTAGGCTGATGCAGTTTCGCCGAGTGGATCGCCTCCACCACCATCCACGAGCTGGTCAGCAGGATCAGCGTATTGACGAACCCGAACACCGCGTTGAGGTTCGCCTGCGAGGCCTTGTACTGCTCGAAGTTGGCCAGGCGCTCCGTCATGAAGACGAAGAAGATCAGCAGGAACACCAGCATGTCGATGAAGACGAAGGTCCAGATGCCCTCGGTTCCCGGCGTGCGTTCTCTGGCCGAGGCCGCGGCCGACAGGCGCCGCTCGTTTTCGATTCGCTTCTCGCTTTCCGCATCCATCGCGAACGCCTACCCCAGGCCGTAAAGCCGCAAGGCCACAGGGTACCCCGTGGCCTTGCGACGAAACGAAAACCGCTTCAGCGCGCAGCGTGCGCCGGCGACATCGACAGCTTCTGCTTGCGGGCGGAAAGCTCCTTGATCATGAAATAGGTGTAAGGCGTGAAGAAGCCGAACAGCCAGGTGCCGAACACGATGAAGAAGTTCCACATGCCGCCGACGGCGAAGGGGCCGTCCTCGACGAAGGCGATGACCACCAGCGGGATGAAGATCACACCCACCGCCAGCG
The DNA here is from genome assembly GCA_052389915.1 of Panacagrimonas sp. Classification (GTDB taxonomy): domain Bacteria; phylum Pseudomonadota; class Gammaproteobacteria; order Nevskiales; family Nevskiaceae; genus Panacagrimonas. The sequence continues at coordinate 5,653 of JBQTHL010000005.1, forward strand.
CACACCAGCCCGTCCAAGCGGGGAACATCGTCTGCTTCTTGTTGAGCACCGTGTACATGCCCAGGCCCGCGAGCTGCACGCTCGTGATCATGTAGGTCATGTCGTAGATGTACCAGGTGAAAGAATGGATCACCTTGATCGTGAGCGGATCCAGGATGTTTGCGTAGACGGCGCAGACCAGCCAGATCGCCGGGCAGAAGGCCAGCACCCAGGCCGTGAGCGCACCGCCCATCAATTCCATGTAGCTGAGCACGCCCATGCGGCCGTCTTCGTCGCGCAGCATCGAGGCCAGCAGGCAGGACCAAGGCAGATAAAACAGGCCGACCATGCAGCAGGCCGCCATGCCGATGGTGATCTCTGACTGGAACTTGCCGTAGTGCTCGGCAATGAGCGCTTCCGGCGTCATGCCGACGAAATTCGGCGGCGGGATGTTGTGCCCCATTACGCCCCAGAACCAGAAGTAGGCGACGACGAATACGGGGCCGATCCAGGCTATCCCCAGTTCAACGGCATTTCTTGTTTCCTTGTCCATGTGTCTCCTCGTTTTTTGAATGCAACGGTTTGCAGCAATAGGTCGGGGTGTTTGAAACAAACACTCGTTTGTCTGACTCTAGGCCGATGGGATGCCGACTTCAATCCGGGATGGACTCGAATCCCATTCGGATTTGGCTCGGATTTCTTTTGGGCTGAGCAAGCGCCCTCATCGCGTCAGCAGCAGGTCCCGGTTCTTGGTGATGTACTCGATGTTGGAGCTGTCGATCTGTGCGCCGTAGCCGATCTTGCCGCCGAGGTTCCAGCGCATCAGGCTCTGGTAGTAGACCATCGCCGGAAACGGCGCCCAGGCCGACGAGTTCATCGCGCCTCCGGTGAAGTGGAAACGCTTGCCGCGGATATCGACGACCTCGCATTCCGTGCTGAGGGGCACGTGATAGCGACGCTCGGTGCGGCCCTTCACTTCCGTCAGGCCGTAGTACTGGCCGTCCTCCAGGATGTAGCCGCTGATGAGCTGTCCCAGCACTTCGGAATGCGCCGGGTCGATCTCTGCAAACAAGTGGAACGTGAAGTCGCGGCCGTAGCTGCCGTGCAGCCAGGCGGTGTTGCGATTGCCGGTCTCGCGTCGCGGCCCCCAGCTACGGTCGCCGGTCTCGACGCAGTCCACGTTGTACTTCTTGCCGCGGATGATCGCCTCGCCCGTCACATGGCCGGTGACTTCGTAGTGACCGCGCATGGCCTGGTCCCAGGCCGCGCCGGGGCGCGTAGCGGCCAGCGGATCCATCTTCGGATCGTTGATGTCGAACGGCCCCGCGAACAGCTTGTAGTCGAAGTGCAGCTCGGTGTTGTCGTTGCCGACGTAGTCGATGCGGTAATACTTGAGCGGCTCCACCGCTTTCACGTGCAGGCCATTCGGCAAGCTGTAATCGAGCAGCGACTTCGGACAAGGCAGGTGCTGCTGGTTGTCCACATAGAGCTGGTCGTGCCAGCTAAAGGTAAGGCGATCCTGAATCGTGATGTCGGCCATCGCGCAGCCGAGCATCGGCCGGGCGAGCAGGTAGATCGTGCCGTTGATCCGCGCTTCGGGAATATAGAACGAGAACAGGTTGGTCTCGGCCCAGTCCCAGGGCGAATCCGGGGTGTGATGAAACTCGGCGTCTTGTGCGGTCAGCATGAGGGTCTCTCGGGATGGTCGGTTGCGAACAGGGTGTCGAAGCCAGGCAGGCCGTCGCGCTCGGAATCGAAACCGTTGCTGGAAAACCAAATGCGATTGCGCAGCGAGCGCTCACGCGCGTGCGCGAGCACCATCGTCGTCATCGCATCGATAGCCGGTCGAGCTGCGTGAACTCGTAGCGCTCGGACGAAGTTCTCGACGGCACCATCGATCTGGCGAATCGCGTCCTGCGCGTTCGCGTGACGCGTGGGCTCGATCAATGTGGAATCGAGCGCCTGCCGGCACGCATTCAGTGCCGTGTTGTCTGATTCCAACTCCAGTAGCTGGCGCGCCAGGCTTGCAGCCGCCTGCAACTCCAATTGGTCGAAGGCTTCGGCCTGCGGCAGTTGCCGCTTCAACAGATGCAGGTGCGCGACGATCAATTGCGCCTGCTCGCGGGCCAGGCTTTTGTCGGCCTCCATGGCCGGCAGCACGATGTCGCACATCGCCTGGATGAGACTGTCGATGCGGTAAGGAATCGAGGGCGTCATGCGCGTGGCCCCTGGTCGATGAGGCGGCAGACCTCGGAAACGAAAACGTGTCCGCAGGGCACCAGCCAGGTCTGCAACACGTTCTGATGGTTGTGCGCCTCCACCGCGACCCGGTAGGCGCTGCCGAGCATGATGATGCAGACCTTGTAGCTGTTCAGCACCTCGTAGAAGTGCAAGGTTTTAGCGTCGATGTTGCGCCCGCTCATTTTTTCGTAGCGGTCCAGAAACTCCTGCCGCGGCATCAGGCCGGAGACGAGAAATTGCCCGCGCTCATCGCGATGGCCAAAGACCTTGCACGTCACCCAGGCCACGTCGTCGTGAAAATCGCCGAGGTGCGCCAACTCCCAGTCGAGTATCGAGGAGATGTCGCGCCGCTCCTCGTCGATCAGGTAATTGCCGGTGCGGTAATCGCTATGGCAGAAGACGAAGTCGGTGCAAGCCGGCAGGTTGTCGCGCAGCCAGCCTTCCACCGCAGGAATCGTCGGGTCTGGATCGACCGCATCTTCCAGCCAGACCTGTGTCCACCAGTCGATCTGGCGGCGCGCGGCTTGGCAAGGGTCGGCATCCGGCACCGCGTACGAAGGCAGGTTGGCGCTGCGCCAATCGAAGCCGTGAATCGCGATCATGTGACGCATGAACGGCTCGGCCAGCACCTCGCGCCAATCGGCGCCGACGTTGATGCCCAGCCCGGACACATTGCCACCCGGCGCGCCCGCCGGCTTGGTTACACCTCGGACAAAGGACGTGACCAGAGCCGGCGTGCCGAAGTGCGCGCCGTCGGCGTCCATCCAGATCGCGCGCGGGACCGGCACGACGTTTTCGAACGCGCGCAGCGCCTCGAATTCGCGGATGCGGCTGGTCTCCACCACCGACTCCGGCGGGTCCATGCGCAACACGAGACGTTCGGAGATTCCGTTCGGCGCGATCAGGCTGAAGTAGAACTGCTCCTTCGACGCGCCGCCCGCCAGACGCCCGACGTTCTCGATCCGGTGCTGATCAAAACCGGCCTGCGCACCGATGAAGTTCTGCAACAGCGGCAACACGTCGGTTTCGCTGCGCGGCCGGTAAGCACCGGATCCGCGCCGCTGCATTTTCCTTGCGAGTACCTTCGCGATCGACGGCTCGACATCGAGCGCCATCGCCGCCGGGAACTGAACCATCACACTCCTCCGCTCGCGCTCGAAGGCGCTTAACAAACACTTGTTTTGTCGATGATGCGGCGAACAGTGCCTGCTTGCAAGCGAGGTACTAGGGAGATTCTGCGTAGGTCTGTGGCGGGCATGGCCCGCTTCTCTCAAACAAGACGAGCGCGCCGGCTGTAGGAGCGGCGTAAGCCACGACGGCGACTCGCCTTGCGAGCGGCTGTCGCGGCTTACGCCGCTCCTACAGGCCCCCTGTTTGATGCGCGACAGCGCCCCTCAACACGGGGCGGAAACTTCCATCAAACATTCGCTTCCGTTACGGGAGGGGCTCCGCCCCGCGCCGGCGCCTTCGACACCGTCCGCGGATTGACCAGATACCCAACGATCACTTCAGACAAGCGGGTCAGAAACTCTTCCTCGCTCAGCGGTGCATCCGGCGCGGCGAGGTAGTGCTTCACGCTCGAAGTGAACAGGTGGATCAGGAAGGCGTGCGTAACCGGGAGATCGATATCGGGATACCGGTCCTGGTATTGCTGCAAGTACATCAGGCTCGCACGGTGAATCAGCCGGTCCATCGTGTAGACCCCCGCGGCGCGCAGCTCGGTGACCTCCGCCACCAGTTCGATCAGCACCCGCCGGTGCCGCTTGTAGCCCTCGTAGAGACCGCGGATCACCTTGGGCAGATTCACCTCGATGGCCTCGGTGCCGTTCTCCACCAGGAACTTCCGCGAGTCCTCCGCAACCGACTGCGCCGTGCGTTCGAGCAGCGCCAACGCGATGGCGGCCTTGTTGGGAAAGTAGTCGTAGAGCGAGCCGACACCCACGCCGGCGCGCTGGGCAATATCGTCGGCCGTGGTGTGGTGGAAACCTCGCGCCGCAAACAGTTCCTCGGCGGCGAGCAGGATCACATTGGCCGTGTTCTCGGAACGATCCTGCTTCGGCCGCTTGCGCCAGATCTTTGGATTCGCCGGTTCCATGCTCCCACTCGCTCTTCGCTGGCAGGTTAGCACGGGGTCATTAGGCGGACGGGCGCGAGTCAAAAAAAATGCGCCCGCAATCGCTTGACTCAAATCGCCGTGTAGCCGCCGTCGATGACGATTTCTGTGCCGGTGATGAACGAGGATTCGTTGCTCGCCAGGAACACCGCGAGGTCGCCCACTTCCAGCGGATCGGCGATGCGCCGCACCGGGTTGGCGTCGATGATCTTCTGGATGTATTCCGGCGGCAGGGCCTCGGTGATCGCAGTCTTGATCGAGCCAGGGCAGATCGAGTTGCAGCGGATGCCCTTGGCGCCGTATTCCACCGCCGCGGTCTTGGTGAGCTGCATCACGCCGCCCTTGGCTGCGCAGTAGGCCGACATCGTCGGAAACGCGACCTTGGACGCCATCGACGCGGTGTTGACGATGGAGCCGCCGCCGGTCTCAAGCATCATCGGAATGCCGTAGCGCATGCCCAGGTACACGCTGCGCAGGTTGACGGAAATCACCTTGTCCCACTCGTCTTCCGGGTACTCGCCCACCGGCGCCATGTGACCTTCGATGGCGGCGTTGTTGCACAGCACGTCCAGCCGTCCGAACTTCGACTTGGCGGCTTGCAGCATGGCCTGCACATCGGCGGACTTGGACACGTCGGCGCGGAAGGCGATGCAGCTTGCACCGTACTTCGCCGCGACTTCCTCCTGCTTGCCCGAGATGTCCACCACCACCACCTTGGCGCCTTCCTCGACGAAACGCTGCACGATCGCCTTGCCGATGCCCGAACCGCCGCCCGTGACCACTGCGATCTTGCCCTTGAGTCTGTCAACCATTTGCCTTCTCCTCGTGTGTTGAAGCGTGTTGATTACCGTGGCGTTCGCGCGCCCTCGCTGCTCAGCAATTTCTCGATGTCGGACTCATCGAATCCCGCCTCGCGCAGCACCTCTTGCGAGTGCTGTCCGAGCGTCGGCGGGGGACGACGAATGCCGCTGGCATCGTTATCGATCGGCAGCCGCATCAGGGCCATGCCCGCAGGCCAGTCCAATGCTTGCGGATCGACGAACAAGTTGCGCTCGGCCGTCACCGGCATGGCGAGTGCCTGAGCCAGATCGTTCACGGGACCCACCGAGATGCCGGCCTCGCCGAGCACCTTGAGCCAGTGCGCGACGGAGTTCGCGGCAAAGCGTTCCTTCAGAATCTTGTCGAGCGCGTCGCGATTAACGAGACGGGCCGGCATGCGAGCGTATTTCTCGTCGGTCAGCAGCGGCTCAAGGCCGAGAAGCTTGCACAGACGGACGAACTGCGGATCGCTCGCGGTCGCGAGCATGAAGCAGCCATCGCTGGCCTCGAACACACGGTAGGGTGCGGCGCTCGGTGCACCAGAGCCGAGCTTTTCGGGCAACTGGCCAGTCGCGAGAAAACCCTGCACTTGATGCCCCATCATCGTGAACGCGCTATCGAGCAGGCAGGGCCGCACGTGTTCCGCTCCCCCGCCCTGCGCACACCGTGCGATCGCGGCCATGATTCCGATGCCCGCCCACATGCCGGTACTCATGTCGAGCACCGAGGGCGCAAGGCGCACCGGCGGGGCACCCGGATGCCCGGTGAAACTCATCATGCCGGACACCGATTGCACCAGCGCATCGTAGCCCGGCATCGCGCTGCCGATCTCGCCGTCGCCGAAGGCGGAAATCGAACACAGCACGATGCGTGGATTGCGCACCCGAAAATCCTCGAAGCCGAGTTTCAGCGACGCGCCCAGGCCGGGTGGAAAACTCTCGATCACCACGTCAGCAGTCTCGGCGAGTTTCAATAGCGCTTCACGGCCCCCATCCGACTTGATGTCGAGCACCAGGCTGCGCTTGTTGCGGTTCACCGCCAGAAACACCGTGGCCTGGTCCTGCCAGCGCGGTGGCAGCGCGCGCGTGTCGTCGCCGATGGGCGGGCGCTCGACCTTGACCACGTCGGCGCCCATGTCGCCGAGCATCATCGCGGCGAGCGGACCCGCGATGTTGGTGCTGAGGTCGAGCACGCGCAGGCCGGGATAGGTCTGGTTCAACATGGGAAGGCCACGCGATGCTCGCGCACCGCATCGACCACGAGCATGCCGTCGATCATTTCGGGGCCGGCTTGTCGAGCGTGTTGTAAACCGGCGCGCGCTTTTCGATAGCCGCGTTCACACCTTCCTTCAGATCGCGCCCGTGGTACAGCGCGGCCGCGCCCCAGAAGCTGGTGTTGAGCGAGGTACCGAGGTCCATGTGCCAGCTCTGGCGGAGTTGGTGCTTGGTCGCTTCCAGCGCGAGGCGCGAGTGCTGCGCGATGCGCGTGGCCAGCTCGATGGCCGTTGGCAGCAAGGCATCCGGTTCGACCACCCGATTCACCAGACCGATCTCCAGCGCGCGCTGCGCATCGAGAATATCGCCGGTATAGGCCAGCTCCGCCGCCATGCCGGAGCCGATCAGGCGCGGCAGAAAGTAGGTGCCGCCGTTGCCAGGATTCAGGCCCAGCTTGATGTAGGTCTCGCCCAGGCGCGCCGCTGTCGAGGCGATGCGCAGGTCGCAGGCCAGCGCGAGGTCCAGCCCGCCCGCAGTCGCACCGCCGTTGATCGCCGCGATGATGGGCAGGCGGCAGGATACGAAGCGCCGCGTCACCGGAAACAGCACACGCGCGTTGAACGGTTCCTGCTCGATGGCAAGACGCTCGTCGAGATAGGCCTTGAAGGCGTTAAGGTCCGCGCCCGCGCAGAACTGCTTGCCGGCGCCGGTGACCACCAGCAGGCGCACGGTCTTGTCGGCTTCGAGTTCGTCGAAGCAGTCGGTGAGATCGCGCGCCATCTCGGGCACCACGCCGTTGCCGAATTTCGGGCGGTTGAGCGTGAGCAGCACCACGCCGTCGGCCACCAGCTCGTGAAAAATCGTTTCGCGTTCGACTCGCTGGCTCATGGGCGTGCTCGCGGCGATTCAGAGGGCCTGAAGAATAGTCGCGACCGTCAACGCGTAGGTATCGGCCAGCCAACCGCCGCCGTTGATGGCCAGCCCGGTCCGTGCATTCTGGACCTGGCGCGCGCCGGTCTGCCCTCTTAGTTGCAGGAACAGTTCCGCGACTTGCGCGCATCCCGTGGCACCCAGCGCATGTCCGCGGCTGAGCAGTCCGCCGCTCGTGTTGACCGGAATCTTGCCACCGAGCTGCGTTGCTCCACTGCGAATCAGGTGATGCGCCTCGCCCTCGATGCACAGCCCGATCTCGCTGTATTGCAGCAGCTCGGCGGGCGCGGCGGCATCGTGCAATTCGATCAGGTCGAAGTCCTTGGGCCCGAGTCCCGTCGCCTCATAGGCCATCCGCGCAGCGGGCGCGACCGGACTGCGGCCGGGGCCAGGACTGCCTGAGATCTGAGAGGTCAAGAGGCGAACCGCTTTGGCGCCGACCTTGCGCGCATAGGCTTCCGAGCACACCAAAAGCGCACCGGCGCCGTCGGTGGTGGGCGCACACATCGGCAGGGTCAGCGGCGCCACGATCAAGCGCGCAGCCATCACCTCTTCCAGCGTCTGCGCGGTCCGGAACTGCGCGATGGGATTGGCCATCGCGTGCTGGCGATTCTTCACCGCCACGCGCCCGAAATCCTCCGCCGAGGCGCCCGTCTCTTCGAGAAACTTGCGCGCCACACCCGCGTAGAAGCCCATCAGGATGGAGTGCGTCGCCATCACGCCCGGCAGGTACTCGCCGATCTCCTCCACGTCCGTGGAGCCGTGCAGCGCATTGAAGGGCCGCGACTTGTCCGCGTGGTTCATCTGCTCCACGCCGACGACCATCACCACCTCGAACTGTCCGGCGCGCACGGCCTCGTAGGCCAGGTGCAGCGCGGTGCCGCCGGAGGCGCAGGCGTTCTCGACGTTGATGAGCGGAACGCGCGCCAGGCCGTGATGGCGCAGCGCCACCTGGCCGCGAATCATTTCCTGTTGTGTGACCACACCCGCGACGGCATTGCCGAAGAACACACGTTGCACGTCCGCGGCAGGCGCGCCCGCATCGGCCAGCGCAAGATCGATGGCCTCCACGCTGAGCGATCGGATTCCACGACCCGGCTGCCGACCGAATGCGGTCAGTCCTGCGCCTGCGATCAGAACCTTTGTCATGTCGCTCCCTGAAAAGTGTTCAAGCTTGCACGTTCTTCTTCAGCGCACCGCCGCCGATACGCCCCTCGTGATCTTTCCAGTAGCGCTCCCGCAACTCGCGTTTCAACACCTTGCCGTAACCGCTGACCGGGAATTCGCTGACGAAGTCCACGCCCTTCGGCTTCTTGTAGCCGGCCAGATGCTGGCCGCAGTAATGAATGATTTCTTCCGCGCTGACCTCAAAACCCGGCTCGCGAATCACCACCGCGTGCACCGCCTCGCCCCAGTAAGCGTCCGGCACGCCGAGCACGACGACGTTGGCCACCGCCGGATGCTGGACGATGACTTCCTCGACTTCGCGCGGGTAGACGTTGTTGCCGCCGGTGATGATGAGGTCCTTGGAGCGGTCGAGCAGGAACAGATAACCCTTGTCGTCGAGCATCCCGATGTCGCCGGTGTGCAGCCAGCCATCGCGGATGGCCTCGGCTGTCGCGGCCGGGTTGTTCCAGTAACCGAGCATCACCACGTCGCCGCGCACGGTGATTTCGCCGATCTGGCCCGGCGGCTGTTCCTGCCCGCTCTCATCGACGATGCGCACTTCAACATCGGTGCGGATCGTGCCCGCCGAGCCGATGCGCTTGTCGCCGGATTCGATCAGGGGCAGGTGTTCCGAGGCGCGCAGTCCACTGATGGTAATGGGCGCCTCGCCCTGGCCGTAGAGCTGGGTGAAGATGGGGCCGAAGGCCGCAATCGCGGCACGCAGGTGCTCGACATAGATCGGCGCGCCGCCGTAGCAGATCGCCTTGAGGCTGGAGAGGTCGTAAGCGCCGGGCACGAAGTCCTCCAGCATCTTCACGATCATGGTCGGCGCCATGAAGGCAATGTGTTCGACGCGATGCTGCTGCACCATCTCGAACAGCGCGCGTGGCGCGAAGCTGGCCTTGTCGAAAATGATCTGTGTCGCGCCGCGCGCGATCGCTGGCAGCGCGACGATGCCGCTGCCGTGAGAGAGCGGCGCGCAGTGCAGCACCTTTTCCCCCGGCTGAATGTTGTGCAGGTCGGCGAGGTAGTTCATCGACATCACACTAATCGTGCGATGCGACCAGGTCGCGCCCTTGGGCTTGCCCGTGGTGCCCGAGGTGTAGAACAGCCAGGCCGGATCGGTGGGCTCTACGTCCGTGGGCGTGAGCAGCGCCTTCGAGGCATCGAGCAAATCTGCGTAAGGCATCGCGCCCGACACGGCGTCCGGGCAGAAGCGGAACTCGACTGTCGGAAAGCTCGCGAGGTCTTCGACAATGCCGGCCTGGTATTCCGCGCCGTGCACGAGCACGCGCGCGCCGGAGTTGCTCGCGATGTAAGCCATCTCTTTCGGATGCAGGCGCGCGTTCACCGGCACCACGACCAGACCCGCGGCGAAGCAGCCGTAGATCACTTCTAGGATGCGCGGGTGATTTGCGAGGCAGAACGCGACGCGATCGCCTGGCTTGCATCCCAACGCCAACAGACTCCCGCCCACCGCCAAGGCACGCACGTAGAACTCGCCGTAGCTAACCTGCTCTGATCCGAAAATCAGCGCCACTCGCTCCGGGTTGTACAGCGCAACCTTGCGCAGGTAGGAGCAGGTGTTCATGCGGCGCAGTCGACGAGTTCGTCGGCGGAACGACGTAGCGGCTCCAAGCCCCAAACCGTCATTCCCTTAACCGGAATGACTCCCGCGAAGGCGGGAATCCAGTCCCTCCGACCCAACGGCGCTTGGAACTGCGGGCGAAAACTGGATTCCCGCCTTCGCGGGAATGACGCAGGTCTATTTGAAAGTCGCACCACTAAGCCACCGTAAACCATGCTGCCGACCGCACCGCCATCTGCTCCGGCGAAGCCGCCACAAACTCCACGCTCATGTCACAGCGATAGCTCTGCCAATCCCCACTCGCATCATTGGCCAGCCGCCCCAGCAACTGCACGCCTTCTTCGAGCTTCACCACGCCAAGCGCGTAGGGAACTTCGGTCTCAAAACCTTCCGGCCCACCGGCGCGCAGCACGGTCCAGCTCATCAGGGCTCCCTTGCCGGAAGCCTTGTGCCAGCCGAGGTCCTCGGACTGGCAGTGCGGGCAGGCGTAGCGCGGATACATGTTGAATTTCTGGCAGGCCTTGCACTGCTGAATCAGCAGCTCGCCGCGTGCCAGACCGGCGCGGTAATCCTCAACGATCTTCGGAATCACGCTGCACCTCCAATCTTCGTGCGCTCAAGCAGCAGAACCTGCGCATCCATATAGCTGCCACCGGTGCCGCCGATGATGCAGCGCTTCGCATCCTTGACCTGGCGCGGGGCTTCGGCCTTGCCGAGCAACTGCCGCACACCCTCGATCAGCAACGCGGTGCCGCCACCGACGCCGGTGTGACCGGCGGACAGCAATCCGCCGTTGGTGTTGATGGGCAGCTCGCCACCCGGATTACCCTTGCCGGCTGCGAACCATCGCGCCGCCTCGCCCTTGGGCACCAGACCCAGACCTTCCATGCCGATGGCCGTGATCGCCGCGTAGGAGTCGTAAACCTGCGCGAGGTCCGCGTCCTTCGGGCCCCAGCCGGATTGCGCGTAGGCGCGCTTTGCAGCGATGTCCCAGGACAGGCCGCCCAGATCGACTTCCTGGCCGATGCTGTAGTGACTCACGCAGCCACCGGAACCGGCCACCCGCACCCCGTTCGAGAGGCCACGCTTTTTTGCGTTTTCGCTGCTGGTCATGACGAAGGCACCGGCGCCATCGGCCAGCATCGGGCACTCCATCGCGTGCAGCGGATCGGCCACCATCTTCGACGAGAGAATGCGGTCGACCGTGAGGTCCTTGTCCTTGTACATCGCGTTGGGATTGAGCTTGGCCCAGTTGCGCAAGGTCACGCAGATCGAGGCCATATCCGCCGGCGTGGAGCCCGACTCGTACATGTAGCGCTGCGTGATGAGCCCGCCGATGGCGTTGAACTGCAAGCCGGTGGAACGCTCCCAGTCGCCCGGGATCCCGTTCTTGCTCAGCATGGTGACCATGGACTGCAAATCCGCCGAACCCCAGCGTTCGCAATAGATCACCAGCACCGTGCGCGCGTGGCCGGACGCGATCAGGCCCGAGGCGGTGCGCACCGCGTTGTCGCTGGTGGAGCCACCGGAGTGCACCATGAAGTTGGACTTGGCGTGTCGTGCCACGCCCAACTCCTCGACCATGCGCGAAAACACCAGGTCCGCTTGATCGTCGAAGGAATGCAGGTTGGGAATGAGCAGGATGGTGTCCACGTCCCGCGGCGTCATGCCGCAATCGGCAAGCGCCAGCAGGCCGGCCTTGTTCAGATCGCCGATGAAGCTGCGGTTGGGGTACTTGCCGGAGGGAATCTCGCCGATGCCGACGAACAGCGGGTCGTTGGGCGACTTCTCGGTGACGTACAACGGCCAGGAGTCGTCAGCCATTGGCCTTCTCCTCGCGACGCGCGCGCATGATTTGTCTGAACACCATCACTTCCTCCTCCTTCTGATTCCGGACCGAGTACTGCACGTGCACGGTTCCGTAGTTGGGTTTGTGGCCGGCTTCCATCTGCACGACTTCGGCCCGCACATGAAGCGTGTCGCCCGGAATCACCGGCTTGAGCGCGCGCAGGCTCTGCACTTCCACCAGGGCGACGATGGCGTCGCCATAAAATCCACTGGCACCGACCAGGCCGACCGCGAAAGCGAACGTCAGCGGCCCGTGCGCGATGCGCGTGCCGAATCGGGTCTTGCTGCAATACGACTCGTCGGTATGCAGCGGGTAGTGATCGCCGGTGAGGCCCGAAAACACGGACAGATCACCAATATCGACGGTGCGCCCGCGCGTGGTCATCACGTCTCCGACCTGGAAGTCGTCGTAGGTTTTCGACCCGGGGTCGGCGAAGCTTCGGCTCATTCTGGAATTCTCGTCACCAAACAAGCATTTGTTTTGCGGAACGTATTACAAGGCCCCGGCTGCTGCAAGCCGGGGTGCTGACCGTTTGTCGGACCGCGACTTACAAGCCCATCTCCTTGGCAATGATCCCGCACTGAATTTCTCGCGTACCACCGCCGACCATGCCGTGCTTGGCCTCGCGGAAGTAGCGTTCCATGTCGTACTCCGGCAACTGCGCGTAGCCGCCCAGGGCCTGCATGCCGTTGAACGCGGTTTTGAACAGCACATCCGCGGAGAACACCTTGGCCATCGACACGTCTTTTACCGCGCGCTCGCCGCGCGCCATCTTGGCGGCCGCGGCGTAAACCATCAGCCGCGCGGCGCTGATCTCAATTTCGTTCTCGGCCATGCGGTGCTTGAGTACCTGAAAGTCCGACAGCTTCTTGCCGAAGGCGGTGCGCTCGCTGGTGTAGCGGACAGTGTCATCCAGCGCAGTGCGAGCATTGCCGACCTGCGAGGCCGCGATGCTCAGTCGCTCGTGCTCCAGATGCTCGCCGATGTATTTCCAGCCCTCGCCCAACTCACCCAGCAGGGCGGATTTGGGCAGGCGCAGGTTGTCGAGGAAGAACTCCGTCGTGCCCAGACTCTTGCGCACGATGGTGTTCATTTTCTTCAGCAGCAGGCCCGGATGGTCGCCGGGAATGAGGAACAGGCTCAGGCCTTTGTAGCGATGCTCGCCGGTGCGGGCCAGCAGCACGATGGTGGTGTTCGGCAGTTGCGCGCCCGAGCACCACACCTTGTTGCCGTTGAGCACCCATTCGTCGCCATCCAACACCGCCTTGGTACGGCAGGCGGCGGCATCGGAACCCGAAGTCGGCTCGCTGATGGAGATGGAGAACTTGGCTTTACCCGATAGAAAGGCCGGAACGTGCAGCTCCACTTGTTCCTTGCTGCCATGCCGCAGAATGTTCAGCACGGTGAACATCGACGTCATGATGCAGGCCGCGGTGTCCAGGCTGAATTTTCCGATGGCCTCGCAGAAGATCGCGAACATCACCGGGTCGCAGGCCATGCCGCCGTATTCTTCAGGCGTCAGCAGTCCGAGCCAGCCCTGGTCGGCCATCTTCTGGTAGACCTCGTTTGGAAATTCCCGGCTGGCATCGTGCTCGCGCGTGTATTCGCGGCCGACTTCCTTCTCCATGAAGGTATGCAGCATGTCGTGCCAGATGCGCTGCTCGTCGTTGAATTCAAAATCCACAAGGCCTCCAAGTATGTTACGGAATTCTGCGACCCGCCACATCACCATCGGCGGGCGGCTGGCAAGCTCGACTCAGGCCTCTATGGTAACTAACAACTGTTTGTTTTACTATTCCGGTCGAACTGGATTCTAGACTTCCGATCCGATGCCCGGCGCTTCAGACTCGGCATCATGAACAGTACATAAATCGAGACGGGCCTTGGTGGAGAGCCGTGTGACGGACACTGAATACATGACACCCGCGCTGCGCAGGGAGCGCCTCGCGGCGGCGTTCCCGGATTGGGTTCCCATGACGATCTCGCAGCAACTCGATGCGATGACCGAGCGGCACGCCGAGCGCCCGCTGGTCATCACCGACGGGCGTAGTTTCTCCTATCGCGAGATTCAGCAGTGGTCTTGTCGAATTGCAGCGGGCCTGCTGAAGCTGGGCGTCCAGGCGCGCGACCACGTCGCCGTGGTCATGGCCAACTACCCGGAGTTTGTCGCGCTCAAGTACGCCATCGCCCGTGTCGGCGCCGTGGCCGTGCCGGTGAATTTCCTGCTGCGCGAACGCGAGCTGCGCTACGTGCTGGACCAGTCCGACTCGGTGCTGCTGATCACGATGAACCGCTTCGGCGACCGCGACTATCTGGCCGACCTGGAAGCCATCGCGCCCGGCTGGGAAACGGATGGCGGCGGCAGCGCTCTGCCCAAGCTGCGTAACGTGGTCGTGTATTCCACCAACGGCGAGGTCCGGGATCGAGCGAAGACGCTGGAATCGCTCGCCATCGATGTCAGCCCCGAGCTTTATACCGAGCTTGCCCAACGCTCTGCACAGAGCGATCCGGATTTTCGCTCCGACATCGTCTACACCTCGGGCACCACGGGGCATCCCAAGGGCGTGATGCTCACGCACGAGATGATTCTGCGCGCGGCCTACGCCTCGGCCTACACGCGCGCGCTGGAAGACGGACGCCGCATCCTGTTCGCCCTGCCGATGTACCACGTGTTCGGCTACGTGGAATGCCTCGCGGCCTGCACCTTTGTCGGCGGCGCCATCATTCCGCATATCAGCTTCGATCCGGCGCGCATGATCGAGGCCGCAAAGCGTCACCGCGCCAGCGAGATGATCTGCGTGCCGCTGATGACGATGAAGATTCTTGATGTGGTGCGGGAGCGCGGCTTCGAGAACCGTCACCTGATGACGATGTTCAATTCCGGCGGCGCCAATCCGGTCTGGATCTGGGCCGATATTCGTCGGCTGCTCGGCGTGCGCGAAATCGTCACCGCCTACGGCATGTCCGAGACCACGGCCTCCACCACCTGCACCTTCCCCGAAGGCCCGGACGAACGCCTGCACAACAGCAACGGCAAGCTGAAATTTGCCGGCGCGGCGGGCGACCCCAAGCTCGGCGGCATCCTGGCCGAGTACAAGGTCATCGATCCGGAAACCGGACAGGATTTGCCCTATGGCGAGCGTGGCGAGTTGATGGCGCGCGGCCCCATCGTGACGCGCGGCTACTACAACAAACCGGAGGAAACCGCCGCGGCGCTCGAACCCGACGGCTGGCTGCATACCGGCGACGTTGGCAGCGTCGATGCAGAGGGTTATCTGGTGCTGACAGGACGCATCAAGGAGACCTACCGCTGCGGCGGCGAGATGGTGATTCCGCGCGAGATCGAGGAACTCATCAACACGCATCCGCTGGTCGAGCAGTCCTACGTCGTTGGCCTGCCCCATGAACGCATGGGCGAGATCGGCTGCGTGTGCGTGGTGCCCAAACCCCAGGGCCGACCCGAACCGCAGGAACTGATCGACCTCTGCGCGAAGAACCTGGCGCGCTTCAAGGTGCCACGGCATGTGCTGTTCGTCACCGAATCCGAGGTACCAATGACGGTGACGGGCCGGCCGCAGAAGTTCAAGCTCGCGGCGCTGGCCAAGGAACGCCTCGCACAGAGCGCCGCTTAGTCACCCAAAAGAAAAAACCAGGAGGAAATCTATGGTGATCGAACTCGTCACGCTGACCGTCAAGGCCGGCCAGGAGTCCGGATTCGAAGATGCGATGGTCAAGGCCAAAGCCGTGCTGCTTAGCGCCCCCGGATCGCACTCGGTGATGCTGGCTCGCGGTGTCGAGAGCCCGTCCAAATACATCCTGCAAATCGAATGGGACGCGGTGGAATCGCACGTCGCCTTCACCAAGACAGAAGGCATCGTGGCCTTCCGAGGTCTGGTGGGTCCGTTCTTCGCGGAGAAGCCGCACATGGAACACTTCGCACCTGTCGCCTGACCCGAGGAATCCGCCGTGCCGCACGTCGTCACCGATAACTGCCAGCGCTGTCGCTACACCGAATGTGTAGCGACCTGTCCGGTCGCCTGCTTCCATGCGGACGAGGACATGCTCTACATCGACCCGGTCGTCTGCATCGACTGCGCGGCCTGCATTCCGGCCTGCCCGGTGCAGGCCATCTATTCGAGCTACGACATGGCGCCGGACAAGGAGGAGTGGACGCAGATCAACGCCGAGCGTGCGGCCGCGCTGCCGGTGATCACCAAGACCCAGGCGCCGCTGCCGACGGCCGAGGCGCGCAAGGCCGAACTGGGGTTCTGATTTGAAACCAAATCGTAGGGTGCTGATGAGGCGAAGCCGAATCGCACCGATCACCGTTCGATGCACCTGCAGCCGGTGCGATTCCGCCGCAAACAATCGCTCGGGTTGGCCTATCGCAGAGTGCCCTTGCGGCACTCTGCGACCAAGCCAAACCGCATCAGCACCCTACGGCTCGTGATGGAAGTCGCCATCGTCGGCAGCGGTCCCAGCGGTTTCTACGCTGCCGAGGCGCTGCTCGAAGCTCGTCCGGATATGCAGGTAACGATGTACGAACGCCTGCCCGTGCCCTTCGGCCTGGTGCGCTTCGGCGTCGCGCCCGATCATCCGCGGCTCAAGTCGCCGACCATGATTTTCGACAAGGTCGCGCAGCACCCCAACTTCCGCTTCGTCGGCAACGCAACTATCGGCCGCGATCTGAGCGTCGAGGAATTGCGCGAACATCATCACGCCGTGATCTTCGCCTACGGCGCCGAGAGCGATCGCAGCCTGGGCATCCCCGGCGAGGATCTGCCGGGCAGTCACACCGCCACGGAGTTCGTTGGCTGGTACAACGGCCACCCGGATTATCGATCGCGGACTTTCGATCTCTCGCACGAGTCGGTGGCCATCATCGGGCAGGGCAATGTCGCGGCCGACGTGGCGCGCATCCTGGCCATGCCGGTCGATACGCTGGCGAAGACCGACATCGCCTCGCACGCGGTCGATGCGCTGCGCGACAGCCGCGTGCGTCATATCCACATCATCGGTCGCCGCGGTCCGGCGCAGGCCAAGTTCACCGCTCAGGAACTTCGCGAGTTGGGCGAGATTCCCGACACCCGGGTGGCGATGCGCGCCTGCGATCTGGAGCTGAATGCCGAGAGCCTGGCGGAACTGCAAGAGAAGAAAAACTTCCTCACCGCCAAGAACGTCGAGCTGTTCCGCAAGTGGGCCGCAGCGCCTGAAGGCCAGGGCGAACGGCGGCTGCTGTTTCATTTCCTGGAGAGCCCGGTCGAGATCCTCGGCCGGGATCGGGTCGAGGGCCTGGTCCTCGAACGCAATTGCCTCGCGGGGCCGCCCTTTGCGCAAACGGCGACGCCAAGCGGCGAACGCTACACCCTGCCCTGCGGCCTGGTGTTTCGCAGCATCGGCTACCAGGGCGTCGCACTGACCGGGCTGCCGTTCGACAGGAGCCGCAGCGTGCTGCCGAACACGGCGGGTCGCGTGCCGGACCCGCCCGGCTTCTACGCAACCGGATGGATCAAGCGCGGGCCTTCGGGAATCATCGGTACCAATCGCGCGTGCGCAGTGGAGACTGTCTCTACGCTCACCAAGGACTACGCGGAGTTGCCGCTGCCGCCGAAATCCGGAGCCGAGTCCAGCCTGAACCTGCTTGCCCGTCGTGGCGTTCGCGCGGTGAGCTATGCGGACTGGAAGCGAATCGACGAGGCCGAACTGCGCCTTGGGCAGGAGCACGGCAAGCCACGCGAGAAATTCACCAGCGTCAGCGCAATGTTGGCCTGCCTGTCGCCTTGACCGGAACCGTCGTCAGCGCTTGCCGTTGGTCTTTTTCGCCTTCGTTAACGGCGGCCGCACGCAGACGCCGTAGAGCATGGTGTCCGCCAGCTTGTCGCCGATCTCCTCGGGGCCGTAGGCGCCCTTCTGCGAGTACCACTCCGGAATCCAGTTGAGCGAACCCAGCAGCGCCAGGATTTCCAGGGAGGCGTTGAGGTCGGGGTTGAAGGTTCCGTCCGCGATGCCGCGTTCGAGGATGCGGCGAAACACATCGGCGTAGCGGCGCCGCAGCTCGATCACGCGCTTGCGCATCGGCGGGCTCAGGAAGCGCCACTGGTGAAACACCACCTGGGTGTACTGCGGATTGGCGGCGACTTCGGCGACGTGGAACTTGATGGCGGCGCGCAAATCCTCTTCGGGCGTACCGGAGGTCTCGCCGATACGCGCCTCCAGCGCCAGAAAGTTCTGGATGCCGGACTGGACCACCTCGAACAGCAGCGATTCCTTGTTCTTGATGTGCGCGTAGAGGCTGCCGGGAAGCACGCCCACCGCGTCGCCAATATCGCGCATCGTGGTGCCGGCAAAACCGTATTCGCTGAAGAGCTTGGCAGCCGTCTCCAGGATGGCGATCTTGGACTTGGACCCGGTGACTAATTCTTCTGCCATTTGGAGTTTCGCGTGTGGTGATGTCCCGCCCCGGTGACGAGGAGCGAGTACAGCTTCTAGCGAATGTTACCGAACCGTGGCAGCAACCCGGAACAAGCGTTTGGCTTTTTTCGCTCCAGCCCGCAGCCGCCCGGCTCAGGACTCGATGATCTCGATGGCCTGCTCGGGACAGTTCCGTGCGCCGATGCGCGCTGCCTCCTCATTGCCCGGCGCCACATCCTGGGTCGTGCCGCGATGCAGGTTGTAGCCGTTGTCGTCGAGGTCGTAGACCTCCTTGGCGTATTCCCAGCAGCGACCGTTGCCGGTGCAGAGCGTGCCGTCGATCTTGATTTTCATTCTTCTATTCTCCAGGTGGGTTTCGCGGCCAGTGCCGTCGATGCCTACTGCGCGTCCTTCATACGGCCGTCGGTGGGCAGTTGCTGAATCGCGGCCAGGGCCTCGATGGCGAGCCCCAGCCCCAGGCCTTCGTCCAGCAACCGCTTCCAGCGCTGGGCCAGTGCGACTCGTGTGTAGCGCCGCGTCAGCTCGGGCTTGGCGGCGATGTATTTCGCCAGTTCGCGCGCGCGCGGCATCAGCTTGTCCGACGCCAGCACCTCGTTGACGGCGCCGTAGTCCAGCGCCGTACGCGCGTCGAGTTCCTGGCCGCTGATGAGGAAATAACGGCCGCGATTGGCACCGATCACGTTCGGCCACACGATGTGCGCGCCGTCGCCCGGCACGATGCCGGACATGAAGTGCGGCGCGTCCTGAAACAGCGCGGTCTCGGACGCGAGCACGATGTCCGACAGGATCGGAATCTCCGGATGGATGCGCGCCGGGCCGTTGACCGCCGCGATCACCGGCACCTCGATGTCGATCAGGTTCTTGAGCAGGCGCTTGCCGTCGTAGAAGGTCAGGTCCCAGTCCAGCGCGCTGCTGAGCTTGAAGCTGCCGGCGTTGATGTTGGCGCAGAAGGTCGCGCCGGTGCCGGTAAGGATCACGACCTTGTTCTCGCGATCCGCGCCGACATCGGTGAAGCAATACCCCAGCTCCTCGTGCGCACGCGCGCTCCACACGAAGTCTTCGCCCTTCGTGTGCAGGGTCATGGTGAGAATGCCGTCCTCGCGTTCCAGCCGGATGTTCTCGTAGCGGCTGCGGTACTGGTCCAGCTTCAGAGCAACCAGGGAGGACATATCAAAACACCAGGTCGAGGCGGCGCATGGAGCGCAGGTAGCCCGTCTCGTAACGCGGCGTGGTCCCCGGCTTGATGCCGAACGAAGGAATCCGCTTCAGCCATTCCTCCAGGAAACAGCGCATTTCCAGGCGCGCGAGATTGGAGCCTATGCAGCGGTGCGGGCCTACGCCGAACGCCGAGTGCAGCACCGCGCTGCGCGTGATGTCGATGTTCTGCGGGTTCTCCACCACCTTGGGATCTCGCGAAGAGGCGGCGTAGTTGAGCATCACGAAGTCGCCTTCCTTCATCTCGGTGCCCGCAACAGCCGTATCGCGCGTGCAGGTGCGGCCGAGCGCCACCACCGGCGCATAGATGCGCGCGAACTCCTCGATCGCCGTGGACATGTAGTCGGGGTTGTCGATCAGCGCCTCGCGCTCGGCCGGATGTTCGGCGAGATAACGGATGGCGGAGGCCATGACATAGGTCGTGGTCGCGATGCCGCCAAAGGTGATGTCCACCAGGATGCTCACTTGGTGATCGAACGGCGCCTTGCTGCCGTCCGGGTAGGTCACGTTCTTGACGATGGTGCTGACGATGTCGTTGCGCGGCGGCTCCTGCTGGCGCGTGCGCAGGTAGTCCTCCATGTACTTGAAGATGCCGGCGAAGTGCACGGCTCGCTCGGAGGGCGGTTGCGCGAAGGTGCCGTTCTCGACGGCGGCCACCAGGAATTCAAGATCACCGATGGGCACGCCGAGAATGTTCTTGAAGAAGGCCCAACCCGGCAGCAGGGCGCCGAACTCGCTGACGAACTCGACCTCGCCCTTGTCGATGAAACGGTCGATCAGCACGTTGCAGTCGGCGCGGATGGTCGCGTCGTAGTTGAGCACCGTCTTGGGACTCAGGTGCGGGTTGAGCGCGTCGCGCCAGGCCGTGTGAAACGGCGGATCGGATTCTTCCGGCATCAGCAGCGGCAGGCCCTCGGGCCGGTTGGGCATGTAGCCCTTGGCGCTGGAAAAGGTCTTCCAGTCCTGGCCGATGCGGCGCACGTCCTCGTTGCGGCTGACCACCCAGTAGCCCTTGCCGACGTTGCTGCGTGCCACCGGGCAGTGCGCCAGCAGCGTGTCCTGAATCTCGTAGTGCTGCGAGTTCCAGGCCGGATCGTCGAAGTTGAAGTCGTTGAAGACGTCGATGCCGAAGCGGGCCACCAGTTCTTCCTTGGTTGGCTTGGCGTCCGAAAAGGGACAGCCCGAGGGGGCGGTCTTGCCGGCTTCCGGTTGGTTCGTGCTCATTACTTGTCGCTCCTCATTGCGTGTTCTGATTTTGACCGAATACAAACAACCATTTGTTTTGAAACTACGCTGACCCAACCGACCCGTCAAGTTCTTATCGCCAATGCTCCATTGGCATTCCCGCTACCGGGGACCGCAACACTTGCACGGCATCAATGCCCAGTCCGCCCAGATAGAGCGTCTTCAGGTCCGGTCCGCCGAAAGCAAGGCTGGACAGGTTTGACACACGAGACCCACGGCTTTGCGCGATGTGGTCCCAGGTCAGGCCACCCTTGGCGTACAAGGCCACTGCCTCGAGCCCGCTGGGGGTGAGGTCTTCGAACAGCACGGTCCAGCTCTTATCCGGTGCAACGCGGATCAGGCGGTTGGTGATGACGCAGGCGATCCACAGCGCGCCTTCTGCATCGAAGGCCATGCCATCGGGGTAGGTGTCTGCCGGGAACGTAAGCCGGAACGGATTGCTCAGCCCGCCGTCTGCCGCCACGTCGTAACGAGTGGTGCGGCAGGCGAAGGTTTCATTGACGAAAAGGTGCTTGCGGTCGGGCGAGATCCGCAGTTCGTTGGTCCAGTTCAGCCCTTCTGCCGCAACGCTGACCTTTCCATCCTGCACCAGCAGGATCTGGCCGCTCTTCTCCTCACTGGTGTAGTGCTGATGATTCCGCGTCGTGGCACTGATCGTGATCCAGACCCGGTCGCCGTCCACCAGCACGAAGTTGGCGTGAGGAACCCGACGGCCATCATGCTCCGTCGCAAAGGGGCGGGCCTCACCGCTCCGGCCGACCCGCCAGACACCACCGCCCTTGCCCAGATTGGCGAACAGGAAGTCGCCCTCCGCCGTCATGGCGATGCCGTTCGGCCGGAAGCCCTGCGCACTCAGATCGGCCTCGACAGCGGGGCCGGTGGTCCCAGCGGGGGCGATCCGCGAGAGGCCATACGTCCAGTCGCAGGTGAACAGCGATCCGTCTCGCGCGGCCAGCACGCACTCCGGCCGGTTCAGGCCAGTACCAATCTGCGCGAGATCCTTCGGCAGGAAAGGCTCGATCCTGGTCAGCGTCATGTCACAGCGCCAGGTAACCGCCATCAATGGGGATCGTGACCCCGGTGACATAGGACGACATGTCGGAGGCCAGGAACAGTGCGGGACCGGCAATTTCATGGGTCTCGCCGACACGACCCATCGGTACCCGTTCAAGGAATTTTTCGCCCGCCTGCCCCGTGACCGTCATCAAGTCGCTCTTCATCCGACCCGGTGCCAGCGCGTTGGCCCGACCACCCACCGGCCCGAGCACGCGGGCGAAATACTGGACCAGCGAACGGACGGCGGTCTTGGACGCACCATAGGCGGCGCTTGATCTCGACGCCGTGAACCCGGCAATCGACGAGACGAAAATCACGCTTGCGCCGGCGTGCTTCAGCGCGGGCAACAGGGCAACGGTGATGGCGAACTGTCCGCTGAGGTTGACGTCGATGGTCTGATCCCACAGTTGCATCAGATTGGGATCGTGCAGCTTGACCATCGGCGCGATGCCGGCGTTGTTCACCAGCACGTCGATCTTGCCAAATTGCTCCACCATGCGAGCACCAAAGGCCGCGACCGCTTCACGGTCGCTGACGTCCAGGGTCTCGGCGGCGGCTGAACCACCGGCGGCCTTGATTTGCGTAACGATCACATCGGCCGCCTCCCGGTTCCTGTCGACCACGAGGACATGCGCCCCTTCGGCTGCGAATGCCGTCGAAATGGCCGAACCCAGGCCGCGTCCGCCTCCGGTCACCACCGCCGTCTTGCCAGCAAGTCGACTCATCAGTTTCTCCTTCTAAGTTTGAATCACTGAAGCCTGCAGCCAGGTAGGGTGGGCAACGCGGCGTCATGCGTTGCCCACGCGCATCGGCGCCGTGCCGCGAACCGCGTGGGCAAACGAAAAGACGTTTGCCCACCCTACGGCCTGCAGCGCGGACCCCGCAGGATCACGACATGATGTAACCCTTGTAGCCGTTCTCGCGCACGTCGTCGCAGTAGGCCCGGAACCGCGGGTTGCCGCCGACGAACAGCAGCACCTCGCGCTTGACGCGGCCCGCGATGTTCTGGTTGACCCCGGTGAACCAGGAGTTGGTCTGGCCCAGCAGCAACTTGTTCTGCAGCTTGGCGGCATACAGCGTGAAGCTCTCGGCCGCGGCGACCTCGGGCTCGATGCGGCGGACTCCCTTTTCCTTCGCGCTGATCATCATGTCGCTCAGCCAGTCGATGGCCAGCGCCGAGCAGCGCGGGATGTTGCAGAAGGTGGCGCCGCTCTGCGGCCCGACCAGCATGAAGAAGTTGGGGAACCCGGGGCACTGCATGCCCATGTAGGTCGTGACGCCTTTGGCCCACTCGTCCTTCAGAGAGATGCCGTCCGTGCCGCGGATGTCGATGTGGTTCCACGAGCCCTTGACCGCATCGAAGCCGGTGGCATAAATGATGACATCGAGTTCATGCAGGCCTTCGGGCGTCTGGATGCCCTCGGGCGTGATGCGCGTGATCGACGTCGTGTGCAGGTCGACGACCGAAACGTTGTCCTGGTTGTAGACCTCGAAGTACTTCGTCTCGAGCGGGACCCGCTTCATTCCGAAGCCGTGGTCCTTCGGAATCAGGATGTCGGCCACACGGGGATCCTTGACCCGCTCACGGATCTTCTTCGCGACGAAGTCCGACACGTACTTGTTCGCCTCGGGGTCGGACAGGACGTCCTGGTAGGCCCCGAGCCACAGGGAGAAGCCCGGCCCCTTGTAGAGCTCTTCCAGCTTGGCGTCGCGCTCTTCTTTCGGAACGTCGAACAGGTTCTTGAGAATGAACTCGTGCGGGAAGCCGGCCAGGGACGCGTCGCACTTGGCGGTGAACTCGTGGTAGTTGGACTTGATGTAGTCCATCCGCTCCTGGGTCATCGGCCCGTTGCCCAGCGGGGTACACCAGTTGGGGTCACGCACGAACACCGTCAGGTGCCCGGCGACCTTGCCCATCTCCTGGATCACCTGCACGCCGGTCGACCCCACGCCGATCACGCCCACGCGCTTGCCGGCGAAGTCCAGCTTGGCCGGGCCCGTCCCGCCGTTGGGGTCGTGCGGCCAGGCCGCCGTGTGGATGCTCTGGCCCTTGAAGGTGTTGATACCGGGGATGTTGGGCATCTGCGGCCAGGACAGCGGCCCGAGTGCGGAGAAGACGAAGCGTGCCGTGACCGGCGCACGGTGCGGCTGCACGAAGCGCAGCGTCCAGAGGTCGTTCTGGTCGTCGAACACCGCGCTGTTCACCTTGGCGTTGAAGATGAAGTCCTTGCGGATGTCCATGATCTCGGCCGCGCGGTGGATGTAGCTCAGCACCTCGGGCTGCGCGGCGAAGCGCTCGGACCAGTTCCACTCCTGCATCAACTGGTCGTTCCAGAAGTAGCCGTAGACCTCGCTCTCCGAATCGATGCGGCAACCCGGGTAGCGGTTGTGGTTCCAGACCCCGCCGATGTCGTCCGACCCCTCGACCCCCAGCACGCGGTAACCCATCTCGCGCAGTCGATAGGTCTGATACAGGCCGGACAATCCCGCACCGATCACGACCGCGTCGAAGTCTGCTTCTTTCATCATTTCAACTTAATCCTTTCATTGGCTCAGGCTCGAGCATCTCGCACGACCGTAGCGTTGGACAATGTCGCGGTGTACCGCCACTACGCCCGCATCGCCTGTTCCTGCTCGGGACCACGCGACGCCGTTGATCCGATACGCGGCCGAGTCGGCAGAACTCTCTGATCGAAAGATCGTAAGCGTCGCGCATCCCGCAGTACTTCGCCGCGACCGCCGCGGGCACACCCACTGGAAGTCACGAGGACTCACGGCTAGTTTCTACTGTGGATGCGCAGAGTAACCAAACAAGTGTTTGTTTTCAAGCTAGACACCCGATATCCATCGCGACGCATGTAGCGGCGACTGGCCATGGATCGCCGCCTAGGTTGCCTCAGCGCGCGAGCGGTCTCTTGCCGCTGAGAATGAAGTCCAGCATCAGCTTGACCTGCGGATTGCCCGCGGCCAATTGCGCCAGCTCGATCTTGATCTCAGCCATCAGCTTGCCGGAGCGGTAGATCAGCTTGTAGGCCTCCTCCACCGCCTCGATGTCGGCGGCGTCGAAGTTGCGGCGGCGCAGGCCTTCCTTATTGATCGCGCGCGGTTCCGCCGGGTTGCCCTGCACCATCACGAACGGCGGGATGTCTCCCGAGACGCCGGCCGAGAACGCGGTGAAGGCGTGCGCGCCGATGCGGCAGAACTGGTAGACCAGCGTGTAGCCGCCCAGAATCACCCAGTCGCCGATCTCGACGTGACCGGCGAGGCTGGAGTTGTTGGCAAAGACGGTGTCGCTGCCCACCGCGCAGTCGTGCGCGATGTGGCAGTAATTCATGATCCAGTTGCGGTCGCCCACGCGGGTGACGCCGCGCTTGGCGTCGTACTCCTTCATCGTGCCGCGCTGGATGGTGACGAACTCGCGGATGGTGTTGCCGTCGCCGATCGTCACGGACGTGGGGTCCTCGTCTCGCGCCGTCTTGTCCTGGGAAATCGCGCCGAGCGCAGCGTAGGAAAAAATCCGGTTGTCGCGGCCGATACGCATCGGCCCGCTGAGAACCACGTGACCTGCGATCACGGTGCCCGCGCCGACTTGCACGCCCGGCCCGATGAGGCTGTAGGGGCCGACCTCTACGCTGGAATCCAGTTCAGCCGCAGGATCGACGATCGCGGTGGGATGAATGCGGGTCATGTTCGCCGCGCTCAAACAGGCTCTTCGGCCCGTCCGGGTTTCTTCAGCACGCACATCATCTCCGCCTCACAAGTCAGTTCGTCGCCGACCATGGCGCGCGTGCGGAATTTCCACAGGTCGCGTTTCTGCCGGTCGAGTTCGGACATCAGCCTCAACTGGTCGCCCGGAACCACCGGCCGCTTGAAACGGCAGTTGTCGATGCCGGCGAAATACAGGATCAGGCCGGACTCCGGACGCAGACCGGACTTCAGCACGGAGAGCATGCCGCTGACCTGGGCCAGCGCTTCCAGAATCAGTACGCCCGGCATGGTCGGCAAGTCGGGAAAATGCCCGACGAAGAAGGATTCGTTGTAAGTCACGTTCTTGATCCCGACGATGGACTTGCCCATCTCGTGCTCGATGACGCGATCGACCAGCAGGAACGGATAGCGATGCGGCAGCAGCCGCATGATCTGACGGATGTCGAAATCAAGTTTATCCATTATCCGCGACCCCGCCGGTCCCAACGATTATCTCTGGCCATCGTCTCCGTCTTCATCGTGTTCATCCATTGGCCTGGCTTCTATCCCCAGCCGCAGTTCGAGTTCCATCAGGCGCGCTTCGGTATTTTCCAGGCGCCGCATCCGCGCGATCTGTTTGCGCCAGTCCCGCGCCGCCGCCACCGGCACGCCGGAACCGTAGACTCCCTTGAGCGGCAGCGGCTTGGTGACCATAGCCATGGCGAGGATGACAACGTCGTCGCCTATCGTCAGGTGTCCGCTGATGCCGACGGCGCCGCCGATCATACAGCGCGCTCCAACGCGAGTACTCCCGGCGATACCGGTGCAGGCGGCAATCGCCGTGTGTTCGCCGATGGTGCAGTTGTGCGCAATCTGGATGAGATTGTCGAGCCGGACGCCGTTGCCGATGACGGTGTCGTCCAGCGCGCCGCGGTCGATGCAGGTGCCCGCCCCAATCTCGACATCGTCGCCGACGACTACCGTGCCGAGTTGCGGAATCTCTTCCCAGCCGTGCGGCCCGCGCACATTGCCGAAACCGCGCGAGCCGATCACCGCACCGGGCTGTACGTGACAGCGCATCCCCAGGCGCACGCGCGCGCCGACGTGCACTTGCGCGACCAGATAAGAGCCCTCGCCGATGCGAGCCTCGCGGCCGATCACGCTAACGGGTCCGATGTAACTTCCGGCCCCGATCACGGCGCCGTCTTCGACGACGACACCAGCCGCAATGCATACGTCCTCACCGATCGCAGCGGATTCGGAGACGGTCGCCGACGGGTGCACGCCAGGCTCGAACAGCCGGCTCGTATCGAACAGCGCGGCAATACGCGCGAAAGCCAGATTGGGGTCCGGCGCCACCAGGCCCGCGCCCGGCAGGTTCTCTGCATCGCGCTTGCCGACCACGATAGCGCTGGCCAGCGACGCGCCGAGTTGCGCGCGATAGCGAGGATGGGCCAGGAATCCGAGGCACCCCGGCCGACCCGGCACCAGGGTGCATACGCCTTCGATGCGGGTCTGCGGATCGCCGTGGAGTTCCAGTCCGAAACGCACGGCCATATCGCCGAGCGAATAGCGGATCGCCGACCCGCTCACGGACGGTCTCCGTGCACGTAGCTGGGGTGGGTCCGGCTTACTTCGCCGGAGCAACAGGCCCGGCTTGCAGCTTCTTGATGACCTGATCGGTCACGTCGATACCCGCGGCGGCGAACAGCGGATCCTGCAACACCAGATCGGCGTTGTTTTCCTTGGCCACTTCCAGCACTACGGCCTTGATGCTGTTCATGAGCTTGTCGCTCAATTCGCGGTCGCGCTTCTGGAAGTCTTCCCCGAACTGACGCTGCTTGTATTCGAAGTCGATCTTGCGCGTTTGCAGATCCTTCTCCATCTTGGAACGGGCATCGCTGCTCATCACGTCGGCCTCGCGCTTGAACTTGGCAGCGTCGTCCGTGAGCTTGCGTGCGTCCGCTTCGAGATCGGCCTTGCGCTTGTCGAATTCCGCCTTGATCTGCGCCTGTCCGGTCTTGAATACGGGCGAGGCCTGGACCAGTTCGGCGGCCCGGATGGAAATGATTTTCTGCTGGGCCTGGACTGGCGCCGAGGTGAGTATCGCGATGGCCAGAACGGCAAGGCCCTTGTGGAGATTACGCATGGAAATTCCTGTAAGTCTGAATGGTACGAGGGGTTAACGACAGCATCGGCGCGTCAGAAGCCCGAACCGAAATTGATCTGGAAGCGATCCGTCTCGTCCGACGACTCGTTATTGAGCGGGAAGGCATAAGACAGATCGAGCAAGCCGAGGAAGGGTGTGAACCACTGGAACGCGATACCGGCCGAAGAACGCAGTTCGCCGGTTTCGAAATCGGCCGGACGCGCGAACGACTGGCCCACATCGTAAAACAGGCTGATACGGGTCGATTTCTGGTCGCTCTCGAACGGAGTCGGAATGACCAGTTCGGTCTGCGAGGTGGTGCGCAGGCGTCCGCCGAAGGGATTGTCGAACGGCGTGTCGCGCGGTCCCAGCGAACCGTCGCGGTAACCGCGCACCGTGCGCGAGCCGCCCGCGAAGAAATTCTCGTACGGCGGCACCTCGGTCTTGCCGCTGCCGTAGTCCTCAGTGATGCCGAGGTTGGCGGTGAATTCGACGAAGAACTTGTACGGCAGCGAAACGTACTGCTGGTACCGGTACGTGGTGTTGACGTATTCCAGATCGCTGCCCGGAATCTTGAAGTCGACGCTCAACTGGTGCAGCGATCCGCGCGATGCGAAAAACGTTCGATTGCGCGTATCGCGCGAAATGCCGGTACGGAACTCGAAGTCGGTGAACTCGGTGCCGTTGTCCACCACGAACTGCAGGACTTGGTCGGACGTGGAATTGGCGAAGGTGTCGATCGCGGTCTGCTCCACGCCGACACCGGCGCGCAGCGCGGTGAATTCCGACAGCGGGATGCCGTAGGTCAGCGAGGTGCCGACCGTGTTGAAGTTGAAACCCGAACTCTGCCGGATGACCGATTCCGCACGCCGGTAGAACACCGAAACGGTCTGGCTGATGCCGTCGTTGGTGAAGTACGGATCGGTCCAGCTCGCACTGAAGGCGCGGGCGATGGAGTTGTTGTTGGCTTCCAGACTCACCCGGTTGCCGGTGCCCAGAAAATTGGTGTGGGTGAGGTTGCCGCTGACGAGAAAGCCCTGCGATCCCGAAAAGCCCACGCCGAACTGAATCGATCCCGGTGGCCTTTCCTTGACCTTGAAGTTGACGTCGACCAGATCGTCGGTGCCGGCCACCGGCTGAGTCTCGACCTCCGCCTCTTCGACGAACGGCAGACGCGCCAGGCGCACACGCGAACGCTCGACGCTGCTCTTGGAGAACGGCGCGGCTTCGAGCTGGCGCATTTCGCGGCGCAGGGTTTCGTCGTGCGTCTTGCCGTGGCCGGTGAAATTGATGCGCCGGACGTAGGCGCGCTTGCCGGAATCGATGGCGTAGTTGAGCGTGACTTCCTTTGAGGCTTCGTCCACCTCCGGCAACGGCGTGACTTTGGCGAAGGCATAGCCCACGTCCGATAGCGCCGCTTCGATTCGGTTGGCGCTCTCCGTGGCTTCCCTGCGCGAGAACCACTCGCCGTTGCGCGTGGACAAGAACAGCTTCATGAACTCCGGCGTCAGCACGGTCTCGCCGCTGAAACGCGAATCCTTGATCTTGTAGCGGTCGCCTTCCTCGAGGTTGAGCGTGATGTAGATGTCTTCCTTGGTCGGAGACAACTGCACCTGCACCGAGGTCACGTCGAACTTCAGGTACCCGCGATCCTGGTAGTACGAGGTCAGCGCTTCGATATCGCCGCCGAGCTGCTGCTTGGAGTAGCGGTCGGACTTCTGGAGCGGTTCCCAGCGGTTAGTCTTGTCGAGTTTGAAGACCTCGAACAGCTCCTCTCGCGAGAACACATGATTGCCGAGGATGTTGATGTCGCGGATGGTCGTGACCTTGCCCTCGGTCACGTCGATCTTGATGCCCACGCGATTGTTCGGCAGCGGCTCCACCGCGGTCTTGATCTCCACGTCGTAGTAGCCGTTGGCGTAATACTGACGCTGCAGTTCCTGCTCCACGCCATCGAGCAGTTCGCGCTTGAACAGCTCGCCCTCGGTCAGCCCGAGATTCTTGAGCGATTCGTTGAGCTCGTCGCCGCCGACTTTCTTGTTGCCTTCGATTTCGAAGGACGAAATGGCCGGACGCTCCTTGAGGAAGATGACGAGCACGTCGCCCTCGCGCTCCAGCCGCACGTCTTCGAAAAGACCCGATGAATAGAGTCCGCGCAAAGCCTGGCGCGAGGTCTGGTCGTTCATGGTGTCGCCCACCGACAGCGGCAGGTAGGTGAGCACCGTACCTTCGTCGAGTCGTTCGAGACCCTCGGCCTTGATTGCGCGAATGGTGAAGGGCTCGAAGGCAATGGCCGAAGGAAGCCACATCATGGCCGCCGCGCCCGCAATCAGTTTCAGCCCGAACCTAACGGTGTGACGCTTTTCTAGTTGACCCATCGAGGGATCTATCTTCCGCGCCTTCAAACCAGGCGCATGATGTCGTTGAACAAAGCCAGCACCATCAGCATGCCGATGAACGCCAGACCCACGTATTGCGCAGCAATCTGAGCGCGCTCAGACAGGGGTCTTCCCTTGACTCCCTCTATTGCAAACATCACCAGATGTCCCCCATCGAGCAAGGGGACCGGCAGCAGATTCAGCACGCCGAGGCTGATGCTGACCACCGCCATGAAACTGAGGAATGAAATCAGTCCAACTTGCGCCGAATCTCCTGCCACCTGCGCAATCTGAATCGGACCGCTGACGTTCTTGACCGAAACCTCGCCTTTCAGCATGTGCCAGATGACTCGCAGCGTGAGCTGCGACATTTGCCACACCTGTTCGACCGCCGCAGGTACCGCATCTATCGGGCCAAGCTGCCGCACAGCACGCAGATTCTGCCACAAGTCCTCGTTCACCGAAGGCCCGGCGCCCAGGCGGCCAATCTGTTTTCCGCCCTCGCTTGCACTCGCGAGCACGGCGGTGATCTCGATTCGGCTGCCGGCGCGTTCGATCCCGAATCGGGTTATCGAACCGGGACGCTCGCGAACTTCTTGGACCAGGGCACTCCAGTCCTCGACTGGTTTATCTTCGACGAACAGAACCCGATCCCCCGTCTGCATGCCGGCCGCGGCGGCGGCGCTGTCGCGCTGAATCGTTCCCAGCACCGGGTCGATGCGCGGCTGCCAGGAGTCCAGGCCCAGATCCTCGAACATGAATTCCGGATCGCTGCGGACCGTGTCCAGCGCAATGCTGACATTGCGCTGCTGTTTGTCCTCGCCCAACACGCGCAATTGGATCGAACCCGAGCCGAGCACCTTGTCCATCAAGGTGACGCGCAATTCGGCCCAGGTCGGCACCGCTTTGCCGTCGACGGCCAGAATCTCTTCTCCAGCCTGCAAGCCGGCTTGCGCCGCGGCGGTACCCGCCACCGGCGCCGCAATCAGCGGCCGCATGCCCTGCACACCGAGCATGAAAATCAGCCAGTACAGCGCGATGGCCAGGAGGAAATTGGCAAGCGGTCCGGCCACCAGAATCGCCATGCGCTTGGGCACGGACTGGTTATTGAAGGCGAGGTGTTTTTCCGCTGGATCGACCGGCGCCTCACGCTCGTCCAGCATCTTCACGTAACCCCCGATGGGGTATGGCGCCAATGCCCACTCCACCCCGTCGCGGGTGTAGAAACTCTTCCAGGGCTTGCCCCAGCCGAGAGAGAAGCGCAGCACCTTCACACCGAGCCTGCGGGCGACCCAGTAATGCCCGAACTCGTGAAAGCAGACGAGAACGCTCAGCGCGAAGATGAAGCCGAACACCGACCAAGCCAGATCAAGCACGTGCTACACCTTCAAATTGTTCGCGGCAGTAGGCACGCGACCATTGGTCGACAAACAGGACCGATTCGATATCCGCTGGCGCCGGCAGACCGGCCGCGACGGCTTTTTCGCAACAACGCTCGACCATCTGCGGTATTCCCACGAACCCCAGCCTGCCCTGAAGAAACGCTTCGACCGCAACTTCGTTCGCCGCGTTCAATACGTTGGGGAGGATTCCGCCGACTGCGAGCACCTCGCGCGCCAACCGCAGACAGGGAAAGCGCTCCAGGTCCGGCGGCGCGAAGCGCAGGCAGGCCAGCGACGCGAAATCCAGTCCGCCGACACCCGACTCCCAGCGCTCCGGCCAGGCCAGCGCGTGGGCGATCGGAACACGCATGTCGGGCTGGCCCAGTTGCGCCAGGGTAGAGCCGTCGACGTACTCCACCAGCGAGTGGATCACGCTTTCCGGATGCACCACCACGTCGAGTTGCGATGGCGGAAGCTGGTACAGCGCCGCGGCTTCGATCAGTTCCAGGCCCTTGTTCATCAAGGTCGCCGAGTCCACCGAAATCTTCGGCCCCATCGACCAGTTGGGATGGCGCACCGCTTGTTCGGGCGTCACTCCTGCCAACTCATGCAAGGGCAACTCGCGGAACGGCCCGCCCGAGGCCGTGAGAATCAGGCGCCGCACGCCAGCCGGAACATCGCCGCAGCGATAGTGCGCGGGCAGGCACTGGAAGATCGCGTTGTGCTCGCTGTCGATGGGAATGAGTGTCGCGCGGCAGATACGCGCCTCTTCGATCATCAAGCGGCCGGCCATCACCAGCGGCTCCTTGTTGGCGATCAGCACGCGCTTGCCGGCCCGAATCGCGGCGAGGGTTGGGGTGAGTCCCGCCGCGCCTACGATGGCGGACATCACAGTGTCGGTCGAAGCATCGGCCGCGAGTTCCGCAACAGCGGAAATGCCGCAGAGAACTTCAATCCGAAGATCGAGCGCTCTAAGTCTTGCGCTAAGCAGTCCTGCGGCATCCGCATCGGCCATCGCCACGATCTGAGGGCGGAACCGGCGCGCCAGATCGAACATGCCGTCGACATCGCGATTCGCCGCCAGCGCGACGACCTGGATCCGGTCCGTATGGCGCGCCGCCACGTCCAAGGTGCTGCGACCGACGCTACCAGTTGCGCCGAGAACCAGGAGTCTGAGCATCGTCAGATCTTCAACAGGCTCAGCCCCAGGGCCATGAACGGCGCACCCGCGAGCAGACTGTCCACCCGGTCCAGCATGCCGCCGTGACCGGGCAGGAGGCTGCCGCTGTCCTTCACGCCGGCTACCCGCTTGAACATGCTTTCGCATAGATCGCCGACCACGGAAAACACGGCGACGATCAGGCTCAGGCCGACCACCATCACGATCTGCGTCACCGATTCCAATCGAAATACCAGCGGTCCGGCGCACAGCGCCCAGGCCGCGCACAGCAGCAGTCCGCCGATCATCCCTTCCAGCGTCTTGCCTGGAGAGACCGCCGGCGCGAGCTTGCGCTTGCCGAAGTTGCGACCTGCCAGATACGCACCCGTGTCGGCCGCGAAGATCAGGAAAAACAGGAAGAACACGCGCAACGCACCGTCCTGCATCTCGCGCAGCATCCACAGTGCGAGCATCGTCGGCACCAGCATCAAGAGGCCGATCAGGCTCATGGAGAGCACGCCCAGCGGATGCTGTTCGAAATTCTGCGGAAATCCGCGCAGCAGAATCGGCGCATAGAACCACCAGACGATGGCCCCCATCACCGCCCACACCGCATGCTCGCGCAGCAACCACATGCACAGCATCGATGCGCCAACCACGCCGACGAAACCGATGCGTACCGCCTGCGGCGAACGAGCTTTACCGATGAGTCCCGCCCATTCCCAGGCAGCAATCAGGCCCGCAGCGCAGAACACGGCATAGAGCAACGACGGCGGCAGATACCAGATCGCTGCGATCAGAAGCGGCAGCAGGACCAACGCGGTCAGGACACGCTGGATCAACATGTGCGCGAACGCTCGGCCACGGGCTCAGCGAGCAGGAGGGGCGCTTCCGGTGCAGCCTGGCAAACGGCCAGGAGCGGGCGCGGTTTCATCAGACGCCTTCCGGAACCCGTCCGAAACGGCGCTCGCGCGAGGCATACCAGTCGAGCGCCAGGGAAAAATCGCTGTCGCCGAAGTCGGGCCACAAGGTGTCGCAGAAGTACAACTCGGCGTAGGCCAGTTGCCATAACAGAAAGTTGCTGATGCGCTTCTCGCCGCCGGTGCGAATCAGCAGGTCGGGATGCGGAATTCCGGCGGTGTCGAGGTTCGCCTCCAGACTCTCGGCCGTGATCGGCTCGCCGCGGTCGGCAAGCTTCTGAGCAGCCAGCGCCACATCCCATTGCCCGCCGTAGCCCACCGCGACATTCAATTTGAGTCCGGTATTGTTCCGCGTCAGCTCCGCCGAGCGTTGCATTTCGTCGCGCAGAATCGGCGAAAAATCCGTGTGGTCGCCGATGAAACGCATGCGCACTCCGTTGCGGTGCAGGGCGTTCATCTCGCGCGCGAGGGTGCGGATGAACAACTGCATGAGCAGGCTCACCTCGGTTTGCGGACGCCGCCAGTTCTCCTGGCTGAAGGCAAACACGGTGAGGTATTCGACGCCGTGACGATGCGCGCAGCGCAGGATGCGACGGGCCGCACGAACCCCGGCGCGATGACCGAAAGATCGCGGCTCGCCGCGCTGGCTGGCCCAGCGCCCGTTGCCGTCCATGATGACGGCGACGTGCGTCGGCACGCTCTGACGCAGCAGCGGTGCAGGCGGTTGAATCACGAAAGGCCCGGGCGTTCGCAGAACATGCATCGTGCCGTGGTCGAAGCGATCACAGCGACATCAACTCCTTTTCCTTCGTGGCCGCGGTCTCGTCCACCCTGGCGACGAATTGGTCGGTGAGCTTCTGGATTTCGGTTTCGCCGCGCTTTTCTTCGTCGGTGCTGATCATTTTTTCCTTGGCCAGTTCCTTGATGTCCTGGTTCGCATCGCGCCGCACGTTGCGAATCGCCACCCGCGCGCCCTCGGCTTCGCCGCGCACGACCTTGGCCATGTCACGGCGCCGCTCTTCAGTGAGAGGAGGCATGACGATGCGGATGATCGTTCCCGCCGTGTTGGGGTTGAGGCCCAGGTCAGACTTCATGATGGCCTTCTCGATCGGGTTGACCATGTTCTTTTCCCAGGGCGTGATCGAAATCGTGCGCGCGTCTTCGACCACCACGTTGGCGGCCTGCGACAGCGGCACTTCCGAGCCGTAGTACTCGACCATGACGTGGTCGAGTAGCCCGGTGCTGGCGCGACCGGTGCGAATTTTTGCGAGACCGGTCTTGAGCGCGTCGATGCACTTCTGCATGCGCTCGCCGGCTTCTTTCTTGATGTCGTTGATCATCGGAATTCCTTATGCAAAAACGCGCGTGCCAATGGATTCATCGCCCATGACGATACGCATGAGCGCGCCCGGCCGATCCATGTCGTACACGCGCAGGTTCATCTTGTGGTCACGGCACATCACCAGTGCCGTCTGGTCCATCACCGCCAGACGACGGTCGAGCGCGACGTCGTAGGTCAGCTCCTCGTATTTCGTCGCGGTCTTGTCCTTCTTCGGATCGGCGGTGTAGATGCCATCGACCTTGGTCGCCTTCAGCATCAGGTCCGCGCCGATCTCCACCGCGCGCAGCGCTGCTGCCGAGTCCGTCGTGAAGAAAGGATTGCCGGTGCCGGCGCCGAAAATCACGACACGGCCTTTCTCGAGATGGCGGACGGCACGGCGACGGATGAAATCCTCGCAGACCTCGTTGATGCGAATGGCGGACTGCACCCGCGCTTCCAAACCCACGCGCTCGATGGCGTCCTGGATCGCGAGCGCGTTGATGACCGTGGCCAGCATGCCCATCTGGTCGCCGGTCACTCTATCCATGCCGGCGCGCGCCAGTCCCTCGCCGCGAAAAATATTGCCGCCTCCCACGACCAGCGCCACCTGCATACCAGCGGCGACGACACCCCGGAGTTCTTCGGCCACGAAGGACATGACCTTGGGCGAAATGCCGAAATCGAGGTCGCCCATGAGGGCCTCACCGGAAAGCTTCAACAAGATGCGTCGGTAGGCCGGCTGATCGCTCATAGGGGGTCAAAGGGTTTATAGAAAGAGGCCCCGTTTCCGGGGCCTCCTTTTGAATCAAGAGTCTACCGCAAGCAATCAGACTTTCGTCGCCGCCGCCACTTCGGCCGCGAAGTCGGTCTGCTTCTTCTCGATGCCCTCGCCTACCGCCAGCCGCACGAACTGCGCCACGGACGCCTTCTGCGCAGCCAGCACGTCCCGCACCTTGGCGTCGGCCTTCATGCCGTAGGCATCGTTCTTCACGAACGGCTGACCGATGAGGGTCTGCTCGTCGAGGAACTTGTTGACCTTGCCGTCCAGCATCTTGGCGAGGATTTCAGCGGGCTTGGGCTTCTTGCCCGCCTCGGCCTCTTCGGCCTGCTCCTGCGCAATCTGCGCCTCGATGATGCGCCGCTCGGACGCAATCACCTCTGCAGAGATGCTGGTCGGGTCCACGGCGCGCGGTGACATGGCCGCGATGTGCATGGCCAGATCACGTCCCAGATCGACACTACCGGTCTTGAGTGAGAGCGCCACGGCAATCTTGTCGCCCGGATGGATATAGGTCACTAAGGGTCCACCGGCGGACATGACGATCTCGACTCTGCGAATCGTCAGATTCTCGCCAATGCGGCCGATCAGTTCGCGACGACGCTCGTCCAGGGATTTGTCGCCGGTCTTGAGCGCAACCAGCGCCTCGACGCTCGCCGGCTGATGAGTGAGCGCGGCTTGCGCCGCGTCGCGCGCCAGCGAACGGAAGTCCTCGCCCTTGGCGACGAAGTCGGTCTCGCAATTGACCTCGACCAGCGCCACTGCCTCGGCATTGGACGCCACGGCGATGATGCCCTCGGCCGCCGTGCGACCGGCCTTCTTGTCGGCCTTGGCCGCGCCGTCCATGCGCAGCTTCTCGACCGCCTTGTCGAGGTCGCCCTCGACGGCTTCGAGCGCCTTCTTGCAATCGCCCATGCCGGCGCCAGTACGCTCGCGCAACTCCTTGATCAGGCTTGCTGTCACTGCTGCCATGACTCAGGCCTCCGCGCGCTCGCCGCGACCGGCGGGCTTGCGCGGCCCACGCGGACGACGCTCGCGACGGTCTTCCGACGGAGCCGATTCGTCGGCGTCCTCGCCACGCGGCGCGACGGTGCTGACGCTG
The DNA here is from genome assembly GCA_052389915.1 of Panacagrimonas sp. Classification (GTDB taxonomy): domain Bacteria; phylum Pseudomonadota; class Gammaproteobacteria; order Nevskiales; family Nevskiaceae; genus Panacagrimonas. The sequence goes on from JBQTHL010000005.1 coordinate 42,377, forward strand.
CGGCCTTCGATGATCGCGTCGGCGATGCACTGTGCGTACACCTTGATCGCGCGGGTGGCGTCGTCGTTGCCGGGGATGACCACGTCGATCAGCTCGGGGTCGTTATTGGAATCGACCACGGCGACCACTGGGATGCCCAGCTTGCGGGCCTCGGCGATGGCGATCTTCTCGTAGCCGGTATCGATCACGAACAGGCAGTCCGGCAGGCTCGGCATGTCCTTGATGCCGCCGAGCGAGCGGCGCAGCTTCTCGATTTCGCGCGAGAACAGGAGCTGCTCCTTCTTGGACAGGCGGTTGATGCTGCCGTCCTCGATCTGCTTTTCCATCTCGGCCAGACGCTTGATCGAGCCCTTGATGGTCTTGAAGTTGGTCAGCGCGCCGCCCAGCCAGCGTTGGCTGACGTAGGGCATGCCGCAACGCTGGGCCTCGGTCTCGATGGCCTCGCGCGCGGCGCGCTTGGTGCCGACGAACAGCACGCGCCCGCCGTTGGCGGCCATCTTGCCGACATAGGAACAGGCGTCCTTGAGCAGCGGCAGCGTGCTCTCGAGGTTGATGATGTGGATCTTGTTGCGGCTGCCGAAGATGTAAGACTCCATCTTCGGGTTCCAGTAACGCGTGCGGTGGCCGAAGTGTGCCCCCGCCTCCAGCAACTGGCGCATGGTGATGCTCGACATGTTTACCACTCCTTGGGTTGAGACTGACCGCGCCGGAGGAAGTACGGATGCACCCAAGGCCGGCGGCGGATGAGATTTGAAGCGTGACGAATGTCCATCAAGCGCTTCGTTGCCAAAAAAAGCGCGGCTTTATAGCATGCGCGGCTTGCTCTCTCAACCGCGTGACCACGCGGACTCACTGGACGACAGCGACACCTGATGGAATCGGAAACCCCCTCCCGCATGGGCATCACCTACAAGGACCTGGCCGAGCGCCAGAAGATGCGCGAGGCCGGCCGGGCTGCGGCGCAGGTGCTGGACATGATCGGCCCGCACGTCAAGGCCGGCATTTCCACCGAGGAACTCGACCGCATTGCCCACCGCTTCATCACCGAAGATCTGGGCTGCGTCCCTGCCCCGCTCAATTACAAGGGCTTCCCGAAGTCGATCTGCACCTCGGTCAACCACGTGGTCTGCCACGGTATTCCCAGCCCCAAGGTGCTGAAGCGCGGCGACATCATCAATATCGATGTCACCGTCATCAAGGACGGCTGGCACGGCGATACCAGCCAGACCTTTTATCTGGGCGAGCCCGCGGTGCTGGCGCGCCGGCTGGTGGAAACCACGCGCGAAGCGATGATCGCCGGCATCCGCTGCATCCGTCCGGGCGTGAAACTGGGCGATCTCGGCTACGTGATCCAGCGGCACGCGGAGTCGCGCGGCTATTCGGTTGTGCGCGAATACTGCGGCCACGGCATCGGTCGTGTGTTCCACGAGGAGCCCCAGGTGCTGCACTACGGCAAGCCCGGCACCGGCGTCGAACTCGAAGCCGGCATGTGCTTCACGGTGGAGCCCATGCTCAACGCCGGACGCGCCGACGTGAAGCTGCTGCCCGACGGCTGGACCGTGGTGACCAAGGATCATTCGCTCTCGGCGCAGTGGGAACATACGGTGCTCGTCACCGAAACCGGGTATGAGGTTCTGACCTTGCGCGAGGGGGAAGCGGTTTGAGGCAGTCGGTAGCCGTTAGGACACTCGCTTCGCTCGCTTTAGCCGTTAGCAGTTACAGTGACGCATCGCCGTTCCTGACGGCCAACTGCTAACGGCTACCGATTGCTTTCCCCCGTGGGCGCCGAACTCGAACTCGCCGAAGACGAATCCGCCAGCGTGTTTTCGCCACGCAAAGTGCGGGCACGGCTGCGGGCGGACGACGGTAAGCCGGTTGCCGCCTTTCGCGCGACCCTGGCCTGGGGGCGCGGACGCCTGCTCAATCTGTTCGACGACGGCCAGGCGGCGGAATCGCTGGTTCGCGCGCGCGCGCACCTGGTCGACGAAGTCCTGCGCGAAGCCTGGCTGAGGCACCTGTCGGCCCAGTCGCCGGGAATCGCGCTCGTCGCCGTTGGCGGCTATGGCCGCGGCGAGCTGCTGCCGGCGTCGGACATCGACATTCTGATTCTGCACGACGGTACCGGGCTGGAACGTTTTCACAGTTCGCTCGAAAAACTCACCGCGTTCTTCTGGGATATTGGGCTCGAACTCGGCAGCAGCGTGCGCTCGGTGGACGAGTGCGCGAGCGAGGCGGCCAAGGACATCACGGTCATCACCAACCTGATGGAAGCACGCTGGCTGACCGGCGACGCCGCGCTGTTCGCGGCCATGCAGCAGCGGCTGACGCCGGATCAGGTATGGCCGGTGGCCGACTTTTTCCGAGCCAAGAAAGCGGAGCAAGCCGCGCGCTATCGCAAATACGACGACACCGGCTACAAGCTCGAACCCAATGTCAAGGAGAGCCCAGGCGGGCTGCGCGACATCCACATGATCGGCTGGGTGGCCAAGCGTCACTTCGGCGCGAGTACCCTCGGCGAGCTGCGCGATCACGGCTTTCTGACCAAGCAGGAGTGCGACGACCTTTTCGCCGGGCAGGATTTCCTGTGGCGCGTGCGCTTTGCCCTGCACATGATCACCGGCCGACGCGAAGACCGGCTGCTGTTCGACCACCAGATCAAAATCGCCAGCCTGTTCGGCTACGAGAACAGCGACCCCACGCACCCGAACCAGGCGGTCGAGCAGTTCATGCAGTTGTATTACCGCACCATCAAGTCGCTGAGCTGCCTCAACGACATGCTCCTGCAGTTGTTCGAGGAAGCCATCCTGCACGCGCTGCCGGATGCCGCGGTGAAGATCGTCAACCCCCGCTTCCAAATTCGCAACGGCTTCATGGAAGTGCGCAGCGAGTCCGTTTTCCGCGAGCACCCCGAAGCGCTGCTGGAAATATTCCTGCTGATGCAGCAGCACCCCGGCCTGGAAGGTATTCGTGCCCAGACCGTGCGGCTGATTCTGCGCGACTCGCGCCTGATGACCGCCGAGGTGCGCGACGACGTACGCGCCCGCGCGCTGTTCATCGAGATGTTCCGCGAAGGTCGCGGCCTCACCCGCAACCTGCGGCGCATGAACCGCTACGGCGTGCTCGGCCGTTATCTGCCGGCCTTCGGCAAGGTCGTGGGACTGATGCAGTACGACCTGTTCCATACCCTCACTGTGGACGAGCACACGCTTTACGTGGTGCGCAATCTGCGGCGCTTCGCGATGGAGCGCTTCCGTCACGAAATGCCCTTCTGCAGCAGTCTGCTGGTCAAGCTGGGCAAGCCCGAGTTGCTGTATCTCGCCGGCTTCTTCCACGACATGGCCAAGGGCCGTGGCGGCGATCACTCCGACATCGGCGCGGCCGAGGCGCTCGAGTTCTGCCTCAACCACGGCTTCTCGCATCCGGACGCCGAGCTGGTCGAGTGGCTGGTGAAGAATCACCTGGTGATGTCGCTGACCGCGCAGCGCGCCGACATCAGCGATCCGCAGATCATCGCCGACTTCACGCGCAAGATCGCCGACCGCACGCATCTGGATTACCTCTTCCTGCTGACCGTTGCCGACATCCGCGCCACCAACCCCGCGCTGTGGAATTCCTGGCGCGAGTCGCTGCTGATGGAGCTTTACAAGTCCACCGGGCGCGCACTGGAACGCGGCCCGGAGAATCCGCTACGACAGGAAGAGATGGTCGATGAGGCCCGGCGCGAAGCCGCAAAGCTGCTGGCGGAGCGTGGCATCACCAGCGAATCTGCCGAGAAAATCTGGCCCCGCTTCGGCAACGAATATTTCCTGCGCCATTCGCCCGAAGAACTCGCCTGGCATCTGCCTGCCATCCAGTCCGCCAGCGAGGACAAATTGCCGCTGGTGCTGGTGGACAACGTCGGTGGGCGCGGCACCACGGTGTTCGTGTACATGCGCGACCGAGATCACCTGTTCGCGCTTTCCACCGGCGTGCTCGCACGCCTGGGTCTGACCATTCTCGACGCCCGCATCAACACCACGGCAGACGATTTCGTGCTCGATTCCTACGTGGTGATGGAAGGTGATGGCTCGCCGATTCAACACGCGCACCGCTTGAAGGAAATCGGCACGCAACTGCGCACGGTGCTCGCCGATACAGGCGTCTCGGTGATTGACGTCAACCGGCGCATGCCTCACCGGCTCAAGCATTTCAACACGCCGACAACGGTTTACTTCAGCCAGGATGCGGCGCGTGGCCGCACGATTCTGGAACTGGTCACCGCCGACCAGCCGGGCCTGTTGTCGATGATCGGCCGCGTGTTCCACCGGCGCGGCATTGTTCTGGACTCCGCCAAGATCGCCACCATTGGCGAGCGCGCCGAGGACGTGTTCTTCGTTACGGATCGCAGCCATCAGCCGATCACCGACGAGGAACTGCTCGAAGAACTGCGCGAAGTGCTGACACGCACCTTGGATCGCAGCGATGCCGTTTGAAAACGCTTGGGGAAACTCCGAACAACCCTTCCGAATCTCGTCATGCGCGCGAAAGCGGGCATCCAGTCCATCAGCCTGAACGGCGGTTGGAGCAGCGGGCGAAAACTGGATTCCCGCCTTCGCGGGAGTCATTCCGATTGAAGGAATGACGGTCTTGAATCGACAAGTCGTCATCCGTTCCGAAAATCTCATCAGACCGAAAAATCTTTTCTTGACCTCCATGACCACACTCGAACAAACCATCGACGCCGCCTGGGAAAACCGCGCCACGCTCGACCGCAACGATGCGAAGGTGCACCAAGCTGTGACCGCGGCCATCGCGCTGCTGGACAGCGGCGCCGCACGCGTCGCCGAACCCACCAGCGACGGCTGGCACGTCAATCAGTGGCTCAAGAAAGCGGTGCTGCTTTACTTCCGCTTTCACGACAACGTGCCCATCGTCATGGGCCAGTTGGCCGGCTACGACAAGGTGCCGCTGAAGTTCGACGGCTGGAGCGCTGAGGATTTCACCAAGCAAGGCGCGCGCATCGTGCCGCCGGCGACAGTGCGCAAGGGCGCGTACCTCGCGCCCGGCACCATCCTGATGCCCTCGTTCGTCAACATCGGCGCGCATGTCGGCACCGGCACGATGGTGGATACCTGGGCGAGCATCGGGTCCTGCGCGCAGATCGGCGCGCGCTGCCACATCTCGGCCGGCGCCGGCATCGGCGGCGTGCTGGAACCGCTGCAAGCCAATCCCACCATCATCGAGGATGACTGCTTCATCGGCGCGCGCTCGGAGATCGTCGAGGGTGTGGTCGTCGGCAAGGGCTGCGTGGTCTCGATGGGCGTGTTCATCACCCAGTCCACGCCGATCTACAACCGCGAGACGCGCGAGATCATCTTCGGACGCATACCGCCCGGCTCGGTCGTGGTCGCAGGCTCGCTGCCGAAGGATGGCGGCGCGTACTCCCTGAGCTGCGCGGTCATCGTCAAGACCGTGGACGAGAAGACGCGAGCCAAGGTCGGCATCAACGAGCTGCTGCGCGATCTGTGAATCCCGTTCTTGACCTGGCCTGCGACCTGATCGAGCGGCGCTCGAACACGCCTGACGACGCCGGCTGTTGCGAGTTGATTGCGCAGCGTCTGCGCCCGCTCGGTTTCAAGATCGAGTACCTCAACTCCGACGGCGTGACCAACCTCTGGGCCACGCACGGCATCGGCCGGCCGCTGACGATACTCGCGGGGCACACCGACATCGTGCCGAGCGGGCCGCTCGAACAATGGAAGAGCGACCCATTCACGCCCGAGGTCCGAGATGGCGTGCTTTACGGCCGCGGCGCGGCCGACATGAAGTCGGGTCTCGCCGCGATGGTCTGTGCGGTCGAACGCCTGCTCGCAAACGGCGCAAACAGTACCTACCCCGGCACGCTCGCGTTTCTCGTCACCAGTGACGAGGAAGGCATGGCCTTGCACGGCACGCAGCACGTCGTGCGCCTGCTCGGCGAGGGCGGCGTGGTGCCGGATTTCGCCATCGTCGGCGAAGCGTCCAGCGACCAGCGTCTGGGTGATCGCATCGTGGTCGGCCGGCGCGGTTCGCTCGGTTGCAATCTCAAGGTCATAGGCAAGCAAGGTCACGTCGCCTATCCGCACAAGGGCGACAACCCGGTGCATCGGCTTGCACCTGCGCTGGCCGAACTGATTGCGACACGCTGGGACGAGGGCAACGAGCACTTCCCGCCGACCTCGTTCCAGATCTCCAACTTCCACGCCGGCACCGGCGCCAACAACGTCATTCCCGGCACTGCGGAAGCGGTCTTCAACTTCCGCTATTCGACCGAGTCGAAAGCAGAAGAATTGAAAGCGCGAACGCGTGCCGTGCTCGACCGCTGGTGCCCGCAGTACGAGGCGCAGTGGTGGCACAGCGGCCAGCCCTTTCTGACCCGCTCCGGGCGCCTGATCGAAGCCGCGCGCGCGGCCATCTTTGATGTCACGGGCGAGAGCCCGCAGCTCTTCACCGGCGGCGGCACGTCCGACGCCCGCTTCATCGCGCCCTGGGGCGCCGAAGTGATCGAGATCGGCCCGATCAACGACAGCATCCACAAGATCGACGAGCACGTGCGCGTGGCCGATCTGGAACCGCTGTCGCGCATCTACGAGAACCTGCTGAAGCGGATTGCGGAGGGCTGAGCCGAAAGATTCTCAGCCACGGATTACACGGATTAACACGGATAAAGCAATGGCGGAGGCCTTGGCTTTTCAATCCGTGAACTCCGTGCAATCCGTGGCAAGGATTTTCCGGTCCGAACAATGGTCGCCTCATCTCCCACTCCAACAGCGTTTTCTCCGGCCTTCGGCCTGCGCTCCGCCGGCCTGCAATCGACGCTCGCGAGCAAGCGGCCGGTTCATCGGCGCTGGAATCGCCGCGGGCTCGACCTCAACGCCCTTTCCACTTCGCACATCCTCGACTGCGGCGACGGCGTGCGCCTCACCGGCCGGCATACCTCGCAAACCAGCGGAGACTCGCGCGGCCTGGTGATTCTGATTCACGGCTGGGAGGGCTGCCACGACTCCAGCTACCTCTACTCGATGGCCGCATGTCTGTTCGCGCGCGGCTACAACGTGTTTCGCCTGAACCTGCGCGATCACGCCCTCACACATGACCTGAACGAGGAGATGTTTCACTCGGCGCGCATGGCCGAGGTGCTGGGTGCGGTCGCGGCTATTCGCCAGCTCGATTCGTCCGCGCCGTTCTACGTGATCGGATTTTCGTTAGGCGGGAATTTCGCGCTGCGCGTCGCCTTGCAAGGCCCGGCGCTCGGAACGACGCCGCGCCTGACGATTGCGATTTCACCTGCCATCGATCCGGGCGCCACGCTCAAGGCCATCGACGACGGCCCGGTCATTTTCCGCAAGTATTTTCTCGGCCGCTGGCGCGACACCTTGGAGGCCAAGCGCCGCGCCTGGCCGCATTACGACTTCAGCATCTACCGCAAGCTCGATTGCTTCGTCGAGGTCACGCGCCGGTTCGTCGCCGACCACACGGAGTACGCGAGCCTCGACGAGTATCTGGCCGTGTACACGCTCACGCCGGCCATGCTGATGGACTCGCCCTCGCCCATCGCCGTCATCAGCGCGCGCGACGACTCGGTGATACCCATCCGGGATTTTGAAGGACTGGCCGCACGCGGATCGGTCGTGTCCTGCGATCTGACCGATCGCGGCGGACACTGCGGGTTCATCGAAAACTGGCGGCTCGATAGCTGGGCCGAGCGGCGTGTAGTCGAGTTGCTGGAAAGTACTGGGCACTTCTGAGGCCGGCTGTCGCGGGCATGGCCCGCTTTCCTCAAACCAGAATTTACGCGACACCTTGGCCTGTATTGGGGTTTGCGATAGGATTATCCACCATCCGGTTCGGCCAAGCCAATGTTGTATACGCGACGCGAATCCACCAGGGACGGCTAGGGATACAACCCGCGATACTCCTCGCGCAGCGCCTGCTTCTGCACCTTGCCATAGGTCGCGCGCGGAAAGTCGGGGCGCAGAATCACGGCGCTGAGCCGCTGATACTTGGCCAGGCGCTCATTCGCCCAGGCGCGCAACTCCTCTGAAGCGACCGCGGCCCCCGCGCGCGGAACGACCACGGCGACCGGCGTCTCCTGCCACTTCTCATGCGGCACGCCGATGACGGCCACCTCGCTCACATCGGGATGCTGGATGAGGATTTGTTCGAGATCGACCGCGTAGATGTTGATGCCGCCGGACTTGATCATGTCCTTGAGCCGACCGCAGACGTAGAGGAAACCGTCCGTGTCGAGATACCCGATATCGCCGCTGCGCAGGTAGGTGCGGCCGCCCTCGCCGATCCACGTGGTCTGGTCTGTCAGCTCAGGACGACCGTAGTAGCCCTTCATCATGCCGGGGCCGTAGGCGACGATCTCGCCGACTTCGCCTGTCGGCAATTCCGCTAGCGACCCGCCCGTGGCGATGATGCGGATGTCTTCCAGGAACGAAGGCTTGCCGACGGAACCGCGCTTGCCGCGCTCGGCATCCTGTGGAATCGCGAGGGTGGAGAAGCCCTCTGTCATGCCATAAATCTCGTAGATGCCGGCCTGCGGAAACGTTTGACGCAGCGCATCGAAGGTCGATTGCAGCAGCGTCTGACCGGCGCTGATGATGACCCGCAGGGAACTGGTGTCGTGGCGCTCGACGCCGTGCTGGAGTATCGAGATGTACTGCGTGGGCACCATGAAGGTGTGCGTGCCGCGCTCGCGCTGCACCGCGTCGAGAAACAGCTCCGGCGAGAACTTCGGCAACAGCACCACGGTGCCGCCGCGATACATCGTCGGGAACATCGTGATCCAGGTACCGGAGGCGAAGATCGGCGTGGAGCAAATGGCCACCGAGTAGCGGTCGATCTGCACACCGGCCGAGAATCCCCAGGGATAGTTGAGGCGCCCGAGATGACTGTGCTCGATGCCCTTGGGCGTGCCGGTGGTGCCCGAGGAATACATGATCGTCATCGTGTCGTGCAGGCCGATGCTGACCTCGGGCGCGGCGCTGCCGGCGGCACTCACCAGTGCAGCGGCGTCGAGCCACCCCTCGCGTGCGCGGCCCGTCGTGAAGTAGCCCGCGTCGTCGATGTTGCGTAGTTCTCCACGCACCGCATCGACCGTCGCCACCGTGCTGTCATCGCAGAAGATCAGGCGACCGTCGGAGGCGTCGATCATCCGCGCCAGCGCCGCGCCGTCCAGCAAGGTGTTCAGGGGCACAATCACGCAACCGGCCTTGACCACACCCCAGAACAGCTCGAACGCGGCGATGGAATTGGGCATCAGGGTGCAGACCTTGTCGCCCTTGCGCAGGCCCAGTCCGAGGATGGCGTTGGCCACCTGGTTGGTGCGCAGGTGCAGCTCCGCCCAACTCAGACGCTGCTCGCCGCAAACCACCGCGGTGTGTCGGCCATGCAGGCGCGCGTTGTGGCCGATAGCGTCATGGCACAGGAGGTCGAGCTGGTAGTGCGGGCTTTTCATGGGCGCACGAACGTGGGCATGCGTCATTGTAGTCAGGTATAAATCACCGGAACGGCGGCGGTGCGCGTTTCGACGCGCAAGACGCGCAGGTCTTTCGACAAAACATTATTGAGGCTTTCGTAAATGAGTGACAGTCAGCCGGTTCAAAACCGTCATTCCCGCGAAGGCGGGAATCCAGTCCATCAGCCCCGACTGCGGCTGGATTGGGGGCAAAAACTGCACACCGCCTTCGCGCGCATGACGACAGTTTTTTTGTCACCTACTTTCGTAAGTCTCAATTGGAGAGCTTGAAGCGCGATGACGATCCCCCTCACGACGGCGTACGACCCGACCCAACCCGAGGTCCTGCGCGACCCGCATCGTCTGTTCGCACAACTGCGCCGCGACGACCCGGTGCACTGGAGTCCGGCGATGTCGGGCTGGATCGTCACCGACTACGCGCTGGCCACCCGTGTGCTCACCGACAGCGCGATCTATTCGGCCGATCGCCTGGTACCGTTCAAGAATCGCGTGCCGGAGCAGTCCCGCGATTCGGCGGCGGAGATGATCCGCTGGCTGAGCCAGTGGATGGTGTTTCGCGATCCGCCCGATCACACGCGCCTGCGTCGCCACATCGCGCAAGTGTTGAACCTGCCGGTGTTCGAGTCGCTGCGCGCATCCATCGCCGACATTGCCGAGCTGCTGCTGGACGAACTGCCGCGCGGCGAGGACTTCGACTTCGTGCGTCGTTTCTCGATCATGCTGCCGGGCATGGTCATCATGGATTTGCTCGGCGTGCCGCGCGCGCGGCTGCTCGAGGCCAAGCAGTGGTCGGACGACATGATGGTGTTCATCGGCAGCTCGCGCGGCGTGACCGACAAATACGAGCGCGCGCGCCGCGGCGCCACCGCCATGGCCGAGTGTTTCCGGCAGGCCATCGTCGAGCGCAGAGCCGAGCCGCGCGACGACATCCTGTCGCAGCTCATCGCCACCGAGTTGGACGGCTATCGCATGCTAGATGACGACCTCATCGGCAGCATGATGATGGTGCTCAACGGCGGCCACGAGACCACCGCCAACCTCATCAACAATTCGCTGCTCGCGCTGATTGCGCATCCGGACGCCGCCGAGCAATTGCGCGGCGCGCCTGGCCTCACGGCGCGTGCCATCGAAGAGGTGTTGCGCTTTGATGGTCCCATTCTCTCCGTCGGCCGCCTGATCCGCGAAGACACCGAGCTGGGCTCGCGCCAGCTCAAGGCGGGCGATCGCATCTTTCTCATGCTGGTCGGCTGCAACCGCGATCCGAAGATGTTCGACGAACCGAATCGCTTCAACATCGAGCGCAATCCCAACTACCACATGGCCTTCGGCAAGGGACCGCATTTTTGTCTCGGTGCGCCGCTCGCGCGCATCGAAGGCCAGATCGCGATTGCCGCGATTCTGGCGCGCTTCAAGTCCATCGAAATCCGCGAATCGCTGGACCAGATTCCCTGGATCAATTCCCTGGTCACGCGCGGCCCCACGCGCCTGCCGCTGCGCCTGGGCTGAACATGCAGGACCACAACGACGATCCCCATCTCGCCGAGCAGTTTCCGCTCGCGCCCATCGACGATCACTTCATCCACCAGACGCCGGACCCGGTGCGCGTGGTGGCCAGCACCGACCCGCGCTTCTTCGAGCGTCACTGGAACGTGTTTCACGACGACAAGGGCGAGCTGCTGATTGCGACCGGCGGCAGTTTCTACCCCAATCTGGACATCGCCGAGGCCTACGCCATCGTCAACCACCGCGGCATGCATCGCAGCGTGCGCGCGTTCCGCCCGCTGGGCGTGGATCGCATGAACCTGCACGTGGGGCCCATCCGTCCCACCATCGTTTCCGGTCTGCGCACCTGGCGGCACATGCTGCTGGATAACGATCAGGGCATCAGCTTCGACCTGGAATGGCGCGACACCAAGCGGCAGGTCTACCACGCTGCTTACGGCTCCATCGAACATGGCCGTCCGCGGGGCGGACAGCGTCACGTCACCGCCGGCTTCGAGGGCTTTGGCGAAGTCTCCGGCTGGGTCCAGGTGGGCGACGAGCGCATCGAACTGCATCGCGCCAAGGGCACGCGCGACCGCCACTGGGGCATCGGCCGCGGTGTCGGCGGCCCTGCGATGCAACCGGGCGGGCGGCCCGTCGCGGCCGGCTGGATCGGCGGCAACTGGATTTGCTTCAAGGAGTTCGGCATCTGGGGCAATGTCGTGCTCTACAACTATGGAGATGCGCGCCGCGGCATGGGCAAGGTGCTCAAGACCGAGCGCCGCCTGCGCTTCGAGCCGGACACGCAGATTTTCCTGGCTGGCGAAATTGACTACACGCTCAGCGACGGCCAGATCAAGCGCGTGCAGTTCGAGCGCCTCGGCGTGCAAACCGCGTACATGCGCTGCGGCCTCTACGGCGGCACGCCGGTGGAGGGCCGCCACCACGGGACGTTCGTCGGCAACGAGTTGCTGGTCGAAAGCGACTGCTACGACGTCAACCAACCGGAGCACCGCCGCCTGTTACGCGGACTCAACGAGCACCACTGCCGCATCCGCTGCGACGGCGAGGAAACCACCGGCATCCTGCAACCGCTGGAGCCGGACGCCTACGAGGCTTGCGTACGCGGCGATCCGGGGTGGAGTTTGCTCGACTAAGTTGCCGCGAAACGCACCGCTGCGGAGGCGCAGCGCTCGATGTCTTCCAGATAAACGCCGGGGTCACGCGGCGGGATAGATGGGTAGTGGGTCAGTGAAAGAAACGGCAAAAGGTCTGTCATTCTGAGCGCAGCGAAGAATCTTCTCTGCAAGGCAGCCCCTTTAGGCCCCGATACGCACCGCGCTTCGCGCAGAGGCTGCTCGGCACGAACGGATTTCAAACTGGCGCAATGCCGGGTTCGGCACGCAAGCCACCGAGCCCCCGCTATGCGTAGCGTGCCCGCAGAGGCTCCAACCCGGTCTCGATGTCCAGGATGCCTTCCGAAACTTCGCCGAGGATATTGAGGTCTTCCGCCTTCCACTCGTTTCTGCGTTCCACCACGAACTCGCGCGCCCAATCTGAGTGCGCGCGGCCAATGTCATTGAACTTGAGGTACTGAGCGGCGATGGCGTTTGTGTGGTTGGTCAGCGGCTCTATCAACAGTAGCCGGTCCGACCCCAGCCGAACCACCTGCGAGACCTGGTAGGACTTCGTACTCTCGCCCGAGAGCGGCATGTCTCGCTCGATGCGGTCGGCGCTGAAGATGGTCTTCGCGTAGTCGAACACCCGCTCGCGCAGGTCGCGCTCGATACGCCGTGTCACGTCGTTCAGCACGTCCTGTACCCAGACCTGGCTGGCATTGGCCACGATCAAGATGCCGGCGCCGAGCTGACTCACATCGACATCATCCAATTGAAACTGCCCCAGATGGAATGACAACCCACGTTCCTCTGCCAACCGGACCGCGCGCCGTGAGTAAGTCTTGGGGTCATCAATACCGGCCGCTTGCAAGGCCGCATAGCCCGCCCCGTGATCCGTGATCCGGTAGTGGCCCGTATCGCCGACGACCGTCACGGCTACGGCATCGCCGTCCGGGTACAGGCACTGAGTGGCGACGGTAAAACCCACGTCACTCCGCACGACGGAGGAGAACGGCGCCAGCGCATTTCGGATGAGGCTTTCGGTGTTCATCGCAGATCGAGCCTCGGTTCGAAGGGTGGGGAAGGCGGCACTCCGGAGATATTGCAGCGAGTGCAAAAGTATTTGATGGCGGCCTCGAAGCTGTCCAGCGGTTCGTCGATTTCTTCGCCAACCCGCAGATTGTCGCCGGTCGGACGAGGCCAGCGCCGATTCAAGGTCCAGGGATAGTAGCGATGAGCGCCGGGCTTCAGTACCAAGCCACGCAGAGACTTGGGAAGGCTGGTGAGGAATGGGTTGGCATGCGTGGCAGGCGGGAACACGTTCATACGCTCGATCACGCCGCCATGGAAGACCAGCAGCAGGCAACCGTCCTGCGGCGTCCAGTAGCGGTTGGTGTTGCCCCGCAGTTCGAGGCCGGTCCTCCCTGCCCCGCCCACATCCAGCGGCATTCGGAGCTGAAGCGCGCCCTCGCGCGGCGGGTTGTCTGCCCAATGTCCGATCCCCACGAGGAGCTTGGGCGCTCGCAGCAGTTCGTCGATGCTGTCCGGTGTCACGATCATCGATTTCCCTCCTTCGCTAGACCGCGTGCTGGACCGCGGATCACCTCGTCATTCAGGCTTCGCCCACAGTCCACCACTTTATTCTTCACTTCGAGGACACCAGTCAGGAATGCCTCCGCCTTGTATCGGGGAAACGACTTGCCCTTGAATTCGAAGCCGTCGATTCGCACCGCAGCGACGCCATCCTCAAAGGAGACATGGAAACCATGTCGCACAAGGCTCCGGTGCTTCGCCGTGTTATCGAACGCCTTCACGTAGCGAAACCAGTGGGAGTCGAGTAATTCGTCTAACGCTTCCTTCAACGGGGAAGGCGGCAGCTTCCCAGTTGCCTTGACGATGTCGCAGTCCCCGCGCGATAGAGCGTTATTCAGCAGAAGTCCATTGATGAGATGGGAGAACACTTCGAACAGCGACCGCGCCGTGTGGGCGCACGCCAGGAGGTTGGCCTCGCTCCTGATCATTGCCTTGTGGTACTCGTCCTGCCGGCTGGAAATACCGAACACGTACTCGAGGTTTTCCCGCCCCTGTGATGCGTCCTCCGCAATCACGCCCTTCATCGCATCGCGGGCCTCAGAAAGGTGATATCGGAAAATCTGAATGTATCGGCCAACCGAACGGGCGACCTCCAGCGTTTCCTCATCCCCCGGCCGGGTAGCCCGAACGTAGTCGCGCAACTCTTTCAGGTTCCAGGAAGGCGTCATGGCATTTCTGCGATGGAGTGATTGTCCTCGTCAGTCACGGTCCGGCCGCGTAGCGCTCATCCACCTTTCGGGCGCGCCCCAACGCAACCAGCATGTCCAGCAACTGCGGCAGACGCTTCTTCCAAGGCCCGCGCCCGCTGAATCGAGCCGCGATCTCGTCCAGCGAACGCGGCGCGGCGCCTGCAGTCAGCAGGTCGGCCACTGCGCGTACCTGCTCCACCGCATCCTTCGGCCAGGGCAGGGGCTTGGTGTCGGCCTTGATCGGCGCGACGGTTTCTTCTTCCGGCGATCCGGTGTCAATCTCGGTCTGGTGCTGCGGAGTCGGTTGCGCCTGCGGCTGTTGCGGGTTTTGGATCTCCGGTCGCAGCCATCGCACCAACCCACGCGCCTCCTCGGCCGCGCGCTCCGCGTTGAGCGCGACTAGGCGTTCGAGAATGGTTTCGTCGAACTCGCGCTTGGCGTCCTCGCGACTTGCCGCAGCACTTGTAGGAGGGGCGTCAGCCCCGACAGGCCCGCCTGGATTCGACCCCGCCTCGCTCTGTGCGCGCCCGGTCGGGGCTGACGCCCCTCCTATAGGCGGTGTCGGCGCGTCATTGCCGTGTGCGATCCGCAAAAGCGGCAACAGGTCTGACCAGCCGTAAGCCTCCAGCACCGCCGCATCGAGTTCGTCGTGCAATTGGCGCAGCACCGAGACCAGGCCCTGCTCGTGAATCGTCTTGTCCTTCGCGTTCAGCGTCTCGCCGCTGCGGAGTTTTTCCAGCACGTTGTACATGCCGGTGAGCGTGACGGTTCCGTCGGGATGCGCGGCCTGCTGGCGTTTGCGGTGAGCGTCGAGTTGCTCGGCGAGATGGCGGATGCGCGTTTGCTGGGCGTCGGTGGCGACGGGGAAGGGGAAGGTCGCGAAGCAGGTCGTGTTGGTCCACGTCGGGTCGTTGCCGACTCCAAGACGCCCACCAGCTTGCAGCGCCCAAGTCTCGTGTACGCCGCTGGACAGCACGCCAAGCGCAGCGGCGTCCGGCAAGCAGATTGCGTAGAGCTTGTGATCAGGGCAGAACGGCCGGTCGATCAGCGAGAAGACCCGGTGCTTCGAGGTTTCGGGTGTGAGGATCAGTCTGTTCAGGCCCGTCCATGATTTGCGAAGGGCAGTGTTAGCGCGCCCGAATAGCCACCACTCGCGCCGCCGTTGGGCATCCTTGTTCTGATCTCTCTCCGGCTTCACCCGGTCGAACAGGCGCTGATACAGCGCGGGATGCTGGTGCCGTGCTTGGTCCGCGCTCAGTCCAAAAAAGTCGATGACGTAACAATGCTCGCCGCCCTGCATCAGGTCGCGTGCGTTGCAGTGCGGCTTGATGACCTCCGGCAGGCGTTCAAGCTCGTAGCCGAGTTCGGTTACTTCTCCCGGCTCAAGTCGGAAGCCCTTGCCCACGAGGTTCATGCCTTGAAAGCAGACGCCGGCATTGGCTTTGAGCTTCGCGGCCGAACCGACTTTCGCGCCGACCGTGAGATCGGCATGAATCAGCCCCTGTTTCTCGGCGAGCGCGACCAGCACCTCGCCGTCGTCTCCCGGACGTTCGGCAGTGACTTCAAGCAGGCGTCCGGGTTGTCCCGAGGCATCTGCCACGGAGAGCGCCACGCGCACGTCCGCGCCGTCCGCGCTGTCGATCCAGGGATGGTCGGGAATGACGAAGCACAAGGCTAAGGGGTTTTTCGCGTCGAGGTGCCGCGCGGTGATTCGCCGGTTGAAGACTTGGCGCAGGCTGTTTGTCGTGATTAGACCAAAGGTATGAAGCTGGTTTGCGCGGGTTCGCTCGGCGCAGTGTTCCCACCAATACATGACGAAGTCAGCGGTGTCGGGCACATCGGTCCACGCGGCACGCAGCGACTCCACGTAACCGTCGCCGAGTAACAGCCGCATTCGCTTGTTGCCAATGTACGGCGGATTACCCACGACGAAATCCGCGTCCGGCCACGTTGCTTTCCGTGGATTGAGATAACGCTCCACCGGCAGGCGCGCGCTGTCATCGGGAATCTCTTCGCCGGTAACGGGCGAGCGCTTCATCGTCACGCCGTCCCAGCGCGTGATCGGCACGCCGCGTTCGTCGGTGACGTAATCCACGGCATCGTAGCTAAGCACGGCGTCGCGGTTCTCGATGTTGCGGAAGTCGCGGATGACCGGGATGGGCGGCTGCACGTTGCCGCGCGTGCGGAAGTGCCATTGCAGGTACCCGATCCACAGCACGACCTCGGCAATGGCGGCAGCACGCGGGTTGAGTTCGATGCCGAGCAGGTTGTGCGGATCGACGGTCTCGCCCTCGCTGGCGTCGGCACGTTCACCGTCCAGCGCGAGGCCGGTCTGGCGGTAGCCGAGTTCGTCGAGGGCGTTGAGCACCTCGCCTTCGAGGCGCTTCAGGTGTTCAAGCGTGACGTAGAGAAAATTGCCGCTGCCGCAGGCGGGGTCGAGCACGCGCACGGTGCACAGGCGGTGATGAAACTGGCGCAGCGCGGCGATGGCCTCGTCTCGTTTGTTCTCGGCGGCGAGCGTGAGCGCGGCGGCTTGTGCGTCGCTCCACTCCTTGCGCAGCGGTTCGATGACGGTGGGCAGCACGAGGCGTTCGACGTACGCACGCGGCGTGTAGTGCGCGCCGAGCTTGTGCCGCTCGCCGGGGGTGAGCGCGCGTTCCAGCAGGGTGCCAAAGATGGCGGGTTCGACGTGCTGCCAGTCGGCCTTGGCGGCTTCGATCAGCAGCGCGAGTTGGTTCTTGTCGAGCGGCAAGGTGTCCGGGTTCTTGAACAGCTTGCCGTTGAAGCGCAGCACCTCGCTGGCAATGGCGCCGGAGAAGCCGCCGCTGTCCATGTCGCGCCACAGCAGGCCGAGCATGCGCATGGCGGTCTGCGGCTGGTCGAGGTACTTGGCGAGCAGGTCGCGAAAGCTGTGCTCGGGCAGCAGGCGCACGTCCTCCGCAAACATGGTGAACAGGCAGCGCATGAGGAATTGCGCGACAAGTGCGGGCGGGTGCCTGTTTTCTTCGAGGCTGCGCGCGAGCGTGGCGAGACGCGCGGCGATTTCGCGCGTGACTCTGGCGGATTCGCGGCTGGGGTCAAGGCTGAGCGGGTCTAGCCAGACCTTGCGCAGTCGTTCGCGGATTTCCGGCTTGGCGAGGTCGACGAGCGCGAGGCGGTGGCTGCGCGGATCAGGGAAGGGCGTGTAGGTGGCGCCAGAGCGCGAGAACTCGGAATACAGCTCGATGCGCCGGCCCACGTCCACGACCACGACGAATGGCGGCCGGCCTTCGGCGGCGGGCAGCGCGCGGGCGTAGTTCTCGGCCTGGCTGCGCGCGGCGAGCAGGCCAGCGTCGAGGCGCGCGGTTCCGACTTCCGCCTTGAGCTTCTTGGATTCGAGAACGAAACAGCCGCGGCGGTACAGGTCGATGCGGCCGGCGCTATGGCTGCCGTCGCCGTGGGTGAACGTGATGGCGCGCTCGAACAGGTACTCCTGTTCCGTCGTGGGGTGCGGCGCGTCCACGCCGAGCAGGCGGCACAGGTCGATAAGAAAACTCTGCGAGGTCGAGAGTTCGGAGGCGCTAAGCCCGCTCCACTTGGCGATGAACGCCTGCGCGTCGTCCTTGGCGATGTCTCCCACGATTCTCCCCGGCGGTGTGGGGGCAGGCTAACCGATGGGAAGAAAGGCAGGAAGAAAACGCGAACGAAAGGGGGGCAGGTCAGATTACAGCGTCAGGAAACAAACCTACTTCTCCAAAGCCGGCGCTTCGGCAACTTGCTGGATGATCTCCCGCAACAAGCCAGGCCGGATATGCAGGCTTGATCGCGACGGAATTTGTTGCAGCAAGGTAGGCACTTCGGCTCTGCTCAGTTGACAGCGACGCTCGGCGCGGATCAACAAACCCAGCGTGCCGTGAGCCCGGAGCGCGAGCGTTTGTGCGGCCAGTCGTGCTGCGGTGTCATCCGTCAAGAGCAGTGCTTCAGGATGCTCCCGTGTCCTTGAGTGCAGCGGGCCGGTGTCGTTCCAGTTCGCGCCAGACGGGTTGAGATATCCAGGCCTCGGCGAAATCCGAGAGCAGGCCGAGCGCACCCAGCTCATCCAAGTGAATCAGCGGCCAGGCATCGGCGACCGCGATGCTGCCCGCGACGGGCTTGTCAGTCACCGCCCCGCAGTCCCCATTGCAGGTCTTCGCGGATGAATTGCTCTGTCAGCGTTTGTTCGTGCGATTCAAGGTAGCGCCGCAGAGATTCGGCCACGATGGATTCAACATTGGCCGCCCACTCTTGATCCACCAGACGCTGGGCCTGTTTGGCCAGTTGATCGGGGACTGTTGCTCGAATCGTCGTGCTCATGAGCGTTTCCGAAAGCAATTGCAAGGTTACGTCTTGAGTTGCGTCGAGACTAAGAGGACAGGCCGCCGCTGCAAGGGCGGAGTCGTCGGATGACGACTACAACACCGGCATTAAGAGCGCTCGCTCCAGACTTGGCCCTAGCCGGTCAGGACAACCGGGCCGCAGAAATCCGGCGGATGCTGCCGTCGCCATCGCCGGAGATGTAGACAGCGCCGTCCGAGCCCACCGCGATGCCGGCAAAGGGATACAGCGGGCCCGGGATCAGGTTGGCGACGCCTGGCAACTGGCGCGGGACGATGCCGGGCGCCGCGCCGATCGGCAGCGCTGCGGCCAGTTGCTGGATGCTGCCATCGCTCAGCGAGACCGCGTGCAGCGAGCGGGCACCGCTATCGAGCACGAACAGTGTGTTGTCGTATACCGCGAGACCATGAGGTTCGAGCAGTCCATCCAGCACGCTGACGGTTTCGCCGTTGCGGAGTTCGACGACTCGTCCGCCGCGACCTTCGGCGGCGAAGCAGCGACCGTCTTCGGTACAGGCAATGCCCGTCGGGAAGCGCAGGCCGCTGGCCAGCGAGCGCGCCGAACCATCGGGACTAACTTCGACCACTCGTCCGCGGCCGGCTTCGCACACGCGGATGCGGCCGTCACGCAGGAGGGCGAGACCCATCGGCTGGTCGAGGTCGGATTGCAGGTAGCTCGCCTCGCCTCCTGGCCGGTAGCAGGCCAGGCCCCCGCCGCTGTTCGTGACGAAGACGTTTCCGTCTGCACCGAGCGCAATGCCGCGGATATAGCCGGGGAACCCGTGCATGAGGAGGTTCGCGGGTTGGCGGATCACTCCCTTGCGATTGACCACTGCCAGGGTCATGCCATCGGCGACGTACAGCTCGCCCACGGCGTCCACCGCGATGCCGAAGGGCCCGACCAGACCGGCCGCGACCAGCGTGCGCAAGCCGCCGTCGGGCGCAATTTCGGCGATGCCGCCGTCGGTGAAATGCGAGACGAACAGTCCACCCTCGACGCTGAAGGCGAGGTTGTCGATGCCCGGCCGCAAGCTCGCCAGCGCCCTGCGCGCACCGCTGACGACATCGATCCATGTGACCTGGCCGGAGCCTGCCTCGGTTACCACGAGGCCGCCGCTGCGCGTGTCGAACTTGACCGCGGTGGGCGTCGCGAGGCCCGTGGCCACGCACTCGGGCGCGCCGCCGTCGGGCGACACACGCCAGACCTCGCCGTTGGCCACCAGCGGGAAGTACAACTTGCCGTCGCCGCCTATGCTGAGGGCGTTCGGCAGCACGAGATTGTCGGCAATCACGCGCGGCGCGCGGCCGTCCGGATACAGCTCCAGCACGCGGCCGCCGACGCGGAATTCGTCGACGAAGATGCGATCGCCGTGGACGGTGATGCCATTGGCCGTGGGCAGGCCGTCGTTGAGTACACGCACCTGCCCGTCGGTGGAGCGCACGCTGACGCGGTCGCTCATGACTTCGGTGGCGTAGAGATTGCCGTGGCTGTCGAACGCCAGATCATCCGGCGCCACGATGTCGCCGCCAACCGGCGATACCGTGGTGATCCCGCCGCTGCGCGTGTCGATCGCGCTGATCTGGCTGCCGAAAGCCTGCGCCACGTACAGCCGGCCGTCCGGTCCGAAGCGCATGCCGTTGGCGCCGTACAGCGCGCTGGGCGGCACCACGGTGTCGAAGGACCATCCGGCGGCGACGTTGGTGTCCGGTGTGGGGTAGCGGCTGCGGCTCATGCGCGACTCCGGTGAGATTTTCGATTCAGCGTTCGAGTCCGAGCTGTACGCGCTCGCGTTCCAGCATGCGGCGGTACAGCGCGGTCAGATCAGCGCGCAGTTGATCGCGGATCGCGGCTCGTGTCTCGGTGTCGGCGCGCAGGGTCTGGTCGAGGTCGGCAATCAAGCCTTGCAGTGAATGACTGCGCGCGGCGAGTGCGGCTGTTCGCGGATCGGTGTACAGGCCGGCGATGGCTGCGGACTCATCGCTTCCGTCCATCTTTCCGAGCAGATCGACGTAGCGTTCCCGCTGCGGTCCGGCGCTCGAGCCTAGCGCCGTTTCGAGCAGCGCCTTGGCAGTCTCCTCAAGGTCGGCGATGTCGTCGGCCAAGCCCCAGCTCGTGCGATCCGAGGAGTGTTCCAGCCGCCGCAGCGCGTGCAGCGCGGCCTTGAGCTGGCGCTCGGCGGCGCCGGCCGGCACCACGGGCAGAACCGATTCTTCGAGCCCGAGACGGATGCCGCGTAGCAGTTCGCCGGGGCTGGGTCTAAGCATTGCGGGGCTCGCAGGGGTAGGACGCATTGATGCGTCGGACCGGACCGGCGCATGAATGCGCCCTACGCATGGGCGTGCTCCCAGGATTCCTGTTCGATCCACTGCATGCAGCGAGCAAGGCAGGCGTTGACCGTTGATGCACGGTCGGCATGGCGCAGGTTGCGCGTGCGGCCTTGCGCGAAGTTGGCGGCCGCGGACAGGGAAATCGTCGCGAATTTCATTTCGCTGAAGATGCGGTAATAGACGACGTCACGCCAGCGCGGCTGCGAGCCGATGTGTGCAGCGTAGTGCGTAAGGAAGGCGCGCAACTCGACGAATTTCTTAGGGCTCCACATGGGCCGGTAGATCCAGCCCAGGTCTTCGAGCGGATCGCCGAGGTGCGCCATTTCCCAGTCGAGCAGCGCCGTGATGCGGCCGCCCTCGTACAGAAAATTGCCCGGCCGCAGATCGCCGTGCACGAGGCTGATGCGCTGTGGTGTCGGCAGGTATTCGTGCAGCCAGGCGAACAGCCAGGCCATGACGGGCAGCGGCTCCATCCGTTGCTCCTCGAACCGGCGCTGCCAGTGGTCGATCTGCGTACGTGCCGTTGTCAGCGGATCGGCATCGAGTTGCGCCGCGTCGAAGCCGGCTGCCTTGAGGTCCAGGTCGTGCAGGCGGGCCGCGACTTCGGCGAGGTCTTCGGTCAGCGCGCGCGAATCCGAGTCCGCTGGAGCCGCCAGAAATTCGACCACGTTCGCCTTGCCCGGCATGCGTTCGAGAACCAGGCTCGGCGCGCCGATGATCGCGCCCTCGAGATCGAGCGCGATGGCGGCCGGCGAACGCACGCCACTGCCGCCCAGTCGGCGCAGCACCTCGTATTCCCAACCCAGGTCCGATTCCACATGGCCGCCGCCGACGGCGCTGAGCATCACGCAGGGCAACGTGGTCTCCTTGCCATTGCGGCGATGGTGAACATCGAACGAAAAAGCCTTGCGCGCATTGCCGCCGAACAGCGGCTGTACGGGACCGACGCCGAGCGGACTCGCATCGGGCCTCGCCCCGGTCAGCAAGTGGACGATGCGCTCCGGCAGTGCATCGGCATCGAGCGGGCTCATCGCGTGCCGGCAGACACTCGCAGCACCTCGCCGGTAATCATGTCCGAGGCCGGTTCGAGCAGGAAGGCGATGGCTTCGGCTTCGTCGTCCACCGTCGCCAGCTTGCCGAGCGCGGTGGCGTCGATGTGGCGTTGCACGTAGGCGGCGCCGAAGGTCTCCTTGACCTTGTCGCTGCGCACCAGGCCGGGGGCGACGCAGTTGACGCGGATGCCCTGCCGCCCGCACAGCAGGCTCAGAGTCTGCGTCAGCGCCACGACCGCGGCCTTGGCCGGGTTGTACGCGACATCGCCGAGATCGTGCCGATTGGCGAACGCGGCGAGCGAGGCGATGTTGACGATCTTGCCGTAGCCCTGCGCAGCGAAATGCGGCTCGGCTGCCTTGCACATCAGGAACGCGGACTCGGTGTTGAGTGCGTAGGTGCGGCGAAAATACTCGTGGCCGATCTGTTGCAGCGGGCGGTCCATCGAATCCGCTTCGATATCGACCATGCCGCCCGCGATATTCGCGATGCCGTGCAGCGCGCCGAAGCGATCCAGACAGGCGCGCACCACGGCTTGCGTCGCCGGCTCGCTGGTGAGATCGGCGCGGACGATGGCGAGCTGCTCGGCGTTCTCAGGATGGCGTTCGACCAGGGCTTGCAGCCGGCGCTGGCTGATGTCGGTGGCCAGCACCTGGCCACCGGCACTTAGCAGGCGAGCAACTGTCGCGCCGCCAATACCGCCGGCCGCGCCACTCACGATGTAGGTTCGGTTAGACGAATTCACGTAAGTGCTCAGACGTTGGAAATGGGGTTGAACTGCGGCGGCCGTTTCTCTTTCAGCGCGTCCAGGCCCTCGCGCACTTCCGGCCCGCTGAAGCCGAGGATGCCGAAGGCCAGCGAGGCCTCGAACGCCGGCCAGGCCGATTGCAGCCAGCCATTGAGCGCGTGCTTGGTCCAGCGCATGGCCGAGGGCGCGCCTGCGGCGATGCGCGTCGCCACTTCCAGCGCCTTCTCGCCGACCTTGTCGTTGTCCACGCACAGGCTCACCAGGCCGATGCGCTCGGCTTCCTCGCCGGTGAGCGGCTCGTTGCTCAGCAGGTAGTACTTGGCCTTGGCCATGCCGCAGAGCAGCGGCCACATCAGAACGGCGTGATCGTCCGCAGCAATGCCGAGCGTGGTGTGGCCATCGAGCAGCTTGGCGGTGCGGCCGGCAATGGAGATGTCGGCCAACAGCGCCACCGCAAGGCCACCGCCGGCCGCCGCACCGTTGATGCCGGCGATGATCGGCTTGCTGCAATGGATCATGTTCAGAACCATGCCGCGCGCGTCCTTCCACATCCGGCAGCGGAAGTCGTAGTCGGAAATGATGCGCTCGACCATGTCGAATTCCCCGCCCGCGGAAAACGCGCGGCCCTCGCCGATGACGATCACGGCGTTGACGCTGGTGTCGGCGTCGATCAGCGGCCAGATCGCACCCAGATCGCGATGCAGCTCGAAGTCCATCGAGTTCATGGGGCCGCGGCTGATGGTCACGCGCAGCACACCCGGCGCGGGACGGTCGAGTTTCAGATTGCCGTAATCGGGATAGCTCATCTGGCGCATCGTTCTTATAGGAATGACTAAGCTTATGTTACGGTTCAGGCCGCGCGCACGCATGTTCCGGCGAGCCATCCGATAACGAGGAGAAACCATGTCAGCAGCAGACTCAGCGAGCACCGGCCAGACCGTCGACTACGACACGATCGTGATCGGTGCCGGCTTCGGCGGCATCCGGGCGCTGTACGAAATGCGCAAGCTGGGATCGTCGGTCATTGCATTGGAAGCCGGCTCCGACGTGGGCGGCACCTGGTACTGGAACTGCTACCCCGGAGCCCGCACGGACTCCGAGTCCTGGGCCTACTGCTTCTTCTTCTCGAAGGAATTGATGCAGGACTGGAACTGGCCGGAGCGCATGCCGAGCTGGGACCAGGTGCAGGTCTACATGCGCCACGTGGTCGAACGCTTCGATCTGCTCAAGGACATCCGGTTCGGCACCACCCTGCGCAGCGCGCATTACGACGCGGCGGGCAATCGCTGGATTCTCACGACCGAAGAAGGCCGGCGTTACACCTGCCGCTACTTCATCAGCGCGGTGGGCTGGTTTGCGGTACCGGTGCAGCCGCCTTTCAAGGGGCTGGACCGGTTTCAGGGCCAGTGGTACCTCTCATCCCGCTGGCCCAAGGAGCCGGTGGATTTCACGGGCAAGAGAGTCGGCATCGTCGGTAGCGGGTCCACCGCGGTGCAGATGGTGCCGGTCATCGCCAAGACGGCCAAGCATCTGTCGCTGTTCCAGCGCACGCCCAACTACGTGCTGCCGGCGCGGAACTACCCGGTGGACGCCGCAGAACAACAGTCCATCAAGAACAACTACGAGGACATCCTGGCGCAGATCCGCAAACAGGTCTTCGCGTTTCCCATGCAGGACGCAACCCTGACTTACGACCAGGTGAGCGACGAGCAGCGGCAGATGGTGCTCGATGCCGGCTGGGAAGCCGGTGGCTTCCGCTTCATCTTCGAAACCTTCGCCGACATCCTCGTGGACACGCGATCCAACGACGCGGCCTGCGAATTCGTGCGGCGCAAGATTCGCAGCATCGTCAAGGATCCGGTGCTCGCCGAGAAGCTCTGCCCGAACTACCCGATCGCCTTGAAGCGCCCTCCCCTGTGCAACTTCTATTACGAGGCCTTCAATCGCACGAATGTCTCGCTGGTGGATATCAGCCAGACACCGATCACGGAAATCCTGCCCAACGGAATTTGTGTCGAGGATGAGGTTCACGAGCTGGACATCATCATCTTCGCGATGGGCTTCGACGCCGTCACCGGGCCGCTGATGCACCTCGACGTGCGCGGTCGCGACGGAGAAACACTCGGGCAGAAATGGGAGGCCGGTCCGCGAACTCATCTCGGGATTGGCGTCGACGGCTTTCCCAATCTGTTCATCGTCACCGGGCCGCAGGCGCCGTTTGCCAATGTGCCGCCGGTGGTGGAAAGCGCGGTGACGTGGATCGGCCAGGCCATCACCCACATGCGCGAGCACGGTCACGGCAGCATGGAGCCCACGCCGGAGGCGGTGGATGCCTGGGCGCAAAGAATGCAGGCGATGGTCGATGCCACGCTGTTGCGCGACGCGGCCAGGCACCGTTCCTGGTACATGGGCGCCAATATCGCCGGCAAGCCGCACACCGTGCTGTTCTACTTCGGTGGTGCGGGCGCGTACTTCGACGACGTGGAGCATTGCGCGGAAAACGGCTTTGAAGGCTTCCGGTTTTCCAGGGCCGAGCAGCCTGCTGAAGCTGCGGCCTGATTCCTACAGCTTCGTTCCCGGACCTTTCTTCGTCGCAACCGGCTTGTCCCTGCCGCGCACATACAGCACCAGGCTGTGTCCCACGATATCGAAACCGTGGCGATCGGCGATCTGGTGCTGAAGCTCCTCGATCTCCTCGCTGATGAATTCCACGACCTTGCCAGTCTCGATATCCACCATGTGATCGTGGTGTTCGCCGCGTTCGAGTTCGAACACCGCGTGGCCGTCCTCGAAGTGGTGCCGCTTCACCAGTCCGGCCTGCTCGAACTGCGTCAGCACGCGGTAGACGGTGGCCAGGCCAATGTCCTCTTCGTGCTTGATCAGATCCTTGTAGATATCTTCGGCCGAGAGATGGCGCGTCTGGCTGCTCTCCAGGATTTCGAGAATCTTCAGCCGCGGCAGGGTGACTTTGAGGCCGGCATTGCGCAGGTCGCTGGATTCCACGGCGGAGCTCGAAGTTAAGGAGGAGGACTAAGCGGGTATTATGGACGCCTCATTTCCAGCGGCAACCCGAATGCGCGTCCTTTTGCTCTCCCTGCTCCTCGTCAGCCTGTGCGGCTGCCAGCTCATCTACAAGTTGCCCACGCGCCAGGGCAACGTGCTCGAACAGAAGGACCTGAACAAGCTCAAGACCGGCATGACCCGCGACCAGGTCAAGTTCGTGCTGGGCACGCCGCTGGCCGCCACGCCCTTCCGCAAGGATCGCTGGGACTACGTCGGTTATTACAAGTCGCCGCGTGGCGAAATCGTGCAGCGCACGGTCACGGCGTTCTTCGACGGCGACCAGTTGGCGCGGCTCGAAGGTGTGGAGGAGGAAAAGGGCGACAAGGCGCTTTCGTCACCCGACGTCGACGAAGTACTGGACGCGGAAGAGCGGGACAAGGCCGAAGCGCGCCGTTCTGCTGAAGAGAACGATCCTGGCGTGATTCTCAATCCCGACACGCGCAGGCCGTAGCTCGGCAGCCTCAACTTCCCTTGGCTTTTCGCGCCGCGCGCTGACGGCGCGCTGCCTTCGGATCGGACAGCAAGGGTCTGTAGATTTCAACGCGATCTCCATCTGCAACCCGGAAATCCAGCGCTCGCGGCTTGCCGAAGACGCCGACTGCGTGTGTAGTCAAATCGATCTCCGGGAACCGCGCGAGCAGGCCGCTCTCGCGGATGGCCTCCTCCAGCGTCGCGCCGGTCGCGAGTTCGGCCCGCATCACGCATTGGATCTCGAAGCTCGCATACGCCACCTCGACCCGCATCGTGCTCACTGCGGCTGCCACAGCGCCGCGAACCGTTCGAGCAGACCCAGCCCGTGCAGCAGAATTGCGAGCAAGGCCAGGCGTGCGGGATAGCGCAGCGCAAAGCGCCATGCGCCGTGAAGGAATTGATCGCGCGGCCCCCACACGACCAGGCTCGCTTCGCGCGGCAACACGCGCGCGACGTACACACAAACCAGGAACCCGCCCGCCGGCACGATCACGAAGCTGGTCAGAAACTGGATCCACTCGAAAAAATTCTGTCCGAAGAGCTTGAGTTCGGCCGTCACACCGAACGACAACAGCGTGCCGATCCCCAGGCTCCAAACCATCACGGCACCACCGGTGGCAGCAAACACGCGGGTCTGGCGATGCCGCTCCATCAGGTATCGCGTCACCGGTTCGAGCAGCGTGGTAGCAGACAGCAGGGTGACGATGAACAACAGACCGTAAAATAGAATGGACAAGAAAATGCCGTCATTACCGCCCGGCAGCGCCTGCGGAAAACTCTGGAAGAACAACGTCAAACCGTTCGCGGGCGGCAATCCCGCCGCACTGAGCAACGAGACCAGGCCGGTGCCGACGGCAAGACCGAAAACCGTATCGGCCAGAATCACCCACAGCCCCAGGCGCACCAGCGGTGCATTCGCCGGCAGGTAAGCACCCAGGGTCATCATCACGCCCAGCCCCAGGCCGAGCGTGAAGAACGCCTGATACAAGGCCTCCACCGCGCCGCGCCATCCGAACTTCGAGAGTTGCGGCGTCAGAATTGAACGCAGGGCCTCCTCGGGCGCGCCCATCGCGAACGCCGAGACAACGAACGCCAATCCGAGCACCACGATGGCCGGAACCAGGCGACGCGCGGTGCGTTCGATGCCGTCGCGAAATCCGTAGATCACGATCACCGTCGTCACCACCATGAACAGCGTGTGCCAGGCGAGGCTGCGTTCCGGGTCGCGCGCGAGCTTCAGAAAAATGCGCGAAGCCTCGCTGGCATCGCGGTTGGCCAGAAACCCGCCCGCACCGCGAAACAGATAGCCCAGGCTCCAGCCCGCGATGACGCTGTAGTACGAAAGAATCATCACCGCGCCGGCCACTGCCAGGCGCCCCAGCCACTTCCAGCCACGACTCGCTCCGCAGGTCTGCGACAGGCGCGCAAAGCCGGCGCCGAGTTCGTCCCGCATCCATCGACCCAAGGCCCATTCCGCAACCAGGATGGGCAGGCCCACGAGCAGCAGGCTAAGCAGGTAAGCGCCGAGAAAAATAACGCCCCCGTATTCGGTCATCAGGTAGGGCACGCGCGCGCTGCTGCCGATGCCCAGCGCCGCACCGCAGGCCACCGCCACGAATGCCGGTTGGCTCGACCAATAGCCGAAACTGCTTTCGCGGATTTGCATGGCGCGAGTTTAGCGGCGGGCAAGGCGGCGCAGCCGGACAAGCTCACCTATACTCACGTTCTGCTTGTCGCCTGACGTAAGGCTCGGTCCGGAGACCGTCGACGGAAGGCCCGCGTGTCAGCCTGCCACGCTCGCGCCGCGCCCTGACGAGTCTCTACTTGAGTCCCCAGGTGCCTTCCACCAACTCCACCATGCGCTGACGGTCCCCACCCGTCCTGGCTTCAGCCTCGTAGATCTTGGCGTCCACCAGAAACCGGTACCAGAAGCCCTGGAGCATGTGCCAGGCCAGGCCCGGCACGCCGTCCAGAAAACCGAGTTTCAGGAAATAACGGTAAAAGAAATATCCGGCAGGTCGCACGAATAAGGGCAGTCGCGCGTAGACGCGCTCCTTGATCCAGCGCTTGAGCTTGGACTGCTCGCGCGCGGTCATCGTGCTTACATCGTCGTAGGCCGCAAAGCCGTACTTCATATTCAGCAGGTCTGCCGCCTCGCGCACGGCGTAACGGTTGTGCTTCTCCGTCCACCAGGTGAGGTCGTTGAGATTTTCGTCGACCAGGTCATGCTCGAATCGCAAGCTCGTTCCCTCGCTCAGACGGATGTGCTCGTCCATCCAGCGGTTTTCGCAGCGCCCGCGTCCCGTGCGCCACAGCCGCAGCACCCACATGGGATACACCGCGCCGTGCCGGATCCAGCGCCCGAGAAAGTGGATGCGACGCTTGGTGTAGACGCCCGAGACCTCGGCCGACAACGTGGCCAGCCGCTGCGTGATTTCCAGTGCCAACTCTTGTGTCGCGTACTCGTCGGCGTCCAGGCGCATCACCCAGTCGCCCTCGATGGACGCGTGGTCGAGTCCCCAGTTGAACTGTCGCGCGTAGTTCTGCTCCCAGCGATTCTGCAACACCGTCGCGCCCAGGCTGCGGGCGATCTCGATGGTGCGGTCGGAGGAGAACGAGTCGACCACCACCACCTGCCGTGCAAACGGGCGTACGGATTCGATCGCACGGGCCAGGTGCTTCTCCTCGTTGTACGTGAGGATCAACACGGTTACGCGCCGGACTTCGTCGGCAGGAGTGCCGCTAGCCATCGACCTGCACCACGAGCACCATGCTTTTCCAGAGGTAGGGCAAGCGCCCGACCCCGTGAAAACTCACCACCTTGAAGCCTTCCTTGCGTACCAGTTCCGAGAGGCTTTTCCGACTCCAGAACTTGATGTGTCCGCCGTCCCACCATGCCGTGTGATGGTCATCCCACTTGTCCATCACCGACAGGGCCAGGTTCTTCAGATAGCCGTGATAGGGCGTGGTCAGAATCAGGAGGCCGCCCGCCTTGAGCACCTGCCTGGCGAAGCGCGGCAGGAGCGCCGGGAAATACAGGTGCTCGATCACCTCGGTGGATACGACGGCATCGAACTTCTCGGGCCGGTAGTCGATGATCGGCTGCGGATCGTCCTGGACACCCAGATTGAAGAACTGGAGATCGGGATTGGTCTTGCAGCAGATCTCGAAGCCGTTGCGATCGTACTCCACCCCGGCTACCACTCTGCCCGATTGCGCCAGAAGCCGGCACAACTCGCCGTTGCCGCAGCCCAGATCGAGCACGCTCTTCGCTTCGAGAGACAGGAGCAACTCGAGAATTTTCGGCGCGATATAGCCGCAGGATACGGGCGCTCCTTCCGACCAGCCGTAATCGGTGGTATTCACTTGTCGTCCTCGAATCGAATCAGCCGCGGCTTGATCGGTTTACACGGGGTTCCGGCGCAGACCATCCAGTCCGGCATGGACTTCGAGACCACCGCGCGCGCACCGATCACGGTGCCTTCGCCGATGGTGACACCGGGTCCGATAAACGCGTCCACGCAGATCCAGGCGTGAGCACCTATCGTGATAGGTAACCAGTAGGGCTGAAAGTGCGGGTCTTCGAAGTCGTGCGATCCCGTACAAATGAACGCGCCGCGCGAAACGATCGCCTTCTTCCCGATCCGGACCCGGTTTACCGAATAACAGTACACGCCCTCGTCCAGGCAAGAATGATCGGCCATTTCCAGATTCCACGGCCCCCAGATTCTCACGCTCGGATAGACGTGGCAGCCTTTCCCCAGCTTGGCTCCGAACAACTTGAGAATGATCGCTCTCAGGCCATGCAGGGGCCGCGGCGTCCAGCGAAAAAAGCCGTGGTAGACCAGGCCCCAGGCCGCTCGCGCCAGACGATTCCGCAGGCTGAAGGTTGCCGTCTCGAAGGTATTGATTCCCGGGGGCGAGGTGTCGGGTCCGAGCTGGTAGGGCTTGCTTTCCGGGGACATCGGGGCGGGTGCATCCTTGGATTCGTGAGGCATTGGATCGGTTTCTCAGGTACCGGTAACGGCAGCTTGCTTGTCGGTTTTGTGACTGTGGACACAGCTTCGAACGAGGTCGATCAGATTTGCAGCGGCCTGTCGCATGTCGAACCGGCTCTCGAAACAGACCTTGGCGGACTCGCCCATCTGCTTCCGTCGCTCCGCAGTCAATTCGAGCCAACGGGTCAGCAGGTTCACCGTGCCGGCGACCGTGTCCGGCTCCACCAGTCCGGCGCCGTCGGTCTCGATTTCGCGCCAGATATTCACCTTGTCCGATATCAGCACCGGCGTCCCCACTGCCATGGCCTCCGCAATGGCAATGCCAAAATTTTCCAGGTGCGTGGGAAGAATGAACACCTCGGCGGCAAGGAACGCCCCCCACTTCAACTCCCCTTGCAGCATGCCGGTCCAGGTGATGCGCTCGCCGACCCCCCGTTCCTCCGCCAGTTTCATCAGGGCCGCCTGCCACCCGATCTGATCCGGTCCGGCCATGACCAGATGCAGCGCCGGATCGCGCGCAGCCACTTGCGCGAAGGCTTCGATCAGCAGATCGCATCCCTTTTTCGGGTGCACCCTGCCCAGAAACAGGATTTGCCGTTTCCCCTTCAACTCGGGAAAGGCGGCGAGAAAAGAGTCCGCGTTATCCAGGCAAATCCCGGTGGGCAGCGTGGTGCCGTAACTGACGACCTCGTCGCGCACCCGGTAGGGTTTGAACGAATTGCGCGCGGTCCGGCGCTCTTCCTCGCAGGTGAACAACACCGCCGCAGCGTCATGCAATACCGGATGCTGGAACAGGCGCCAGTACACACTCTTCTTGATGTGCTTGAAAGGGTGCGTATACCGTTCGAACGGGTCCACCATGCCGTGCGGATAGACGAAGTACGGCACACGCGCAGCGCGCAGCCCCCGGCGTACCGCGGGACCGTGAAACTGCCACAGCGCGTGCACGACGACCGCATCGAACTCCCCGCCGTGCTGACGCAGCCAGGGAACGAGCTTCGGCGCGTAGTAGTACTTCCCGAAGGGCGGGCCCAGGGCGATGACTCGCACGTTCGGCACGTCCAGCCAGGGAGAGTCCGGGGCATCCAGCGTGGCGATAACGGGTGCGACACCCAGGGTCCGGGCGCAGGCCGTGATCTGGCGCAGCCCCTCCGCCGGCCCGCCGAGAGCGGGATTCAGGCTGGTGATGACGTGCAGAAGAAGGAGCGGGTCGGACATGCGGATTTCCAGCGTGTTGGGTTGGGTGGTTTCAGCGGGCTCGTTCGACCCGTCCGCTTCTGCGGGCGGTGGTCGGGCTCAATGAGGCTGACCGGCAATGGGGCCATGGCGCAAGCGCTCGATGGTGTCGGCCCAATTGAGACCCTTTCTCGCGTAGCGAGCGGCGACTCTCAAAACCGCATCGATTCCGCCGGGTTCCCTGCGCATGATCCGGCGAAACATCTGGTCCCGCTCCTGGCGCAGGAACTGGCGAGATTTTCCGGAGCCCGTGATGCCCGCGTCGTGAATGCGGAAGCGGCTCCAGAACTGGGGTTCCAGGGAGAAACGTGCCCCCGCCAATGCCATGTCCACGAAGAGTTCGCCGTCCCAGGACCAGCGATTGGCGACGTTGAAGCCGCCCGTTCGCCGAAACGCATCGGCACGAAAGAACGTCGAGGCCTGGGACAGGATGCTGGCGCCGTACGCCGCCATCCTCAGCGAGAAGCGGTCGGAATAGCTGCGCCGCCTGACCGTCCCCGCCTCGTCGATGATCCAGCTATGACCCGACACCACATCGACCCTGGGATGACGATCGAAGTACCGGGCGACCCGGCCGAGCGTATCCCGCTCCAGAATGTCGTCCGAGTTGAGAAACCCGAGGATGTCGCCGTTCGCGGCCGCGAAGCCCTTGTTCAAGCCATCGGCAGGGCCTTTGTCCGGTTCGTAGATGAGCTTCGCAATGCGGTCGCGATAGCGCTCGATAATCTCGCGGCTGCCGTCGGTGGAGCCGGGATCCACCACGATGTATTCGATATCCGTGTAGTCCTGCTCGACGACCGAGCGCATCGCCTCCTCCAGGAAACGGGCCTGGTTGTAAGAGATGGTGACGATGGAAAACTTCATGCTCCAAATCTGCTCTGGGGACTGCCACGGAGGAAGGTCATCATGACGATGATCTCAAAGGCGGTGCGGTAGCGAAGCTCGCCGGCAAACGGCGAGAAAAAGATGTTCCACACCATGAAAAAGGCGCAGAAACTCAGCAGCGGAACCAGGCGCTCCTGGGTCAGGTACAAATGCGCGAGAACCCTGGCCGCCAAGGTCAGCGCCCACAGCCAGATGAACGTGCCGAAAAACCCGGCCTCCACCCAGGGCGCGATGATGTGGGAGTGGGTCGGGATGAGGCAGCTTTCGACTTCACCCGCCGATTCGTAACCCAGCCGCTCCTTGAGGTTCACGAGCAGGTCGGTATAGCGGCAGTTCTTGGCCCAGGAGCCGTGACCGATGACCGGCGAATCCTTGATGGCCTGGGACGCGGCGAGAATCTCGCTGCGGCCGCCCAGAAGAATTCCGTACTCGCCATGCGCCTGCTGTTCGTATTTCTCCTTGGCGGCCTCGCCCAACATGCCGCTTTCGGCCGCAAATTTGTAACCCTGGGAAACGCAGAACCCCACCGTCGCCACGGCAACGCCGAGCAGCCATAGATCGGTGATTTTCACGCGTGTTGCCTTGCCGACCTGCCGTCCCTTGAACCATTGGAGCGTCTGGTAGCAAAAGGTCAGCCCCAGGATGGCACCGAGGCTGCGAAAGTCCATGTAGATGCTCAGGACCGAGGCAAATGCCACGACGCCGATCCCCGCCAAGCTGCGTATCTTGGAGGTATTCAAGTACGCGGCCAGAACGACCAGAGACACGGATATCGGTATGCCGACACCCGCCTTCCAGAAATAATTGACGATCAGCGGCGAGTTGCGGTTGAGCGCATAGGTCGCGAACTCGCTGGCGCACAGTCCGATCACGAACAGGACGATCCGGCGCCGATTGCCGTTGATCAGCAGGTACAGAGCCATGAAGTTGATCGTGGCGAACACGATTCTGGCCCAGCCGCGACTGAAATCCTTGAACGTGGTGTCGCGAATCAGGTCGGTGACGACCTGCGCCAGCAACCAGAGAGCGGCGAGGAGGATGAAGGTTCGCGGCAGCGGATCGAGAAGCTTGTTCCCCCGCGACAACAGGAGAAACGGCAATAGGAGCATCAGCACCGCTTCGGTGCCGAGCAACTGGCCAATCAGCGGAACCTTCAAGAAACCCAGAGTCGGGACGACGAACGCCAGCACGTCCCATCCCACGACCCGCTGCCGTGGGGCTACCGCCAGGGTCATGGTCGCGGTGGCGGTCATTCCTCTACTTTCTTCTTGGGAACGAGCTTGACGTTGCGGTCGCCGGGATTGGCGAACACGAGCTGTCCCGGCGGCACGTCGTTCTTGATGACGCTGCCCGCGCTGACGAAGCTGTCGCAGCCGATGGTCACGCCCGGCAGGACGATGGCTGCCGATCCGAGCACTCCACGATCCTCGATGTGCACCGGCCGGCGCCAGGTGGTGGCGCGCATGACGATGCCAAGACGGGTGTCGTGCTCCAGCGAAGAGATGACGGCATGGGCTCCGATCACCACGTCGTCGCCCATGGTCACGCCGCCGCCGCCCCAGATCTGCACGAACTCGTCGACCGCACAGCGCGCGCCGATGGACACCATTTCCGGGCTGTGGATGATCACGTGAGGATGAATATTGCTCCCCTCCCCCAGATGCTTGAGTCGTGCGCGCCACCATGCGTTGCGGATGCGCTGCGATATTCCGAGCCAGTGAATACGTTTGGCGAATATCACTCCGAGCCGGAAAATATGCACCAGCACCTTTTCCAGGCCGTCGCCCAGTGTCTTGCGATTCACTCGATGACCTCCTTCTTTCCGGACATGGCAAGAATCTGTGCCTGAAACCTGCGCCGATCCGGATGGAGCCATAGCGCAGGAGCAAAGACGATGGCCGGGACCAGGACGCAGATCGAGAATCGCAGCATCGCGGGTTCGGCCGCGGTCGCGTTGTAGACGTAACCCACCGCGACGACCACCGCGACCGCGGCGGCAACCAGTCCGAGCGACTCCTCGACCAGCAGCATCCGAAACGGCAGTTTGTGCTCGCGATGAAACACGAAGACGAACAGGGCGCATCCGGTCAAGGTCGAAATCACCATCGCCCACATGACGCCCGTAGCGCCATAACGCGGACCCAGCAGCAGGCCCAGACCCAGGTTCGCCAGTCCCATCAGGACTTGCGAAGCAGCGGTCCAGCCGATCCGCCCCGTGCCCATGTTGGAGAAGAAGGCAGGCCCGGCAAAAATGTTGATGGCCATCGTCAAGGCCAGAAAGCCGACGAAGAAAACGAACTGCGGCTCGAGACGCCCGATCCAGACTTCCGACAGCAAGGGCGCCCAGGCCGCGACCACGGCGCAGAGCGGCAGCGCGAACGCGACGATCAGTCGCAGGTTGGCGCGGTAAAGATTGCCCAGGGCCTGCGAGCTGTTCGCGCCGAGGCGGGCCACCAGCGGGACCAGAACCTGGTTGGCGGAGATGATGAGCAGCCGCGCCTTGCCGACGAACTGGCTCGCCATCTCGAAGTATCCGGCTGCGGAAAGACCACCGAATTTTCCGAGCAGCGCCTTGGTGACGGGATCGAATAGCATCATCGCGATGGCGCCGATCTGGAACTGCACGCCGTAGCCGAGCATCTCGCGGAAAGACGTCCGCCTCCATTGCCGGGGAAGCCACGGCAGGCCCGGAATCAGGGGACGCAGAAACAACCAGCCGGCGATCACCAGCAAGGCGCCCTGCCCGATCTGGGCCCAGGCCAGGCCGAGCAGACCGAAACGCGGCGTCAACCACAGCGCTGCGATCAGGAACGCGAACTGAGCGAGCACCACCAGCACGGCACGCCGGTCGTAACGCAGGCAACCGTCGAGCCCGGACTGGAAAACCGCCGCCACCGCGGTGAGGACAAAGGAGACCAGGGCGAAGGGCAGCAGTGCAAGCGCCTCGTCCAGCGCGGTACCGGAAAACAGCCGGTGAAACAGGATGTCCAGCAGCGGGTACGCGAGCAGCGAAGCCGTTATCAGGAGACCCGCAATGCTGATGGCCGCGGTCTGGATCGCGTAGCCCGCTTCCCGATCCTCCCCGCTCGCCCGGTACTTGGCCACGAAGCGCGTGACGCTCGCGGAGAGGCCCAGTTCACCGATCCGCGAAGCGGAAGCGGTGGCCAGAACCACCGACCAGATGCCGAGCCGGTCCGCACCCACCGTATCCAGGATCACACGATAGAGCACGAACAGCATCACGCTCGTGATCACGACCTGGCCGACTGAAGCGGCCGCGTTCCAGGCTACCCCTCGCATGAGCGTGCGCCTCGACTAACCCGCCCGTTGCAGCACTTCGAAATTCATGGCAGCGAGTTGCCGATCTTGCGTGCCGGAACACCGCCCACGATCGTGTAGGGTTCGACATTCTTGGTCACAACCGACCCCGCCGCCACGATCGCACCCTGACCGATCGTGACACCTCTGAAAACGAACACACCCGGATAAATGACGACGTCGTCCTCGATCACGATGGGGTCGGTCGCGATTTCCGGGTAACGGATATAGCGGCCGGTATTCATGATCTCGAACACATGCTGCACGCGCCGCTTTGCGGAAATCGGATGTGCCTGGCAGTCGTTGATCATCACGTTGTTGGAGATGAGCACGCGGCTGCCCATCCGGACGCTGCTGGCGCTCCAGATGCGAACGCCCACATGCATCACGCAGTCGTTCCCGATTTCGATGGAGCCGCCGTCGTCCATGACGATCAACTCGGCGGCGATGACACAGTTTCCGCCGATACGGATGTTTTCCTGCTCCCGGGTATTGCGGATGGTGCAGCCAACGCCGAACTTCGATCCCGGACCGATCACGCACAGCTTGCCGAGACGCGAGTTTCGGAAGTACTGCGAAATCCGGTGATAAATACGCTTCAACATTTGCGATAAGACAGGCAGAGCAGTTCGGACCTACAGACGTCGGGGAACACGAAGCCGAAACCGCGAGGGCTTATCTGACGAACAGGGCATCGAGCCACATCACCCTGCCATCCTCGCCGTAGGACTGGTCCAGATTCCCTGCATAGGACAGGCCATGGTGATCCAGGAGCATGACGAGGTCTTTAAACGCCGCCTGGGCGGAGTACAAGGGATCCACGCAGACTTCGAGCAGACAGGCATTCACCTTCGGAAGAAGCTGGGACGCGCCACGCAGCACGCGGTCTTCGTAACCCTGCACGTCGAGCTTCAACACAATCTGGGGAGCCATCTCGTTCAGGACAGGGGTCATGGCCGCATCCAGGGTGGTCTGGCGAACCCTCACCTCGGACTGCTTGCGCACCTGGGGAAACATCGACTCCTTGTGCCCAGTCGTCGCCAGCAGGGACGAGGACGGGCTGTGCTCTTCGTGAAAGTGCATCACGGCCTCACCCTCCTGATCTCCCAAGGCCACCTGGGAACACTTGACGCGGCCGTTCTGGGTATTCGCCCAAGCCGACAACGCGCGGAACGGAGTCTCCAGAGGCTCGAAGCAATACAGCGCAGCGTTCGGGTGATATTTAGAGATTTTGCGCGCAAACTGGCCTTCGTTGGCGCCGCAGTCGATCACGGTCTTGATCGGGCGATCCCGCAGGCCGGCGAGCGTCACCTCGGGAGAATTCTTCAGTCGGACGATATCGAAGCCGACGGTGCGAAAAAATTCCTTGGCCGAATTGCGCAAGGCATGACGGACCCGCTGAGCACTCATGGACTGTCTCCCGCTCGCAAGAGCGTTCGTGATGTTTGTGAATTGTTCATCTTCGATGGTGGGCACCTGCCGGCGAGCATCCGCCAGGCCTGCTCAACTGCCCGCCGAACTGTATTTCCGGTCGTAGCGATAGGAGCCGTAATCGCGATACCCCTGGCTGCCGGCAGTTCTTCTCAACTGATTGAAGATCACGCCCCTCGGATTGACGCCCGCATGATGCAGGCGCCGCACGGATTCCTTGATCGCCCGCATCGGATGCTCGCGATCCTTGAGCACCAGGAAAGTACATCCCGCCAGCGCACCGATGACGCCGGCATCGGTCACCGGCAGAACCGGCGGGGCATCCAGCAACACGTAGTCGTAGTGCTCGGACAAGAGCGCAATCAGCTCGGAAAAACGATAGTGAAGCAATAGCTCTGCCGGGTTCGAGGCCTCGGTTCCCCGCGCGAACAGGGTCAGGTTTGCAACCCCGGTCTTGAGGGCGATCCGGCTGGCCTCGGCGCGTCCCATGATGAAATCAGTGATGCCCGGCGTCTGCTCGAGATGGCAGTACCGGTGCAGTCCGCCCTCGCGAAGATCGGCGTCCACCACGGCCACTTTCTTGCCGGCAGCCGCCAGTACGGCGCCGAGGTTGATGGAGACAAACGACTTTCCCACGTTGGGCGTGGGGCCGGTCAGCATCAGGACGTTGTTGGGCGATTCCATCATGGCCAGTTGCAGGCTGGTTCTGAGGCTGCGCATCGCCTCCACCGCGACATTCGTCGGATCCAGGTCGGCAAGAATGTAGGCTCCCTTCTTGCCGCGTTTCAGATTCCGGGTCAGCCTGGCTTGCGCCGGCGAGTACGGGATGGCGGCGTAGGACGTCAGGCCCACGGCACGCTCCACCTGCGAGGCGTCGGATATTCCCTGGTCGAGGGCCAGCAAGACAAAGATGATCGAAACGCCTATCGCCAATCCCACGATGAGGCCGATGGCCAGCACGATCTTGTCGTTCGGTTTCGATTTGCTGGTGGGCAGAACCGGGTAGTCGATCACGCGAACGTTGCCCGAAGTGCCCGCCTTGGCCACTTGCAGTTCGCGCATCGAATTGAGCAGCGAGGTGTACAACTGGCTGTTGATCTCCAGATCGCGGAGCAGGCTCAGGATTTCCTGTTGCTTCGCCGGCAGGGTTTCGGACTGCCTCCTGATGCCGCCCAGTTCGCGGTCCACGTTGTCGATCTGCGCGTCCAGAGCCGCGATGATCGGATGTTCCGTGGTGAAGCGCTGCAAGGCCTCCTGCCGGCGCTGCTGCAACTCGAAGCGCCTGGATTCCAGAGCGACGGATTGCTGCAGGATCAGGTCCGTTTCCTTGCCGACATCGACCGACTCCTGCTTGACCTGGTACGCATTCAGTTGCGTCTGGGCCGCATCCACTTTTTCCTTGATCTCCGGCAACTGCGCCTGAAGGAAATCCAGGGACTGCCGGGCTTCCGCGGAGCGCTGCTCGATGTTCTGGACAAGGTAAACGTCCTCGACGGTGCGAACGATGGCCTGAGCCGTCGCGGGCGAGTGATCCTGCATGCTGATCCCGATGACACCGGATTGTCGGCCCTGCTCTTCGACCTTCAGCTTGGCGGCCAATTTGCCGAAGGCAGACTGCGAATTCTGACGTTTCAGCTTGAACCAGCAGCCGGGCACGGCATACAAATCGTCAACCAGGATTTCAACCGTTTCGGATCCCACCTGGCCTTTCGCGATAGTGCCGACAACGCCCTCGAGGATCCGGTCGCCAGAGGAATCGAGCAGTTCGAACCCCTTGTCGGTTGCAATCAGTTTCAGCGATTCCCCCATCAGAGAAGGCGGTACGTTCAGAACGGAAACCTCGATTCGCTCGTCGCCCCAGGCGAACGGTTTGAGCCAGCGCCACCACACGTCCTCGGAAACCGCTGCAGGAAGGTGACGCGCCCAGAACCTCCCGAGCCAGGGCAGATAGCGCGGTTCCGCCGAAATCTCCAGGCCGAGTTTTTCGACCACCTTGCCCAGAACGGTGCGGCTCTTGAGGATCTCGATTTCTGCGGCCGTCTTGGACCCCCCGCTGAAGATGTAGGACAGGTCGTCGGTGGGACGCGATCCGCCTTGTTTGCCTTCTTCGACCTGCACCAGTCCGGTGGCCACGAAGACAGGCCGGGCGTAGACCAGAAAAGCCGAAGCAGCCAACACCCCCAGGAGCGCAAATCCGAGCACGATCCAGCGCCCGCCCCACAGGCTGTCGGCCAGCCTGCGAAGGTCCAGTTCGCCTTCTTCCGCCATGGGCATGGCGATCGATGCAGGCGCGGCGCCCAGGTTCGGGTTATCCCCTGCTGTAGTCATATGTCGCTTGCTTGTTGTCGAATCGGGGTAGGTTGAGGCTTCGTTTTTCGGGGCGATGAGTCCGCGCCAAATTCGCGCCTCCGATCCAGCCTGGCAATTACCGGCGGCGTCTAGCGGCGCCTATCCGTCAGCACATCGAGTTGAAAGATGGCGGAGATCGTCGGCAACAACTGATTGACAACCAGATTGTATTTCGAGAACGCGGTGGCCTTTACATAGACGACGTCCCGCGGCTCCAGCCCGAATTCGCCTGCGAGCAGCAGACCGTCGGCCTCGGACAGGTCCACCAGGAAGATCGACGCGGGCTTGTCCGCAGAAACCGGGCGGCGAAACACGAGCACGCCGGCATCGTTGGCCGACAGCCCGTTCAGACCTTCGCTCTTGGTCAGCGCTTCGATCAGCGTGGTTCTCTGCTCGCCGAGCACCACCGGCCCTTGCCTGGCGACGGAGCCCAGCATGAAGACCTGATCTTCCGCGCTATCCGGCACGTGGACGATGTCTCCGGGCTGAAGCAGCGGATTGATCGAGGGGCGCCCTCCCGACAGCAAGCCCGCCATGTCGACCCGATAGCTGCGTCCCGCACGCGTCAGGTAAGCGGACCGCCGGCTGGCCGTGGGCTTCAAGCCTCCCCGCTCGGTGATGGCCTGCAAGAGTCCCTTGGTCGTATCGTTCAGGGTGACCACGCCAGGCTGAGCAACCTCGCCGGTCACTTGGATACGGTGCGCTCGAAACGCCACGACCCGCACATCCACCTGTGGAGAATTGATAACGGTGGCCAATCTTTCCACGAGGATGGAGCGGACTTCCTGAACCGTCTTTCCTCCCGCCGGGAGTGCGCCCACATACGGAAAAGACAGGGTGCCGTCCGCGCTCACGAGCTGACCCGCCGTTTCAGGATCTCGTGAGGTGGCGCCGATCGGGTTCGTAAGTTCCGGGTGATCCCAAACGATGATCTGCAGAACGTCGCCAGGGCCGATCAGGTATTCCGTAGGACCCCGCCCCGGATCGGCAGCCGGGAGGGTTTTCAGCGCCGTCGCCACTTCTACCTTCGTAGCGTCGAGACTCAGGGCGGAGATGACTTTTGGTGTTACCGGAATGATCTGGTAGCCCTCAGGCGTCGAATCCACGCCCACATTCAAACCCGGCACGACGGCACATCCTTGCAACAGCCACGCGACACCCAGAGCGGCAAAACCGAAGCGGCATTTTTTCGACGACATGAGACCCCAAAATTCAATATTCATAGGCTGGGATAACGGCTACTCAGGTAGCCGACCGGTCAAGTCGGCGGGGCAGTATAGAAGGAGAAGCACCGGCGCCTATTGCGTTCCTGTTAAACCCCTTCGCCACGAGCGGATGGCTCTCCGCCTCGAAGAGGCGATTCGGCCCTGCCACCCAATAAGCGTTCCACCTGTACCGATTCATCGCGATCTTCAGCGTTCCCGATTACGCTAAACGTGTGGAGTCGACATGTACCCGCAAAGCCTTCATCCGCTTTCGCAGTGCCTCGGTGATGATCCTTCGCCCCGAACGTCGGCTCATGCACCAATATAATGCGTCCGCCCACCCAATGCATTACCCCTGCCAAACTCCATGCCGTCTCACCGCGGCACCTGACCCTATTGGTCAGAAGCGGACACGGCGGGGTCCGATGAGTCGTCCGGGCGCCCGCGAACCCGTGTCACCTTTGCCAACCGGATTCCGACGATGAGCACCGACGAGGCACCTCCGGCCAACGACCCTTCCGAGTGGATCGATTCCATCGTTCGCACCGAACCGGATCGACCGTTCATGATCGGCGCGAACGGCGTGCGCTACAGCTACGCCGATCTGTCCGCGATGTCGGGTCGTATCGCCAGCGCGCTGGCGCGCAGGGGCGTCGTTGCCGGGGATCGCGTGGCGGTTCAGGTGGAGAAATCCCCCGAAGCTTTCATGCTCAACATCGCCTGTATGCGGATGGGCGCCGTGCTGGTTCCGCTCAACACTGCGTACACCGTTCCGGAACTCGAATATTTTCTGGGCGACGCACAGCCCGCGATGGTGGTGGTGCGTCCACAGGACCAGACGGCCATCGTCTCGCTGGCGCAGAAGCTCGGAGTGCCTCTGCTCGAAACGCTTGGCAGCCAGGGTGAAGGCTCGCTGGCGGACGCCGTCAACTCATCGCCGCAGGACGGCTTTGAGCGGTTCACCGGCGACGCCGGGGCTCTGGCTGCCCTGCTCTACACCTCCGGCACCACCGGCCGTTCCAAGGGCGCGATGATTACTCGCCGCAACCTCGCCACCAATGCGGCCGCGCTGGTCGAGGCCTGGCGCATGAGCGCGAACGACGTGCTGCTGCACGCACTGCCCATCTTTCACGTGCACGGCTTGTTCATTTCCACGAACGCCGTGCTGGCCGCGGGCGCAAGCATGATTTTCCTGCCGCGCTTCGACGCCGATGAAGTCCTGCGGCGGCTTGCCGACGCAACCATGCTGATGGGCGTGCCGACGTTCTACACGCGTCTCTTGCAGCATCCGGGATTGACCCGGGAGGCGACCGCGGGCATCCGCCTGTTCGTCTCCGGCTCCGCGCCGCTGCTCGCCGAAACGCACAGGGAATTCAAGACGCGAACGGGACAGGCGATCGTCGAGCGCTACGGCATGACCGAGACGCAGATCAACACCAGCAACCCTCACGACGGCGCGCGCCGGCCCGGCACGGTCGGGTTCCCTCTGCGCGATGTCGAACTCCGCATCACCGGTCTGGAGAGCGCAAGGCCGCTGCGCGGTCCGGACGCCGTCGGCATGATCGAAATTCGCGGGCCGAACGTGTTCAAGGGCTACTGGCGCAATCCCGAAAAGACCGCCGCCGACCTGCGCGCCGACGGCTGGTTCATCAGCGGCGACATCGGTCGCATCGACGAACGCGGGTATCTGCACATCGTCGGCCGCGCCAAGGATCTCATCATCACCGGTGGCTACAACGTCTACCCGATCGAGGTCGAGTCCGAAATCGACCAACTCCCCGGCGTCGCGGAGAGCGCGGTCATCGGCCTGCCGCACGCCGATTTCGGCGAAGGCGTCACCGCCATCGTCCTACGCGCCGCAAGCAGCACTGTGACGGAAGCCGAAGTGCTCGATGCGCTTCAAACCCGGCTGGCCAGGTTCAAGCTACCGAAGCGCGTGCTGTTCGCCGATGAGTTGCCGCGCAACGCCCTTGGCAAGGTGCAGAAGAATATGCTCAGGCAGCGTTACGAGTCGCTGTATCGCTCTTGAGCGGGTGCGCCATCCCTGGCGCAGCATTGTCGAGGCATAGCGGGAGTCGAACAAAACCGGGATTCGCTCCGCTTAACCGGCGCGGAGCCTATCCGGGCTTGAAGTACCCCTTCTCCAGCAGGGCCATCGAGCGTTCGTACAACTCGTCATACCGCCGCTCCGTATCGTTCAGGAATTTTTTCAGGCTGGCGTCGGGCTCTTCTTCCGCCATGACCTTGCACAAGTGGCGCTCGTGGTTGAACGCATTGGAAAACGATATCAGCACCGTGCGTTCATATTCTCGGCCGCCGCGGCCAACAATGGGTGCGAACTCACGCGCGCGGTCCTTGCCGATCGCCTTGCGCTTGCGCTTCTCCATTTCCGGAAGTGGGTCAAGGTCAATGCGCACACCGGGGTACTCCTTGGCTATCCGTTCGAGATCGTTCTTGACGTCCTCGCCGACCTCGCTAATGGCGCGGACGACCTCTTCGAACTCCTGGGATTCGGCCTTCACGTACAGGATCAACTTCGCGAGATCGAGCTTCTCGGCATCCGCGTACAGCAGGCTGTAGCCCTCGTTCAGCATCAGCCGCTGCGCGTTGACCGGGTCCTCGTTTTCGGCGTTGGCGCAGCCAGCAACCATCAGGCAGACCAGCACGATCCGCATGCACATGGGGCGTCGCGGCGAGCGATGCATTGTGTTCTCCCGAAAGAACCGACTATGCGTGCGTGGAAACGAACGCGCCACCCACCGTGAAGACGCTACCCACATTTCGACGCGCGTCGCCGGCATCTGAGCAATTTAGAAGCGGGCCAAACGTAGCGTGCGCACCGCGCACGAGAGGCCGGTGGGATGGAGAGATCGTGCGCGATGCGCACGCTACGCTGGCTCGGCGCTGAGTCCCGAGAAACATGTCGAGAACACGCTGGCGACGGTCAAGGTGTGGAAGGACAAGCAGTCGCCGTAGGGTGCCGATGGAGCCGCGCCGTTTGCGGCGGAATCGCACCATTCGCCGGTACGTTGGTCCGTGATCGGTGCGATTCGGCTACCGCCTCATCAGCACCCTACGGTTTACGCACCTGCGCTCGCTATTTTTGTTCGCACGGATGGTCGTTTCCTTTAACCGCAATTATCTTTGCTGTCCCTGTTGTGTGTTCTCGTGGGTACGTCTTTTTATCAGTAGGTGTCACGTCCAGAACCAACGAAACGGGAACTTCTTTCGTTGTAGTTGCAAAAGCCTTTGCCACGAGACGCTTCTGTCTTGAACCTTCAGCAACCCTCCACCCTTCCTTGGAATTGCAGGGAATGAAGATGCTCTCGTACTCGGTGCCCTCGGCGTAGATGAAAACGCCGTGGTAGAGATTCTTTTGCGTACCCAGAAGCTGCGGCAAGCATTGACAAGAAGATGAGCGTGTACTTCACGGGCGGCTAGCGGGAATTAGGCAGCGTTCTCGCCATCGGGAGTTTCGGATGCGCCAACGTCCTCTCCTTCCTCCGCCTCCACTCGGTCCAATCCGACCAGCCGATCCCCATCTACCGGGCGCATCAGGCGTACACCCTGCGTGTTGCGACCCATGGTGCGGACATCGGTGGTCTTGAAGCGGATGAGGTT
The DNA here is from genome assembly GCA_052389915.1 of Panacagrimonas sp. Taxonomy (GTDB): domain Bacteria; phylum Pseudomonadota; class Gammaproteobacteria; order Nevskiales; family Nevskiaceae; genus Panacagrimonas. The sequence goes on from JBQTHL010000005.1 coordinate 86,819, forward strand.
GCCGGATTCGGAGATCAGCATCACCTCGTGTCCGTCGTGAACCTCGACGGCCCCAATCAGATTCCCGGCCTTGTCGGATAGCGACTGCGCGATCACGCCCTGACCGCCTCGTCCGCGACGCGGGAACTGGTCGATGGGTGTGCGCTTGCCGTAGCCGTACTCGGAGACGGTGAGAATGTCGCCGCCGTCGGCGACAATCAGGGCGATGATCTGTGCCTCGGCGGCAATGGGCGCGAGGTCGTCACCGGCCTCGCCCGAATCAGCGACCTCGGCAACATCTTCACCGCCAGCTTCGTCCGCATTCTCGCTGCGCTTGATCAGGCGCATGCCGCGCACGCCGGTGGCGGTGCGGCCCATGCTGCGCACGTCGGTTTCGACAAAGCGGATCACGCGGCCGGCGTCGCTGAACATCAGCACGTCGTTCGTGCCGTCGGTGAGCGCGACGCCGACCAGCGCGTCGTCCACTCTCAGGTCCAAGGCGATGATGCCGTTGGAGCGGATGTTGGCAAACGCGGCCAGCTCGGTTTTCTTGACCGTGCCCAGGCGCGTTGCCATGAACACGAAGGGCGGTTTCGCGGACTGCTTCTCGGTGTCCGCAGGCGTCTCTGCGTCACCTTCCACGACAGGAACGCCGAAGGACTTGATCGGCAGCACGGCGCTGATCTTCTCGCCCGCTTCCAGCGGCAGCAGGTTCACGAACGGCCGGCCGCGCGAACCGCGCGAGCCGATGGGCAATTCGAACACGCGCAGCTTGTAGACCTTGCCGGTGGAGCCGAAGCACAGCAGCCAGTCGTGCGAGTGCGCGGACCAGATGCGGTCGATGAAGTCTTCTTCCTTGGTGGTCGCCGCCTGCTTGCCGCGGCCGCCGCGCTTCTGCGCCTGGTACTCGGTGAGCGGCACGGATTTCACGTAGCCCTCGTGCGAGAGCGTGACGACCATGTCCTGCGGCGGGATCAGGTCTTCGCGCGCGATGTTGAGGGCAAGTTCGGTGATTTCGGTGCGGCGCTCGTCGCCGTACTGCTCCTTGATCGCAAGCAGCTCGGCGCGGATCACGGACAGCAGGCGCGGCTCGGAGCCGAGGATGTCGAGGTAATCGATGATCGCCTCCAACAGTTCCTTGAACTCGTCGTGAATCTTGTCCGACTCCAGGGCCGTGAGCCGGGACAGGCGCATCTCCAGAATGGCCTGCGCCTGTGCTTCGCTCAGGCGATAGCCGCCTTCGACCAGGCCGAACTCCGCGGCGAGGTCTTCGGGACGCGAAGCCTGCGAATCGGTGCGCGCCAGTAACGTGGTCACCAATCCCGCGTCCCAGACGCGGCCCATCAAGCCGGTCTTGGCTTCGGCCGAGTTGGGCGAGCGCTTGATCAGCTCGATCATCTCGTCGATGTTCGCGAGTGCAACTGCGAGACCTTCGAGGATGTGCGCCTTCTTGCGCGCCTCGCGCAGCAGGTAGCGCGTGCGGCGGGTCACCACCTCGCGACGGTGCCGGACGAAAATCTCCAGCATCTGCTTGAGGTTCATCGTCTTCGGCTGGCCGCCTTCGAGCGCGACCATGTTGATGCCGAACGTGACCTGCATGCCGGTCTGCTGGAACAGGTTGTTCAGCGCGACCTCGGCGTTCTCGTTGCGCTTGAGCTCGATCACCACGCGCATGCCGTCGCGGTCGGACTCGTCCTGGATCGCGGTGATGCCTTCGAGCTTCTTCTCCTTGACCAGTTCGGCGATGCGCTCCTGCAAGCGCGCCTTGTTCACCTGGTAGGGAAGCTCAGTGATGATGATGGCCTGCTTGTCGGCCGACACATCCTCGAAGTGCGTGCGCGCGCGCAGCACGATGCGGCCGCGGCCGGTGTTGTAGGCGTCGACCAGACCATGCGCGTCGAGCAGCAGGCCGGCGGTGGGGAAATCCGGCGCCGGAATCAGCTTCATCAGCCCGGCAATGTCGATGGACGGGTTGTCCACCAGCGCCACGCAGCCGTCGATGACCTCGTTGAGGTTATGCGGCGGGATGTTCGTCGCCAGACCCACGGCGATGCCGGCCGAACCGTTGACCAGCAATTGCGGAATGCGCGTCGGCAGGACGACCGGCTCGACGTCCTTCTCATCGTAGTTCGGGATGAAATCGACGGTGTCGGAGTCGATGTCGGACAGCATCTCGGACGCGAGCCGCGACATGCGGCACTCGGTGTAGCGCATGGCCGCGGGCGGATCGCCGTCCACGCTGCCGAAGTTGCCCTGCCCGTCCACCAGCGGATAGCGCAGCGAAAAATCCTGCGCCATGCGCACCAGCGCGTCGTAGGCCGCGTTGTCGCCGTGCGGGTGGTACTTGCCGATCACGTCGCCGACCACGCGCGCGCACTTGATGTATGGGCGGTTCCAGGTGTTGTTGAGCTGGCTCTGCGCGTACAGGATGCGGCGATGCACCGGTTTGAGGCCGTCGCGGGCATCCGGGAGCGCTCTTCCCACGATCACGCTCATGGCGTAATCGAGGTAGGAACGGCGCATCTCGTCCTCGAGATTGACGTTGAGGACTTCCTTGGCGAAATCAGTCATGTAGTAATGAACCCTTCGCGGCTGCAAACAGCGCGGCCGGGACGGAAGTTGGAGGGGTTGAAAAACTAACGAATTCTAGCAGATAGAGGGTGGCGCGATCCTTGATTCAAGGGCGTCGCCAGAGCCGTCGCACGCTCGCCGCCGAGTGGGGCCGTTGGGCCTGCGGTCGGCTCGCTTCGTTCGCGCTTGACGAAGCGGCGGTAGCCCAGTGGGCACTCGCCGCACTTCGTTCCAATGGGATGAGTGGAATCGAACCAGCGGTCAGAAGAACAAGTTGAGATTGGTATCCGGCACCGTGCTGTGATCGAGCGAGATCTCGCGCCGCGCAAGACGCCACTGGCCTTCGACCTTCCTCCATCGATCCTCGCGACCGCCGACCAGGAACCGCGTCTGGCTGTCGATGCGGCTGCGATGAATGATGACGACCGAGTGCACGGTCTTCTCGATCGGGACGTCCGTTCCGACGATCTCCACGTTGCTCACCACGCGACGTACGAAATTCGGCGGATCCTCGGCCCAGACGTAGCCGGATTGCAGTCGTTTGATGCGTAGCGCGAGACGCTCGCGCGTGTCGTTGAAGATATAACCCGAGCCGACGACCAGGGGTGCCGCACGATCCTTGCGGAAGCGGCGACTGGCCAGCGCCATGCGGTAGAGCGCATCCTCGGTTGTGAGGGCCAGCCAGTCGGAGAAACGTTCCTGGTCGAGCAGTCTGGCCTCGCGATACAGCGTGTCCTCGAGCGCTCGATCGTCGAGCAGGCACGCCAATTCGGAATCTTGCGTGCCCATGTCAGGCCCCCATGCTCAGGAGGCGATTGACGTGATAGCTGGGCACGTCCTTCCAGGACGACGCGCCGGTGAGTTCCTGCCATCGCCGGTAGAAGTAGCGCTGGTTCTGCTCGCTCACAAGGCCGGTCGCGATGTGCCCGGGGAAGCCTTCACGCTGGCCGGAATGGCCGAGCGCCATATGCGTGTAGAGGTCCATCTGCGCCGTGCGCCAGCCGCGCGACTGTTCGGTGCAGGCGGCAAGATTGTCGCCGTCGTCGTTGTCGAACAGGCCCGCCGGTCCGAATGTCAGGCACTGGTTGTCGAGGATCATGGTCTTGACCTCGTCAGGCATGTCCTTCTCGATCATTGCCCAGGTCCACTGCTCAACCCTGGACGGACCCTTGGGGTGATAGACGCGCAGCCAGTTCAGACCCGGCAGGATCTGCAGGTTGGGAAACACCGTGATGTTGAGCTGTGAACCCCAGAGCTTGTTCGCGCGAGTCGCGCCCAGGCGTTCCCCCACCTGCCCGCGATTCGCGGCGAGGTAATCCAGGATCGGTTTCGGCTTCGGGTAGAAGGCGTAGCCGGACTGTCCGTCGAGCGCGGCCAGCACCATGTGACCGTTGAGCCCCGCGACCGACATGCCCATGTCGAGTCCGGTGGGGTCCGAGTTGCCTGCCGTGAGGCCGGCGAGTTCGCCCGTCTGCACCGCCTGCATCGCAGCGTGATGTGCCCAGCCCAGGTGATACCCATCGCCGCAGACGTTCTCGACCGGGAATTTCCAATTGGTCGGAAAGTCGATCTTCTGCGTCTCGCCGACCAGCGCGCTGCCGCCGGGCATCGCATCGAGCCAGACATCGAGATACCACTTCAGATCGCCGAGATAATCAGACAGCGAAGGCGCGGCCGGATCGAAGTTGCCGAAGATCAGCCCCTTGTAACTCTGCACCTGCGCGACGGGCACCAGGCCATGCTTCGATCGATCGAGCTCACCGAAATAGGCTTCCTTCTCCAGCGGTACGCCGGCGAGCGCGCCGTCCGCGGTAAACGACCAGCCGTGGTAGTTGCAGGTGAAGGCGCGGGCATTGCCGCGATCTGCGCGGCACAACCGGTTGCCGCGATGCGTGCAGGTGTTGAGAAAGGCGCGCACGGACTGGTCCTTCTGTCGTACGACCAGCACTTCGTCCTCGCCCATGAAGGTGCGGAGGTAATCGCCTGGTCGTGGGATCTGCGAATCATGCGCGAGGAACAGCCAACAGCGGCCGAAGATCCTTTCCAGCTCAAGCTGGTAGACCTGCTCGTCGGAATACATGCGCCGGCTCTGGCGGCCGGTGCGGAAGTCGAAAAGTGTCGCGGTCTCCATGCAGAAATCTCCTCTTCGCACTTTCTGTTTATCGTCCGGGCATCGCACGCCCGGCCCAGCCGTTCTGAGGGCGCGCTAGATGCCGCCCAGGCAGACGTACTTGATCTCCACGTATTCATCGAGGCCGTAACGGGAACCCTCGCGGCCGATGCCGGATTGCTTCACGCCACCGAACGGCACCTGCTCGGAGGAAATGATCCCGGTGTTGACGCCGACGATGCCGCATTCCAGACCCTCGGCCACGCGCCAGACCCGGCCCAGGTCGCGGCCATAGAAATAGGCCGCGAGTCCGAACTCGGTCGCGTTGGCCTGTTCGAGCACTTCCTGCTCGGTCTGGAAGCGGAAAAGCGGAGCGACCGGCCCGAAGGTTTCTTCCATGGCCAGCAGCATCTTCGCGTTCGCATTCGACAGCACCGTCGGCTCGAAGAAGTTTCCGCCGAGCGCGTGCGGCTTGCCGCCGCAGAGCAAGGTCGCGCCCTTGCCGATGGCGTCGGCGATATGCGCCTCCACCTTCTCCACAGCGGGACCGTCGATCAGCGGGCCGATATCGACGCTGCCGAACCCATTTCCCGTACGCAGCTTCGCAACCGCAGCGACCAGCTTGGTGCTGAATGCCTCGTACACGCCGTCCTGCACGTAGATGCGATTCGCGCACACGCAGGTCTGCCCCGCGTTGCGGAACTTTGATGCGATGCAGCCCAGCACGGCCGCATCGAGATCGGCGTCGTCGAAGACGATGAAGGGCGCGTTGCCACCCAGCTCCAAGGAAAGTTTCTTGACGGTATCCGCGCTCTGGCGCATGAGCTGGCGGCCCACTTCCGTCGACCCGGTGAAACTGATCGCACGAACGACGGGGTTCGAAGTCATCTCGCCGCCGATGGCGCCCGAGCTGCCGGTGACGACGTTGAACACGCCGGCAGGCAGGCCTGCACGCTGCCCGAGTTCCGCCAGAGCAAGCGCAGTGAAGGGCGTCTGACTGGCGGGTTTGAGCACCATCGTGCAACCCACTGCGAGTGCGGGCGCTGCCTTGCGCGTGATCATCGCGGCCGGAAAATTCCAGGGCGTGATCGCGGCACAGACGCCGACCGGCTGGCGCAGCACCACGATGCGCTGGCCGGGTTGATGCGAGGGAATCACATCGCCATAGACGCGCTTGGCCTCTTCTGCAAACCATTCGATGAAGGACGCCGCGTAAAGAATTTCGCCGCGCGCCTCGGCCAGCGGCTTGCCCTGTTCACTCGTCAGGATGGCGGCGAGGTCTTCCTGGTTCGATACCAGAAGGTCGAACCAGCGTCGCAGGATCAGCGATCGCTCCTTCGCCGTGCGCGCCTTCCACGTGGCCTGCGCATGCTCCGCTGCCGCGATGGCGCGGTGAGTTTCGGCCGCGCCCATCACCGGCACGGTGCCAAGCAACTGCGCGTTGGCCGGATTGCGGATGCTCAGCGTGCGGCGCGCGTCAGCGTCGCACCACTGGCCGTCGATCAGGGCCTGCTGACGCAGCAGTCCGCCGTCCTTCAGTTGAAGATTCATCGCGGTGACTCCAGAGCTCTCAGGATCGCCTTTGTAGCGATTTCCGTCGCCGCCGCGCCACCGATATCGCGCGTGCGGGTTTCGGGAGTGCGTAGCGAAGACTCGATGGCCGAAATGATCCGTGCCGCGGCCTCCAACTCGCCCAGGTGCTCCAGCATCAACGCAGCTGACCAGATCGCGGCGACGGGGTTGGCAATTCCCTGCCCCGCAATATCCGGTGCGGAACCGTGCACCGGCTCGAACATCGAGGGGAAGCGGCGCTGCGGATCGAGATTGCCCGAGGCCGCGATGCCGATACCGCCAACCACGGCGGGGCCGAGGTCGGAAAGAATGTCGCCAAACAGGTTGCTGCCCACGACCACGCTGAAGCGATCGGGGTATTGCACGAAGTGCGCTGCCAGGATGTCGACGTGCTGCTTGTCCGCCTCGACATCCAGATATTCCGCGGCCATCGCGACGAAGCGCTCGTCCCAGTACGGCATCGCGTGGAGGATTCCGTTGGACTTGGTAGCGAGCGTGAGCTTGCGCCGCGCACGGCCCCGCGCGGTTTCGAAGGCATGGCGCAGGATGCGATCCACGCCAACGCGCGAATGAACGGCCTGCTGCACGACGAACTCGCGCTCGGTACCCGCAAAACTGCGGCCGCCGATGTCGGAATACTCACCCTCGGTGTTCTCGCGCACGACCACGAAATCGATCTCGCCGGGCTTGCGCCCCGCGAGTGGACAGGGCACGCCCTCGAACAGTCGTACCGGCCGTATGTTGGCGTAGAGATCGAACTCGCGACGGATCGGCAGCAGCAGGCCCCAGAGAGAGACGTGATCCGGCACGCCGGGATAGCCGACTGCGCCGAGGTAGATCGCATCGAAAGCGCGCAGTTGTTGCAGCCCGTCCTCCGGCATCATGCGGCCGGTCGCGGCATAGCGTTCGCAGCTCCAGTCGAAGCCAACGAACTCGCAGCGGAAACCGAAGCGTCGCGCCGCCGCCTCGATCACGCGAATGCCAGCCGGAATCACTTCGCGGCCGATCCCGTCTCCTTCGATCACGGCAATCCGGTGGCTCGCAATTGTCATGACTGCGGCCGGCGCTCAGTCCTTCAGGTAGTGATTCAGCACCGTCATCACCCGGTACACCGCCGTCACGGTGGGAATTACCAGGCCCAGTTCCGCGGCCGAGTCGATGAAGGGCCGGAAGATTTCCTCGGCCTCGGTCTTGCGGCCACGCAGCAGGTCGTCGTGCATGGACGTGCGCGAGCGCATGTTGTTGGTCTCCATGTAAGCGCCGACACCGATCATGGTCTGCACCGCGTCCTCGAAGGACATCGAGTCGATCTCCTTGAGCCGCGAGAACGGTGCGAAGAAATTCTGCGGCTCGTAGCCGAGTCCCTTGTAGACCGAGAGCAGTTCTTTGGTGAGCTGTACATGGTGCTCCGCGCCCTCGCAAATCTTGATGCCGTCGACGAAGTACAGAGACGGAATCGCCGGCAGGGTGGACACCGACCAGCCCGAGGCGCTACCGATCTGCGTGAGCTTCTCCCAGGTCACCTGAACGATGTTGGTGACAGCCGCAGATTTGAGGCCCGCGCGAGTGAACGCTTCGGCAAGCCTCTGCACGCGCAGCGACTCCGTGCCGTCGAGCTCGCCGAAATAGGCCGTCGTCGTGGAAGTGACGTGGTTGTTCGCGTGTCCGGGTTCGACGAGCGTGCCGCCCTCGATCGTTACCGCGCCGATCACCTTCGAGGGATCAATCCAGCGCCGGAGCTTCTCGGCGCGCTGCGGATCGTTCTGCAGCGAGAGCACGGTGTCTACGCGCGAACGCAGACCGATGGCTCCGGCGAGCGCACCCTCCGTGTCCTTGCTCTTGACCAGCAGGATCAGATAATCGAAATGACCTTCCACTTCCTCGGGCGTGGTCACCGCCGTGAGATTCTCGCGAATGCGGAACTCGCCGAGGCGGCCGTTGATTCGCAGGCCGTCGCGGCGGATCGCCTCGACGTGGGCAGGACGCGCGATCAGGGTCACCTCCACGCCCGTACGGGCGAGATAGCCGCCGACGACCGAACCGAGTCCGCCAGCGCCAAGGATGCAGACTCTCATGTGGGGCTCTCCGCAAAAGTCCTTCACGTTGCGTGATGGCTAGGCAACGCCGAGCTGCTTGAGCTTCGCGACCAGCTGCTCGGCCTTGTCCGGTGCGATGTCCCGCACCGGCGCGAGCACCGGACCGGTCTTGAGACCGATGGCGCCATACCAGACCTTGAGCGAGGCCAGCGCCGAGGCATAGGTGCCGGTGCGCGCGATCTCCCAGATGAAGGTGTCTTCGTAGAACTCGCGCACGGTCTTGAGCGCTTCGGACTTCGCACGCGCCTCTTCCCACTTCCCCGCGCGGGACAGCGCCATGTATTCCTTCATCAGCGGACGCTTCTTGCCGTAGAGGATGTAGGACAGCTCGCCCCAGATCACCTGCCCGCCCTGGCGCAGGTCATCGCAGAAGAAGGACTCCATCGGCTCCATCACGTTGAAGTCCGGCCGCAGCGAGCGGCGCAGCTTGAGCGTCTCGGCGCGGTTGAGGCTGCCCTGCTTGGCACCGATCACGGTGTCGAGTTCCGCCAGTCGCGCCATCAGGTCCTGGCCCAGCACCTTGCCGGAGACCGGCGTGCGGTACAGGCAGATGGCGAGATTGGAACGCGCTGCCATGTAGTCGAAGTAATCGAATATTTCGTCGTCCGTGCGCAGCTGCACGACCGGATTGATGACCTCTGCGCCGTTGTAGCCCATCTTCTCGACCAGATCCATTTTCTCCAGGGCCTGGTGAACGCTCGGATCGAGGATGATCGTCCAGAGATCCATGCGGCCTTTCACCGCGTCCGCCACCACCTGGTGATAGCGCACCCAGTCCGAGAGCTTCACGTTCCAGCACTCGGAGATGAAGCCACCGACAACGAGGCCATTCAGCCCCATGCCGACGTAAGACTCGATGTTGTCGCGCAGACCGGCCTCGTCGAAGCGGCCGTCGGCGGTGGTCGGCGAGAGCGGGCACATGTAGAAGTCGCGCACGTTTGCAAGCGCCCATTGCTTTGCTTCCTTCTTGCTGAACTTCATGTCGGTTTCCTTAAATAGGGGTCACGAGAAGGGTCTCGATGCGATGGGTGTCGAATACGACGCTGCGACTCTTCAGCCGCAGCACTGTGTTCACCCGCACCATGGAATCCACATACTTGCCCGCGCTGAACAGGCGGGTTTCGCCGTCCATGCGCGTCTGCATCAAGAGATAGCTCGTCTGCGAGCGGATGCCCTCGCCATCCCCTTCGAGCAGCACGGGGGAGCCAAGAACGTGTCGGCTGTAATGCGCCGGGTAGATGTTGGCCTTGCGTAACGCCACCACGCGGTCCAGCAACATGCCGCGGTTGTCGCAGAACACGATCGAGGCCGACAGGCCAAGATCGACGTTCTCGCGCGGGATGATCCGGTACTCGCAGTCCTCGGTGAAGAAGTCCGGCCAGAGCTCGAGCCGGTCATCGTCGATGCAGTGCGCGTAGGCGGCGTTGAACTCCGCAATCTCGCTCAGCAGCAACTGGCGTTCGGCGTTCATGGCGGCGGGAGGATTCATGCCGCGCCTCGCATCAGCCCGAAGTATCCTTTCCAGAATCCACGAACCGCGTTTTCGTCGAGACCGATGGGCGCTACCTTCGACACCACCTCATTGCCACCCATCTCGATGAGTGAGCTCCAGGTATCGGCGCCGGCCGTGCCCTGCTGGCACAGCTCCACCGCCTCGCCGTCCTCCATGGAGATGTAGCCCGCGGGACCGACGAGGTTGATGTTGCGGATGCGATGCCGGGTCATGGCGTCGTCGTCGTCCGCATAGCCGAAGTAGGTCCACACCAACTCGGTCTCGGCCACGCTGCGCGTCACGATCTGGCGCGTTGCAAGGGTGTTCTGGATCTGCTGCAGCACCACCGAGGGAAACAGCGACTGGATCAGCAGCGCGATGTTGTCATCGAACTCGGGGCGGAACGCGAGCACGCTGGGATCGCGCAGCATCTCGGTCCCGCCCGAAGCGCCGGACATCTCGCGGTTCGCCTCCCTCTGATAGTTCTCATAGCCGCCGGCCTGGTTTGGCTTGGACACGGTGAAGGCGTTGTGGAAGCCGGCCTCGTCAACTTCGCCGGCGCTTTCCTGGCTGGGCCGGTAGATGCCAAAAGTCGGGTAGAACAGGTGCAGCAGGCCGCCGTGATAACCGTCGCGGCTATTCTCGGAATACAGCTTCCAGTTGCCGCGCATGTTCTGACGCGCGTAGCCGAGCACGCGCACCGGCCGGTTGAAGACGCGACGGATGTAACGGCACATGGCCTCGCCGAGAAATTCTTCCAGCGGCGGGGTCTTCTCGTCGAAGCTCAGGAACACCATGCCGCACAGGCTCGCCACCCTCAGTTTCTGCAGGCTGTGCTGCGCCATGTCGAAATCCTTCGCCATGCCGCCCTCGCCCTTCAGGCCACGCCGGAAGGGAACGCCGCGAAGATTGCCCTGCCCGTCGTAGGCCCACTGGTGGTAGACGCAGACGAATCTGCCGTCGGCGACCTTGCCGCGCGGCGCGCGGCACACCAGCGCGCCCTTGTGCGCGCAGCGATTCACCCAGGCGTAAAGCGCGTTGTCGGTGCCGCGTGTCACCACCACCGGCGTGTCGCCGACGTACGTGGACTTGAACGCGCCCACTCCCTCCAGTTCGGCTTCCAGCGCAACGTAGGACCAGACCGGACCGCGGAAGATGCGGCGTTGTTCCTCCGCGAAGATGCCGGCGTCGTGGTAGACGCGTGCATCCACCACGTGTGGAGAAGACGTCGCGATGGCGCTGTCCAGCGGTAGTGTCATCACAATTCCTTGGGAAAGCCGGTCCCAGCCGCGAGGCTGCCGGCGGCGCGCATGGCATTGAGCACCATGCGGTGATCGGCAATGCCCTTGCCCACGATGTCGTGGGCCGTGCCGTGCGCAACCGAGAGGTGCACGTAGGGCGGTCCGACGATGACGACCGAGTTGCCGGAGAAGCCCCAGGTCTTGATCGCGATATGTCCCTGGTCGTGGTACATCGCCAGCACCGCGTCGTAGCGACCCTCGATGCACTGGCGAAAGACCGAGTCGGGACTGACTGGCCCTTCTGCATTTACGCCCTGTGCGATCGCGCGGAGTACGCCGGGCGTGATCGCACGTTCCTCTTCCTCGCCGGTCGCGTGCGGATTCAGGCCGGCGACACCGATACGCGGCGCAGCCAGACCCCAGGCGCGCAGACGGTCGTCGAGCGTGATGATCGATCTGGCGACGAGGTCTTCGCTCATCAGTTCGCAGACCTGTCGCAGCGACATGTGATCCGTGACGTGCATGACTCTCAGCGGACCGCTGACCAGACACAGATAACTCTCGCCCGGCGTGACCTTGACCACCTTGTCGAGCACGCCGGCTTTCTTCATCGCAACCGTGCTGATCGGGCCCATCACCGTGGCAGCGAGTGTGCCGTCGCGCGCGAGACGATCGGCCTCGTCCAGCCATACCCCGCTCGCACGCCCGCAGGCGGCATTGTCCTGGCCCGGCGTGATGTCGTTCGGGTCGAGGGCGCCGGAATCGAGGATCTCGATGACGTTCGACGAATCGCACAATTCCGCGACAGAGCGGATGGTCCTTACTTCGGCAGACACCCCGGCGATGCGTATCGCCTGCTCCATCGATGCGTGGCTGCCGATGAGCACGGGCCGCGAGAACTCGTGCACTGCGCCGCTGCACCAGGCTTTGGCCACGACCTCGGGGCCGATCCCGCAGGGATCGCCAATGACGGTGCCGACCAGCGGCCTTTTCGTGGAGACGCTCATCTGGATGCGAGCATCAGAACGGATAGACGATATAGCGCGGCAGCACCGTGGTGTCGTATACCGCGCGCTTGCTCAGGAAGCGCGGCTCGCCACGGTCGAGCACCACGCTGTCCTCGTACTGGCCCACGGCGAGCAGGTTGGAACTGCCGCCCTCCGGCGTGATCGCGATACTGAAATTGGAGACCACACGCAGCTGGCCGCTGTCGATGTGCGGCTTGCCGATTCGCTGTGCGAAGTGGCGCGTACGATACGGCTGGAACGTTCCGGTCCAGACCTTGGTGATGAAGGTGACGCGATCGATCAGCCGTGCGCGGCAATCGTCCAGCATCAGCGCGATCTCCAAACCGCGCTCCACATTCTCGGCCGCGATGCAGTAGTACGAGGAGACGGGATCCTGGCAGAAGCAGTCCAGCCACGCGTCGAGATCGCGACGATCCAGGGCCTCGATATAGCGGCGCTGCAGATCGTCGATCTGGCGCAGCGAATCTTCGTCTGTGCTGAGCATCAGGCCACCTCCGCTCGCGTGAAGCCCATCAGGTGGCAGTAGTAGCTCCACTTGGGCAGGTTGCCGGCCTCGTCATTCTGCTTGACGTCGAACCAGATCTCGTCCAGCCGCTTGACACCTTTCTGGAACGCGGCGTTTCCCGGCGTGTGACTGCCGACGTGGATGCGTTGGAAGATCGAGGCGTCTTCCATGCTGACCATGCCGCAGGGGCCGAGCAGGTTGGAGGACTGGCGGATGCGATGGCGCACCAGTTCCTCGCTATCGTCGACATGCGAGAAGTAGGCGTAGTGCACCTCGGTGCACTCGACGTTGATCGGCGTGGCGAAGCGCACGTTGATCACGTCCATGTGCTTGGTGATGACGGTCTGTGGAAACAATTGCGTGATCCGCGATCCGGTTTCGGCACTCGTAGCCATCAGATCGATCAGGGTCGTGTCCTTGAGGAAGTCGCGGTTCACGACGGGCTTGAGCTGCGATTCGAAGGCTAGGTGACCGTTCGTCGTCGGATGCTGCTTGCCCTGCCCGCCTTGCCACCCGAGCAGGCGAAACCCCATGTGCAGCAGGGGTGCGTGATAGCCATCGTTGTCCGAATAGGCCTTCCAGTTCGAGGCGTAGCGCACTTTCTGATAACCCAGCAGCTTGAGCCGGCCGTCGCCGCCGAGCGCACCGGACAGTGTATTGGCCACACTGCCGATCCAGGTTTCCAGCGGCGGCGTTTGCGCACTCGCGGTCGCGAAAATCAGGCCGCAGAACTCCGCGGTGCGCAGCTCACGCAGGCCGTAGTTTTTCTTGTCGAAGCCGGGCGAAAAATCCTCGGACCCAGGGCAGGCGGCCAGTTCGCCGGTGGTGCGGAACATCCAGCGGTGATACGGGCACTCGAAGGCCTTGCGATTGCCGCAACTCGCGGTCTCGACCTGGTTGCCCCGGTGCGTGCAACTGTTGAGGAACACGCGAATCCTACCGTCTTCGCCGTGCGTCACGATGGTCGGCATGCGCCCGAGCTGCATGGTCTTGAAATCGCCGGCCTTGGGAATCTCCGCGCGATGCGCCAGCGCGTGCCACTGCGCGCCATGAAAAATGGCTTCGATCTCGCGCTCATACAGCGCCGGGTCGGTGAAAACGGCTTTCGGAATCTCGTTGACCGCATGCGGCCATTGAATGGCTGCGCTCATGGCGTTGGTCATGGAACTTTCTCCAGATAGTCGGACAAGCGTCGGCCGCGACGGCCGGTGTTGATGATCTCGCCCGTGAGGTGCGAGGCGTCGTCCGAAGCCAGGAAGGCCACGACCGCGGCCTGCTCTTCGGCACTGGAGAATCGGCCCATGAGGTCTTCGCCTCCGATGAGCTTCATGAACTGCCGCTCCCACTCCTGCTCCTGCGCGTTCAGTGCGCGCGCCAGCCGCGGCGTCTTGCGCTCCGGGGCCGTCGTGCCGCCGAGCGCCACACAGTTGACGCGGATACTGAGGTCCACGGTCTCGGCCGCGAGCGCAGTGGTCAGCGCCGCGACCGCGCCCTTGCAGGCGGAGTACGGCACACGATAGACGCCGTCCACCGCGTTGGAACCGATGTTGACGATGGCGCCACCGGTCTCGCGCATCGCACGCACTGCGGCATGGGCGGTCCACAGCATGGGCCAGAACGAGCGCTCGACTTCCTGGCGGATCTCATCGGGGCTGTAATGCCAGAAAGGCTTTTTCCAGATCGTGCCGCCGACGTTGTTCACTACCACGTCGAGCCGGCCGAACTCGCGACGCGCAAGCGCCATCACCTCAATCGCCGCCGCGGACTGGGCCAGATCCGCACAGGCCACACGCGCCTCGATACCCTTGCTGCGCAGCATCTCGACCGCCTCGCGCGCCGGTCCTTCGGCGACATCGGCAATCACGATGCGTCCACCTTCCTGTCCGATGCGCTCTGCACAGGCATAGCCCACGCCCTGCGCCGCGCCGGTGACGACTGCAACACGACCGCCGAAGCGTGCAAGTGCCGTGCTCATCGCGCGTCCTCGCGGATCAGATCCGAAGCCCGCCACGCCACTGCGAGCGTCGCCGCATGCGTGTGTGCAGAGACCTGCGTCGGGAACACCGAGGCGTCGATCACGCGCAGTCCCTCGATGCCGTGCACGCGCAGACGCTCGTCCACCGCCCCGATGCCTTCGGGGCCGATGCGACAGGTACCTACGGGATGCATGACCGGCCCGCCGAAGCGGCGATGGAAATCGAGCACCTGCTCGTCGGTCTGCACCGAGAGTCCGGGCGCGGTTTCCTCGGGCGCGTATCCGGCGAGCGCCTTTTCGGCCACCAGGCTGCGGATGTAACGCAGGATGCGTGCGCTCGTGGCGCGATCTGCCGGAGCGGACAGGAAATTGGGCCGGATGCGCGGCGACACGTTCGGGTCCTTTGATCTGATCTCGATGCTGCCCAGGCTCTCCGGGCGCAACTGGTAGCCGAAGATCTGGAAGCCGTGTCCGTCCTCGAAGTCCATGCTCAGCTTGCCGGGCTTGACCAGGAAAGGCGCCATCACGAGCTCCGCGTCGGGTCGGTCCAGCGACGGATCGGTGCGCACGAAGGCCACCGCATCGTGCGAGCCCGTTGCCATCAGACCGCGCTTCGAAATCAGGTACTGCATCATGTTGCGCACGAGGCGCAGGCCGCTGAATTCCGGGTTGAGACTGACCGGCTGATTGATTCGGTACTGCACGACCATCATGCGGTGCTCGCGCAGGTGTGCGCCGACCGCGGGAGAGTCGAGCACCACCGGCACCCCGCAGTTCCGCAGCACCGCGCCGGGCCCGACGCCGGACACCTGGAGCAGTTGCGGCGACTGGATCGCGCCGGCGGCCACGAGCACCTCGGCGCGTGCGCGAACACTCTGCTTCACGCCTTTGCGCGTGCAGCTCACGCCGACTGCACGGCGGCCCTCGAACAGGATTTTCTCGACGAAGGTATCGGCCCAGATCTCGAGATTCTTCCTGGCGCGCACGGCGGGCGATAGAAAGGACACCGAGGCATCCGCACGCTCACCGTTCTTGATGTTCAAGGTGACGTAGCCGATGCCTTCCTGCTCGGGACGGTTGATGTCCTGGCGCCTGGGCAGGCCGAGCGCAGCACCGGCATCGATGAAAGCATCGACCAGGGGATGCGGATTCGGGTGTGTGCTGACATGCAGCGGGCCACCGACGCCGCGCACGTCGTCGGCACCTAGCTCGTGGTCTTCAAAGGCCTTGAAACAGGGCGCGAGCGCCTTCCAGCCCCAGCCGTTCGCACCGCAGGCTTCCCAGTGGTCGAAATCCTGTGGCTGGCCGCGGGTGTAGAACTGGCCATTGATCGCACTCGACCCGCCGACCATGCGGCCGCGCGGCCAGGATTCGGACTCGCCACCCGTGCCCTCTTCGGGTTCGGTCTCGAAGCGGCGCACACGCACCGTGTCGAAGATCAGCTTGCCGAAGCCCTTGGGCATGCGCACGATGAAATCGCGCCGGTCGGGGCCCGCCTCGATCAGCAACACGCGGCGCGATGGGTCCTCGCTGAGGCGGTGCGCGAGCACGCAACCCGCGGAGCCGGCGCCGACGATGATGAAGTCGAAGCCCGGTGCGTCGGCTTGCATGACTCAGAGGAAGAACAGCAGGTTCTTGCCTTGCACGAAGCGCTGGCCGTAGACCACGTTGCGCGAATACAGACGCAGCGCGCCATCGTCGCCGCGGCGCAGCACGTCGTCCCGCCGGTAGTGAAACTGGTCCGACTCGTATACGCGGCGGTCGCGGATCATCAGCACGTTCGAATACACGCGCAGGTCACCGGGCTTCTCGTCTTCGAACACCTCGATGTTGGAGACGTAGTAGATCAGCGTCTCTGGCGGGTCGGAACGCCACTGCAGGCCGGACTCGGGCTGCGCCACGCGCCTGTCGAGCGCGGAGTAGTCGTCATCGAAATGGAATACCTCGTTCGGCTGCGCGTAACGCCTGTCCTTGGACGATCGCAACTGCCGGCTCGAGACGCGGTAAGCGATTTCGGGATGCACCATCTCGTTGAGCCAGACGCGCTCCTGCGCGGTGCCGAGCAGGCGCGCTTCCAGATACAGGAAGGCCGCAGCCTCCGAGTGCACCGCCTCGCTGACCTTGGCCGCGGCCCGCACGGCCGTCTTCGTTTCTGCCATGACTGTTTCCTCGAATGGTTCGATGAATGACTCGGCGGATCAGGCTGCCGCGGCTTTTCTGGTTTCTTCGACTGAGACCTCACCCAGCAGCGGCTCAAACCATTTGGCGTTGTTGGAGCGCACGTCCGCCCAGGATTTCGCGTCGAGGATTTCCTGGTAAAAGCGGTAGAAGCCGCGGTAGCTGGTCTCGCCGATCGCCGAGTCGCCGACCACGCCCGGCAGTTCCGGATCGATGCGGTCGCCGCCCAGACCCATCTGGCTGTTGAGCGTGCCCTTGCGCGTGACAAAGCCACGATTCAGGTGCGTCATGGTTTCCATGTTGTCGCTGTCGTCGGCCTCGAACATGCCAGCGGTGCCGAAGGTGCGGTGCATCACCTTGGCGATGCCTGCCTTCATTTCAGCGGGCATGTCCTTCTCGACGATGGTCCAGGTGAAGGCCTCGATCTGGCCCGGACCGCGCGGCGCCCACATCTTGAAACTGTGGGTGCCCCAGAGGTAGGAATTGTTGGGGAAGATCGAGGAGTTCAGATGCGAGCCGTAGAAGCGCGCACGCAAAACGCCGAGCTTCTTCTCGATCAGCGGCTTCTTGCGCGCATGCCAGGCGTAGATTTCCCCGATCATGTCGGACAGCAGCGCAGGGCCCGCGTCGTAGAGGATGCCGATGCCATGCCCATGCCGCGTGGTGATCTGCAGGCCTGCACCTTCCGGCGGCAGCGCCGCGTTGCCTGCCAGTGTCTGCAGCGGCCCGGGCAGCACCTTGAGGCCGGCCGCATGCGTCCAGCCCACGTGATAGGCGTCGCCACAGAAATTCTCGGTGGGCGTCTTCCAGTTGCAGTCGAGGACGGAGCGGCTGGGAGGACCGATCAGCTCGACGCCGCCGGTCGCGTCCATCCAGATGTCCAGATACCACTTCATCTCGCCCAGGTAATCGGACAGCGAGGGCGCGTCCTTGTCGAAGCAGCCGTAGACGAAGCCGTGATAGCTCTCCACCCGGGCCTCGATCAGGCCGTTGACGGACTTGTCGAGCCTGTTGCGGTACAGCTCCTTTTCGAACGGGACGCTCCCCAACTTGCCGTCCACGCCGTACGACCAGCCGTGGTAGCTGCACACGAAGCTGCGCGTATTGCCGGCCTCCACCGGGCAGACCTGTGCCCCGCGATGGCGGCAGGAATTGATGAAGGCCTTGATGCTGCCGTCCTTCTGTCGCGCGACGATGACATCATCCTCCCCCATCTTGGTGGTGATGAAGTCGCCGTGATTGGGGATCGCGCTGTCGTGCGTCAGGAACAGCCAGCAGCGCGCAAAAATGCGCTCCAGTTCCATCTCATAGATATCGCGGTCGAAGAAAACCCGCTTGCTCTGGATGCCGTTGCGGACATCGACCAGGTTGTCGAACTTAGCCATCGTGTACTCCTCGTGTCGCCGCTCAGGGAAGCTTCGCGGACTGTTGTTGAAGAAATTCTTCCAGGAACTGCAAGCGATCATTGCCCCACCACATCTCTTCACCGATCAGCATGGTCGGCACGCCGAAGACGCCGCGACGATGCGCTTCGAGGTTGAGCGCTTCGAAGCGCTCGGCGGCCTCGGACGAATCGACGAAGACGAGGAATTCGGACTCCGGCCATACCAGCTTGCGGGCGATGCCCGCCAGCAAGGTCGAGTCGGCAAGGTCTTCGCCACCGCGTGCCCACCCACTCGCGAACGCAGCGGTGACGTAGTCCAGCGCGCGACCGCGGTCCTGTGCAAACAAAACCCCCTTGTTCATGCGCTCGGACGCGAAGGTCTTCGGGAAATTGAGCGGGACACCGTAACGCTGCGCCCAGCGGTTCATGTCGGTGGTGAGGTAGCGCAGCTTGACCGGCACCTGGCGATTCGAAGGGCCGGTGTTGCCTGCCGCGAGCTTGGCCCGCGGCAGGTCCATCGGCACGAAGCGCATCTCGTAGCCATAGCGCTTTGCCAGCGCCGGCAGCTTCTGGTGCGTCAGGTACGCGAACGGACTCAGAAAGTCGAAGAAGAATTCGATGGTCTTGGGCATGGTCAACGGTGTCACCTCGCCTACTTGAACCCGTCATTCCCGCGATACGAAAGCTTGTCCCCACGAAAGCGGGGACGGGAATCCAGTGGCCGCTCGCAGCCGCAACCGCCGTTCGGACGGAGAGACTGGATTCCCGCCTTCGCGGGAATGACGTATTGGGTGTGTCACGCTTGTGTCCGTTTCCGAGCAGCGCAATCCCTAACTGAGCTTGATGTCCATGCCGTAACCCGCGGCCTCATTTCCGTGGCCGAAGATGTCGCCGGTGTAGTGTTCCGACGAGCCCGTCGACTTGGCCGCACCCCAGCCCAGCTCCCATAGCCAGCCCGAAGGGTTGCCGTGGTAGAAGGTCAGGGCCTTGTCGTTGGAGTGCTTGCCGAGCTGGATCGCGACGTCGATCTGGCGCTTGCGCACGATGTCGTGCGCGATGCCCAGATCGTCCAGATCGGTGTACTCGATCATCAGGTGATTGATGCGCTTGGGCATGGGCCCCAGACCGAACGCCACAGAGTGCTGTCGCGCGTTGCAGCGCATGAACGTCGGCCTGGCCGTCATGCCGTTGGGTAACGGCAAGTGGTACTCCACCGAGCCTCGCAAGCCGAGCGTGCGATAGAACTTGTACGCAGCCTCGTCGTCGTCCTGGCGCAGGATGCAGTGCCCGATGCCCTCTTCGCCGGTCACGAATTTTCCATACATGCGGCGCCCGGGGTGGAAAGGCTTGCCCGCATCCACTCTCGGACCCCAGAAGATTTCCGTCGGCACGCCACCCGGATCCTGGAGCTTGAGCAGGCCGAGCACGTGGCGCTCCTTGGCTTCCGATTCAGAGCCAAGCTTGAAGGTATAGCCGGCCTTGTCGAGCTTGGCTGCCATCGCTTCCAGCTCGTCCGGTCCCGCGACTCTCCAGCCGATGTATTCCAGATCATCGGTCTTGCCAACGTGCGCGACGATGCGGTGGTGCCACAGGTCCATGCGCAGGTAGAAGCGATCCTTCTCGCCCTCGTCGACCAATTCCATGCCGACCACTTCGGTCGCGTATTCCTTCCAGGCCGCGGCATTGCTCACCGACAGTCCGAGATAGCCCAGCTCCGTTACCTTGACGTCCACCATTCGAGTTCTCCTGTTTGTTTGAATACGCTGTTTGGATTGGGCTCAGCGGCCGAACACGCCGATCGGTCCTTCTTCGAGATTGATGATCACGCTCTTGGTGAGCGTGTAGTGATGCAGCACTTCCTGCGCGAATTCGCGACCGAATCCGCTCTGCTTGTAGCCGCCCACCGGCATGCCGGCGACGAAGTTGTAGTAGCGGTTGACCCAGATCGTGCCGGTCTCTATGGCCTGCGAGATCTTGTGTGCGCGACGCAGGTTCTGCGTCCATAGACCGCCGCCGAGGCCATACGTGGAGTCGTTGGCCATGCGCACGACTTCCTCGTCGTCCTTCCAGGTGATCACCGTGGAGACCGGACCGAAGATTTCTTCCTGCGCGATGCGCATGTTGTTCTTCACGTCGGTGAAGATGGTCGGCTCGATGAAGTAGCCCCTGTCGAAGCCGGGGACCTTGGCCTGGTGGCCGCCCATCAGCACCTTGGCGCCTTCTTTGGAGCCGAGTTCCAGATAGCTCGTGATCTTGTCGTGCTGCATCTTCGAGGCCTGCGGCCCCATCTGCGTGGTCGGGTCGGTCGGGTCGCCGAGCTTCACCTTGCGCAGGTTGGCCTGGAATTTGTCCAGGAACGCATCCTTGATTTTCTCGTGCACGAACACGCGGCTGCCGGCAAGGCAGACCTCGCCCTTGTTCAGCACCACGGACATCGCGGCGCCTTCGGCGGCGGCATCGAGATCGGCGTCCTCGCAGACGATGTTGGCCGACTTGCCGCCCAGTTCCATGGTCTGCGGAATCACGTTGACCGAGGCGTACTGGATCAGCCGCTGCGCGGTCGGGCGCGAACCGGTGAACGCGACCTTGCGCACCTTCGGATGCGTGACCAAGGCCTCGCCGATATTCGGACCAAAGCCGGTGATGACGTTGACCACGCCCGGCGGAATGATGTCCGCCATCTCCTTGAAGAATTCCATCACACCGAGACAGACGATCTCGGAAGGCTTGAGCACGATGGTGTTGCCCGCCGCCAGCGCCGGCGCGATCTTGGCCGCCATCATGATTAGCGGCACGTTCCAGGGAATGATCTGCGCGCACACGCCCAGCGGCTCGCGGTGGACGATGCCGAGCGCAGAGGCCGTGCTGATCGACTCGCCGTGCAGATGGAAGGCTGAACCGGCAAACATCTCGAATTGCTCGATCGCCATCGGCAGATCGAAGTGCATCGCCTCCATCAGCGGCTTGCCGTTGTTGAGCGATTCCAGCATCGCGTAATCGTTGATGCGGGCGCGCATGCGGCGTGCGATCTCGAACAGCAGCTCCTGCCGCTGATGCGGCCGGCTGTGACGCCAGGACGCCAGCGCTGTGTAGGCGGCCTCGACCGCGCGCACCGCATCGGCTGCATTGCCGGACTGGATGTTCGACAACAGCTCGCCAGTGGCCGGGTTGTAGAGGCCGATCTTCTCGCCGCTCGCCCCGCCCTCCCATTTGCCGTTGATGAAGTGGCCGTACTCGGTTTGGTACAGCGACGAAGTCACTTTCGGTGCTGTCGGTTCTGCTTTGCCCATCGTTGATCTCCTCGCTGTATTGCTGGGGTGTGTGACGTCCGCTCAGGTTGTGGCGGACGCGAATTTCATCGCGCGTTGGTAATAGTTCCAGTAGCTGACGATGGGCGCCTCGTTGGTCAGGTTGTCTTGCGGTTCGCCCTTGCGACCGCCCATGGCGATATACGACGTGGCGTCGCCATCACGCACGATGGCCTGCTGCACGAGCTCCATCGCCTCGCCGTCTTCCATCGAGATCAGCCCGCCGGGGCCGACGAGGTTCATCTGTCTGAGCCGTGAAGTACGTACCTCGCTGCTGTCGTCCGCGTAGCCGAAATACGTCCAGACAAGTTCCATCTGGTCGACGGCACGCGGCAGCATCTGGCGCACGGCCAGGGAGTTCGCGATCTGGTGCACCACCAGGTTCGGAAAGATCGCGAGAATCGTGAGCGAGATTCCGTCCGCAAAATCCGGCTTGCCGGCAAGCAGACGCGGGTCTTCCAGCGTGAACTGCCCTTCCTGGTAAGTGCGCAGTCCGCTGGTCGAAGCCTCGTCTTTCGATTCTGTCCTGGTCGCCGTAATCAGCGAATGCCGACCCTGCGCATCCATTCGACAACCGCCCTTCTGCGTCGAGCGATAAAGGCCGAAGGTGCCGTGGAACAGGTGCAGCAGGCTGCCGTGATACGCATCGCGCGTGTTCTCGGAATACAGCTTCCAGTTGCCGTGCATCACCTGGCGCTCGTCACCGAGCAATTCAATCGGCCGGCTGAAGATGCGATCCAGCATCGTGCAGACGTCGGCACCGAGATAGCTCTCTAGCGATTCCACCTCGCCTTCCGCGGCGAAGCTCGCAAAGATCAGCCCGCGATACGTGGCGACGCGCAGTGGCGTGAGACCGTGCTGCTTCATATCAAAGCTTGACGGCATGCCGCCCTCGCCGCCCAGGCCGCGACGGAACGGCACGCCGAGCAGGGTGCCGTCCGCGTTGTACGCCCACTGGTGATAGACGCAGGTGAAACCGCTGTCAGCCTTGCCGCGCCGATCGCGACACACCAACGCCCCGCGATGCGCGCAACGATTGACCCAGGCACGGAGTACACCCTCGCGGTCGCGTGTCACCACCACCGGGGTATCGCCGACGAAGGTCGATTTGAAATCCGTCGATTCGGGCACTTCGGCTTCGAGGCCGACAAAATTCCAGTGCGGCCCACGGAAGACGCGGTCCTGTTCGCGATCGAAGATGCGCGGATCGGTGAAGACCCGATACGGCACCTGCATCTGTTCCGTCTGCGGCCATGCGACGAGGTTTGGATTCATCGGCGCGTTCATATGGGCAGCACCAGCAGCGTGTGAAAGCGGTCGTTGTCAGCGATGACCTTGCGGCTTTGGAAGCGCAGTCCCTGGTCGGTGAGCACCAGCGTGTCCGTTGCGTGTCCTACGCTGAACACGATGGGATCGCCCTCCATCGCCAACGTCCGCAACACCAGGTAGTTGCTCGAGATGCTCACCGTGAATTCGGTGCGATCGCCGATGAGCAGCTCGGTAACGATGTGACGGTAATACTGCTTTGCGTAGACATTGGCATGTCGCAGGGACACCACGCGGTCGCGCATCATGCCGGTGCCTTCGCACATCATCGCCGTGGCCGGAAGCTTGCGATCCGCGTTCTCGCGCGTGGTCAGTTCGTAGCGTCCATCCGACGAGAAGAAGGCCGGCCAGTCTTCGAGACGGTCGCCGTCGATACAGGCGCAATAGGCCTGCATCAACTGCGTCGCCTCGAAGAACAGCTCCGCGGAAGGAATCGCGCACAGATCCCGTCCATGAACCCAGGTTGCGCTCAAATGCTTGTTCGATTCCTTGGCCACGCGGCTCGAGTCTCCTGAAGGCTCGTCAAGTGATGGGCGGTCGGTTTCGCCTCTGCCCGGAGTATGAGTCAGCCCCTTCATTCCTCCCATCACGAGCCATGCTTGCCGTCATCACGTCTCGTGATGAGACCGCAGTCTTGCCTTCAACCTCCCAGCGGGAAGGAAAACATGAACCAGAAGGCGTCGCCGCGAGCCGCGTTTCGCACCTCGGATTCGTGATGCCATTGCAGGATCACCGCAGCCGCAGGCGTAATCCAGTAGCCGAGCTTGGGTCCTATCGCGAACTTGCGCAGCCGCTTGTCGAGCACCGTATTTCCGGCCTGCCGGTCGTCCTCGACCTGCACCGTGTAGTAGCCGCTGAAGCCGAGGTCCCAGCGGGTGTCTTCGAACGGCCGATAGCCGACACCATAGGTCAGACCCGCCTGAGCGCCGTCGCGATACTCGGTGTCGCGATTGCGCCCCTTGAACTCGTAGCCGTAATTGAGCGAGACGTCCCAGCGCGCGGTGGGAGTCCAGGTGACGCCCCCGTTGATAGCCGCGCCGTAGCGGTTGAGGGTGCTGTTGGCGAACGCCCCCGCGTCGTAAGGACCAATCGGGCAATAGATCACCGTTCCGATCAGGAAATGCCAGGCACCCAGAGACCGCGTCAGGTAGAGCGGCTCGAATCCGTAGAGCGTCGGGCCATTGGTGAAGTCGTCGCCGAAGGGCGTCTCCACGCCGACGTTCACCGCCAGGAACAGCACACCGGAAGACAGGTTGAAGCCGCCATATCCCTTGTCCCAGGTGTGGATCACGCGCGGTGCGACCGCGAAGCTCTGCGCCTCGAATCCGGGAACACGCTCGCCGTTCGCGTCACGGATGCTGTCGGCGTTATAGAACTGCGTGTAGCCGTAGAACTGGGTCTTGCCCGGCGGCGGCATCATCCCGACGTAGACCGTCTGCGCACCGTGCGCGAAGTAGGTCTGTCCGCTTTCCGCGGCCAGCGCCGGCGCAGCGCTGCCCCCCAACATCAGGGCGAGCAGGAGGCATCGCAGAACGATGGCGCGCAAGGCCTGCATCAGGCCAACGTCCGACGTCGTCAACCCGCTTCGTCGAGAAAGTCGCAGACCAGTCGCGCGAAACGGCCCGAGTGCTCGATCTGCGTCCAGTGTCCGCACTTGCCGAAGATGTGGAGCTGCGAGTTCGGAATCCAGTGCGAAAGCTTGAGCGCGTTGCTCTGCGGAATCACCTGGTCTTCGCGGCCGTGGATGATCAGGGTCTCGTGCGGCAGCTCGCGCAGCTTATGTACCGGACTGCACAGCGCCTCGATGCTGCGCTGCCGCGGCTCCGGGAACATCGCGGCGTAGGCTTCCTGAAGGCCCGGCTGGAGACTCGCCTCGTAACGCATGCGCGCGAGATCGTCGGTGACGATGGACCGGTCATAGGCAAACAGATCCATCATGCGGCGCATCTTCTCGAACGAGGGCGTGTAGCCCCAGACCTCGTCGAGCGCTGGCGTCAGCTCGAAGTCCACACCGGCGCTGCCCATGAGCACGAGCCGCCGCACGCGCTTGGGGTGACGCACCGCGATGGCCAGCGAGAGCGCACCGCCGAATGAATTGCCGACCAGGTCGGCCTGCTCGATCTTCAGTGCGTCCAGCAACCCTATCGCATGCGCCACCCAGGTATCCAGGTTGTAGCGGAGACTGGCCGGTCGATCCGTGTAGCCGAAGCCCAGCATGTCCGGCGCGATCACGCGCCGCGCCTTCGACAGTGCCGGCATCACTAGGCGCCAGTTGGCCCAGGCACTGACGCCAGGGCCGGACCCGTGAATCATCAGCACGGGAGAACCGCTACCGAGGTCGTGATAGTTGGTGCCGATGCCACCGGCCCTGATGCGCTTGCCGACTTCCGGATTACCTGTGCTCATGATTTTTCTCGATGGGATGAATGTCGCGATGCGCGATCAGGTGCTGATCGACAGAAAACTAGACGCTGTAGACGTCGAGAACCGTAGGAATCGTGTCGTTGTAAACCAGCACTTTTTTCTTCCGGATGCGCCAGCTGCTGTCGCTGGGCGCGAGCAGGTATTCGTAGCGGCCGAAGAAGCGCGAGGCCGCACCGAAGCGGAACAGGTGCGTCACCCAGTTCGCCGTGACCTCCAGGTTTCCGTCCGGCAACTCGGCGATCAGCGGGTTGCTAACGAGGTGGCAGGTGCGCGGCATCGGCGTGGACGCGGCCGAGCGCTCGGTGCGGATGCGGAATACACGATCTTCCAGGCCCGTGCGATCCGGGTAGTACATCAGCGACACACCCTGGTGCGGATCTTCCGCGTACTCATGTTCCGAATCCCAGCTTGGAATCCAGTACTCGGCGCCTTCCTCGAACAGCGCGAGCCAGGCGTCCCACTGCCGCGTGTCCACGTAATGCGCTTCACGCGAGAGGAATTCATCGATCGCGCTGCGCAGGCGCACCGGGTCGTTCATCGGCTCGACGCGCATCAGGCGATCTCCCGGATGGCCGGCGCCATCAGCTCGGCCCAACGCTGGTGCTGCGGCAGTACCACGCCCTCGTCTTCAATCTTCCCGCCGCTACGCAAGGGGCGCAGGCCCAGGGCCTTGGCTTTCTCGTCCGGCCCGTCGATCTCGTGCGCCGCGCCGCGACTCACGTCGCTCCAGCGCATGATGCGGTGGTTCTTGTAGCCGACATGCGAGGCGTTGAACTCGGAGAGATCATCCGGCGTCGCCATGCCGCTGGCATTGAAGAAGTCCTCGTACTGACGCAGGCGCTTCGAGCGCGATTCCCGATCCTCGCCAACGGTCCCGAAGCAGTAGATGGTGACCTCGGTCTTGTCCACGGCCAGCGGCCGGATCACGCGGATCTGCGTGCTCATCTGGTCCATCAGGAACACGTTGGGATAGATCAGCATGTTGCGCAGATAGCCCACCGCCCAGTCCGCGCGTACCTTGCCCATGCGCTCGGCCAGCGGTTCGCGCTGCGGCCACAGCGGGCTGACCTCGGGGTTCGGCCATTCGCTCCAGATCATGGCGTGGCCGCGACCCAGATCGTAGAAGCCACCGGCCGAGCGCGAGATGCCGCCGGCGTTGCGCACCTCGACTTTCTGGCCCGCCGCCTTGCGCTCCATGCGGTTCTTGACCGTGGACACGTAATTGCCGTGCACGGTGTTGACGTGGAGCCCGTCGAGACCGTTCTCAGCGGCCGACTTCCAGTTGCCGTCGTAGGTGTAGGTGGAAAATCCCTTGAGCACTTCCACGCCCTGCGGCGACTGATCGACGATCAGGTCGATGAAGTTCTTGCTCTCGGCGAGGTTGTCCACCAGCGGTTCGGCCTCGTCGTTGAGCGTGCCGAAGATGAAGCCGCGATAGCTTTCTACGCGCACCTTGCGCAGGCCGCGCTTCGACTTGTCGAAACCCGCCGGAAATCCGGCGCGCGCTTCGGAAACCGCAGACCGAAGATTGCCGTCGAGATCGAAAGTCCAGCCGTGAAAGCTGCACGAGAAATCACCGGTCGAGCCCTTGATCTTGCGGCACAGGGTAGAGCCGCGGTGCGTGCAGATGTTCACCAGGCAGCCGAGCTTGCCCTGGTCGTTGCGATTCACGATCACCGGCACGCGGCCGATCCAGGTCGTGAGGTAATCACGCGGCTTGGGCAACTGGCTCTCGTGCGCCAGGTACACCCAGACCTTTTCCCAGATCAGCGGGAACTCCTGCTCGAACAACGCAGTGTCGGCGAACAGCCGCCGGTCGAGTGCGCGGGTACCGCCGGGGCCGTGGAGCACGAACTCGTCCAGCTTCACATCGATCATCTGATTCATCTTGTTTTCTCCTCGTCGCTCGCAGCTCTCTCAGGCGACGATCCACTGCGGCCATCCGGCCTTCGCGTTCGCTTCCATGGCGAGCTTCTGTTCAGCCGGTGTGGCGTAGCGCTCATCCCAGTCTTTGAGTCGCGGCTTGGCGATGTAGCGGAACCAGAGCGGCGGAATCAGGCCCACCAGAAAGCACAGGAACAGCGAGGGCATCTGCGGCGCGCGCGGCTCGGGCTTCAGATCGTAGAAGCGGGTGTAGCCGTCGAGGTGATGGTTGATGTGATTGGTGATCTCCACGCCGAGCGCACGCGCGATGGGCCCCAGGTGATTCCAGGCGTGATGCTTCAGGATGGGCGCGCCATCGAGCCGCACCAGCCCGTAGTGCTGGAAGTAGTTGAAGCCTTCGAGCAGCAGCTTGGTGAAGACCAGTGTGATCAGCGCGATCAGCATCGCGCCGGTGCCGCCGAACACGTAACAGCTCAGCGGCACCGAGGCCAGGTACAGCAGCAGCGTGTAGGTACGGTTGCTCGGGTGCCAGGCGCTGCGTCCCTGCTTGCGCAGGCGCTCGGCCTCGCTGTGCGCGGAATCCGCATACGCACCCCAGGTCGCGCGGAACATGAAGCGGTACATCGTCTCGCCACGCAGCGGTGTATCCGAATCCCGATGCGTGTCCAAGTGCAGATGGTGCGTACGCACGTGGGCGATGTCGCGATTCGGATCGCCGTAGAAGGTGCCGAGAATCTGCGCCGCCCAGCGCGGGAACCAGTGACGCCGGTGCATCAGTTCATGGTTCACCGGCAGGGTCGGCACGGCGCTGAGCCAGGTCAGCGACAGCACACTGCCGATGATCTGTGAAACCGCATCGGGACCGGTCAGCGGATTGGTTCCGATGGCCACCGAGCGGATGAACGCCGCATACAGCGCGAGCATCAACAGCAGATGCAGGTACAAAGGGATGTCGGCAAGCAGGCCGGAGCGAATCCGCCGCGGCGCGATATCCCTGGGCAACAGCACGTCCAGCAGCATCAGCACCGGGAAGTTCGCGATGCCCAGCCATACCCAGGGTCCGCCGAGCAGGAAACCGAGGACACCGACGAACGTGGTCAGCGGGACAATGTAGTAACGCAAGGTATCCATGCTTTAGTTTCTCCTCGGCTGGCTTTGATGACTCCGCCGATCGGTCCGGATGTCCGCCGACACGTAACGGCAACAACAAATGCCATTGTGCGAGCGGAGCATAGACAAGCCCATTCAGGGTAGTGATAGACGATATTCGCCGGTCCAAGTTCTCAACCGCGCAACGGTGGACAACGATGCCGCCCGCAAAAAAGATCGGAGCGCGACACGCGATCTCTCCCGATCACGAACCGGAGGATGAGCATGCACATGGACCTGCGTGAGCTGATAAGGGAGAGCATGTGAGAATTGCCGATCGTCGGTCGTGGACAGAACGTGGCGAACAGCGGTCCCCTGTCCCATCGCTTGCGCGTTGCGTGCTGGGACTCTCGATGCTGATTGCCGCATCGCAGTCGATCGCCTCGGAAAACGGCACTGGAAATTACGGCGTGGGCGTGCAGACGGTCGCCGCCGGTCTGTTGCCGCCGCCGGGCATGACGATGTTCAACGGCTATGTCGTCTACTACACCGCTGACAGTTTCCGCGACGACAAGGGCAACTCGCTGATCCCCGGCTTCCAGGCGGATCTGCACGTTCAGGCGCTGCGCGCCGTGCATACCTGGGGCACGTTCAAGGGCGTCACGCTGAGCAGCAGCCTGATCTTCGAATCCATCCAGATCGAACTTGAAGCCGCTGGCCAGGAAGACAGCGACTTCGGCCCGACGCTGATCGATGTGGAACCGCTGCATATCGGCATCAAGCTTGGCGACTGGTATTTGCAGACCGGAACCTACTTCTGGATTCCGCTCGGCTCCTACGATCGCACGGCGCTGGCCAACAACTCCTTCGGCTACGCCACCGTTTCGCAGTCGTTCGCCGGAAGCTGGTTGCCGACGCCGCAATGGGAGCTGTCGCTGGACGCCAACATCTCGTTCAACTTCGAGAACAAGGACACCCACTATCAATCGGGCGATCTGTACGGTCTGACCTACAGCCTGGGCTACCGGCCATTCGTGTCGAATCCGAAATGGCAGTTGGGCGTGAATGGCTTCTACGTGAAGCAGTTCAACGACGACGAGATCGACGGCGTCAAGGTTCCCACCGGCTTCCGGCTTCAGAAATTCGCCGTCGGTCCGCAGGTGGTCTATTGGTTCTCGCAGGCAGTGGCCGTCGTCTTCAAGTGGCAGAACGAGAGCTCGGTCCGCAATGCGCCGGACGGAGATTCATTCTGGTTGCAAGCAGCCTTCCCGCTGCCGCTGTGAGAAGTAGGACGTGACAACCAAAAAGCTGGAACACGAGGAGCGAGAGCATGGACCTGCGTGAGCTGATCAACGTAAAAGAAGGCTGGATCGACCGGCGCATCTTCTGGGACCCATCGATTTATGAGCTGGAACTGGAACGGCTGTTCGCGCGCTCCTGGCTGTTCGTGGCGCACGAGAGCCAGCTTCCAAAGCGCGGCGACTTCGTCACGACCTACATGGGCCAGGACAACGTCGTCGTCGCACGTCATAGCGACGGCGGCATCCGCGTGTTCGTGAACTCCTGCGTGCATCGTGGCAACCGCATCTGCTTCGCCGACCGCGGCCAGACGCGCAGCTTCGTCTGCAACTACCACGGCTGGGCCTATGGCACCGACGGCAAGCTGCTCGGTATGCACGAGGACAAGCACTACGAGGGCTGGATCGACAAGTCGAAGTGGGGTCTGCGCAACGCGCGCGTCTCCACGTACAAGGGTCTGGTCTTCGCCTGCTTCGACAGCGACGCGCCCTCGCTGGACGACTTCCTGGGCGATTACCGCTGGTATCTCGACATCGTGCTCGACCAGTGCGACGAGGGCACCGAGTTCATCGGCGGCTGCGTCAAGAACATGTACGACACGAACTGGAAGTTCGGCGCGGAGAACTTCGCCGGCGATTCGCTGCACGTGGGCTGGACGCACAACTCCGGCACGCAGTCGATCACCTACGGCAAGCAGGTCAGCGAGCTGATGCCGGTGGACCCGCAGTCCTTTCACGCGAATGCCAACGGCCACTGCTGGGAAGGTGGACTCGACGGCATCGGCACCCTTGCCCTGCTCTCGGCGGACCGGCCCTGCATCACCGAGTACTACCAGGCGCGGCGCGACAAGATGGCCAAGCGTCTGGGCGAGCTGCGCGCGAAGCGCATCTTCGGCTCCGTGATCTCGGCGACGGTGTTTCCGAATTTCTCCTTCCTGCCCGGCATCGCGACCATGCGCGCCTGGCTGCCCAAGGGGCCTACGCGCATCGAGCTACGCGCCTGGACCCTGATCAACGCCGACATGCCGGACGACGTGCGTGAAGCCGTGCGCGACGCCAACATGCTGAGTTTTTCGCCCTCTGGCCTGTTCGAGATGGATGACGGCGAGAACTGGGAAAACGCCACGCGCTCCAACGAGGGCGTGGTGACGCGGCAGGGTCGTCTTCACTACGGCCTACGCAATGGCACCTCCACGCGCGACGACCCCGATCTTCCCGGCAACATCAGCCGGCCGATGTACAGCGATGTCAACCAGCTCGCGTTCTACCAGCGCTGGCTGGACTTCATGACCGCGCCTTCCTGGGCCGACATCCCGAAAGTCCGCTGAGGAGCGCCGCCATGAATCCGACCCATCTGGAACAGATGACCCTGTGGTTTGAGGTCAACCAGTTCTATACCCGTGAAGCGCGTCTGCTCGACGCCGAGAATTACGACGCCTGGCTGGCGATGATGACCGAGGACATCGCGTACTGGATGCCGGCACGCGAAACGCTGTTCCGAAGGGACGAGACGGCGCTCGATCCGCAGCGCATGAACTTCTACAAGGAGACGCTCACCTCCTTGCGCGTGCGCACCTATCGTCTCAAGACCGGCACCGCCTGGTCGGAGAACCCGCGCACGCGCTACCGGCACCTGATCACCAACGTCGAGGTCGAAGCCGGCGACGCGCCCGGCGAATACCACGTCGGCTCGAATTTCCTGATCTACCGCAACCGGCTAGAGCGCGACGAGGGCTGGATGGTCGGCGCGCGCGAAGACGTGCTGCGTCGCGTCGAGGGCGCGCTGCGCCTGGCCTCGCGAAAAATCCTGCTCGACCAGAACAGCCTGCTCAGCAAGAACCTCAACG
Source organism: Panacagrimonas sp. (assembly GCA_052389915.1). Lineage (GTDB taxonomy): Bacteria > Pseudomonadota > Gammaproteobacteria > Nevskiales > Nevskiaceae > Panacagrimonas. The sequence goes on from JBQTHL010000005.1 coordinate 118,126, forward strand.
TTTACGCCTGAATGGCATCCCGAAGCGCCGCCGCCGGACATGGCAGCTTGAGGCATTCGAGCCGCCGTTCACTGCAACGACCCACCATCAATCAGAAGGAGTCTTGCTATGCCCGTCCTTATCACCGTGAAGGTCAAGGGCGATCACACAAGCCTGTTCGCCGCGTACGACCGCATCGCCGATTACGAGGAAGCGAACGTGCCGGAATTAGGCTGCCATGTCTGCGCGAGGACCGAGGACGGCATGCTGGTTTCCGGCACCTGGGAATCCCGCGAGGCCTTCGAGCAACTGATGGCGAGCGCACTCTTCCAGAAGATTCTTGCCGAAGCGAACCTGCCCGCCGCTCCGCGGATTGAAATTCACGAGATTTATCGGTCGCGACATTGAGCGGGATCCGGCCAAGCGGGGCTTCGATCAGCCATTGAATGCCGCTCTTTGACGCCAGACGTCTAGATAACCCAAGCTTGGCGCATCAATACAGCAAGGCATATTTATGCGCACCACCTTGGACCTTCCGGATGACATTCTTCGCCGGGCGAAGATCGCTGCTGTGGAGCGCGGCTCCAGCCTGCGCCAACTCGTCACTGACGCTTTGCGCCACGAGATAGAGGGAGCCGCACCCAGCGTTCGCCGCCGAATGACGCGCCCGCCGATCAAACTCTCCACCGACGCTCCCTTGCGCAAGCTCAGTCCTGATGCGGTCAAGCGTCTGGACAACCAGTCGGTCGCAGAAGCCGACGCAGCAAGGGCGAATGCTGTACATCGCTGACGCCAATATTCTGCTGCCGGTACTGACGGAGGGGCACGCTCACCACGGTCCGGCTATCGAGTGGTGGGAAGGCTGTGATGACGGCACTGTCGGTCTCTGCCTTCCCGTGCGCATGGCATTGCTCAGGCTGCTGACTAATGTTCGCGTCATGGGGTCTGGAACATTGCGTCCAGAGCAGGCCTGGGATGCCGTGGGCAAGCTACTCGACGACCCGCGAATTTCCCTGATCGATCAGGTGCCGCAGACGCACGCAAAGCATTGGCGCGCCAACATAGCGAAACGCGAGCCGACACCAGACCTCTGGACAGATGCCTGGCTTGCCGCGCTGGCCCAGTCAACCGACTGCGAAATGGTCACCTTCGACCGCGGATTCCGCTCGTTCGCCAAGCTCAAACTGCGCCTGCTTTCTCCGGCAGCCTGACGGACCGCGCGGCAGACAACGGTACCGGCAGCAACGGCAATATCAATGATTCGTTGGATTAGTCAGGCAGGGTTTCGCCGGAGCCGCCCATCTCGGCCGGGAAGTCTTTCATTTTCGGTAGACCGTCCTTCACGCTCAGTACCTTCTCGGCGTAATTGACGTGCACAGCCGGCTGGAACTTCAGGGTCGGGATCACGGCCGCGTACACGTCGACCAAGCCCATCGGCGGATGGTCGCTGAAGACATGCCCGCCGCAGGTCTTGCACCACTTGCGGTAACTAACCGGCGTTTTGTTGTAGGTCCCGATGTTGTCCGCACCTTGAGTGACCTTCAGCGACTCTGGCTTCCACAGGCTGAAAGCGTTGACGGGTCCTGCAGACCAATGCCGGCAAGACTCGCAGTGGCAATAGCCCATTGCAGCCGGCTCGCCGGTAACTGTGAATTGCACCGCACCGCAGAAACAACGGCCCTTATGTTCGCTCATGGTTGCTCTCCTCGATTGATCGGATTCTGTGCCGAGTCCCACCCCCGATTCGGAATCGACGGGTGAGGCGATGCGTCACGCTGGCCCGAGAAACGTAGCCGCTCTCGCGGATCATACCCATTTGCCAGAGATGCGTACGAGGGAACTGGGAGTTGCAGATCAGCTAGGCCGACCTCGACAAATTCGAGCACGACTCGACGGTCGTTTTGCAAGCCCGAAGCGGTCAGCGAAGGCGGTCTATTGATCTTCCGAAAACTGACGTTAAGCAAGCGCCCTTCCTGACCGACCGCCAATCGCAATGTGGGCTGTTACCGATAGGATCCTTGTGAGGCCCTGATCGCGATGTCGGGGTACCCGAGGCCTGCTAGATAGAGAAGCACGTTGCCGGGATTCATCCGATTTTTCGGTCCCAACACGACTTCTTTGATACAGCACTCCGTTCCGCTCCGTACGTACGGCAGATCGACAAACGCGACAAGATGATTGTCCTTTACTAAAAACTCCACTGGCTGCGGCGGTTCTGGGCCAACCGAATCTTCGAATTTAATTCCTTGCCCCACCTTGACTACACTTACGAGGTGCAGCGCCCTGATCTCCTGCTCCGAAACGAAGCTGTGGTGCTTGAAAGCGAGCATCCCTACTGCAAGCCACGCGCAGTCTTCCTCGAAGTCCTGCTGGCGGACGTCTACTCCTCGTTCGTTCCATGCGAGCCACATTGCACCGATTGCCGTCATCATTTCTTTGATCTGGCACTCTCGATCATAGATAACGTCCCAAAGTCTTACATCCGCCGATTTCATCAGATCCCTGGCATTGAATCCGATCGCGACACCTCGCCCGTCGTCACCGTACGCGCGCCATTGCGGTAGGTCGTCCCGGACATGCGAGAAACACGACACGAAGGGATGAGCGCGCGCCTGAAATGGAGAGGGGATCTTGTCGATTTCTTCGATGAATGGGAGTTCGATCCTGGGTGCGTCATCGTTCAGGCCTACCCGCTTGATCAGTCGAGTTGCTGCCTCCTCGAACGCGCTGTACCCCCACAAGGCCTCTTGCGAGTCGTTAAGCATCGCAATGTCGGACGTCCTGATTTTTCCACTGTCCAGGATCGCTTTGAAGGTCGAAGTTGAACAGTAGTGATAGATCAGATCCTCAGCGCCCGGCTCCAACAGTCGATTGATCAACATGTCATGTCCTTGTGAGGAGCCGTGAGATTGCGGCGTGTTGCAAGGTGACTTCGAGGTCGCCTTAAACGCTTCTCTCGCAGGCAAGCACCTCGCCAGCCGATGCCCCAAAAAAAGAATGGCACCGAAAGCTTGGCACTCCGATGCCGCCAAACAACCGAAAGACCCCCCTTCCGCAATTTGAGCCGATCCGCATGCTTCCGAGAAAGCTCCATCCGCGATGGGTAGTCTGCCAGATGATCGCCGCGTAACCTTTGCGCCGGACCGGCTAAGAGCAGACGTTCGCGGTCATCCGCTACTGGCACGTTCCAATCGTTGTCACGATTCCTTTCGTGCGGGCGCTTCGTCCCCGCAAAGCTCCGATTATTCGAAGCGACCTACCTCGGATCGTTTCGAGCGACCGCTAGGAGCCCGCTTTGGCAGCGCTACTTTCCAGAAGAGCTGTGATTTCGCTGACGGAATAACATAGTTCCGCGAGAACTTCGCGCGAGTACTGTCCCTTGCGCGGTGCGGGTGATCGCGCGTGACCCGGCGTCAGCGGTAGCTTGATCGGCACGCCGACTCCAGTCTGGTCCACGGACCCGGCATGATCACGGCGGGCGGCGTCAGCGCGGCGCCGACCGCGCCCGTCGTTGATGCCGTCAATATCAAGGTCGGTGGCTTGCTGAGAGTGGTACGTGCGGCGGACACACGTCTGGTCGAAGGCGCAAGGATCGTTGCCATCGGCGGACTCTACGGCTTCGAGCCCAATGCCTACGCAGCGACAGCCGGCGTCTGCAATGCGGCCCTCGCCCTGATTCGGTCTATGCCACCGCCTCAAGGCGATGCCGCAGATGCAGGCGGTGGCCGAGCCACAGGCCGATCGGTACGAGCATGATCGCGCCGAACAGGATGGCCGGCTGGGTTCCGAAGCGATCCACGACGATACCGAGCGCGGCGACCCCGACAGACTGACCGATGAAGAACGATGTGGCGAACAGGGCCACGGCGGCGCCGCGACGCGTGGGCATCATCTGCGTGGCATGGGTCTGCAGCGTGTTGTGCAGCATGTAGAAGCCGATACCGGATACGAAGATCGCGGGTGCGGCGACGAAGGGCCTCGCTTCGAAACCGATCACCACCATCGCGATCGCGGCGAGCAAGGTCCCGCAGACCGCGAGACGCGTTTCACCGAAGCGCATCACCCAGCCGCGGGCGAGAAACGCGAAGGCCACGCCGCCCAGCGAGAAGCTCATCATGATGGCGCCGGACGCCGCCAGGCTCGCCCCGCCCTCGCGGTGCAGATGCGTGACGAGGTAGGTGAAGGCGCCGAGATAGAACAGCGCTTCGGCGAAGGCCACGAACAGAATCACGCGCGCCCAGGGCTGGCGCAGCACGTCGAGCAGCGCCTGCCCCGGGTTGCCGGGCAAGCTCGTGTGCCGATGACTCGCCGGCTCACGCTGCCGCGCGAGCAAGACCGCGACCGCGACGAACACCAGCGCGTAGAACAGGAACGGCCAGGCCCAGAACGCCTGCTCCGCGGCGATTCCTCCAAGCAATTGGCCTGAGGCCATGCCGACCATCTGGCCGATCATGAAACGCGCGAGCACCGGCTGGCGCTGTGCGTAGGGAATGGCGTCGCCGATCCAGGCCATCGCGAGCGGAATCGAAGCGGCGCAGAACGCACCGGCCGCGACGCGCGCAAGAATGAAAGTTGGAAGCGAGCCCTTGGCGATCACGCAGGCGATTGCCGCTACCGCCGCGAACGCAGCCGCCGCGCTCATCACGCGAAGCTTTCCTCGGCGATCGGCAAGCGGGCCGTACAGCAACTGCATCAGGCCATAGGCCGTCGCGAACGCGGTGACACTCCAGGCGGCCTGTCCCAGCGAGACGCTGAAGTCGTGCTCCAGCCTCGGGAGCAGCGGATCAAGTACGCGCGTCATGCCGCTGGAGGCAAATGCGCCCAGCGAGAGCAGCAAAACCGTGCGCCAGGGAATTGCGTCCGCGCTCGCGGACGTCGCGGCGGGAGGAAGCATTGGCCCGGCCACGGAAACGGGTGAATCGTTCATCGAGGTCAGGCCGGTCGGTGGACCTGTGCGGGTCCGCGGTCCATCATTTTATCGATAGAGCGTATTCGGCCAACGCATTCAAGGTCGTGATAGCCGCTATTCGCTCACCGGCATTCCAGACCGCAGTGGGGTGAACGACCATGCCACCTTACGAAAACGTCAACCGGAGGACGCCGCAGATCGACGGCTGCCCGGTGAACCCTGGAGGATGAACGTGGCAAAACGCTTGTTGACCATGGACGAGGTGAAAGGCGCTTGGGCAATCATGCCGACGCCGGCGAAAGCAGATGCTTCGAACTGGCGCAGCGAGAACACCGTCGATCTCGACGAGACCCGCCGCGTGGTCGAGCAGCTCATCGCTTCCGGCGTCAACGGCATCCTGTCTCTGGGCACCCTGGGCGAATGCGCCACCCTGAGCTGGGACGAGAAAGCCGCATTCATGCGAGCGATCGTTGAGACGGCGCGCGGACGTATCCCGGTTTTCGGCGGCACCAGTTCCCTGTCCACGCGCGAGACCGTGCGCCAGACGCGCGAGGCGCGCGCCATCGGCGTCGACGGCGTGATGGTCGGCCCGCCGATGTGGTGCGCACCCGATGTCGCGACCGCGGTGCAGTTCTATCGTGATCTCACTGAAGCCTGCCCCGACACCGCGATCTGCGTCTACGCCAACACCGAGGCCTTCCGTTTCGAATTTCCGCGTCCGTTCTGGGCGCAGGTGTCCGAGCTGCCGCAGGTCATCACCGCGAAGTACATCGGTATCGGCATGCTGCTCGCCGACCTCGCCGCCAGCCGCAAGCGTATCCGTTTCATGCCGCTGGACCTCGACTACTACGGCGCTGCAAGACTCGATCCCGAGTTCTGCAGCGCGTTCTGGACCAGCGGCGCGGTCTGTGGCCCCAATCCCGTGATCCGCCTGCGCGACACTGTGGACAAGGCCAGAAGCAGCGGCGCCAAGGACGACTGGGCGGAAGCGCACAAGCTCACTGGCGAGATCGTGCAGACCTACCAGACGCTGTTCCCGAACGGCTCCTTCAAGGAGTTCTCGATGTACAACATCGGTATCGAGAAGGCGCGCATGGACGCCGCCGGCTGGATGAAGGCAGGCCCCTGCCGGCCGCCCTACCATGTGGTTCCCGCGCCGCATCTGGAGGGTGCACGAGAATCCGGTCGTCGCTGGGCTGCGCTTCATCAGAAATACGGCGCAGGCTAGGCAAGTCGCGCCGAACCGTCGCGGCATTCGAAGAAACATAGCGAGGAGAGAAGACGATGGGATGGCTAGAGAATTCCGTGGCTCTGATCACCGGCGGCGGTTCCGGTCTCGGCCGTGCGCTGGTGGAACGCTTCATCAAGGAAGGCGCAAACGTCGGCGTGCTGGAATCCAATGCGCAACGTGCGGACGAGATCGCAAGCGCTTTCGGTGCGCGCGTGACGGTCACGGTGGGTGACGTCACCCGCTACGCCGACAACGCCAAGGCCGTGGAACAGACCGTCGCGAAGTTCGGGAAGCTCGACACGTTCATCGCCAACGCGGGCATCTTCGATTTCTTCCAGCCGCTCGCGCAGTACGAGGGCGACAAGCTATCCGCGGCCTTCGACGAGCTGCTCGCGGTCAACGTCAAGGGCGGTCTGCTCGGCTCGCGCGCCGCGTTGCCAGAACTGGTGAAGACCGGCGGCAGCATCATCTTCACCATCTCGAATGCCGGTTTCTATCCGGGCGGCGGCGGTCCGGTCTACACGGCTTCCAAGCACGCGCTGGTGGGGCTGGTGCGCCAGCTCGCGCACGAACTCGCACCCAAAGTGCGCGTCAACGGCGTGGCCCCCGGCGGCATGAAGACCGGGCTCAGCGGCCTCAATGCAACGGGCACCGCGGGCCAGAGCCTGAACCAGATCGAAACGCTGGACGAGATGCTGGTTGGCATCACACCTATGCGTATTTCGCCGACGCCCGCGCAGTATTGCGCGCCCTACGTGCTGCTCGCCTCGAAGGAAAATTCCGCGCCCACGACCGGCGCCATCATCAACACCGACGGTGGCCTGGGCGTGCGCGGCATCGTCAATGTCAACGGCGGCGAAAGCCTCTGAGCTTGGTTGTCCCGCTCCCACTTCCCAATCCAACAGGAGAGATCGATGAAACTGTTTTACTTCCCCGGTGCCTGCTCGCTGTCGCCGCACATCGTGCTGCGTGAAGTCGGCGCTAAGTTCGACCTGGTCAAGGTGGACCTGGCTGCGAAGAAGACCGAAGCCGGTGACGATTACCTCAAGATCAATCCGCGCGGCTACGTGCCGGCGCTGCAGCTCGACGACGGCTCGGTGCTGGTCGAAGGCCCGGCCATCGTGCAGTACCTCGCAGACCAGAATCCTTCCGCAGACCTGGCGCCGGCGCCGACCGACCGCAAGCGCTACGAGCTGCAGGGCTGGCTGACCTTCATCGGCACCGAGATACACAAGCAGTTCTCGCCGCTGTTCAACCCAAACTCGGTCGAGCCTCAGAAGGCTGCCAGCATCGAGAACCTCAAGCGCCGCTTCGCCTACGTGGCCCAGGAACTGAGTGCACGTCCCTACCTGATGGGCGACAAGTTCTCGGTCGCGGATGTGTATCTGTTTGTGGTGTTGGGCTGGGCCGGCCACGTCAAGCTCGACCTGAGCCCCTGGCCCGCGCTCGGTGCCTATCTCGGGCGCATCGCCGCGCGTCCCGCGGTGCAGGCCGCGCTGAAGGCCGAAGGTCTCGCCTGATCGCGACGCCATGACCGGCTCGACGGTGTCCACGAAGGTCAGGGGCTTGTCTACGCACTCCTGATCCCTTTCCACCCCGGCTGCGCCAACCATTGATCCAAGAGGAATCGCCCATGAGCTTCAAGATCATCGAAGACCGTTTTCCTTCCGGTCGCTTGGCCACGCACGCGATGGTGGCAGGCAACCCGAAGAACCCCGCGCTGATTCTCCTGCACGGCGCCGGCCCCGGTGCACACGCGGCGTCCAACTGGCGTCACTGCTTTCCAGATCTTGCGGACAACTTTTACGTGATCGCGCCCGACATGATCGGCTTCGGCAAGAGCGACGTGCCCGATCCCCTGCCGCCGCACAGCATGACCTGGATGGGCATGCGCGTTGAGCAGACGCTCGGCCTGATGGATCACCTGGGCATTCGATCGGCGAACATTGTCGGCAACTCCATGGGCGGCGCCGTGACCCTGCATCTTCTGATCGAGGCGCCGGAGCGTTTCGACAAGGTGATGCTGATGGGACCGGCCGGTGCGCCGATGGCGCGCACGCCGGAGTTGGCGCGTCTGCTGTCGTTCTACGCCGATCCGCGCATCGGCCGCTATCGCGAACTGATCCAGAGCTTCGTCTACGATCCGGCAGCGGTGCCCAACCTCGATCGGATCATCGAAGAGCGCTTCCGTGTCGCCACCGATCCGGAAGTGCGACGCGTGCAAGAAGTGATGTTCGAATCCATGAAGGTGGGCATGGACTCGCTGATCGTGCCGCCCTCGGCGCTGGCGCGCATGCCGCACGAGGTGGCGCTGATCCATGGCCGCCAGGATCGCGTCGTGCCTCTGGAATCCAGCCTGTATCTCTTGCAGCACCTGAAGCGTGCCGAGCTGTTCGTGCTCGATCGCTGCGGCCATTGGGCACAGTTGCAGCGCTGGGACGCGATGCTGCCGATCATTCGCAAGCACTTCGGCGTCGGCTGAATGTTCGATCACGCCACCATCCGCCAGCTCGCCGCCGAGTTGCATCAGGCGGAGCGCACGCGCGTGCAGGTGCGCCAGTTCAGCCTCCGCTTCCCCCACATCCAGTTCGAGGACAGCTACCGTATCCAGCGCGAGTGGATAAAGCTCAAGCTCGCAGAAGGATGCAAGCAGATCGGCCGCAAGATCGGGCTGACCTCGCGCGCGATGCAGCAGATCGCGAACATGACCGAGCCGGATTACGGCGTGCTGCTCGACGACATGCTCATCGCGGAGGGCAGCACCATCGCGCCGGATCGTTTCATCCAGCCCTGGGTGGAGGCCGAGCTGGCCTTCATCCTCAAGCGCGAGTTGCGCGGACCGGACGTGACGATCGCCGAAGTGCTGGACGCGACGGACTGGGTGGTGCCGGCGATGGAGATCATCGATGCGCGCATCCAGCGCATCGACCCGGAGACCAAAGCGCAGCGCCGCATCGTCGACACCATCGCCGACAACGCGGCCAACGCCGGCATCGTCATGGGTGCGCGGCCGGTGCGGCCGGACACTATCGATCTGCGCTGGGTCGGCGCGCTGCTCTACAGGAATGGAGTGATCGAGGAGACCGGACTGGCCGCCGGCGTGCTCGATCACCCGGCCAATGGCATCGCATGGCTCGCGCGCAAGCTCAGTGCTTGGGACGAGCATCTCGCGGCTGGCGAGATCGTGCTGGCCGGATCGTTCACGCGCATCGTGGCGGCAAGCAGTGGCGATCAATTCTGTGCCGACTATGGGCCGCTCGGTTCCATCAACCTGCGCTTCGGCTGATCGAACAATGGATATGCCCGTCAACCGCCTCAAACAGGCGCTGCGCGAAAGTCGTCCACAGATCGGTCTATGGCTCTCGCTCGGAGATCCGACCAGTGCCGAGATCTGCGCGGGTGCGGGTTTCGACTGGCTGCTGATCGATGGCGAACACGTGCCACACACGCCGCACAGCGTGCTTGCGCAGTTGCGAGCGATCGCTGCGTATCCGCAGACGCAGGTTGTCGCACGTGTGCCTTCCTCGGACCCGGTGCACATCAAGCAGTACCTCGACCTCGGCGTACAGACCCTGCTCGTGCCGATGGTCGAGAGCGCGGCACAGGCAGCGGCCGTGGTGCGGGCCTGCCGCTATCCGCCGGCGGGCAATCGCGGCGTCGGCGGTTCACGCGCCGCGCGCTGGGGCCGCATCCCGAATTACCTGCAGGAGGCGAACGAGCAGATCGCGGTGATCGTGCAGGTGGAAACGCGCGACGGTCTCGCCGAGCTGGACGCGATTGCCACTGCCTCCGGCGTGGACGGCGTGTTCATCGGTCCCGCCGATCTCGCAGCCGCGCTCGGCCATCTCGGCCAGCCGGGTCATGCGGAAGTGCAGGCGAAAACACTAGAGGCCTTCGAACGCATCCGCGCCGCGGGCAAGGCGCCGGGAATTCTGAGCCGCGACGAAGCCCTGGCGCGGCTGTACCTGGAGCGCGGCGCACTGATGGTCGCCGTTGGTCTGGATGCACATCTGCTCGCCGCGCACACACGGGCCCTGGCGAGGACTTTTGTCCCCGGCGCGTGACGCCGGCGATCGCGCATAAGCAGAAGCCGCTGCAGAGCCGGCAACTCAGCATTCACCTGTGAAACTGGCGACACCCGTGAGCGACACCGAAATCGAGTGATCGAACTCTTCCCGCTGCTGGCCGTTGTCGCCGCCGGTCTCGCCTGGCAGCGGCTGGCGCCGGGCGGAGTCGAGGCAGCCAACCTGCGTCGGCACCTGAACGCCTTGATGGTGTACCTGCTGGTACCGGCACTGGTGTTCCGCGTCATGGTGCAGGCGCCGCTGGACCGGCATCTGCTGTCGGTCGTGATCGGCGGATGGATCACGATCGCGCTCAGCGGGCTGTTCGCCTTCGGCCTGCATCATCTGCTGGCGCGTTACTCCGGCTTGCCGCGCACCACGCGTGGCGCGCTCGTGCTGGCCGCGATATTCGGCAACGGACTCGGCGCCGCCCTGCCCCTGGTCAATCGCCTGTTCGATGGAAGACAGGACGAAGTGCCGCTCGGCTTCGATCTGCTGGCCACGATCCCCGTGTCGTGGACGCTCGGGGTCTACGTGGCCCTGCGCTTCGGCAACAGTGCTACGGCGATCAGCCCGGCGCGGCAGATTCTCAGTCTGCCCCCGATCTGGGCGGTGGCCGTGGCCCTGCTAATCAATGCACTGCAACTGACACCGCCGCCGCTCGCGATGGAAGCGATCGAAGGACTGGCGCAGGCGGCGCTGGCCCTGATGATCTTCTCGCTCGGTCTCGCGCTCGACTTCCGGCCGCATTCCTCATGGCGCTGGATCGTGCTGCCCGTCGTCATCCGCCTCGGCGTCGGGCTGTTGGTGGGCCTGCTGTTCGGCGCCTTCGTCGGTCTGCCGGCCGAAGATCACCGCGCGCTGATCTGGGTGTGCGCTGCGCCGCCCTTCATGATGGGCGTGCTGTTCTGCGACCGTTTCGGGCTCGACACCGCAGCGTTTGCGCTGACGATGAGCGCGGGCGTGATCGTCTATCTCACACTGCTGCCGCCATTAGTCGCCACACTGCCACTCTGAACCGGCGCAAGCGTGGCCCATAGGCAACCGGCGATGACCATGGCACCGCCGATACCCTGATACAGATGGAAAGGTTCGTGCAAAAGGAACACCGAAGATGCCAGCGCGTACAGCGGCATCATGTTCATCGCCGCGGATGCATGCGCCGGGCCGGCCAGGCTCACGGCGCGATTCCACGCCAGCATCGCCACCACCGAGGCGAACACGGCGACGTAAATCAGTCCGCCCATCAGGCCGGCACTCCATTCGACGCGATCCCAGGAATGCTCGATCAGTGCCCAGGGCAACGACAGCGGCAGCGCCAACCCGGTGGCGAGTGCGGTGGTGCCGATCACCGAGCGCTGCTGCATCACCTTGCGTCCGGCCAGCGAATACACGGCCCACAACAGCACCGCGAGCAGGATCAACAGATCGCCCACGCCGAAACGCAGCGCGAGCAGACGGTCGAGATCGCCACCCGAAAGGATCACCGTCACACCGAGGATCGAGAGCAGGATGCCCGCATAGGCCGCGGCGGAGAGTCGCGTGCCGTACACCATCCAGGCCAGCAGCGCGGTCACCAGCGGACCGAGCGCATTGATCAGCGCCGCATTGAACGCACCGGTGGTGTGCAGGGCCTGGTAGAGCAGGCCCTGGTAGCCGAGGATGCCGGTGACGGCCATGAGCAGCAGCAGGCCCCAGGGTCGCGGCGCAAACGGAGCCGCAGAAACTTCGCGATTTCGCATGAAGATCCGTGCGATCACGGCGAGCAGGATCGCGGCCAGCAAGGTGCGCAGGCAGACCAGCAGGCCCGGCCCTATGAGGTCGCGCATCAGCCGCCCGGCGGCGAGGTTGCCGGCCCAGCACAGGCAGGACAGATTCACCCACAGAAACGCGTGGAACTGCGACGATCGCATCAGCTCCGTACTCCCACTGTCTTGCGCCTGTTTGAGCCGATGGCGTCTCGCATCATCAAAACAATAATTCCTTTGATCCTGAAATGTCCGAACACCTGCTGTTGACCCTGGGCGAAGGTCTCGCGCCGGTCGCCTTCCTGATTGCGCTCGGCTACATCTGGCGACTCACTTCGCCCGGTGGCCTCGACGCGCTGCAGGCGCGGCGCGCGATCAACATGCTGGTGATGTACGCCTTCTATCCGGGTCTCGCGTATCACGTCGTGAGCCACGCGCGCTTCGGTGCGGATTTCTACTGGGTGCCGCTGTATACCTGGGCTGGAGTGCTCGCGGCAGCGGGCCTGGCCTGGCTGGTATTCGCACGCAGCGGCCTGTTTCCCGGGCTGGGCAAGCGGCAGCTCGGCGCACTGATTCTGGCGTGCTCGTTCGGCAACATCCTGTCCATCGGCCTGTCGGTGCTTCAGCCGCTCTATGGAACCGGTGCGGCGCGCTTCGCGATCTACGCGGACATTCTCGGCATCTCGATCCTGTTCTGGAGTCTCGGTGCGGGCCTCGCAAGCGCCTGGGGCAGCAATGGGGACGGACGCTTTCGCATCGAAGTTTTCTTTCACACCTTCGTGCGACTGCCGCCGGTCTGGGCTTTCGTCGCCGGTTTCGCAGTGAACCTGCTCGGGTTGCCGAACCCTGCCCCGATCGACCGCACTGCCGAGCTGCTCGGGCAGGCCGTAGTGCCGGCGATGCTGCTGACCATCGGCATGTCGCTGTCGCCCGCGGCGCTGCGTAAACGCCCTGGCCTGCTCGCCGTCGCCGGCGCACTCAAACTGATCGTGATGCCCGCACTGGTCGCCGCGCTGTGCCTCCCTTTCCTTGGTCACAACGAGATGACGATATCCATCGTGCTGCTCGCCGGGATGCCGACGATGATGGCGACGATCCTGCTGTCCGAACGCTTCGGTCTGGACACCGAGCTGCTCGCCTCGGTGATGGTAGCGACCACCCTGCTCTACTTCGTGGTGCTGCCACTGTGGCTGTGGATGCTTCTTTGATGCGCGGCGGCGGCGAGCAGGGAGCCCATCGCTCACCATCTGCTCATTTTCATTCGAGGCCTTCGAGCAGAATGAAGTTGGTGCGCGAGACTGCCTTGCGCATCTCGATCAGCGGCCGGTATTCCGGCGAGTCGTACCAGTCGCGCGCACGTTGCGGACTTGGGAACTCGAGGATCACGAGCGGGCCGGAGTTCCACTCGCCTTCCAGGACTTCCGTCTTCCCGCGCAACACAAGGTACTTGCCGTCGTACTGCTCCACCGTGGCGTGCGCAGCTTCCGCGTAACGCTTCATGCCCGCGGGGTCGCTCACTTCCAGAATCTCGGCAATCACAAATCCACTCATGTCTCCTCTCCTTTTATCGATGACGGTAAATCGATGAATAGTTCAGGGTGGCGTGGGACACGAAATGCGGATTCATCCTGAATCTGGACTTGCGACCTTCACGTCTTCACTGCTTCGCGTCTCACGCCCATTACGGCAACCGCGCCCATCAGCAGCAGGCCGCCGAAGAACCCGAAGTAGGTCGGTATTCCCAGTTCGATCAGAATCAGCGTTCCGCCGACCAGCGGCCCCAGCACCGAGCCGACTCGTCCAAAGCCCACCGCCCATCCGAGGCCGGTAGTGCGAACGTCGGTGGGGTACAGGCTGGTGCCGAGATTGAACAACTGACCCTGCGTGCCGAGCACGAAGATGCCGGCGACGAAGACCGCAAGCAGCATGAGGTTGAGCTGCGCGGCAAGCACGCCCACCAGTGCCACGTGGATCGAGCCGATGAGCAGCGCTGCCGCGATCACATGCTTGATCGCGACATTGAAACGGCTGACGACCCATCCCAGTCCGACGAGTCCGATCAGGCCACCGAAATTGAACACGACCGAGGCAGTAGTCGCGCGGCTCACGGTGTATCCCGCGTCCACCAGCAGGGTCGGAATCCAGCTGAAGAGAAAATAGATACCCATCAAGTTGGTGAAGAACGCGGCCCACAGCAGTAGCGTGTCGCGCGCCATGCCATCGCGGAACAGCTTGCCGATCGCTACGCCGCGAGGGGCTTCCGCACCGGCCTGCTGCGTTTCCGCAAACATGGCGGCGGCACCGTAATCCCCCTCAGGGTCGATGCGACGCATGATTGCCCGCACCTTCAGCGCATCCGATTCGCCGCGGCGAACCATGAACCGGATCGACTCCGGCAGCTTGATCCAGAGCATGGGCAACATCAGCAGTGGCAGACCTCCGCCGATCAGGAAGACGGACGACCATCCGAACTTCGGAATCGCCCAGGTCGCCAGCAGTCCGCCGATGAGTCCGCCCGCCGGCACGCCCGCGAGCACCGCGCCGGCACAGATCGCGCGCACGCGCTTCGGCGAATACTCGCCGACCAGCACCACCAGACTGGGCAGTGCACCACCAAGACCGAGTCCGGTGAGAAAGCGGAACGTCAGGACCTCGACGAAGCTGCTCGCGAAGGCGGTCAGGAAGGTGAAGCCGCCGAAGGTCGCGACGCTGAGCAGCACGGCAAGTCTGCGTCCGAAGCGGTCCGCCACGGGGCCCATCAGCATCGAGCCCAGCGCCATGCCGACAAGTCCCGCGGAAAACACGGGCCCCAGGCTGGCGCGCTCCAGTCCCAGCTCGGCGGCGATCGCGGGCGCGGCGAAGGCGATGGCCTGGATATCGAGGCCGTCCAGCACGACGGTGGTCCCGGCCAGAATCAACACCAGCACCTGCAACTGGCTTAATGGACGGCGGTCGATAATTTCGGCAACGTCGATCAAGGCCATATTTCAAGCTCCCGGTTTCGTCGCAGGTTCCATTCGAAATGCCGATACCCGCACAATCCTCCTAAGAACCTATCCGTGAATAAATCGCGCCCGCGTGGCAGTCCCATTTTTCGTCAGGCGAGGCGCGACGGACGAAGCTTGGTGATTCCAAGCGAGTCCGACGCAACGAAGCATGGCGAAAAATGGGGCGCCACCCGAAGGGCCGGAGCCGTTTTCGCGCATCGACGGCGTCAGTCGGAGCTTAGGTACGTCGAGTACCCCGCGCTCCTCCTTCCTTGCGCTGCGCGAAAACGACCTCCGGCGCGGACGTAATTTATTCACGGATAGGTTCTAAATCCGTTCCGATCATGAATTCTGTTCCGCTTACCTACAAGAACCGATCGAAGTGCAACTGCGCCGCGGGCACACGGAGATCGAGCATCAGCAGGCGCTGCACTGCATCGGTCATCGGCGGCGGGCCGCAGAAGTAGTACTCGTGGTCCCGTGCGCGGCGTCCGTTATCGAGCCAGCGCCGCAGCACCTCGTGAATGAATCCCCGCTCTCCGGACCAGGCGACGCTGTCAGCGGTCTCGGACACAGCGGATATGACGCTGACACGACCGCGCAAGGCCGCGTCATCGTCCAGAAGCTGTTCGGTGCAGACATCTGTCGGCGTGCGTCCGCCGTAAAACAGATGCACACGTCGATCGGCAAGCGCGGGCTCGCGCACGGCCGCCGACAGAATCGACTTCAAGGGCGAAAGACCGGAGCCTCCGCCGATGCAGACCACGTCACGCGGGGCTTTCGGACGCAGGTATGACAGACCATAGGGTCCATCCAGTTCGATGCCGTCACCCAGCTTCAGGTTCTCCGCCAGCACCGCAGTACCGCGTCCGTTGGGCGTGCGCTTAATGATGAATTTCCAGAACCCTTCTGCGTTCGGCAGATTGGACATCGAGTAGGCGCGATCGCCCTGCACGCCCGGCAGGCGTAGCAGCGCGTACTGGCCGGGCAGAAAATCCGCTGCGCCATCGCACTCGAAGCTGTACTCGGCCATGTCCGATGTCAAAGCCGTGCGCGCCACCAGTCGCGCGAACCTGAGGGCCGCCGGCTTCGCAGGTACAAACTGGGTCTTCAGACGGACCTTGATCCTGCAGTGGCCGGCTACGCTGCACTGGCACGCCAGGCGCAGGCCTCTGCTCCGGGCACTTGGCGACAAGCCCGGCGCCGCCTCCCACAGCTCGGTGACCTCGCCTTCCAGCAGTTCGAACTGGCAGCTTCCGCAGCCTCCGGAATTGCATTCGTGAGGAAAGCCAAGCCCCTCGCGCAGCGCGGCACGCAAAAGGTTTTCACCCGGCTCCCCACGAAAGACGGCCGCACCTTCGATCTGGATCTGAACATCGGTCTTCACGTGCAGCCTCAGACCTCGGTATACAAATCGTCGCCGTCGCGAACGACCGCGTAGATCTTCAGCGGCTTCTCGCAGGGGAATGACGTGGCTTCACCGGTTTTCACGTTGAAGCATCCGCCGTGCAGCGGGCACTCCACGGTCTCACCTTCGAAATAGCCGTCGGTGAGGATTGCGACGTTGTGCGTGCAGACATTGCTCGTGACGTAAAAGCTGCCGTCGACGTTGAACACGGCCAGCGGCGGAGCATCCGGCGCATCCACAGACAGCATCGTTCCTGGCGCGACTTCGCCCGTCCCGCAAAGCCTGAGCTTGCACACCATCGATGGTCTCCTACTCTTCCTGGTCCCACGTCTTCCGCAGGTTCGACGGTCAGAGTGGATGGGCAAGGACCATCATTCAATCGAGCGACGAAATAGCTAACATCACAACACTGAATAACTGCACTGTGCGATGGACGTTCTTAAATTCGATCTCAATCTGTTACGGATCTTTCATCGCATGATGGTGGACCGGAAGGTGTCGGCTGCTGCCGAGGCGCTCGGAGTCACTCAACCGGCCGTGAGCAACGCGCTCAAACGTCTGCGCGATCTTACGGGTGACGAACTGTTCACCCGCTCTTCGCAGGGCATGCAGCCCACCGCATTCGCCGCGCAGATCGCCGAGCCGATCGGCTATGCACTGGCCACCATCGACGGAACGCTCAGCCAGCCTGCACGATTCGATCCGGCAACCGACCGGCACATGTTTCACCTCGGCCTCACGGACATCGGGGAGGTTTACCTGCTGCCCGGGTTGCTAGCCGAGACGGCGAAGTCCGCGCCCGGCGTGCGCTTCACCACGGTGCGTGGTGGCTCCGTCGGCCTGCGCGAGGAGATGGAGAACGGCGGTATCGACCTCGCGGTGGGTCTTCTGCCGCAGTTGCAAGGAAATTTTTTCCATCGCCGCCTGTTGCGGCAGACGTACGTGCTGAGCATGCGTGAGTCACATCCGCTGGCGCGGAAATCGCACTGGACGCTCGCGGACTATGTCAAGCAGGAACACGTGGTTGTGGTCTCGGCCGGTACCGGCCACGGCGACATCGACACCTTGATGGCGCGCAAGGGCATCATCCGCAACGTGCGGATGACCGTGCCGCACTTCATGGCGGTGGGTCACATCCTGCAAGCCACCGACATGGTCGCGACCCTGCCGGAATCCTTTGCGCGTCTTCTCGAACCCGCTTTCGGCCTGATGAGCCTACCGCACCCGGCGGGGCTACCGACGGTGAACATCGACGCTTACTGGCATCGCCGTCTGCACCGGGATCCGGCCAACCTGTGGCTGCGCAACCTGCTGGTTGAACTTTTCTCTCGCTGAGGACGGTCGCCAATGCGGATGACCCTGCTGCCGGACGGACGCACGCTGAGCATCGAGCCTGGCGAGACGCTTCTAAACGCGCTGCGTCGCCAGGGCGAGCCGATTTCGCATAGCTGCGAAGACGGCCGCTGCGGGCTGTGCCGATGCGAGCTGATATTTTCGGATAAGGCCTTGGTCGAAATGTCCTGGAGTCCCGATCGCGCAGACAAGTCCACCGTGCTGGCCTGTCAGGCCGTGCCGAATGCGAATTGCCTGGTCGAGCTTCCGGACCGCAACGATGTCCTGGTGTTGCCGCCGCAGATCGCGCGCGCGCAGGTGGTGGCCGTGGATTCGCTCGCGGACCGCGTGAGGCAGCTACGCCTGCGGCCGGGCAAGGCGCTGCGCTTCGAAGCGGGGCAGCATTTCGAACTCGGCTGGTCGTCGAATCTCATCCGGATGTATTCCGCCGCAAGCTTGGCTACCGACGCAGAGCTGAACTTTCATGTTCAACTGCATCGCTACGGTCGTGCTTCCAGGCATCTGGCCGATGTTCTGAAGACGGGCGACTCGGTTCGTCTTCGCGGCCCGCTGGGAACCACCTATCTTCGGCGGAGCTGTTCTGCTCCCATCCTCTGCATATCCAGCAATACCGGCCTGGGGCCGATGCTCGCGCTGATACGCGCCATAGGGGAAGCGCGGATGACCAATCCCGTGCATATCTACGCCGGGTTTGCGATGTCCGAGGACGAATACGGCCGTGCGGAACTGGAACGGGCGGCGAAGTACCTGCCCTCGTTACGCCGTTGCCAGACCGTCATCGGTGGCGGAACGCTGAGGCGCGGCGACCGCCGCGGTCTGCTCACCGACGTCATCGCTGCCGATCTCGCCAACCTGCGCAGCAGCCGCGCCTATCTCTTCGGATCGCCGCATGCAGTCGAGGCGACTTCGCGCCTTCTGGGGCGCAATGGAATCGCGCCCGAACGGCTTCACGCAGAGCCATTTCATTATTCAGGCCTCTGATCTCTTTCGAGCCGACAAATGACCATCGAACCGCTCTCGCAAGCTTTTGTTTGAGTGGTGGTGATAGCTGGAATCGAACCAGCGACCTCAGCATTATGAGAGCGGGTCTCAACGGTATTTTATCTTTCTTTAACAGCCGCTTGTGGCGCTTGCCAAAGTCGACTGTGCCAGATTCGTGCCCTTCACTGGCCTTGGGCGGGTTCTTCGCGACACCCTGCCTCATAACGACTATTTCAGGCCGCGGTAAGAGCGGCGGGGCTCGAACCCTGCTGGCGACCAACCGGGACAGCCGCTGGTTTTTCGTTTACGGCTTCCTGAAGAACGAGCGGGCCAATGTGACCGTCTTTGAATTGGAAGCGTTGAAGTCCTACGCCTCCGATTTGCTGTCGCAGACGGATGCACAGTTGCGCGGGATGATCGAAGCAGGTGGATTGACGGAGATTTGTCATGAGTAAGAATGCCCCCCGGAAGAGCCGCATCCTCGCAACAGTCCATGAGTCGGCGAAGGAACTTCATCGCGCTGGCGTGATCGATGTGCGCCGAATGCACGAGTACGACGCGCTATGTATGCCCGCCGTCCCGGACTACTCGCCGACGAAGATCAAGGCGATTCGCGCTCGTCACAATCTCAGTCAGGCGGTGATGGCCGCAGCCCTCAACGCCAGCCTGTCCACGATTCGGCAGTGGGAGATCGGCCAGAAGAAACCAAGCGGGCCTGCGGCAAAGCTCTTGAGCGTATTGGACAGGAAGGGATTGGAGGCTTTGGCTTAACGAACGTGGCCCATCGCGAGCTGCAGTCCGCGTGAACCGCGGCCTACGAGCTGAGTAGCCTTGTGAGTAGCGGTAGAGGCTTAGTTCGAGACATCGAACACGAAAGTATTTCCTGTCGCCCTTGCCGCATGATGGTTATGCGGCAGCCCTTTGGGGCAAGCCCATTCCCGTTGCATCAGCCCTTGCCATTGGCGACTGCCCTCGTCTCTCTGTGGAGGAAGTTGAATCCCACAGACGTTGCCATTCGCTAAAAAATTTTTGATCGCAAGTCCTGCAACATCACGGCGATGCCGAGCAGCATCCATGTTGCTGGCGAAAATCAGCCAATTCTTTTCGGCTCGGAATCTGTTTCGCCGAGCACGGCTCGCGAAACCATCTCGGCAAGCTGCGCATCATCTAGCTTGGGAAATTGCCGCTTGAGCGCACCGCTGATTTTGCCCTTCTGCTCCAGAACGGACCGGATGATGCGATCAAGATCGGCGTCGGGTCCCTCAAGCACGTCCTCGAGGCGGGATCGGGCGGCGTCGTGCTGTTGCAGGTGGAGAGCTTCCTGACTCATCTTAAACCGGATGGTGTGTAACACCGCCGCCGCCATGAACTCGACATGTCGGGTCAGATCGAGGTAACGCCAGGCTGGGAGCGCATCCGCATAACCCTCAGACGCCAGGTTGTATTCGACTCCGTCTTGCCCGACCTGAGGCTCAATGAAACGCCATTTTCCCTGGTAGTGGTCCATCAAGTCGCGAGAGAACACTTCCAGGACAGACTCAGAACATGCTGGAGAGTTTCGAGGCTCTCAGCGTTGGCGCACAGGAGCAGCTCGCGCTGATGACGCGTATCGGCATTGCCGAGGTGCTCGCCGGCGGCGATCGGCTGCCGCTGATCATGGACGACAGCCTGGTGAACTCCGATCCGGAGCGCATCCGGTTCATCCATCGCGCGCTCCACCGGGCGTCCAAGAACTTGCAGATGATCGTGATGAGCTGCCACGAGCTCCTTTTCGATGAGCTGAGTGCCGAATACCAGGTGCCGCTGGGGGGCGCGCGCAGTTAAAGCGCTCGGAGCCCACGCCTATCCGCTGTTGCTGAGCCGGGGCAAACGCTGTTTTCCGGACAGCGCCGACAACCTGCGAAAGTTCGTTCTCGTCAGCTCGAAGGCCACGCCTACCGGCGTGCTCCTCAACACTTATAGACATGTCGGATCGGCGGGAGCTTAGCGCTTCGCCGGGGACGCGGGATCGACCGTCCGCTTCTGCCATAAGCGGGCGGTCGCGCCTTACTGGCCAACGGCCGCGTCCCGCCCCGTTACTGTCGGTTGCTATCTGGATTCAGAATGATCGACCACTTGGGCTATGGGACCCTCGCGTTGCCCCGGTCGCGACAGCGCCGGAATCTCTGCACCAGGGGCTCGAACGCCACTTCCTCCACGGGGCCCACACTCACCCACTCGATCGCCATGGCGTCCCATTGCGCCTCATCAGCCCGGAGACCCTGGCCCATGCTCTGCACCAGGCGTTGTAACTGATATTCGCGACGCAACGGTTGATCCTCCGGTGGCGTCGGCATGTCGCTCAGAATTTCGGCTCGAATGCACAGCATCTTCAGAGCCTTCTCGTTCGCCGCGAGATCTGCGGGGCGCTCATCGGCGAGCCCCTGCTGGAGGATATCGAGTCCGCTCTTGGGCCATCGCGGGACGGAGGCAATGTAGGTTTCGGCAGCCTCTTTCAAAGTGTCGAGCAGCAAAGTGTCCAAACTGCGTGCCACGGCGAGCCTGTACGCGCGTACATGGCGGGCGGCTTCGAACAGATCGTCCCAAGCACGCTCGGCGTCGCGTGCATGTTGGCGCGCAATCGACTTCTTGCAGTGATCCAGACCCCGATCGAGCCTGTTGCGAAGCTCACGCGTATCCGCACGCGGAAACTCACCGAGCGCCTCGAAAGCACTTCGCAATTCGACCAGCGCTCCGGCGCGCGCCAGCAACTCGGGCCCGTCGAGAGCGGCGATCTCCTCGAGCTGCTCGCACAGGGCAATGGCCTGCGTCCTGTTGTTCTCGAGCCCGGCCGTGTAGGCGGCAGACTCCTGTTCGCGCTTTTGGAACACGGCATCGCTGTGCCGGCGGAATTCCCCCCAGAGGCGTTGATCCACTTCGCGCGACACAGGGCCCACGGTCCGCCACTTCTGTTGCAGCTCCTTGTTCGCGTCGATTGCCTTGCGACCATCGTCGCTCGTGAGCAAAGCCTGGGCACGCTCGATCAGCGACTCCTTCTCCTTCAGGTTGCGGGCGTACTCGGCATCCAGTCGAGCCTGCAGACCCGCGCTGAGGGTCGTGAACACCTCCTGCTGCTGCCTGGCGGCTTGCGGGTCCACGGGCGAGCAGCGGCGCCACTCCAGTTTCGTCTCGCGCAGGGTATTGATCACGGCGCGCCAGTCCGGTTGCTCCCAGTGGGTTCCCGCCTCGAACGCAGTCAACTTCGCGAGCAACGCATCGCGACGCCGCAGATTCTCCTCGCGGACGAGGGCCTGCGCAGCGAAGTACTCGCGGCACGGCTGGTACGCCTTCCGAGCGGCTTCCTGGAAGCGTTGCCCATCGGCTTCGAGATTCTCGCCGGCGCCCTTGCCCAAGGCGCGCCACTCATCCTTCAAACTCTTGATCCTGTCGGCGAGTGCCGGTGGATCCAACGTTGCGCCGACCAGCGACTCCATTTCCTCCACCAGCTCGGCGCGCTTCGGCGTCACTGAAAAGCTCTTCCAGTCCTTCAACTCGTCGAGCTGCTTGTCGAGCTGTTGTATCTGGCTGGCGAGATTGGCCGGCAGAGGCGGAGCCGCAGCCAGCTTCTCTTCGATGGCACGTCGAACCCCGGCCGCGCGGGAGGTGCTCCCGTCGCTGAGCGCACCGCGGGTCTTTCGGATCAATTCGCCGATTTGGCGAACCGCCTGCTGCTCAGCCTGCTGCTCTTTGGCCAGCACACGCCTCTGATCCTCCATTATCCGTGCTTGCTCGGCTGCAGCCGCGGCGGATGCCTGCGCCTCCTGTTCGCGCAGGCGCCGTGCCTCTGCAGCTGCGTTGGCGGCAGCCTGCTCACGTGATGCCTGAGCCGCCGCCTGGCGCAAGTGTTCGGCCATGGTTTCCCGTGAGCGGTTGATCCATTGCTGGGCTCTGCCGCGCAGCTCTGGATCAGCCTGCGCGGCCAACACTTGCCAGCGACTCTCGAGCTGATCCAGTCGCGGGCTGTACGAGGCGTCGTACGCACGTCGGCTATGGCGCTCAAGATCTTCCGAGGCCGCGTTGATCTCGGCCCGCAACTGCTCCAGCTTGCGGGTCTGCTCGAGCAGGGCATCGCGCTTGGACGTCAGAATCTTGTAGACACTCTTGTCATTGCCACCGCGGACATCGCGGATGAGTTGCCGCAGCACGTCCGGATTTTCGATTGCGTCAGCCGCTACCTGGCGAACCTTGGTCGATGCCCCTGCAACGACCAGCCGGGCCACCGCCTGGACGTCCTGGGCATCTATGGCCGACTGTAAAGCTCTCTCCTCGGCGGCAGCCGCCAGCACGCGATCCGCTGCACTCGGATTGGGAAGAGCCTTGTCGGCCGTTTTCGACGGCATCGGTTGAGGCGCTGAAGCCGGACCTGGCAAACGCGATGGCGCCTTGCGAAACAAGCGCGAGAACAACGACATTGATTGACCTGCACAGCACTTGGGGCGACTTCGCATTCTAACTGCGCTGGAAGGCCCGCTTCATTTTGCTTTTACTGCGCGAGCGACCGCTTCCAAGAAGTTGAATCGACGATTGGGCCGGCCGGAACTGGCCGGCTTCGCCCAGTGACCTTGCGGAGGCGGCTGGCAGGAAAGGGCTGAGGTTGTGTGAAAACTCGCTGGGCGACTGTGTCGTGGCGCTGTGAGCTGACCAGAGTGTTGCGAAGTTGGAATGCCTGACTCTGCACAGCGTCACGGCGTCAGCACAAAAAGCAGGCGCGACTTCACGCCACCATACTTCTTCATCAGCCGCTTCGTTCCGAAGATACTCAGGGCTCGGGTCAGGTTGTAGGCCAGCACATGCAATCGTCGCAGTAGATTTGGGAGTATGAATGCCGAGCATGACCGACCCCATGAATGCGCTGCGCGGCCTACAGGTCCCGCTCGATCAAGGGCTCGTGCGACTCCAGCCGTGCGAGTTGAATTCGGAACTCGCGGTGTCGAGGGCTGAGGCCAAGCCGGACACGCAGCGGATGACTGACGCGCACGTGGCCGATGGGATCGTCCAGTCGCAGGCAGGATCTGGATTCGATGCGCTCCGGAGGTTTTTTCGCAGGCTCCAGGCACAATTGGCAAGCCACTGATTTTATGGGGTGCGAAATGGCCAACCATTTAGCAGCGTCACAAAGTGAACCGCCCCGGGGATTTCGGAGGCTCCATCACTTGAGAGAATGGAGCCATGACCAGAGCATCGAAGTATTCCCCGGAAGTGCAGGAGCGCGCGGTCCGGATGGTGGCGGAGCACGCGGCGCAG
>JBQTHL010000006.1:0-179647 GCA_052389915.1 Panacagrimonas sp.
TTCACACACGCGGCATTGCTGGATCAGGCTTTCGCCCATTGTCCAATATTCCCCACTGCTGCCTCCCGTAGGAGTCCGGACCGTGTCTCAGTTCCGGTGTGACTGATCGTCCTCTCAGACCAGTTACGGATCGTCGCCTTGGTAGGCCATTACCCTACCAACTAGCTAATCCGACATAGGCTTCTCTAAAGGCGCAAGGTCTTACGATCCCCTGCTTTGGTCTTGCGACATCATGCGGTATTAAACCGAGTTTCCCCGGACTATCCCCCACCTAAAGGCAAATTCCTATGTATTCCTCACCCGTCCGCCACTAGTTGTATTGCTACAACCCGTTCGACTTGCATGTGTTAGGCATGCCGCCAGCGTTCAATCTGAGCCAGGATCAAACTCTCCAATTGAAAAACATTGCTTCAAATGGATCTCACTCTCGCCGCTTCCGCGCCTTCGAGTGATTTAAGAGTTATCAAACTGAGCTCATGTACAACTTGGGCTCACGTTGATACTCATGTGTTACATGGCTTCGCCACATACACAGGAGCACCCACACAAATCACTTGCTTGTTTGTTAAGGAACTGGCTGAAGCGGCTTTGTTTTTCATCTAGGCCGTCAGCGGGGAGGCGAATTCTACATAGGGCCGGGGGGGCGTCAACACTGAAATTTCACATACTTTTCATGTATATGATTTTAAATATGTTTTAGTTAATTCCAAGCGATGGATCATTGGGCTTACGCGCGGGTCTCGGTCAATACGTGAGCAGCTTTTGGTCGATTTGTGCTCAGACAACTGGCCGTAACGCGACGACGGGGCCGGGATAAGCTTCCGCCGACACCAACGAGATAGATCATGCGCCGCACTAAAATTGTCGCCACCCTGGGCCCTGCAACGGATTCCGAAGCGTCTCTACGACGGGCCCTGGGAGCGGGCATTGACGTGGTACGGCTCAATTTCTCGCATGGAGCGGCGCGGGATCACGCTCAGCGTGCAGAGAACGTTCGGACCAATGCAGCGCTACTCGGGAGAGACATCGGCATCCTTTGCGATTTGCAGGGGCCCAAGATCCGGATTGAGAAGTTCATAGCTGGGTCAGTCGAACTGATCGAGGGGCGGATGTTCGCCCTGGATACGGCGATGGACCCTGAGTCAGGTGACGAGCGGGCGGTGGGATGCGCTTATAAAAGCCTGCCCCAAGACGTGTCCGCCGGAGACACGCTGCTGCTGAACGACGGTGCGATCGTGCTGAAGGTTTTTCGGGTCGACGGCTCTCGGATCGAAACGTCGGTCCAGGTCGGCGGAACGCTGAGCAACCGTAAAGGCATCAATCGGCAAGGTGGCGGACTGTCCGCTCAGGCGCTCACGGACAAGGATCGGAAAGACATTCTTCATGCTGTGGCGCTTGGTGCCGATTTCATCGCGGTGTCGTTCCCGAGGAACGCCGAGGACATGAACGAGGCGCGGGCTCTGGTTCTAGCTGCGGGCGGCCAAGCGCTGCTCATCGCGAAGATCGAGCGAGCCGAGGCGTTGCAGAACCTTGAGGCGATCATCGCTGCCAGCGACGGTGTCATGGTGGCTCGTGGCGATCTCGGCGTGGAGATCGGCGACGCCGAATTACCCGGATGGCAGAAGCGGATCATTTCCGCGGCCAGGGAGAAAAACCGCATGGTGATCACCGCCACGCAGATGATGGAGTCGATGATCAACAGCCCCATCCCGACTCGCGCGGAAGTTCTGGACGTGGCCAACGCGGTGATGGATGGAACGGATGCCGTCATGCTTTCGGCAGAAACGGCGACGGGGAAATATCCGGTCAAGGTGGTGGAGGCCGTGTCGCGCGTCTGCGTCGGCGCTGAATCCAACATCCACCTGCGTCCGGAACGGTTCCGACGCCGCATGGAAACACACTTTGATCGCACCGATGAGGCCATCGCCATGGCCACGACCTGGACCGCCGGTCACATGCACGCGAAGGCCATCATCTCCCTGACCGAGTCCGGTTCCACGGCGCTGATGATGTCGCGCACTGAATCCGATATCCCGATTTACGCGCTGACGCAGCACGAGCGGACGCGCCGGAAAATGAGCCTGTGCCGCGGCGTATTTCCCATCGCGTTTGCGCCTACCCGCCTCGATACTTCCGCGCCGGTTCGAGAGGCCGTTTCCTGCCTCGTGGAACGGGGTGTGCTCGCCAACGGAGATCGGGTCTTGATTACCAAGGGCGACTTCACGGGCCCAGGGGGAACCAACGCGATGAAGATCGTAACCGTGGGTGAAATTCCCAGAAGCGAGGAGCCTCAATGAACAATGCGCCGCCTTTTCTTTGCA
This sequence comes from Panacagrimonas sp., assembly GCA_052389915.1. Lineage (GTDB taxonomy): Bacteria > Pseudomonadota > Gammaproteobacteria > Nevskiales > Nevskiaceae > Panacagrimonas. The sequence goes on from JBQTHL010000006.1 coordinate 2,322, forward strand.
TTGGCCACCGCGGAGCGCGCGGGCATGCTCCCGAAAACACGCTGCTTGCGATCGATACCGGAATCCGTCTGGGTGCGGACATGGTGGAATTCGATGTGCAGCGCTGCGACGACCAGTTAGTCGTGATCCATGACCCGCGGCTCGAACGAACCACGAACGGGAAAGGCCGGGTCGATCAGGTGAGCTTCCACTACCTGCGCGGACTCGACGCCGGACAAGGCCAGCAGATTCCGACGCTGAAAGAGGTGCTCGACATGGTCGAAGCCCGCGTCAGCGTAAACATCGAGATCAAGAGCGCGGATCGCACCGCCGGCGCCGTCGCATCGATGATCCGCGACGTCATGGAAGAAGGCTGGACTCCGGCACAGTTTCTGGTCTCGTCTTTTCATTTGCCGGAGTTGTACGAGTTCAAGCAGCTCGCTCCGGAAATTCCGGTCGCTGCGCTGGTCTGCGGCGTGCCGCTGGACTGGGCTGCATGCGCAACGGAACTCGGCGCGCAGTCGCTGAACATTTCCGCGGAGTTTGCCGATGCCCGGTTGATTCAGGACGCGCATGCACGCGGACTCAAGGTGTATGCGTACACCGTCAATCATCCGGACGATATTCGCTCGCTGCGGGCCCTTGGTGTGGACGGCGTGTTCAGCGACTACCCCGAGCGCGTGATCGCCGCCCGTAGCGATTAAACCGCGGCGCTTCCGGGCCCCATTACTTCAGGCTGTAATTTTTCTTAAACCGGGCGATAGCGGCTTCGGGCTTGGCCTTGGCGGCCGCCTTGCAGTTCTGGGCGTAGACCACGGTCTTGCCTTCCGGGCCAGCGCCGATCTGCGTGATGCCGCAGGGTACTTCACCGGACTTCTGAAACTCGTGCAGATCCTTGCCGTTCTCGAACACCCAGACCCGCTCGGGCCGGATGATCTCGGCATAGAAACCGGTCTCGATACCGACCAACTCCCCCTCGAACATCTTCTGCGCTGCGCCCTTGTAGCCAACCGTCTTCTCCATGCTCTTGGCTTCCGCCTTATTGAGCTGAAGCTTGATCGTCTCGCCCTTCGGACCTGCGCCGATCTTCGTCACTACCAGCGGCACTTCATCGGTTTTCAGCCAGCTTTGGTAATCCTTGAAATCGCTGAAGGCGTAAATCCGACCGTCCTTGTAAATCTCGTAGTAGTCGTCGTTGTTGTAGGCCTCGGCTATTCGCTTGGCCGCCAACTCTTTCTCGTAGCCCTTTTCGGCTTCCGCCCCCATCCAGCCCCCTGGCGTCGCGCACGCCGAAACACCGGCGGACAAGAGAACTGCAAGTGCAAGCTGGACGGAACGCATCACGGTGTACTCCCTGGGCATCGTTTATTCGTAAAAGAATGCCGCGGCCATGTTGCAGTTTGGTTACAGGCGCCGGGATAAAGGGCCTTGGCGACTTGTCACATGAATGACACGAAGCCCGTCCTAAATGTGCAAAATCTCGCAGTGCACCGCTCAGGAAATAGCATGGACGCACCCGCAAAGCTCGAATTTCAGCCCTCCGAATTGTTCATCAATCGGGAACTGTCGCTGCTCGAATTCAACCGTCGCGTGCTCGATCAGGCCAAGGACGAAAGCATCCCGCTGCTGGAGCGCTTGAAGTTCCTGTGCATCTCCAGCGCCAACCTCGACGAGTTCTTCGAAATCCGCGTGGCCGGCTTGATGCAAATGGCCGATCTGCCCGCACCACAGCGCGGCACTGACGGCATGGCACCGCAGGAGTTGCTCACCTCGATCAGCGTGCGTGCGCACGCGCTCGTGGAAGACCAGTACCAAGTGTTCAACGACGTTATCGTTCCGGCGCTGGACAAGGAGCGCATCCGCTTTCTGCGGCGCGTGCAGTGGACGCCCGAGCAGGATGCCTGGCTGCGCAATTATTTCTCCAACGAACTGCTGCCGGTGCTGTCTCCCATCGGACTCGACCCCGCGCATCCGTTTCCCCGGATTCTCAACAAGTCACTTAACTTCGTCGTCTCGCTGTCCGGCAAAGACGCGTTCGGCCGCAACACCGGGCTCGCCGTAGTGCAGGCACCGCGCGCGCTGCCCCGGCTGATCCGCGTACCCGCCGACGTGGTGGGCACCGGCCCGAACGACTTCGTTTTCCTGTCCAGCGTGATCCACGCCTACGTGGACGAACTGTTTCCCGGCATGGAGGCCAGCGGCTGCTACCAGTTCCGCGTCACTCGAAATTCCGACCTGTTCGTCGATGAGGAGGAGGCCGAAGACCTCGCGCAAGCCCTGGAAGACGAACTCTCGCAGCGTCAATGGGGCGACACCGTGCGGCTCGAAGTGGCGCACAACTGCCCGGAAGCGATGTGGCAGCACCTGATGCACGAAATGCAGTTGACGCTAGCGGACGTTTACCAGGTTAACGGCCCGGTCAACCTCATGCGCCTGATTGCGATGCCGGACCTAGTGGATCGCCCCGACCTCAAGTACGCGCCGTTCACGCAAAAAGTCCCGAAGGCCCTGACCGGCGATCTGTTCGCATCGATTCGCGAGCACGACCAGTTACTGCACCATCCCTACGATTCGTTCATGCCGGTGGTCGAGTTCCTGCGCCAGGCCGCGAAGGACCCCAAGGTGCTGGCGATCAAGCAGACGCTGTACCGCACCGGCGCGAAATCCCCCATCGTGGATGCGCTGGTGGAAGCTGCGAAGAACGGCAAGGAAGTCACCGTAGTGGTCGAGCTTCGCGCCCGCTTCGACGAGGCCGACAACATCGATCTGGCGGAGAAGCTTCAGGACGTCGGCGCGCACGTCGTCTACGGCGTGGTCGGCTACAAGACCCACGCCAAGATGTGTCTCATCATCCGGCGCGAAGACACCGGCCTGAAGAACTACGTGCACCTCGGCACCGGCAACTACCATCCGCGGACTGCGCGTCAGTACACCGACTACGGCCTGTTCACCGCCGACAGCGAAATCTGCAAGGACGTGCACGCGGTGTTTTTGCAGCTCACCTCGCTGGGCAGGGTCAGCAAGCTGCACGCGTTGTTGCAGTCACCGTTCACCCTGGTCAAGGGCGTGCACGAGCGCATCGAGCGCGAAACCGAAGCCGCACGCAAAGGCAAGCCTGCGCGCATCGTCGCCAAGATGAATTCCCTGGTGGAGCCGGACATCATCAACCGTCTCTACGCCGCCTCGCAGGCCGGCGTAAAAATCGAGCTGATCGTGCGCGGCATGTGCTCGGTGCGACCCGGCGTGACCGGGCTATCGGAGAATATTTCCGTGCGCTCCATCGTCGGCCGCTTCCTGGAACATCACCGCGTGTTCTGCTTTCACCACGACGGCAACCCGGAAGTTTGGCTATCCAGCGCCGACTGGATGGAGCGCAACCTGTTCCGCCGTGTGGAAGTGGCCTTTCCGCTGAAGGACAAGAAGCTCAGGGCACGCGTGCTGGAGCATCTCGAAGCCTATCTTGCCGACACGGCGCAAAGCTGGCTGCTGCAAGCCGATGGCCAGTACGTTCGGGCACAAGCGCCGGCCGACGGACATGCCAAGCCGGTGCAGCTACGACCGCTGGAAGACTGAGGCCGCCGCCACCGGTTCTCAGGGTTTCGCGCTTCGAGCCCGCGCTATCGCAGCGCGTACCTGCGCGGGACTGGTGGCGCCAAAGTGATTGCGCGCCGCCAGCGAACCTTCGAGGGTGATGTGCTGGAAAACATCTGTCTCGACCTTGTCGGAAAATCCGCGCAATTCTTCCAGCGACAAATCCGACAGGTCACAAGCCTTGCGCACCGCGAGCGCGACGGCCGCTCCGACCGCGTGATGCGCGTCGCGAAACGCCAGACCTTTTTTTACCAGGTAATCGGCCAGGTCGGTGGCGGTCGAATATCCCGCGGCGGCGGCGGCACGGCAGCGCTCGCGCCGCACCTCGATGCTCGGCACCAGTTCCGCGTAGATGCGCAGGCAGGCCGACACCGTATCGATGGCATCGAACAGCGGTTCCTTGTCCTCCTGGTTGTCGCGGTTATAGGCCAGCGGCTGGCCCTTCATCAGCACCAGCAGGGTTTGCAGGTCGCCAATGACCCGACCGGTCTTGCCGCGCACCAGCTCGGGGACATCCGGGTTCTTCTTCTGCGGCATGATCGATGAGCCGGTGCAGAAGCGATCCGGCAGATCGACAAAGCCGAACATAGGCGTGGACCACAGGATCAGTTCCTCGCTCCAGCGCGACAGGTGGATCATCAGGATGCTCGCGGCCGCGCAGAACTCAATGGCGAAGTCGCGATCGCTCACCGCATCCAGCGAGTTCTCACTGACCGAATCGAAGCCGAGCTGCTCGGCCACAAACACGCGATCGATCGGATACACCGTGCCGGCCAGCGCGGCCGAACCCAGCGGCAGCACGTTGACCCGCTTGCGTACATCCACCAGCCGCGCGCGGTCACGCAGCATCTGCTCGCGCCACGCCAGCATGTGGTGCCCAAAGGTCACGGGCTGCGCCACCTGCATGTGCGTGAAGCCGGGCATCACGCTGTCGGCCTCGCGCTCGGCCAGTTCGAGCAGGGCCAGGGTGAGTCGATCGATGACCGACAACAGCGCATCGATGGCGTCGCGCAGGTACAGGCGCACGTCGGTCGCCACCTGGTCGTTACGCGAGCGCCCGGTATGCAGGCGCTTGCCGGCCTCGCCGATTCTTTGCGTCAACTCCGACTCGATGTTCATGTGCACGTCTTCGAGTTCGGTCTTCCACTCGAAGTGGCCGGCCTCGATGTCGGCAAGGATTGCATCCAACCCGACGATGATCGCCTGCGCATCGCTCACGCTCAGCACACCGACTCGCTCCAGCATGCGCGCATGCGCCTGGCTTCCCGCGATGTCCTGCCGATACAGCCGACAGTCGAAACTCACCGACTCGCTGAACGCCTCCATGAGGCTGGACGTGGACTCGGAAAATCGCCCGCCCCATAGCTTGGGATTGCCGCCAGTCGTCATCGCTCAAAGTCGTAGAAGGATCGGCCCGCATTCTATCCGCTCCATGCAAGGCTCCCGCCGGCCTAGAATCCCTGCATGAAGCGCATCGAAGCCCAGAAGAAAAAATCGCCCAGCCTGATCCCGAATTTCTGCTCGGGGCCGGCGCTGATGTTCGTGGCGGTGGTGATGGAACTGGTGGCGATCTGCTTCACCCTGGCCAGCGCCGAACCGGCACCCGACCTGCTGCGCCGGCTGGCACTGCTGTCGCTTTACATGCAGTGGATCGGCCTCTGCGGCAGCGCCGCGCTGTGCGGCCTGCGGCGACTATTCAACGTCGCGCGGCCCGGCCTGGTGTTTGCGGTGTGCTGGACCACGTTGATTCTGATCGTGATGGTGCTCTCGCATTTCGCCTGGATATTCGGCACCAGTCCGAGCTTCGGCGTGCTCGACCAAAGCGTGTCGCGCGTCGAGTTCATCCTGCGGCACGCCTGTCTGGCCGCAATCGTCTCGTTCATGCTGCTGCGCTATTTCTGGAGCCAGCACCAGTGGAAGGAGCAGGTCCAGGCCGAGGGCGAGTCGCGCTACCAGGCACTCAACGCGCGCATTCGTCCGCACTTCTTCTTCAACGCACTGAACAGCCTCGCCGCGCTCATCACCATCCGCCCGGCCGAGGCCGAGATGATGGTGGAGGACCTCGCCGATGTGTTCCGCGCCAGTCTTGAGAAGCGCGGGCGCATGGCGCCGCTGGTGGACGAGATCGGCGTCTGCAACGCCTACCTGCGTATCGAAAAAGCGCGGCTGGGAGAAAAACTCGACGTGCAATGGGACGTTGCGGAGCACTTGCTGAGTTGGCCGGTGCCGATGCTCATCATCCAGCCGCTGGTGGAAAACGCCGTCTACCACGGCATCTCCAAGATCAAGGATCGCGGCACCATCCGCATTCACATCTACACCGCGCGGCAGACCATCATCATCGAAGTGGAGAATCCGCTGCCGCCGACCGAGCACATCAAGACCAAGGGCAACCAGATTGCCATCGATAATATTGCGAGCCGCCTCAACCTGATTTACGGTGAACGCGGTAGGCTTGAACTCGGTCCCGACAACGGCGTGTGGAGAGCACGCCTGTCTATACCCGAGAAATCGTTACTGCTTGCAGGAGACACGCCATGAGGAGCCTTCAATGAGAGTGGTTATCGTCGATGACGAAGCATTGGCGCGCGAACGCCTCAAGCGCCTGCTACAGGAATTTCCGGGCTACGAAGTTGTGGGCGAAGCGGCGGACGGCGAGTCCGCTCTCGACGTGATCGATAACGAAGAGCCCGACCTGGTGCTGCTCGACATCCGCATGGGCGGCATCGACGGCCTGCACGTCGCGCGCAGCATTTCGGAATACGACCCGGCGCCGGCCGTGATCTTCACCACGGCCTACTCGGAGCATGCGCTGTCCGCGTTCGACGCCAAGGCCTCGGGCTACCTGCTCAAGCCCATCCGGCTGGAGAAGCTCAAGGAAGCGCTGCAGAACGCGCGCCGCCCCACGCGTGCGCAGAAATCCAAGGTCGCAGGTGCCAGCGACGCGCGACCCAAGCGCGAGTTCGTCACCGCCACCACGCGCGAAGGACTGATCCGCGTGCCGGCCGAAGACATCGTGTATTTCCTCGCCGACCAGAAATACACCACGGTGTGCCATCTGCACGGCGAGGTGCTGATCGAGGAATCGCTCAAGACACTCGAAGATGATTTCGCGCCCTGGTTCCTGCGCGTGCATCGCAAGGCCCTGGTCGCCACGCGCTTCATCGCGGGCCTGGAGCGCGATCGCGGCGGCGAGCAGTTGCACTGGCTCACCATGCGCCACGCCAACAACCCCCTGCCGGTGTCGCGGCGAAGGCTGGCCGAGGTGCGACGGTTCTTGACGGAACAGTCGTGAGGGGTGAGGGGTGAGGTCGCTCGCTACGCGAGCTGTGAGGAAAAGCCGCTGTTCCTCACAGCGCCGAAGGCGCGTCCTCACGCCTCACGCCTCACCGCTCTCATGCTGTTAAGAATCGCCACCCGAGAATCCCCTCTCGCCCTCTGGCAGGCCGAGCACGTGCACGCACGCCTGCAAGCCGCGCATCCCGGCCTCGACGTGCAACTGGTGCCGATGACCACGCGCGGCGACCAGTTGCTGGGCACTGCGCTTTCCAGCGCTGGAGGTAAGGGACTGTTCGTCAAGGAACTGGAACAAGCGATGCTGGAAGATCGCGCCGACCTGGCTGTCCACTCCATGAAGGACGTACCGGCGCAGCAGCCGGACGGACTCGCGCTCGTCGCCTTCCTTGAAGGCGAAGACCCGCGCGATGCCTTCGTCTCCAACCACTTCCCGAATCTCGCGGCGCTACCGCATGGCGCGCACGTCGGCACCGCGAGCCTGCGGCGTCAGTCGATGCTCGCGGCGTTGCGACCCGATCTGCGCATCGGCCTGCTGCGCGGCAATGTCGGCACGCGGCTACGCAAGCTCGACGAGGGCCAGTTCGACGCCATCCTGCTCGCCTGCGCGGGTCTGCGTCGCCTGGGCCTGGATGCACGCATTCGCGAAGCGCTCGATGTCGAACGCTTCATTCCTGCCATCGGCCAGGGCGTGATCGGCATCGAGGCGCGCGCCGACGATACGAGTACCGCCGCTTACCTCGGCGTCTTGCATGACCCGGCGTCCGCGCTGCGTCTCGCCGCGGAGCGCGCGCTCAATTCGCGTCTCGGCGGCGCCTGCCAGGTGCCCGTTGCTGGTCATGCCGTCATCGACAATCAGGCCTTGCACCTGAACGCCATGGTGGGATCGCCCGACGGCACGCGCGTGATCCGTGACCGGATTTCCGGGCCGACACTCGAAGCAGCCCAACTCGGAGTCGCGCTCGCCGAACGACTGCTCGCCCGCGGCGCGCGCGAGATCCTGGCCGAACTCGGAATTGCGGCCTGAGACTTCACGCAAGGATGTGCGCGTGAATCCGCTCCTGAACCGTCGCATCCTCGTCACGCGTCCACTTGGACAGAACGCGGCACTCGCGCGATTGCTCGAATCGCGCGGAGCCCATCCCTTTGAGTTGCCTCTGTTCGCCATCGAGGCTCACGGCGAAGCATCCGAACATCGAGAAGTGCTGCGCGCAGCACACGACTGGACCGGCTGGATATTCACCAGCATCAACGCTGCGCACTTCGCCGCCGAACTCGAAACCGGGCCGTGGCCCTGCGTGTTCGCCATCGGCCATGCGACCGCGCAGGCGGTGCGCGACCGCGGGCACACCGTCACCCAGCTCGTCCCGGGTGCCAGCACCAGCGAAGCCCTGCTCGAACATTCCGGCTTGCAGGACATCGCAGACTCGCGGTTTCTCCTGTGCACGGGCCTGGGTGGCCGCAAGCTCATCGAAACCGCCTTGATGAGACGCGGTGCTCAGGTCCAGCGCCTCGAACTCTATCGACGAACGGCCATCGAATACCCCGCTGCGGATATCGAGCAAGCGCTTCAAGCGGCCGATGCCATCGTCTGCACCAGCGGCGAAGGCCTGGAGCGCCTGCATGCGCTGGCTCCACCTGCGCTGCACGCGCACCTGCATTCGCGCTTGCTGGTCGCGCCGAGTGCGCGTGTGGTAGAACTCGCGCGTCGTCTGGGTTTTGTCGCCGCACATGCGCCGGCTCTGGCCTCCGATGAGAGCTGGGTGGATTGCCTGGCACAGTGGCTCGAAGAGCCTTAGAACCTGGCGGTTGCACTCCTTACGATGAGCGATCCAGCCCCCTCCGACCTCGCCACCTCAGCGCTGTCTCCATCGGCAACGCCGGCAACGTCCGGCCCGCGGCGGCGCAGACGCCTGCGTTTCCTGTTGCCGCTGCTGTTCCTCCTCGCGCTCGCCGCTGCCGGGCTCTTCGGCTGGCAATGGTGGACCGAGCATGGGCAACTCGAAGACCGCATCGCCGGGCAGGACCAATCCCTGAAACGTCTCGACGCGCAGATCGCGGTTCTGGATGCACGATCCGGGGAGGTGCTCACGCGACAATCCGATCTTTCGCGGCTGGCAGACCGCAACGGCACCGACATCGCGGCCGTGCAGGCGCGCATCGAGGACAGCCTCAAGCTGATGAGCCGCATCAGCGAAGATCTTTCCGGAGGCCGCACGCGATTCCAGTTGGCGGCGGTCGAGCACCTGCTGGTGATGGCCAACGACCGGCTGCTGTTGCAGCACGACGTGACCGCCGCGCTGGCCGCGCTGGACAGCGCCGACCAGCGCCTCGCAGAGCAATCCGATCCACTGCTGTTCCCGGTGCGCGAGGCGCTCGCACAGGAACGTGCGGCGCTGCGCGCAGTACCCGCGGTGGATCTCGTCTCTGCTGCGCTGACCCTGGCGAGCCTGATCGAGAGAGTTCCGCAACTGCCGCTGGCCTCGCACGCACCGGCACAGTTCGAAACTCCGACCAGTCGCGAGAATCCGGGCGCTGCCGACGTTCCGGCCGACGGCTGGCGTCGACTGGTCGCCGCGGTGCAGACCGCGGCGACCAGACTGTTCACCATCCGGCGCGAAGACAACGCGCGCGCCATGCGCCTCTTGCCGCCCGAGGCGGAAGCCACGGTCTACCACGTGCTCGCACTGCGAGTAGAGGGCGCGCGCGTGGCGCTGCTGCGCGGCGAGACCGTGGCCTTGCGCGAATCGCTGCGCTCTGCAGCCGCCTGGCTCGACACCGAGTTCAAGCCCGACGACCCCGGCGTGCTCGCAACGCGCGCGGAACTGGAGCGCTTGCAGGGTCTGAACCTGCGCCCGCCCCTGCCCGATATCAGCCGCAGTCTGGCCGCGCTGCGCAGCCGCCTCGACGCCACGCGGCAAACCCCGTGATCCGTTCCTGGCTTCTAGTGTGGCTTGCGCTGGCTGCCGGCGCGGCGGTGGCGTATTACCTGCGCGCCGACACGGGCTACGTGCTGATCCACTACCGCGGCTGGTCGGTCGAAACTTCCGTGCTTGCGCTGCTCGCCCTTGTTCTTCTCGGCGCGCCGCTGACGCTCTACGCCCTGCGCGCGCTGCTCGGATTGTTTCGTCTACCCGCGCTGCTGATTCTGATCGGCGGACGCCGTCGCGCCGAACGTGCGCGCGACTCCTTCGAGTCCGGCCTGCTCAAACTTCTCGAAGGTCACTGGCAGCAAGCCGAGATCGAGTTGATCCGGCGGGCCGCCGACCATCGCGCCTCGCATCTCAACTACCTCGCCGCGGCGCGCGCTGCGCAACGCCTCGGCGCCGCCGACCGGCGCGACCATTACCTAGAACTGGCCGCGCGCGACGCGCCGCAACTGGCCTTCGCCACCGGCCTCACGCAGGCCGAGCTGCAACGCGAGCGCGGCGAATTCGGCCTGGCCAAAGCCACCGCGCTGAAGTTGCACGAGGCCGAACCGCTGCAACCCTATCCGGTCGAGCTATTGGCCGAATGCCATTACGCGCGCGGCGAATGGGCCGAGCTGCACGGCCTGCTCACACGCACCGAGAAGCTCGGCGCGCCACCGCCCGAGCGTCGTCGCGAACTGCTGCACCGCGCGCTGCGCGAGCGACTGCACGCGGCTGTCGCAGAAGCCCGTCTCGATGCGCTCAAGCAACTCTGGCAGCAGGTTCCGTCCGGTCTCAAGAACGATCCGGTGCTGCGCCTCGAATACGCCAGCGGGCTGGCCAGGCTAAACGCGCACGCCGAGGCTTCAGCCCTCATAGCGTCCGCGCTCGCCACGCAATGGGACGCAGACCTGGCCAATCTCTACGGCCAACTCCATGCCGCCGATCCGCTCGGACAACTCGCCAGCATCGAGCAATGGCTCAACCAGTACGGCGAGAAGCCCGAGCTACTCATCACCGCGGGCCGCGCCTGTCTTGCGAACAAGCTCTGGGGCAAGGCGCGCAGCTATCTCGAAGCCGTGATCCGCGTCAACCCGAGCCCCGCTGCGTATCTCGAACTGGCGCGGCTGGCGGAGCAGACCCAGAACGGGGACGAGGCCGCGAAGCTGCATCGGCAAGGGCTGGAGCTGGCGTCGCGTTGAGCGGTGTCGAGCAATAGACGACATAGCAGGCGCAGGCTGTTCACCGCGCATCCCTGACGTGGACATTGAGGAAGTTGGTCATCTCGACGATCGACTGGCCCGCCTGTTCGCCAGCCAGACCGTGGCCCCCGCCGGGATAGATCACGAGCTTCTCGGCCACGCCCGCTTTCCGGAGTGCCTCGTGCAGCAGCTCCGCCTGCTGCGGGGGACACAGAGGGTCGACAGAACCTTGCAGGCTGAGCACCGCCGGATTTCCCTTGCGCACGTAGCTGAGCGGCGAGGCCACCGCCATGACGGGTGCGCTACGGTCCGCCGTTCCCAGGAAATCCCTGAGCATGCCGTCGATGCCACCGATACTGTGCAAGTACTTCTCGCCCTCGTCGGTGGCACGCCAGGTCCGGAAATCCGTGGGACCGGCGTAGCTGACCACAGCGCGGATACCCGAGGGCAGACCGCTACCGTCCGGCGCCAGTCCGAGCAGCAGGCCCAGATGTCCGCCTGCGGACGCACCGATCACGCCGATGCGCGCGGGGTCAATGTTGTACTTCTGCGCATTCGTGCGCAGGAACGCCAGCGCCATGCGAACGTCGTCGATCTGCGCCGGAAACTTGTACTTGGGCGCGAGGCGGTACTGCACCGCGGCGACCGCCCAGCCGAGCTGCGCAAAGCCGGGCATGCCCGACTGGTAGTCCGCCCGGCTGCCCGCACGCCAGCCGCCGCCGTGCAACACGACCAGCAGCGGGAACGGCCCCTTACCCTGGGTCGGACGAATGAAATCGAGCATCAGGTTTTCGCCGCCGGGCGCACCGAAGACAATGTCCTTCTCCAGCGCCGGCGCGGCAGGAGCCATCTGCTGCAGCGTCACCGCCGAACAGGCGAGAAGCGCCAGGGCCGACGCCGTGATCCAGATCGACTTGCGCATTCTTATCTCCACTCGGGCGAGCGTTTGGGTTGCAACAGCCTAATGGTATTCGCGAGCGACCACGCTGTATGCCGATCACAACCTACGGACATAACCCGTCGTAGAACGAGAGCCGGACTGTCAGCTTGACTCCGGCCCCGGGTCCAGACTGCACACTGGCTTCGAGCTTGGAGAATCGTTGCTTGTCCGGACACACCATGTCGGTGGTGTCGGCGCGTCGTCACTGCTGGCGCCGCAAACCTGGCTCGGCTACGTGCTGCCCTACCCGCGGGCTTTGTCGCGGCTTGGCCGGCCAATCGGTGACGGCTCTCGCGCAGCATCGAGCCCTACCATGGAGCCCCGCATGAACACGCCCGCGAGGAAGCCATGAACCTCACACCTGAATTCACCTGGACGCTGTTGCTATTCGTGCAGGCCTTGCACCTGCTGCACCACCGCCTCGCACGGCGTCACATCAGCTTCGCCGAAGTCGTTTCGGCGGCCGTGTTGTGTGTGCCGACCGATCTCGGCATCCCGGCGCCGATCATGATGGGTGCGCACCTGCTGTTAGTCGCGGTACAGATCGTCGGCAGTCTCTGGATCCGGCGACTGTCACCGGACTGGGGCGTAGCGGCGTGATCATTAAGTCTCGGGTGGTCGCGCAGCACTCGGCGCAACTCGCTCCGGTGCTAAGCTTGTAAGGATGCTGCGCCTCCCCTCCATCTGGTTGCTGTGCTTCGGCCTCGTCCTGTCGAGACTGCTGGGCATGCACGTCCATGCCTGTGCCGGCACCGAGGGAACGCCCCATCAGCACCAGCCGACGCACTACGCCGACAGCGGCTTTTTCTTCGGCGAGAGCCACGCCGACGATCACAGCGACAACCTGGAACTGGAACTCACGGCGACCGTGGCGTCCAGCCAGATTCAGATTCCGCTGGATTCTTCCGATGATCCGGCGCTACCCGATTCGGATCGCTCGCTGGTTGCCGCCGCTGGCTGGATGACGGTCCGCGTGCCGCGCGGACCGCCCGCTGCACGCGACTCAAGACCCACTCACTTCGCACCGCCTCCCCGCGGTCCGCCTTCGCGCTCCCTCGCCTGAACCCGCTCCTTGCCCTGTTAACAGGGCATCCAAGGCCTGCATCGCAGGCCGCCTAAACGGTTCATCGCTGTACGGGAGTTCCCCCCATGTTTCGCAACACCGAGTATTCGGCCGCGATCGGGCGCCTTGCGCCTGCGGCCTTGCTGGCGTTGGGCGCGTCTGGTTTCGCCTTCGCCGCAGATGCGCCGCTGAGCCTGCGCGAGGCCCTGTCGCGCACCCTGCAATCCAATCCCGATCTCGCCGCCTACCAGTACGTGCTCAAGGCGCAGGACGGCCGCATCACGCAGGCGGGCCTGAACCCGAATCCCACGCTCACGGCTGACCTGGAGAACGTGCTCGGCAGCGGCGATACCAGCGGCTTCGACGCCGCCGAACTCACCATCGGCCTGAGCCAGTTGATCGAGTTGGGCGGACTGCGCGACAAGCGCATCGCCAGCGCACAGATCGGCCGAGAGGGACTGGAGGCCGAGGGCCACATCGCTCGTCTGGACATCGTGGCCGAGACCGCGCGTCGCTTCGTCTCCCTGGTGAGCCAGCAGGAAGAGCATCGCCTGACCCATCTGGCGGTGGAGTTCGCCGAGAAGACTGCGGAGACGGTGAAGCGGCGCGTGGAAGCGGCCAAGTCGCCCGATGCCGAACTGGATCGTTCGACCGTTGCCCTGGAGCGCGCCCGCATTGCTGACGCGCATGCCGAGCACGAACTGATTGCCGCGCGTTACGACCTCGCCGCATCCTGGGGCGCGGTCGAGCCGGACTTCACTGAAGTCGCCGCCGATCTGTACCTGCTGCCGACAGTTGCCGATTACCCCGAACTGGTCGCCGCGCTGGAGCGCACGCCCGACCTGAGCCGCTATCTGACCGAAGCACGGCTAAGGGATTCGGAGATCACGCTCGCACTGGCCAATCGCCGGCCAGGCATCGAGATCGGTGCCGGTGTACGGCGTCTCGAAGAAGCGAAGGACACGGCCTTCGTGTTCTCGGTGGGCGCACCGCTGCCGCTCTACAACAGGAACCAGGGTGCGATTACTGAGGCCGAGGCGCTCAAGTCCGGAGCCCAGGCCGGACGTGTGGCTGCTCTGGTCAAGGCGCGTACCCGGTTGTTCCGCAATTACCGGGAGCTGCTCGATCAGCGGAATCAGGTCACCGCGCTGCGCGAGCGCGCGCTGCCGCGCATGGAGTCCGCGCTCAAGAACACCGAGTACGCCTACGACCGTGGCCGGTACAGCTATCTGGAACTGGTGGACGCGCAGCGCGAATTGCTCGACGTGCGCGACAGCCTCATCGACGCCGCTACGCAATACCACCTGACCCTGATCGAAATCGAACGGCTCACTGGCACGGCCGTGAGCCGCTAAGGAAAACCCGACATGAAGACTCCCATTCAGACCGCTGCACTGCTGTTCGCCGTTCTAGCCCTGACCGCCTGCGGCAAGGGCGAATCCACTCCCACTGAAGCCGCCAAGCTCGAGGCCGCCAGTCACGACGAGGCCTCACACGCGGACAAGGGTCACAAGGAGCAAGGCGGACACGACGAGCATGGGGAGGAAGGCCACGAGGAAGGCGCCGTCAAACTCACGGCCGATCAGCTCAAGGCCGCAGGCATCGCGGTCGTCACAGCCGAGCCGGCAAGCATCCGCGAATCCATGCCGCTGTACGGCGTCATCACGCCGAACGCGGAGCGCGTGCGCCAGGTCTCCGCGCGCTTTCCCGGCGCAATCCGCAGCGTCTACAAGAAGGTCGGCGACACGGTACGCGAGGGCGAGACGCTCGCCGTCATCGAGAGCAACGAGAGTCTGCGCAGCTATTCACTGACTGCGCCGCTGTCGGGCGTCATCACCGAACGCAACGCCAATCCCGGCGAGCAGGCGGGCGAGAAGTCCCTCTTCACGGTCGCCGATCTGTCTTCGGTGTGGGTGGAGCTGTCGCTGTTCCCGCGCGATGTCGCGAAGGTGCGCGTCGGCCAGAAAGTGCGCGTGAAGGGCGCGGACATTCCGCAGCCGGGCGACGGCACGGTGGTGTACGTCGCACCCTTCGGCAGCGCCGCGAATCAGACTCTCAGCGCGCGCGTGCTGCTGGACAACAGCGACCGCCGCTGGGCGCCGGGCTTGTACGTGACTGCCGACGTTACGCTGACCGAGGCCACCGTGTCGCTCGCGATTCGCAGCGAGGCGCTGCAAAACCTGGAAGGGAAGAACGTGGTGTTCGTGCTGGACACAGACGGCTTCGAGCCGCGTCCCGTGCAGCTCGGCCGCAGCGACGGCGAGCGCAACGAGGTGCTGTCGGGGCTGGTCGCGGGCGACCAATACGCCGCCGCCAACAGCTTCATCCTCAAGGCGGAACTCGGCAAGGGTTCTGCCGAGCACACGCACTAACAGGGCACGACCCCAGGTCCCAACAATGATCGACGCTCTCCTTCGTTTCTCCATCGCCCGTCGCTGGGTGGTGTTGTTCCTGGTGCTCGCGGTGGCGGCACTCGGCGTCTGGAATTACCAGCGCCTGCCGATCGACGCGGTGCCCGACATCACCAACGTGCAGGTGCAGATCAACACCAGTGCGCCGGGTTACTCGCCGCTGGAAGTTGAACAGCGCATCACCTACCTGGTCGAGGTCGGCATCGCGGGTCTGCCTAATCTCGAAGAAACGCGCTCGCTGTCACGCTATGGCCTGTCGCAGGTGACGGTGATCTTCGAGGACGGCACAGACATCTTCTGGGCGCGCAATCTCATTAGCGAGCGCTTGCAGCAGGCAAAGAGCCAGTTGCCCGAAGGCGTCGAACCCGCGATGGGTCCGATTGCGACCGGACTCGGCGAGATTTTTATCTACACCGTTCACGCGGAGCCAAAGGCCGTGCAGGCCAACGGCAAGCCATGGGATGCCACAGCGCTGCGCACCTTGCAGGACTGGGTGATCCGGCCTCAGTTGCGCCAGGTGCAGGGCGTGACCGAGGTCAACACCATCGGCGGTTTTGAAAAGCAATTCCACATCACGCCCGATCCCGCGCGCCTGCTGGCATTTGGACTCAGCTTCGACGACGTGGTGCAGGCCATCGAGAAGAACAACGCCAGCGTCGGCGCCGGCTACGTCGAGCGCAACGGCGAGCAATACCTGATCCGCTCGCCCGGTCAGGTCGCCGACATTCCGGCCATCGAACGGATCATCGTCGCGCATCGCGACGGTGTGCCGATTACCGTGCGCGATGTCGCGGAAGTGGCGTTCGGCAAGCAGCTCCGCACCGGCGCGGCGACGCGCGACGGCGAGGAAGCGGTACTCGGCACCGCGGTGATGCTGCTCGGCGACAACAGTCGCACCGTGTCCTACGCGGTCGCCAGCAAGCTGCAGGAGATCAACAAGACGCTGCCGGAAGGCGTCATCGCGGAAGCCGTCTACGACCGCACCATACTCGTCGACAAGACCATCGCCACCGTGCAGAAAAATCTGCTCGAAGGCGCGATTCTTGTGGTCATCGTGCTGCTGCTGATGCTCGGCAACGTGCGCGCCGCACTGCTCACCGCGATGGTGATTCCGTTGTCGATGCTGATGCTGATGACGGCGATGGTGGAAACCAAGGTCAGCGCGAATCTCATGTCGCTGGGCGCGCTGGACTTCGGCCTGATCGTCGACGGCGCCGTCATCATCGTGGAGAACTGCATCCTGCGGCTCGCCGCGCAGCAGCATCGCCACGGACGACTGCTGAATCTGGAGGAGCGCTTTCACACGGTTTTCACAGCAACCAAGGAAGTGTTCACGCCGAGCCTTATCAGCGTGCTGGTGGTGATCCTGGTCAACTTGCCGTTGCTCGCGCTGACCGGCGTCGAAGGCAAGATGTTCAAGCCGATGGCGCTGGCCGTCATCATGACGCTGCTCGCGGCGCTGGTGCTGTCGCTGACCTTCGTGCCCGCGGCCGTCGCGCTCTTCCTCACGGGAAAGATCGAGGAGAAGGACAACTTCATCGTGCGCAACGCCAAGCGCATCTACGCGCCGGTGCTGGAGATCGCGCTGCGCCTGCGTGTGCTGTTCATCGTCGGCGCGGTGGCGCTGGTGTGCGCATGCGGCCTGCTGGCCACGCGCCTGGGTTCGGAGTTCATTCCGAGTCTGGATGAGGGCGATATCGCCGTGCAGGCGCTGCGCATTCCCGGCACCAGTCTCACGCAGTCGCTGGAGATGCAGTTCCAGTTGGAGCGCGCTGTGATGGAGCTGCCGGAGGTGCTGACTTTCTTCTCGCGCGTCGGCACTGCCGAGGTCGCCACCGATCCGATGCCTCCGAACATCTCGGACGGCTACGTGATGCTTAAGGAGCGCACGGACTGGCCTGATCCGACCAAGACCAAGGCCGAGCTGGCGCTGGAAATCGAGAAGCGGCTGGAGAACATTCCGGGCAATGCCTTCGAGATCAGCCAGCCGATCCAGTTGCGCTTCAACGAACTGATCTCCGGGGTGCGTTCCGATCTGGGCATCAAGGTCTATGGCGACGACCTCGACCAGTTGCTGAAAACCGGCAATGAGATCGCGGCCGTGCTCAACAAGGTGCCGGGTGCCGAAGGCGTCAAGGTCGAACAGATCGCGGGCCTGCCCGTGCTCTCCGTCGAACCCAACCGCGCGGCCTTGTATCGCTACGGCCTGAATGTCGCCGACGTGCAGGACGTGCTAGCCGCCGCTACCGGCGGCACCGAGGCGGGACAGGTGTTCGAGGGCGATCAGCGCTTTGCCCTCGTCGTGCGTCTGCCCGAGCAACTGCGCGGCGATCTCGCTGCACTGGAGCGCCTGCCGATTCCGCTACCCGCGAACGGCGACGGCAAGCCCGGGATGATGTCTTTCGTGCCGCTGGGCGAAGTGGCGTCGCTGAACCTCGCGCCCGGTCCCAACCAGATCAGCCGCGAGAACGGCAAGCGTCGCCTGGTGGTGGCGGCCAATGTGCGTGGCCGCGATCTCGGCGGCTTCGTCGCCGAGGTCCAAGCGAAGCTCGCGACCGACGTGAAGCTGCCGACCGGCTACTGGCTGGACTACGGCGGCACCTTCGAGCAACTGCAATCGGCAACCGAGCGTCTGACCTTGCTGGTGCCGGTGACGCTGGTAATGATCTTCGGCCTGCTGATGATGACCTTCGGCTCTGCCAAGGACGCGGCGCTGGTGTTCAGTGGCGTGCCGCTGGCGCTGACCGGCGGCGTGATCTCGCTATGGCTGCTCGACATTCCGCTGTCCATCACTGCGGGCGTCGGCTTCATCACGCTCTCGGGCGTGGCGGTGCTGACCGGCGTGGTGATGGTGGCGGCGATTCGGGACCGTCTCGCCGACGGTGCCGACATCGACGCTGCGATACGCGAAGGCGCGATACTGCGCCTGCGCCCGATCCTGATGGTGGCGCTGATCGCAGCGCTCGGCTTCCTGCCGATGGCGCTCAACACCGGCACCGGAGCCGAGGTTCAGCGTCCGCTGGCCACGGTGGTCATCGGCGGGATCATTTCGTCAACCCTGCTCACCCTGCTGGTGCTGCCGGGGTTGTATCGCATGGCGCGCGGATCGAGTTCGACGGTGAGGGCCGGGGCGGTCGCGTCACAGCGGGCGCCCACCTGAGGCCGCCACCTGAGACAATATCCGGATCGCTCTGGACGCCGTCGTCAATGGATCAAGCCCTGCTGGGAACAATTGCCGCCACCGGTTTTTCGGTGGCTTTTCTGCACGCGGCCTTGCCCACGCACTGGCTGCCGTTCGTGCTGGCCGGCCGCGGCCAGGGGTGGACGCATTCGAGAACCCTCGGGGTGACGGCGCTGGCCGGCGGCGGACATGTGCTGTTCACCGTGGCGCTGGGTGTGCTGGTGGCGTGGCTGGGGATCGAGGTGGATCGCTGGATCGGCAGCATCTTTCCGTGGATCGTCAGTGCGGTGCTGATCGGATTCGGCCTTTACTACTGGTCGCGCGAGGGGCACGGTCACAGCCACTTCGGCGAGGACGCGCACGATCATGGCCATCACCACCATCACGACCACGATCATGCCGTGCCAGCGCAGCCGGCACCGAAGACGACCCCCGGCGCGCGCCGCAGCGACACCGCGGTGATCGTGGGCCTGGTTTCCGCGCTGACCTTTTCCCCCTGCGAGGGGTTTCTGCCGGTATTCGTGGCGGGCGCGAAGTACGGCTGGGTGGGCTTTGCCCTGCTGAGCCTGATTCTCGCCGCCGCAACTCTGGCGGGCATGGTGCTGCTGACCTGGCTCAGTTTGCGCGGCCTGCAGGAACTCAAGCTCGAAGCCTTGTCGCGTTACGAGAATCGTATTCTCGGGGCGGTGCTCATCGGGCTGGGGCTGGCAGTGGTCGTGCTGGAAACCTGAGCATCATCGGCGCGAAATCTTCGCGAAATACGCTCGCAGCCACATCCCATCGAGCCCGACCATGCGCAAGCTCACTCTGCTGACCGGCGTGATAAATCTGGGCGTGCTGCTCGGCCTCACCGCCTGCACCGAGTCCGCGCCCCCGGGCCCGCGACCCAGCTTCGAAGCCAATCGCGCCGACACACTGTATTTTTCCAGCCGTGGCGCGGAGGCGGTAAAGCGGGCCGACGACGAGGGGCTGATCACCGGCCCGGCGAGGAACGTGATTCTGTTCGTCGGCGACGGCATGGGCATCTCCACCATCACGGCGGCGCGCATCCACGCCGGACAGAAGACCGGCCAGGCCGACGAGAACGGCTTGAATCCGGCCGGCGAATCGCACTTGCTGCACATGGACCGGCTGCCGTACTCGGCGCTGTCCAAGACCTATTCGGTCAACCAGCAGACCTCCGATTCGGCGCCGACCATGACCGCGATGGTCACCGGCTCCAAGACCAAGGAAGGCTTTCTGAGCATCTCCGGTTCCATCGCCAAGAACGATCCGAACGCCTGCGACGGCAGCCACAACCTGGCCACCATTCTCGAAGTGGCCGAGTCGCTGGGCCTGTCCACCGGCGTCGTCAGCACCGCGCGCATCACGCACGCCACGCCGGCGGCGCTGTACGCGCATACGCCGCACCGCGACCTGGAAGGCGACAGCAGCAGGCCCCGTCTGGATATCGACCCGAAGTGCAAGGACATCGCCACGCAGCTCATTGAATTCCCCTTCGGCAATGGACTGGAAGTGGCGCTCGGCGGCGGGCGCGGATTCTTCTTCCCCAGCGGCGCGCCGCAGATCGAAGGCGCCAGCGGACGGCGCGCGGACGGCCGCGATCTGCGCGAAGAATGGAAAACCCGCTTCGGCGCACGCGCCGCGGTCGTGCAGACCCAGGCCGAGTTCGACGCGGTGAAGCCGGCGAACGTGGACCATTTGCTCGGACTGTTCGAGGACAGCCACATGCGGTTCGAGGCCGATCGCGCCCGCGATATCGGCGGCGAGCCCTCGCTGGCAGAGATGACGCGCAAGGCCATCGGCATGCTCGACAGGAATCGCAAGGGCTATTTCCTGATGGTGGAAGGCGGCCGCATCGATCACGGTCATCACGCGGGCAATGCGGCGCGCGCATTGGAAGACACGCTGGCTTTCGACGAGGCCATCGGCCTGGCCGACGAACTGACCCGCGATCAGGACACCCTGATCGTGGTCACCGCCGACCACAGCCACACCCTGACCATCGCGGGCTACCCGTTCCGCGGCAATCCCATCCTGGGCATCGCGCGCGAGGCCAACGAGGAGACCGGCGACTTCGACCCCAGGCCAAGCACCGATCTGGACGGCAAGCCCTACACGACGCTCGGCTACGCCAACGGCCGCGGTTTTGCCGCAGACCTTGCCGAAGAAGTTCCTCTCGACCGGGTCCAGCGCGGCCGCACGGGTGCGGTGCTGAGCAACGAGATCACGACCGGCCTCAACTACCACCAGGAAGCGCTGGTGCCGATGAGAAACGAGACCCACGCCGGCGAAGACGTGGCCATTCTTGCCAAGGGTCCGGGCGCGCACCTGTTCCGCGGCATCGTCGAGCAGAGCTACCTCTTTCACGCGATCGACCGGGCGGCACGATTGCGCGAACGCGCCGGGCTGTGATTCTCAACCTGTCCGTCTACTGCGTCGCCGCGGTGCTGGAAATTGCCGGCTGCTTCGCGTTCTGGGGCTGGCTGCGACTCGGCAAGCCGGCGACATGGGCGCTGGCGGGCGTGTTCTGCCTGATCGGCTTCGCCTGGTTGCTGACGCGCGTCGATTCGGCTTTCGCCGGGCGTGCCTACGCCGCGTATGGCGGCGTCTACATTGTGGCGTCGCTGCTCTGGCTATGGCGGATCGAGGGCGCGAGACCGGATCGGTTCGACCTGCTGGGTGCGGCGCTATGCCTCGCCGGCGCGATGGTGATTCTGCTGGCGCCGCGTCAGGGGTAAGCCAGTGGAATCGATGCAGGTCGCGCCTGTGCAGAGCGCCCCAAACGAAAACGGCCGGGATGACCCGGCCGTTTCGTCTACAACGAATCTTGCGACTTACTTGGGCGCTGCCGCTTCCGGTGCCGCCGGCTTGCCGATGGAGATCAACTCCACCTCGAAAATCAAGGTCTGGTTGGGGCCGATCTTCGCGCCCGCACCTTGCGGACCGTAGCCCAACGCGGCCGGAATGAAGAACATGTACTTCGCACCGGGCTTCATCAACTGCAAGCCTTCGGTCCAGCCCGGGATCACGCGGTCCAGCGGGAACGTGGCGGGCTGGCCGCGCGCGATGGAGCTGTCGAACTCTTCGCCGCCGATGAGCGTGCCCTTGTAGTGCACCGTGACTTCGTCGCTGGACTTGGGCGGCGTGCCGGCGCCTTCGGTCAGCACCTTGTACTGCAGGCCGCTGGCGGTGGTCTTGACGCCTTCCTTGGTGCCGTTCTCGGCCAGGAATTTCTCGCCCTCGGCGGTTGCCTTGGTCGAGGCTTCCTCGCGCTGCTTGGTCTGCTCTTCCTGCATCTTCTGCGAGACCGTGGTCTTGACCGCTTCACGGGCCGCGTCGTCGAGCTTCACGTCGGGGCGCTTTTCGGCTTCGGTCAGGGCGGTCTTCAACGTTTCGCTGGCGGGGTCTGCGGCCAGCGCGGCCTTGGCCTTCTCGATGCGCTCGTTGGAGGCGGCAGCGTCGTCCAGACCCTGCTTGAGCGAGGCTACGTCCACATACGCGGCGACAGGCTGAATCGAGGTTCCGATGTCGACGCCCACCGAATAACCGAACTTCTGGGCATCGGTGGTCAGTTCGGCCGGTGCGGCGGCTTCTTCTTTCTTGGCGCAGGCAAACAGCAGACCGGCGCATGCGCACACGGCCAGCAGGCGGAAATTCTTGGGCATGAAAAGCTTCCTTGGTAAGGGGAACGCCGGCGGATAGCCGGTATGGATTGGAGTAATGGCCCGGAAAGGGCGCGCGATTATAGCGAAGCCGATAGCGGAGCCGATTCCGCCATCGGCACGGCGCCCGGTCGGCGGGAGATCAACTGCAACAGCGTCTGGCGCGATTCGTCCGACAACAGCTCCAGCGAGCGCTCCGCCATGTCGCCGATACGCTCGTCCATGATGAGGTTCTGCTGGGCGCCCACCTGGACCAGCCCGATGTCGATCAGCGTATCGAGGTAGCCCTTGAACAGGGCCTTGTCGAAGAACTCCGGCGAGTCGCGGCCCGTGAGCACGGCCATGCGCTCGGCCAGCAGCCGGCAGTTTTCCTCGAAGCGGCCGCGCGCAAGTCCCGCATCCTTGCGGTGTTCGAACACCAGCAGCCACGTGGTCATGCAGTAGCGCTCCAGCGTCTCGCCCATGATCCGGCCGAGCATCGCCAGCGAGGAGAACTCCGGCGACGTGACTTCCGGCCGCAGCAGATAACCGTCCTCGCGCCGAGCCAGCAGGCCCAGATGGGTCATCACTTCAATGGTTTCGCGCGCCACGTCCTCGGCCTCGGCCGGCTCCCAGCGCACGAAAAATTCGGTGCGCAGGAAGGGGTACAGCGCGCGGCAACCTTCCAGCACCACCGCTTCGGGCAGCGCGCCGCGCGTGCGGAAATAATTGGCGATCAGGCTGGGCAACGCGAAAAGATGTTGCAGGTTGTTGCGCGCGTAGGTGAGCAGCACGGCGTCGCGATCGGCCAGCGCCAGCAGATCGCCCCAGGGATGCGGCACGCGCGCGGCGCGCGCGATCGGCGCCGCCCATTCGACGATGGCCCGAGGCGAGGCTTCCGGGATGGCGAAGGTTTCGCTGTACGGCCGCCCCTTGAGCAGCCGGACCAGATGCCCGATCTGTTCCAGCAACTCCGCCTCGGAAACCGCGCGCTGCGGGCTGGCGAGAAGCGCCACCGCGGTGATGCCGACGGGGTTGGCCACGGCCGCCGCGTTGATGCGCCGATGATTCGCCAGCGCCAGCCGCTGCACGAAGGGCTTGAACTCCCTGGGCGCGCGCTCGGGCGAGTCGCGCAAGGACTCGCGCCATGCGGGCAGGTGCTTGTCGGCATACTCCTGCAAGTGCATGGGCTCGCCGAAATTGATGTAGACCTTGCCGAAGGACTTGATCAGCAGCTTGCCGGCCTTGAGGAGGTCGGCCGCCGACTCCTTCTTCTTGGCACCGCCGCGCAGTTCCTTGAAGTAGCTCGACAGTTCCCAGACCTTGTCGTAGCTGATGTAGATCGGCACCAGGGCCACTTTTCGCGCGGTCTGGCGCAGCGCGCTCTCCGCCACCATGCCGAGCATGCCGGTCTTGGGCGACAGCAAGCGCCCGGTGCGGCTGCGAGTGCCCTCGGGATAAAAGCTGATGGGGTAGCCGCGCGCGATCAGTCCATCGACATAGCCGCGAAACACCGCGGTGTAGAGCTTGTCGCCGGAAAAACTGCGGCGGATGTAGAACGCACCGGCCCTTCGCAGCAGCGCACCGACCGGCCAGAAATTCAGATTCACGCCGGCCGCGATGTGCGGCGGCGCCAGACCCGCGCGGTAGAGTACAAAGCTCACCAGCAGGTAATCCGCATGCGAACGATGCGACGGCAGGTACACCATCTCGTGAGCTTGCGCCCAGTCGCGCAGACGCTCGACGCCATGCACCTCCACGCCACGGAACACACGCGTCCACACGTAAGCGAAAATCTGTTCGAGGATGCGCACCGCGACCGACGAGTAGTTCGCCGCAATTTCGTTGGCGCACTTGCGCGCCTTGCGTGTCGCGTCGTCGAGCGTGATTTTCGACTCGCGCGCCTCTTGCTCGATTGCGGCCTTGACGCCTTTTGAATTGAGCAACTGCTGAATCACCACGCCATGCGTTTGCAGTCGCGGACCCAGCGCCGCGCTGCGCGCACGCAGGAAATACAGGTGCAGCAAGCGGCCGAGCTTGCGCAAGCCCACTTCGGGCCCCTGCTCCTTTGCGATGAATTCGCGGAAGCTCATCGGCACCGCGAAACTCGCGTACACGAAGCGCGCGTTGACCAGCATGATGAACAGCTTGCGCAGCATGCCGGCCTGCACGCTGTCGGCGAACAGCAGCTTGAACAGCGAGGTCTCCTGCCCCGGATCGCGACCCCAGAACACCGACACGGCGACGACCTGCGCGTCGTAGGCCGGATCGGCTGCGGCGCCTTCGACCACCTCAGTCAACTCGGTCTTGCGGATGCGCGTTTCCAGCAGGGCCGGCAGGTACATCACGCCCGGCCGGTCCGCGCTGGGATAAGCGTTGCCGGTGCGTCCCGGCACCGGCAGGCCTTCGAGGCGACAGATGTGATCCAGCGCAAACAGGTCGCCCCATGAGCGCGTGGGCAGCACGTAAACCACCGGCCGCTTGGGGTCCAGCGCAAGCTGCTCGCGGATGCGCGGCGGCCCCACGCGATACTTGATCAGACTGTTGAGCGGCCGGAAACACCACCACGCAATCCAGTAGAAGGCGGCGATCAGCGCGCTCATCGGTCAGCTAATCTCCCTGTTGTGCGCAGCTAGGTGGCGCAGCGGACGCGAGTGTAAAAGAATTCCGGTTCATCTCCTGTGCAATCCATCATGCCCCTGTCTGCCGAAGAACTCGTCCGCACCCGCGCTACCCGCGAGCGCATGGAAAAACTCGCATGGCTGCTCGACGGCGCGGTGCGGATTCCGGGAACGAAATTCCGCTTCGGGCTGGACTCCATCGTCGGCCTGATTCCCGGCGTCGGCGATGTAGTGGGTTTAGGTCTGGGCGCAGCGATTCTGTACGAGAGCGTGCGCGTCGGCGCACCGCGCCCGCTGGTGATGAAGATGCTGCGCAACTCGGTGCTGGACGCGCTGGGCGGACTGGTGCCGGTGGTCGGCGACGTGTTCGATTTCGCGTTCAAGTCCAACCGGCGCAACGCAGCGTTGCTGATGGAGCATCTGGATCGCGTAGAGGCGCGACATGACGCGGGATCGAGGAGGTCCGCAGTACTGGCGATTCTTGTGGTTGCCGTTTTTCTCGGCACGTCGATTGCGTTGATCGTCTGGGTATGGGGTCTGCTATTGCGCTAGTCCCGCTTGGGGGTGAGCCTGCGAACGCCAATCTGCGAGTCCGGCGTCCGAGTCATCGCCGGGTGCGTAGTGACATCGCAGTCCCGCGCATGCATCCCGCCGTTTGACGCCGTCCGTACACACCGGGCATGGTCCAGACGCCGCCACTCACCTCCACCTGTCAACCAGAATAATGACCGACAACACCTGGGCGGGACATCCACGCGGCCTCGCCACTCTGTTCTTCACCGAGATGTGGGAGCGCTTCTCGTACTACGGCATGCGCGCCATCCTGGTGCTGGCGATGGTGGCGGCGGTCGAGGGCACCAACCCCGGCCTGGGACTTTCCACCGAAGCGGCCACCGCGATCTACGGGCTGTATACCGCCAGCGTGTACCTGGCCTCGCTGCCGGGCGGATGGATTGCCGATCGCCTGATCGGCCAAAGGAACGCCGTGTTCTGGGGCGGCGTGATCATCGCCTGCGGGCATTTCAGCATGGCGCTGAACACGCAGGCTTCCTTCTTCAGTGGTCTGATTTTGATTGCGCTGGGCACCGGCCTGCTCAAGCCCAATGTCAGCGCGATGGTCGGCGAGTTGTATGGGCCGGACGCGGGTGCGCGACGCGACGCGGGCTATTCGATTTTTTACATGGGCATCAACACCGGCGCTTTCATCGGCCAGCTCATCTGCGGGTATCTGGGCGAGAAGATTGGCTGGCACTGGGGCTTCGGCGCGGCCGGCGTGTTCATGGTGCTGGGGCTGGTGCAGTACAAGCTCTACGGACGTCACCTCGGCGACATCGGGTTGAAGGCCGTCTCCACCGGCGACGCCGCGGGCGACGCGCGTACGCAGCGCGTGGGCTGGATCGTGATCGGAATCTTTCTCGCGGGTCTGGCCGGGGTCACGGTGGCAACGCTCTCCGGCGCAATGAGCATCGACGCATTGAAGCTCGCGCAGGGCACGGGCGTGTTCATCGTGCTGGTTGCGGCCTCGTACTTCGGCTATGTGATTTTTCTGGGCGGGCTCGATGCGGACGAGAAGAAGAGAGTCGGCGTAATCGCGGTTTTCTTCGTCGCGGCAGCGATGTTCTGGAGCGGCTTCGAACAGGCTGGCTCCAGCTTCAACCTGTTTGCGCAGGACCACACCGATCGCGTGATGTTCGGCTGGGAGGTTCCGGCATCCTGGCTGCAATCGATTAACCCGCTCTTCATCATCATCCTGGCGCCTTTCTTCGCGGCGCTGTGGGTGAATCTGGGACGACGCGGATTGAACCCGTCCACGCCGCTGAAGTTCGCGTTGGGACTGATTCAGATGGGCATCGGATTCCTGGTGCTGTACTTCGCCTCCCTGCTCGTGGTCACGGGCGAGAAGGTCGCGCCGACCTGGCTCATGCTTACTTATCTCTTCCATACCACCGGCGAACTGTGCCTGTCGCCGGTCGGACTGGCCGCGGTCAACAAGCTCTCGCCCAAGCGCTACCAGGGCCAGATGTTCGGCACCTGGTTCACCGCGTCCGCACTCGGGCACCTGATTGCCGGGCTGCTCGCCGGACACCTCGCGAACGACACCGACATCGCCGGCATGCCCGACCGTTTCCTGTTCGTGTGCATGACCACCGCCGGCGCGGGGCTGGTGATGCTGATGTTCGTCGGACCGATCAAGCGACTGACGGGAGACAAGTGATGCGCGCGGCGATCCTGATTCTGGCCCTGAGTGCGCTGACCGCCTGCGGCGACAAGCCCTCCGACGAGGCTTCTCCGGGCAGCGAGTCTTCAACCAAGCCGACGGTGGCGGACGCCGACCGCTTCATCGCGGACATCAACGACTTCCAGAAAGCCAACGCGGCGCGCTTCAACGCCGCGTTCTGGGTTTCGCAGACCTACATCACCGAAGACGCGCAGCTTCTGGCGGCCAAGGCCAACGAGGAATTGCTTGCTTACTCCTCAGCCAAGGCCGAGGAAGCGGCGCGCTTTGACGACGTGCAGGGCCTGTCTGCCGCCACCGCGCGCGCGCTCAAGCTGGTCAAGCTCGGCTCGACCACACCCGCCCCTTCCGAGCCCGCCCAGCGCGAGGAACTGGCGAAGCTCGCGGCGAAGATGGAAGCCAATTACGGTGCCGGGCGATGGTGTCGCCCCAATGCCGACGGACAGGAGGAATGTCTCAAGCTCCAGGCCATCGAGAAAATCATCGACAACGCCGAGTTGAAGAACTCGCCGGCCGAGATCGCGACCGCATGGAGCGCCTGGCACCAGACCTCGCGCCCCATCCGCAAGGACTACCAGCGCTTCGCCGAACTGATGAACAAGGGCGCGAGCGATCTCGGCTTCAAGGACACCGGCGAGCTGTGGCGCGGGGGCTACGACATGAGCCCTGCGGAATTCGACACCGAAGTCGAACGCCTGTGGACGCAGGTCAAACCGCTGTACGAGCAATTGCACTGCGCCGTACGCGGCAAGCTCAACGCGAAGTACGGCGACACGGTGGTACCCAAAGACGGACTGATTCCGGCGCACCTGCTCGGCAACATGTGGGCCCAGCAGTGGAGCAATCTGTACCCGCTGCTGGAACCCTACCCGGGCCAGAACAATCTCGACGTGTCCTCCGTGCTCAAGCAGCAGCGAGACGCCGAGTACGGCTCTGCGCTGAAGAGCTTCAAGGGCAAGCCGACGCCACCGGATCTGGCGGAGCTGGAGCACAAGGCCGACGCAGCGCAGGCGGTAAAGATGGCGCGCACGGCGGAAGATTTCTACGTGTCGCTAGGCTTTCCCAAGCTGCCCGATTCGTTCTGGAAGAACTCCCTGCTGGTGCAGCCGCGCGACCGCGACGTGGTCTGCCACGCCAGCGCCTGGGACATGAACATGCAGGGCGACGTGCGCATCAAGCAGTGCATCGAGTCCAGCGAGGACCAGCTCATCACGATTCATCACGAGCTGGGCCACATCTACTATTACCTCGTCTACAACTCCTTGCCGCCGCTGTTCCAGACCGGCGCGCACGACGGCTTTCATGAGGCCATCGGCGACACCATTACCCTGAGCCTCACCCCCGACCACTTGCAGAAGATCGGGCTCGTGAAAGAAGTGCAGAAAAACGACAAGGCCACGATCAACAGCCAGATGAAACTGGCGCTGGACAAGATCGTGTTCCTGCCCTGGGGCAAGCTGGTGGACCAGTGGCGCTGGAAAGTCTTCAGCGGAGAGATTCCGCCCGACAAATACAACGAGAGCTGGTGGAAGCTGCGCGAGCAGTACCAGGGCGTCTCTCCCCCGAACACTCGCAGCGAAGACGATTTCGATCCCGGCGCCAAGTACCACATTCCCGGCAACACGCCGTACACGCGCTACTTTCTCGCCTTCATTCTCCAGTTCCAGTTCCAGAAGGCGCTTTGCGATGCATCGGGCTTCAAGGGCCCGCTGCACGAGTGCGACGTGTACGGCAACGCCGAGGCCGGCAAGCGCTTCATCGAGATGCTCTCGCTCGGTGCTTCGCAACCCTGGCCCGACACCTTGGAGAAACTCACCGGCACGCGGCAGATGGACGCCTCGGCGATCATCGACTACTTCGCGCCGCTGATGAGCTATCTCAAGGAGCAGAACCAGGACAAGACTTGCGGCTGGGTCACCCCGTAGGCCGCATTCATGCGGCGACTGCCTGCGGCAGCATCTGGCGGATGAAAGCCTCGCACTCCGGCTTGTCCATGTAGCGCGGCACGGCATAGAACATGTGCGCCTCGCTCAGGGCCTTGTCCGTGATCGCGGGAATGTCCTCGGATCTGAGCTTGTCCACCTGGGTCGGGATGCCGAATTCCGCGTTGAGCGCACGCACGTGGCGGATGAAGGCATCGGCCAGTTCCGCATCGCTCTCGCCGCCCTTGGCCAGCCCGCTGACCTCGGCCAGTTTCGCCAGCCGCGCTCTGCAATCGAACTTCGAGAAATCCAGCACGCGCGGCAGGACGATGGCGTTCGCAAGGCCGTGCGGCACGTGGTAGTAGGCGCCGAAGTTATGCGCGATCGCGTGCACATAACCCACGCCCGCAGTGGTGAACGCGACACCGGCCTTGAACGAGGCCAGCGCCATGTTCTGGCGCGCGTTCACGTCCGTGGGATTTTTCACCGCCGTGGGCAGGTTCTGCATGATGAGGCGCGTGGCTTCCAGCGCCTCGGCATCGGTCTGCGGCGTCCAGTTGCGCGAGATGTAAGCCTCCACCGCGTGCGTCAGCGCATCCATGCCGGTGGCAGCGGTGATCGGCGCAGGCAGGCCCGTCATCAGCGCCCCGTCCAGCGCCGCGGCGATGGGCACCAGCTTGGGGTCCATGATCGCGAACTTGCGCGTGGTTGACGGATCGGACACCACCGCGGCGATGGTCACCTCCGAGCCGGTGCCGGCCGTGGTCGGCACCGCGTACAGCGGCATGGGCCTGAAGATCACCCGCATCAGTCCAGCCATGTGCACGATCTTGTGCGGGTTGCGCGCCCGCGCCGCGATGACCTTGGCCGCGTCGATGGACGAACCACCGCCGATCGCGAGAATCGCGGTACAGCCCTCTCTCTTCAGCATCGCGAGCCCGGTCTCGATCTGCTCGATGGTCGGGTTGGGCTGCACGCCGTCGTATACGACGTAGTGCACGCCGAGCTGCTGGAGCTTCTCCTGCATCGGCTTGAGCAGTCCGATCTTGACGAGCACGCTGTCGGTGACGATGAGCAGGTTGCGCACATCGGTCTTGGTGGCGATGTGCTCGCAGAGTTGCAGTGACGAGCCCGGCCCGTTGAACAGCTCCGGCGTGCGGAAGGTAAGGACCTTGGTCGCCCACTTGAGAATGAACTGCCAGAGTTTGAAAAAGAAAACCTTGAACGGGAACGGGATCATGCGCGCCTCGAAACCGGTGGGAACGGAATGCCTTGTGGGTCGACCGACACCCGCGGGCGCCGTATTGGCCGCTTCTGGCCGAAGCGCGTCAATAGCCGGTGCGCCCTGCAACTGCGTCACCGTGGCTTGAGGCAGACCGGGACAGCCCTCAGACTGCACGCATGCCACGCTCGAAGCTGTCTCCGCTGATCTCCCCCTCCATCCTCTCCGCCGACCTCGCGCGGCTGGGAGGCGACGTGTCGAAGGTCATCGCCGCTGGCGCCGACTGGGTGCACTTCGACGTGATGGACAACCATTACGTGCCGAACCTCACCTTCGGCCCTGCGATCTGCGAGGCGCTGAAGAAGTATGGCGTCAAGGCCACTATCGACGTGCACCTGATGATAGAGCCGGTGGATGCGCTCGCCGCCTTGTTCGCCAAGGCCGGGGCCGACGTCGTCACCTTCCATCCCGAAGCCACGCGCCACGTGGATCGAAGTCTCCAGGCCATTCGCGACGCGGGCTGCAAGTCCGGGCTGGTGTTCAACCCGGCCACGCCGCTGGACGTGCTGAGCTACGTGCTCGACAAGGTAGACGTGGTGCTGCTGATGTCGGTCAACCCGGGTTTCGGCGGGCAGTCCTTCCTGCCTTCGGCGCTGGTCAAGCTGGCGCAGGCGCGCACCCTGCTGGACACCTACATGGCCGGGTCGGGTCGCGAGGTGCGGCTGGAAATCGACGGCGGCGTGAAGATCGACAACATCCGTGCGATTGCCGCGGCGGGCGCCGACACCTTCGTGGCCGGCTCGGCGATTTTCGGCTCGAAAGATTACGCGGCTACAATCGCCGCCATGCGCGAACAAATTGCGCTTGCGTGAGAAGCCGGGAATCGGGAATCGGGAATGGGGAATCGGGAATCGTTGGCCTTGAGCTGCATCGCCCTGCCGCACCGTCATTGGCGATGCGGCCGCTATGCTCGCTCGGCTGCATGACGATTCCCGACTCCCGATTCCCTATCCCCCATGAGTGACTTCAATCGCGTCGCGCTCACGCGCGAACTGCCGGGTGACCTGAGCACACCGGTCACCACCTACCTCAAGCTCGGCAACCGCCCCTACTCCTACCTGCTGGAGTCGATGCACGGCGGCGAGCGCTGGGGCCGTTACTCCTTCATCGGCCTGCCCGCGCGCGAAGTCGTGCGCATCAGCGGACATCACGTCACGGTGAGCGTGGACGGCAAGCCCGTGCTCAAGCTGGAATCGACCGACCCGATGGGCTGGCTGCGCTCGCACGTCGGCCGCATCCGCGTGCAGGACAACCCGGCGCTGCCACGATTCACCGGCGGTTTCGTCGGCTATTTCGGCTACGACTGCGTGCGCTATTTCGAGCCGCGTCTCAAGGCCGACAAGCCCGATCCGCTCGGCACGCCGGACGTGCTGCTGATGTGTTCGGACGAGCTGGTGGTGTTCGATTCGCAGCGCGCAACGCTGACCCTGGTCGTGCATGCCGACCCCTCGTCGAAGCCCGATATCGCGCGTGCCAACAAGCGTCTGGATGCGATCGAAGCCCTGCTGTCGGCGCCGCAGGAGCCCGCCTCTGCCAAGCCTGCGCAGAACGCCAAGCCGGTGTTCGTCTCGCACTTCGGCGAGGAAAAATTCAAGCAGGGCGTCGAGCGAATCAAGGAATACATCGCGGCCGGCGACGTGATGCAGGCCGTCCCCTCGCAGCGGCTGTCCGCGCCGTTCACGGCCGAGCCGGTCGAGCTGTATCGCGCGCTGCGGCGGCTCAATCCCTCGCCTTACCTCTACTGCCTGCATCTCGACGATCATCACGTGGTCGGCTCTTCGCCCGAGATTCTGGTCCGCGTGGAAGACCGCGAGGTCACGGTGCGGCCGATTGCGGGCACGCGTCCTCGCGGTGCCACAGCCGAACAGGATCAGGCGCTGGAAAAGGAACTGCTGGCCGATCCCAAGGAGATCGCCGAGCATCTGATGCTGATCGACCTGGGCCGCAACGACGTCGGTCGCGTCGCCGAGATCGGCAGCGTGAAGCTCACCGAAAAAATGGTGATCGAGCGTTACAGCCACGTCATGCACATCGTCAGCAACGTGACCGGCAAACTCAAGCCGGGGCTCGACGCGCTCGATGCACTGGCTGCCACTTTTCCCGCAGGCACCTTGTCCGGCGCGCCCAAGGTTCGCGCGATGGAAATCATCGACGAGCTGGAACCGGTCAAGCGCGGCATCTACGGCGGCGCGGTCGGGTACCTGGGCTGGGACGGAAACATGGACATGGCCATCGCCATCCGCACCGCGGTGTTGAAGGACGGTGAGATCCACGTACAGGCCGGCTGCGGCGTGGTGGCGGATTCGGTGGCGCAGTCCGAGTGGGACGAGACGATGAGCAAGGCGCGTGCGGTGATGCGCGCGGCGGCGGACGCGTCCGGGCCCGCTTGATGGCCGCGCAGCAATTCGAAGTCACCGCCAGCGACGGTCACCGCTTCGGCGCCACGCTCTACCCTGCCTCGATTCCGAGCGCCCCGCTGTTGCTGTTCCTGTCCGCTATGGGCACCCGTGCGCATTACTACGCGGCGCTCGGCGAGGCCATGGCCGCGGCCGGCGTGAGCTTCGCGAGCTGCGACTGGCGCGGCATCGACACCAGTTCCCAGCGTGCTTCGCGCGCCGTCGACTTCGGTTACCGGCACCTGGTCGAGATGGATATTCCGGCCGCGGTCAGCGCGGTTCGCGAGCGGCTTCCACAGGCGCCGTTCTGGATCGGCGGCCACAGCCTGGGCGGGCAACTCTCGACGCTTTACGCGAGCCGCGAGCCGGACGGAATCGAGGGTCTGGTCATCATCGCTGCGGGCACGGTGCACTTCAGCGCCTACGGCAGCCGCGGCGGTCTGCGCATTCTCGCGCTGACCCAGAGCGCGCCGATCGTCAGCACCGTCTTCGGACACTTCCCCGGCCGTCGCATCGGCTTTGCCGGACGCGAGGCGCGAGGCGTGATGAGCGACTGGGCGAGAGTGGCGCGCAGCGGGCGCTTCAACATCGCCGGCTCGCGACACGATTACGAAGCCTCGATGTCACAGCTCGAAAAGCCGGTGCTCGTGCTGGGTTTCGATGCCGACAACCTCGCACCCGCCATGGCGCGCGACCGGCTGATCTCCAAGCTGCCGAAATCCCGTCGCATGCATCTGAGCTGGAGCGCCGCGCACAGCGGCGGCTTGGCGCTGGACCACTTCTCCTGGGCCAAGCGACCGGACCTCGTCGTACCCACCATCAGCCGCTGGGTGCTCGAAAACACTTCCCCAGCGTCTCCCTGACTCCCGTGAATGCGGGCGCGCCCCGAACAGGGTCGACTCGCGGCTGCGTTAAAGTTGCGGCCCCACTCAAGTCAACGACCGAAGCCATGAGCGACTTCCGCGCCCTGCGCGTCCACCAGATCGAAAAGACCCTTGTCCACAAGTTCGAGCGCATCACGCTCGATGCGCTCACGCCAGGCGAGGTCGTGATCCGCGTCGCCTACTCTTGCCTCAACTTCAAGGACGCGCTGGCCGTCACCGGCAAGAGCCGCATCATGCGTACCATGCCCAGGGTCGCAGGCATCGATCTGTCCGGCACGGTGGAGTCCAGCAGCGACTCGAACTACAAGCCCGGCGATGAAGTGCTGGTCACCGGTTGCAATCTCGGTGAGCTTCTGGACGGAGGCCTGGCCGAATTCGCGCGCGTTCCCGCCGACGCCGTGGTGCCGCTACCCAAGGGCCTGAGTCTGTTCGAAGCCATGGCGCTCGGCACCGCCGGCTTCACCGCCGCCATGGCGCTGCGTCGCATGCTGGAAAATCACCAGGCGCCGGAGATGGGCCCGATCCTCGTGACCGGAGCCACCGGCGGCGTCGGTTCCATCGCCATCCAGTTGTTCAAGCGCGCGGGTTTTGAAGTGGCCGCGCTCACCGGCAAGAAAGCCGCGGCCGAGGATTACCTCAAAAAGCTCGGTGCCGACGAGGTGCTGGATCGCACCACGCTGGACTTCGGCAAGAAGCCGCTCGAACCCGCGCGCTTCGGCGGCGCCGTGGACAACCTCGGCGGGGAGACGCTCGCCGGCCTGACCCGCGTGGTCAAACCCTGGGGCAACATCGGCAGCATCGGCCTTGCGCAGAGCCATGAACTCGTCACCACGGTGATGCCCTTCATCCTGCGTGGCGTATCGCTGCTCGGCATCCACTCGGTGGAAGTACCGCGCGCCTGGCGCCTGGACATCTGGAACAAGCTCGCCGGCGAGTGGAAGCCCAAGGATTTGTCCGCCATCGTGCGGGGAACGATCACGCTGGACGAAGTGCCGGCGGCTTGTGCCGAACTGATGGCCAGCACGGTGCAGGGACGTTACGTGGTGAAGATCGGGTAGCGTTAGCGAGGCGCCGGAGCCGGTCGTGTGAGAGCAGAGAGGCGTTGATTGCCGGATAACCTGGTGACCGCAACGTGATTTACATTTCAGCCAAATACTTGAATGGATTGCCGCCGGTGTTATCCGGCAGGGTCTGTCGCCTAACTCGGCGGTGACCTCATGAGCAACTACGACGAAAGATTTCAGGCAATCACCGAGAAAACCTCCGCGGCGATGTCCGCGTTCTGGTCTGCGTTACTTACCGCACACACGGTCCTTCT
The DNA here is from genome assembly GCA_052389915.1 of Panacagrimonas sp. Taxonomy (GTDB): domain Bacteria; phylum Pseudomonadota; class Gammaproteobacteria; order Nevskiales; family Nevskiaceae; genus Panacagrimonas. Next base: position 37,195 of record JBQTHL010000006.1, read on the forward strand.
ATCTGTGGCGGTCGCTCTCCCATCCTTTGCACCCGCTGCCAGCTTCTGGCAATTCAAGGTGGTAGCTCTGTTAGCGACAGCATGCATGTTTGCTTTGCTCTTCAACTTTGCCGCGGTCCGCATGCAATACGCCGCTATAGGGCGCCGCCTTCTAAATTGGGAACCCGGGCTATCTGACATGGAGCGGAAAAAAGATATAACTACGGCAATGCGTCGTAACAGCCTTATCAAGGCGGCGGAAATTGCAGCAGCGGTTGGTCTTCTGCTAGAGGCGGGCTTACTAACGTGGGTTCTAGTGCAATGAGCGGCGTCTGGTCCAACAAGTGGTTCAACGCGACGGCCGGTAAAGCCGGCCGCGCGCTAACCTAGGCATTGGGAGTAACAGATGCATACCCTTGGATACTCTGAAGACGAAAGGCTTCCCCGAAGCCATATCGCAAAGGTCCAGCTCGTAAAAGCTATTGAGCTGTTCATCACCGAGCAGTTCATACCAAGCATTACGCTCGCGGGTGCGGCCGAAGAAATCTTTGGCAAGCTTCTAAATCACCAAGGACAGAAGCCAATTCTCGAACAATCGTTTGAGGAGATTCAGCGCATTCGGGAGGCGACCGGTCGTCAAGATATTTTGGGCGGCAAAAATAAGAAGGAAACGATCGAAGCTTGGAACAAGGCTCGGAACAACCTGAAGCACCACGGGAACACCGAGGAAGACTTTGTGGTGATTAATACATGTGATGAGGCTTACTGGATGATCAAGCGTGCGCTGGACAATGCAAGCAGGCTCGGGGTCAAAATACCCAACGGCAATGAATTCGAGAATTGGGTTGTTATCAACATCAACATGTAACGGCGCGCCCAACAAGGGGCTGAACCGGAAAACCTTGCCTTCGCTTCGCCACGGCAAGCTTTCCGGTGAGCAAGCGTAGCCCGGATGAAATCCGGGGTATGCCCTTGACCCATCGCGTTCCCCGGATTGCATCCGGGCTAGTCGCTCGTAGACATCGACACCACTAAACACCCGGCTTTGCGCAAGGCCAGCGCAGCAAACAGGCCGCCCATGCCGCCACCGCTGACGATTGCGCGCTTTCCACAACATTCCCGGTCCGGGCTCGACGCCTCGTATGAGATGAGCGCCGGCCCTAGACCACGCGCAGACAATCAATCAGGTTGGATAATCGATCTGGAACCCGCGGCCTGTCGCCGGCAGACAGGAATGGACGAATACGCCCGCAGTCCGGACGACAAGGTACTGATCCCCGGTTGACAGTCACGGCGCTGCCGGTGCCCCATGAGCACGACACCGCGCGAATCGCGCGGCGATGAAATTTCGTCTTCCGGATCTACGCCGGAGACAAGCCCTAGCCAGCTCTAATTCTTCCGGAGAGAACTGATGATCGATCTTTATACCTCGGCCACGCCCAACGGCTGGAAAGCTTCCATCCTGCTGGAAGAACTCGGCGTGCCGTACACGCTGCATCCCATTTCCCTGTCCAAGCAGGAGCAGAAGACCGAGGCCTTTCTCAAGATCAATCCCAACGGCCGCATTCCTGCCATCGTGGATAGGGAGGAAGGCGATTTCGCGGTGTTCGAGTCCGGCGCGATCATGATTTACCTGGCCGAGAAGTACGGCCGTTTCCTGCCCAAGGACGTGAAGGGCCGCTCGCGCGCGATCCAGTGGGTGATGTTCCAGATGGGCGGCATCGGTCCGATGCAGGGACAGGCCAACGTGTTTTTCCGCTACGCGCCCGAGAAGATTCCCTACGCCATCGACCGCTACCAGACCGAGACCAAGCGCCTATACCGCGTGCTCGATACCCGGCTCGCGGACAACGAATGGCTGGCTGGCGATTACTCGATTGCCGACATGGCCAACTGGTCCTGGGTGTCGCTGCACTTCTGGGCTGGCGTCGAAGTGGACGACCTGCCGCATCTCTCGCGCTGGATGAAAACGATTGCTGCGCGTCCCGCGGTGCAGCGCGGCATCGCAATTCCCGAGCCGATCAATCTCGGCGACGACATAAAGAAAATGGCGCAGTCGATTCTGGTGACCGGCGACAAGAAGAGCTGATCGCGAGACACTTCGGGTATGGAGACCTCTGTCGAAATCCCGATCTTCCCGCTCAACACCGTCCTGTTTCCGGGCGGTCGCCTGCCGCTGCGCATCTTCGAGGTGCGCTACGTGGACATGACCAAGGCCTGCATCGGCAACGATGAGGTCTTCGGCGTGTGCCAGATTCTGGATGGGCGCGAAGCCGGCACGCCGGCGGTGTTCGCGCCGGTGGGCTGCACGGCGCGCATCACCGAGTGGGAGGTGCCCGGAGCGGGCCTGTTCTCGCTGGTGACCCTGGGCGAGACGGTGTTCCGCGTGCTCGATCAGCACGTGCAATGCGACGGCCTGATCCGCGCTCAGGTGGTCCTGGAATCGCCGCGCGAAACCAAGCCCATGCCGCCGGCGCAGGAGTCCATCGGCCGAACGCTCGGCGAGATCATCGAGAAGATCGGCGCCGAGCATTTCGCCAAACCTTTCCAGCTCGATGACGCGGGCTGGGTGGCGTATCGCCTGGCGGAAATCCTGCCGCTGTCGAAGGACCACAAGCTGCGACTCTTGCAGGAACGCGATCCGCTGATGGTGCTGGCAGACGTGGAGACGGCGATTCTCGGCCTGGATCGGTGACGCGCACGCCCTGTCTCGTGCACATCGCGCGGCGATAGAGCGTCGTGCCGAATGGTTCAAGCGGCGCGATTGCGATAAAAAGCCTGTCGCGGAAAAAATGTGGCCAAACCTGTCCCGCGGCAATCGTCGTCAAATCAAAACCGAGGAGAGCGGAAATGAACTTGAACCAAACGCTGGACGCCCTGTTGAACAAGGCCTGCGACGCCGGCGAAGTGCCCGGTGCGATTGCCACCGTGGCCGACGACAGCGGCGTGATTTACGAAGGAGCTGCCGGTGTCCGCGCGCTGGGCCAGCCCGCGAGAATGACGGTGGACACGGTCGCCTGGTTCGCCTCCATGACAAAGGCGGTGACCGGTGCAGCGGCGATGCAACTGGTCGAACGGGGCAAGCTGTCACTCGACGCGCCCGCGGGAAAGGTCTGCCCGCAACTGGAAAACATGCAGGTGATGGAAGGCTTCGACGCAGCCGGCAAGCCCAAGCTGCGCCCTGCGAAAGGCACCGTGACCTTGCGCAACCTGCTCACACACAGCTCGGGCTTCAGCTACGAGATATGGAACCCGGACGCCGCGCGCGAGCTGGAAAGCCGCGGCGCCGGAAACATCCTCAGCGGAACGCAGGCCACGCTGGATCGCCCGCTGCTGCACGACCCCGATACCTGCTGGGACTACAGCCCCGGTATCGACTGGGCCGGTCGCATGGTCGAGGAAGTCAGCGGTCAGCGGCTCGGCGATTTCATGCGCCAGAACCTGTTCGGGCCGCTGGGCATGAGCAACACCGGCTTCCGGCTCAGCGCGCAACATCGCGAGCGTCTTGCCGGAATGCACGCGCGCCTGCCGGACGGAACGCTGGTGCCCTATCCCTTCGAAGTCGATCAGAACGCCCAACTGGATATGGGGGGCCATGCGCTCTACGGCCCGCTGACCGACTACCTTCGGTTCACCCGCATGATTCTCGGCGGCGGCAAGCTGGAGGGCTCGCGCGTGCTGGAAGCCCGCACTGTGGCCACCATGTCGCAGAACCAGATGGGCGCCTTGAACGTGACCGATCTGCCGGACGCGCAGCCTTACTCGAACGCAGTCAACTGGTGGCCGGGCGTCACTAACAAGTGGGGCCTGAGCTTTATGATCAACATGCAGGCGACGCCGCAGGGACGCTCGGCCGGCAGCCTGTCCTGGGCCGGTCTGGCAAATAGCTATTACTGGATCGACCCGGTCAAACGGGTCACGGGAGCTTTTCTCACCCAGATTCTGCCGTTCTACGACGGCCCGGCGGTGAGGATGTTCAACGACATGGAGACTGCGGTCTACCAGTCCAGAAGCTGAGCCCCAACACAAAAAAAGACGCCACCTTGCGGTGGCGTTGAAGTGTAGGCCCGCATGAGGCGGGCCTGGAGGAGACTTTCGGAGCCTTGATTTCGCTGGCTTTTACGCTCTACGCGAAACCCCTGCGTCCGGTATCGAAGTCCAGTTCCGGGTCGCGGCTTTAAGGTGTTTTCACCGGCTGCCGCGCTTCGATGGGTGTAGATTACGTCGCATGTTGCACTGCATCAATTGATTTGTTTTAGCAGCCTCGGTTAGAAAAGGTAATCTAGGCGTATGCGCCTTCCCCCACTCAACGCCCTGCGTGCCTTCGAGGCCGCGGCTCGCCACTTAAGCCTGCGAAAAGCCGCGGCCGAGCTGCACGTGACGCCAGCCGCCGTCAGTCACCAGATCAAATCCCTGGAGCAGGCCCTGGGCGTTGCGGTGTTCAAGCGGCTGCCTCAGCACATCGAACTGACCAGCGCGGGCGAGGCGCTGTTGCCGCGCCTGAGCAGTGCCTTCGAGGAAATTGCCGAGGCCGTGGCCGGCGTGCGACAGCTTCAGCATTCCGGCCGGGTGACTGTTGCGGCGCCGCCCGCGCTCGCTGCCAAATGGCTGGCGCCACGGCTGCACAGCTTTGCTTCGCTGTATCCGGATATCGACCTGCATATTTCGGCCGATGTCGCCCTGATCGACAGCGTGCGCCAGGACAGCGGCGAAGGCGGGAACCTGGTCGAGAACGCGGATATCGCGATCCGCTCCGGTCATGGTGATTACGAGGGCTACGTGGTTCAGCGTCTGTTTCCGGCCTACGCGATTCCCATGTGCAGTCCACGTCTGCTCGCCGGGCCCAATCCCCTGCGCGCTCCCGAGGACTTGCGTCACCACACTTTGCTGCACCAGGAAACCGGCCTCGACCAGACCGACGCAGAGCGCCCCAACTGGGCCACGTGGCTCAGGGCTGCGGGTGTGCACGGCGTCAACGAAAAGCGAGGGCCGACCTTCAACCAGGTGGCGATGGCGATGGAGGCCGCGGCCGACGGGCTGGGCGTGGTGCTCGGCATTCCGGTGGTCGCGGCCGCCGACCTCGAAGCCGGTCGGCTGGTAATGCCCTTCTCCTTGAGCCTGCCGATGGCAGCCGCTTACTACCTCATCCACACGGAGAAGGCGGCGCGCGAACCGGCCGTGGCCGCTCTGCGTGAGTGGCTCGTTGCAGAGGCACGGAATGAACGCTGGGCAGAGCCGCCTTTGACAGTGCCTGCTTCGTGAATAGCGTCACTCGAAAATAGTGAACCGTCATTCCCGCGAAGGCGGGAATCCAGTTTTCGCCCGCAACTCCAACCACCGTCGAGACTGAGAGACTGGATTCCCGCCTTCGCGGGAGTCATTCCGATTTAAAGGAATGACGATGTTTTTTTTGACGGATCGCCGCGCTACCCCGCGTCGAAATCGATCGACTCAAAACTGAAGGCAGTCGTAAACCCGCCATCGATGGCGATGTCCTGCCCGGTGATGAAAGACGAATCGTCGCTGGCGAGGAACAGCACCAGCTTTGCGACTTCCTCGGGCTTGCCGAAGCGGCGCAGTGGCGCCATCTGCCGATAGCGCGTCGCGAACTGCGGCTCGATCATGTCGGGACTTCGCCAGCGCGGTGTTTCGATAATGCCCGGGCAGATTGCATTCGCACGCACCCCGCTCGGCCCGAAGCGCTTCGCGAGCTTGCGCGTCAGGCCCAGCACGCCGGCCTTTGCGGCGCTATAAGCCTCGCTCGCGAATTCGAGGCCCACGCGCGCACCCGCGATCGAGGCATTGCTGACGATGGCGCCGTGGCCGGATCGCGCCAGAATCGGCGCGGCTTCCGTGGCCGCCGCCCAGTAGGCCGATAGACCGCTCTCCAGCATCAGATTCCAGCGCTCGTCTTCCGTGAAGTCGGCGCTGGGATTGGTCATCGCGTTGTTGAACAGAACGTTCAAGCCCCCAAGCGTGGCGGCGGCGTCGTGAACCATGCGACGAACCTCAGCACGGTCGGTGACATCCACGTGGCGATAATGCGCCACGCCGCCGGCTTCGCGAATCTCGCGGACCACACGCTCGCCCGCTAGGACCTCGATATCCGCAATCATCACGCTTGCGCCTTCTCCTGCGAACTTGCGCGCCGTGGCCTCGCCGATGCCGGAGGCTCCACCCGTCACCAGCGCGGCGCGGCCTTGCAGCTTGCCTTGGGCTTGGATCATCGCGTCACGCCCGGGCCGTCGTGCGGCGCCTTGAACAGCTCTTCGAGCCGGTGGTCGGCCGTCGGGTACGGCGGCTTGCGCTTCTCCAATTCCTGAGCGAGATACGCAGCGGCTTCGTCGCGGTCCTTGCGCAACTCCGGGTAGTACTTGTCGAAGATGCGGTCGGTGTACGCGACGAGGTTGGGCTTCGACCGGCAGTACTGCCCTATCGGGCTGGGGAAGGGCGTGAACATCACGTGCACCAGCCCTGCGTACATGTTGGCGTCGAGCGAGCTGGGCTTGTTTCCGAAGACGTAGGGCTTGTCGCCGAGCAAATCGGACATCGCGTCGGTCAGTTTGCGGCAGATGAATTCGACTTCTTCCTCGCTGTTGCGCCCGGTGCCGTGGTGCCAGAACTGGCCCAGCAGATGGTCGCGGAAATCGCTGACCGGTGCGGCGCGCTGCTCTTCCGGCAGCCAGGCCAGGAACTTCACCCAGAGCGGGTCATAGATCGCGAAGTCCTCGTCGCGACGGTAGCGCGTCTGCACCGCCATCCAATACCAGCACTCACCGACCATGCGGTGGATCAAGGTGGACGTCGCCTTCTGCTCCTTGCTCAGCCAGCCGTCGAGCTTGTCGCCGTACTTTTCCTCCAGGTAGTACTGGATCAATTGCGTGTCCGACACGCTGGTTCCGTCGGTATCGACGATCCAGGGCAGCTTGCCTTTCGGCGTCGCCGTCAGGTCGCCGCGGTACAGGATTTCCGCCTTGAACGGGATGCCCGACATACGCAGGTAGGCATCGGTGTAGGACACGAAAGGACTCATGTCGGACAGGCCCCAGGCGGGGAGATAGCCGTACATCTTCATCATGGTGGTGGTCCTCCGTTTTATTGCCTTCAAGCTCCGTTCGCTGTCGCGAAACGGAGTCCATCAATTCACCAGGGCAACGTCTCTCCATTGGCGTGACGAAAACTGCCGGTGGTTTCCAAGTTCAATTCGTCGAGGCGCGCGATGAGGCCCGAGGCTGCGGTGTCGGGTTCGACCAGCATGCCGACAGTCGCGACATCTGTCAGGCCCGCCGTCATTTGTGTGCGCACGCTACCCGGATGCAGGCACATCACCGCGATGCCGCGCGGCTTGAGATCGTGCGCGAGATTCAGCCCGGCCATGTTGGCCGCGGCCTTGGACATGCGATAGCCGTACAAGCCGCCGCTGCGGTTTTCACTCAGCGAACCGACGCGGCTGGTGACGAGGCCGATCCTGCCGCCCTCGCCCATCAGCGGCAGCAGCGCCTGCGTGATCCGCAGCGGACCCAGCGTGTTGACCGCGTATTCCTTCTGGAACGCATCGAAGTCGAAGCTGCCGAGCGCGCGCTCGATGACCAGACCCGCATTGTGAACCAGCACGTCGATGCGGCGTCCGGCGATCTGCCGCACGAGTTTTTCGACGGCCGAATCGGAAGTGACATCCATACCGGCAGCGACTTCGATTCCGCGCTCGCGCAACGTGACCGAATCACCGAGGCAGGCCGCAATCACGGCGTCGCCGCGCGTCGCGAGTTGCCTGCACATCGCCTCGCCGATTCCGCGATCTGCACCGGTGATCAGCCACGTGCCCATAAGCTCTCCATTTACACCCTGACCCGCTGCGTGATTCGACTAAGCCGCCTTGGCCTGCGCACCCAGCGCCTGCAGCTCCGGTAGCACTTTTTTCGCGAACAGCGTCATGCTGCGTTCGGCATCCGCGTACGGCATGCCGGCATAACTGAACACGCCGGTGAAGGCATCGCCGCCGGTCTGGCAGCAGATGTTCACGACCTTGTCGTAGCACTGCTCGGGCGTGCCCCAGACGTGAAGGTTCACAAACATCTCCGCGGTCGCATCGACACCGCCGGCCGCTGTCGCCGCGGCCTGCATGGCGGAATAGGACTCGTAGCCCTTGGTCTTGCCCAGGTGCTCGCCGACGAGTTCGTAATGCTCGATCACCGAGCGCCAGTAGCCGCCGATGTACTTGCGCGCCTTCTCCTCGGCGCGTCCCGCGTCTTCGTCACAAAACGTCCAGCCGGTCAGCCAGGGCGCCGGGCCTTCGGTATTTCGGAACCCGCGGTAGGCCTTGCGATACGTGTCGATCTCCGCGGCGTGAATCTCCCAGGGCTTCATGGGAATCACCAGCAGGCCCACGCCCAGCCGCGCCATGATCGGCTGTGACTCGGGCGACATGGCAGCGGCATACGCGCGCCCGCGGAAGCTCTTGAGCGGTCTTGGCCGGATGTCGCGACGCACCTGCTTGACGAACTTTCCGTCGTACTCGCACCAGCCGCGCTCCAGGCCTTCGAGCACCATCTCGGCAGACTCCACGAAGCGCTCACGGCTCTCGTTCTGATCCACGCCGAGCCCCTCGAACTCCACCCTTCCCAGCCCACGTCCCACGCCCAGGATCACGCGGCCATTGCTCTGGTGATCGAGCATCGACACCTCTTCGGCCACGCGCATCGGGTTGTGCCAGGGCAGCACGCAAACCATGGAGCCAAGCTGCACCTTGCGTGTGCGCCCCGCGAAGTAGGCCAGGTGTTGGAACACGTCCGGGCACATCGTGTAATCGGTGAAATGATGTTCGACGCCCCACAGGGAGTCGAAGCCCAGCGGCTCGATCAGGTCGCCCAGACGCAGTTCGTTGCGATAAATCTCGGCGTCGTCCTTGCGATCGATCGCCTGAAAAATGGGGCAGGCTCCGACATGCATATCGATCTCCTCCTACAGGTGAGCGCGAGGGCTTCTGGATTGAAATCCGAGCCCTCGTTCGCTGCCGCAGTGTGCGCCCCGGAATCGCTCGCGAGGATAGAGGGCGATTCCTTCCTGCCGCGACCGGCTCTTCAGCCTTTCAGCACATCGCGCATCGAATACAGGCCCGGCGCCCGACCCGCGACCCAGGCCGCAGCGCGCACCGCGCCGGTGGCGAAGTTCGATCGCGAACTGGCCTTGTGGGTGATCTCAACCCGTTCGCCTTCGCCGAGAAACATCACGGTGTGGTCGCCCACCACGTCGCCGCCGCGCACGGTCGAAAAGCCTATGGCGCCGGGCTTGCGCGCGCCGGTATGTCCGTAGCGCTCGTAGACCGCGTGATCCGCGAGTTGCCTGCCGGCACCGCGCGCGACCGCCTCGCCCATCATTAGCGCCGTACCGCTGGGTGCATCGACCTTGTGCTTGTGGTGCGCTTCGACGATCTCCACGTCGAAGTCCTCGCCCAGCGCCGCCGCCGCCTGCTCCAGCAGTTGCAGGCACAGGTTCACACCGATGCTGAAGTTTCCGGCCTTGACGATGGCGATACGCTGCGCGGCCTGCTCGATGCGCGACTGTTGTTCTGGCGTGAATCCCGTGGTGCCGATGACCATCGACCGGTTCTGTGCGACGCAGATATCGAGCGCGGATAGCGTTGCGTCTGGCCGAGTGAAGTCGATCAGCACGTCGAATTCCGCGGCCGCCACGTCGGCGCCGATCGGCACGCCGCGGCCCTCGGTTCCCGCTAGCTCGCCCGCATCGCGACCGAGCTCGGCGGCACCCGCGCGCTCAAAGGCCGCTGCAAGTTCGACCTGCGCGTTGGCCGCCGCGGACACGATGACGGCGCGGCCCATGCGGCCAGCGGCGCCGAGTACGGCAAGACGGACGGGGTTCATGCGGGAGGCCTGGGAAAGGAGTTTGTGATGGGGCCGGATTCTAAGGTAGGAGAGGCCCTGCCCCGACGAGCCGCCCGCAAAACGGAGCGTGCATGGATACGCCGGCGATAGGGTCGGGGGCAAAGTCCCTCCTACAGTCCCCTGCCCTTTGCTTCCTGCCAGAGCTTTTCCATCTGCTCGATCCGTGCCGCAGATTGCAGGTGATCCCAGCGGTCACGCCCCGCCAGCACATGCGCGAACCGCCGTCGGAATTTCTCGTTGGCGTGTGTCAGAGCCTGCGTCGGATCCACTCTCAGATGCCGCGCCAGATTGATCGCAACGAACAGCAGATCGCCGAATTCGTCGAGCACCCTCGCCTCGCCTTGGCTAGTGGATTCACGCAGCTCGCCGATCTCCTCGTCGAGCTTGGCCCAGAGTTCGTCGGCGTGGTTCCAGTCGAAACCCAGCGCCGCTGCGTCGTGCTGCAAATCGAGTGCGTCCCGAACCGGATCAACCGCCATGCTGGTTCACCTTGTTGCACAGATCCCACAGCATGCCGGCGGTGGCGCCCCAGATGCGGTAGCCGTTCCAGTTGAGTTCGTGGAAGGGAACGATCAGGCCTTCGCGGCTCAGGCTCCTGCGCTGGTAGGCATGAGGATCGAGCACGATCTCCAGGGGCACCTGGAACACCTCGGCGACTTCGGACGGATCGGCCTGGAGCGTCACCGGTCCCTGCACGATGCCCACCACCGGCGTGACGGTGTAGCGGCTGATGGTCGGGTACTCGTCGAGATAGCCGATCACCTCCACGAGCGCCGGATCGAGCCCCACTTCTTCCTGCGCCTCACGTAGCGCGTTGGCGGCAGCGGACACATCGGTTGCGTCGCGTCCTCCGCCGGGAAAACTGATCTGGCCCTTGTGCGAACTCAGGTGCTCCGCGCGACGCGTCAGCAGCATCGAGTAGCCGTCCGCATCGCGCAGCACCGGCGCAAGCACCGCAGCGCGACGTAGCGACTTCATGAATGCAGGGGTAAGCCAGCGATCGCCACCCAGCGGCAGATCGAGCTTGGCCAGCGGACGCGGTTCCCGCTCGTGCGTATCGGCCAGCGCCTGGCGCAGCCGCTGCTCGATCAGCTCATCGGTGCGGCCTGTTTTCAAGCGCGTTTCAGAATCACGCTTCCGGCCGAATAGCCCGCGCCGAACGCACACAGCACACCGATGTCGCCCGGCACGAGGTCGGCCTGGTACTTGTGGAACGCAATCACGGAACCTGCCGAACTGGTGTTGGCGTACTCGTCCAGAATCACCGGCGCTTCGACGGCCGACGGCTCGCGACCCAGCACGCGCTTGGAGATGAGCTGGTTCATCGACAGATTGGCCTGGTGCAGCCAGAAGCGCTTGACGCTGTCGGCCGGCACATTCATTTCAGCGAGGTGCGACAACATAAGCTCCGACACCATCGGCACCACTTCCTTGAACACCTTGCGGCCTTCCTGGTGGAACAGCACGTCGTCCCAGGGACGCGGCGGATCTTCCGCGCTGTTGAGGAAGCCGAGGTTGTTGCGGATGTTGCTGGAGAACTGCGTCTGCAAACGCGTGCCGAGTACCTCGAAGCGATGCTTCGGATTGGCCGTCTCGAAGGGCTCGACCACGACGGCGGTGGCGGCATCGCCGAAGATGAAATGGCAGTCGCGGTTGCGGAAATTGAGGTGCCCCGAGCAGACCTCGGGGCTCACCACCAGCGCGCATTTCGAGTTACCCATGCGCACCGCATCCACCGCAGCCTGCACGCCGAACGCGGCCGAGGCGCAGGCCACGTTGATGTCGTAACCGAAACCCTTGGCGCCCAGGTAGTGCTGAAGCTCCACCGCCATCGCCGGGTAGGCGCGCTGCATGTTGGAGCAACACACCAGCACGCAGTCCACGTCGGCGCCGCTGCGGCCGGCACGTTCGAGCGCTTCCCTGGCCGCCGCCAGCCCCATCTCGACCAGCAGCGAGGGCACGTCGTCCGGTCGCGTCTCGATGTGCGGACGCATGCGCTCAACGTCGAGCACGCCGGACTTGTTGACCACGTGCCTCGACTGGATGCCCGAAGCCTTGACGATGAATTCCGACGACGAAGGCGCCAGCACCTGCACTCGCCCTTCGGCTATCGCGGCGGCATTTTCGGCGTTGAACTTCTCTACCCAGGCGTTGAAGCAGGCGACGAGTTCGTCGTTGGAAATCGACTCGGACGGGGTGAACAGGCCAGTGCCGCTGATGCAGACTTTCTTCATGGAGGCGTCCTTCTTTTGTCGCCCATTGTAAGGGCCACCGTAGGAGGGGCTCTGCCCCGACATGAGGATCTCGACGAGGATGCGGCCCGATCTGCGAGGCGCAGTCGGGGCAGAGCCCCTCCTACAGCGGGCGGGCGTCCCATCCAGCGCACCGCATCGCCTCTTCCAGCGCCAGACGCGGTTCCGCCTCGCGGCCGATGCTCATGTGCGAACCGGCGTACCACCGGGGCTCCACGTCCCAATGTTGTGCCAGCAAGGTGGGCTGAGCAACGGGCACGATCCGATCCGCGTTGGCGGCCACGACGAAGCGCCGGTCGCGAGCGAGCAAGGTTGGCCGGCTCAGCGGCGACACCGGCGTGAGCAACTCTCGGTAGCGCGCTTCCGACAAGCCGCGCGCCTCGAAATATCGCCGGTGGGGCGGCGGCATCACGCGCCACAGCGTCTGCGCAAATTCCATGACCGGGATCACTGCAACGCCGAAATCGAGTTTCGACTCGTAACCGGTCAGCAAGGCGGTGTTGTACCCACCGAGGCTGATTCCATACACGCCGATCTGCGGCGCCGTTCCTTCGAACAATTCGGCCTGGCTGTCGCGCAGCCACGCGAGCCAGCGGCGCAAGTCCCACAGCGCCTGCGTCTGCGCAAACAGCAGGTCCAGCAGATCGCCGTCGAGATACAGGTCGCCGGACTGCCGACCGGCACGGCGCGGCCCGTGCAGCGGCAGAATCGGCATCAGCACGTTCAAGCCTAACCGCTGGTGCAGCAGACCGGGCTTGAACAACTGGAAGTCCACCCAGGGCTCGCCCATGCGATAGCCGTGCACGCACACCAGCCAGGGCCGCGCAGGTCCGGGGTGGCGCAGCATCCAGCCCGCAGCGCGGCGATTGGCCCCCCGCGCCGCCCACTCCGCCGCGCCGGGCAGCGCGGGGTCCGGCACATAGCCGCTATCGAAACTCAGGCGCTGGTAATCGAAACCAAAGCAGCGCGCGGGTTCCGTGTTGACCGCCTCCGGTGCAGGCGGCGCCAGGTGCATCGTGTGCGGATGCTCCAGCCAGCCGCGATCCTCCAGCACCCGGCCCAGCTCAATGGCCTGGTCGCACATGCGCGCGGCGCGCTCGCCGCCCGGCACACGCGCCGAGATCAGGAAATAACCCATCATCGCTTCGTCGAAGCCCACCTTGACCTGCATGCCCAAGTCTTCGGAAGGCATGGGCACGGTGTCCGGATTCAACGTCTGCGTGAGACTCATGCGCCCGGCCACGACGAAGCTTGCCAGCGCCAGTGCCGTCAACAGAAAACCGCTGCCAAACCCAGCCATGAACATCAGCGGGATCGACACGAGCAAGCCGAAGACAGAACTCAAGGCCATGTACGCAGTCACGCGCGCATCGCCCGGCAACAGGATCAGCGACAGGCCCGTCACCAGCCACAACATCGCCGGTGGACCTGCGAGCAGCGCGCTGAAGATTCCGTCGACCAGGGACAGGGCGAACAGTCCGGCGAAGGCCGGCACCAGTCCCCACCATTGGTACTGCTGCGGCAGGATCAGCGGACGAGGCGTCATGGCTCAGGCAGTGACCTGGTTGTAGAGAAAGACGGAACCGAACGACATCGCCACAGCCGCCGCAATCTGAGCCCACCAGCGCCAGCTTCGCTGCCGGAGCAGACTCCAGAACGCGACGCCGAGGAACAGCGCGAGTACGAAGAAACTCGCCATGACGGTTGCCACCAGCGGCATTTCGGCGCCGACGCGCGTCGAAAGATCGGTATGGAAGCTGTACATCAGCAGCACCACGCCCAGGACGGTCGCCAGAGTGGCGGCCATCGCGAACAGCGCCGCGTCGAGTATCAACAGATACCGCGTCGGGACATTCATCGTCCGCGGCGCAGCAGCCTGAGCGCGGGCAGCAATTCCCGCACCACCTTGGGCTGCATCATCGAGGCCTTGAGCAGCAGCTTCACGAATCCGCGCACCACCGCGTCGCGGCTGTCGAACACGCTGCCGACCATCGGCACATGGCGATGGTCGATGACCGTGACCTTGTCGTCGGGCTCGTCGCCGAAACGGAAGCTCAGGGTCAATTCCACGTCCAGCGGTTCCTTCTGCCTTCCGGCTTTCGCCTTGGGGCTCTCGACTGATCCCGATACCATCGTGCGTCTCCTGGAGAACAACCCGTGCTCGCCGATCGTCTCGTCTGCTTCGCCCATGGCAAGGAAAGCGGCCCCTGGGGCACCAAGATCACGCATCTGGCCGAAGTGGCCAGGGCGCGCGGCTTCGAAGTAATGAGCCCGGATTATAGTGGCACGCACGACCCGCACGAGCGCGTGCAGATGCTGCTGCAACTCGCGCCGCGCGCGCGGCGGCTGGTGCTGGTCGGTTCCAGCATGGGCGGCTATGTCTCCGCCATGGCCTGCGAGGCGCTCAAGCCCGAAGCATTGTTTCTAATGGCTCCTGCGCTCTATTTCCCTGGTTGGGACGAAGAGCCGCTCGGCATTCCGCCACGCTGCTGCGTGGTCCACGGCCGCGCCGACGACATCGTGCCGGTGGAGCGTGCGGTGAGGTTCGCCGAACGCAACGGCAGCGAGCTGCACCTGCTGCATTCGGGACACACGCTTAACGAGCAGTTGCCGATGCTAGGTTTTCTGTTGGACCGAATGCTGGAAACACCGGTGTAGGAGGGGGTCCGCCCCGACTGGCGCCCACCCATCGCATTGGTTCGGCAACCGGAGCCGGTCGGGGCGGCGCCCCTCCTACAAGTTGCTTCGCGCTGACGGCTCCTGCGAGGACTCAAAACGGCTTGCCGCTCCATTGCACGCCCGCGTAGAAGTAACGACCCACGGCGCTGACCGGATAAAAATCCTCGCCCAGGTCCGGCTCTTCGTCCGTAAAATTGTTGACACCGCCGTGAATCGAAAGACCGTTGACGAAGCGATAACGAGCGGAAAGATCGTGCGAGAAACGGGCTTCGAAATCGAGGTAGCGCGACTCGGCGATATCCGGATTTCCTCGCTGTTCCTGCAAGGTGAAGCGTCGCGTTTCGTCGAAATAGCTCAGGCCGTAGTTCAGGCCAAGCCCACCGTAGTCCCAGCCCAGATCGAAGCTCGCCTGCCATTCCGGCGCTTCGCCCGTCCCGTCGTCGCGAGGGCCTTCGCCGGCGCGCAGGTCGGGCGGCGCACCGGGAAGATTGATGAACGTCAGATCCTGGAGCTTGTTGGCAATCAATCGAAAATTGAAGATGCCGAGTTCCCGGGTGGAGCCGAGCTTCGCCGGGTCCACCCGGTAGCTGAGCGTGAAGTCGTAGCCCTTGGTGGTGAGCCGTGCCACGTTCACCGGCTGCTGCGTGAAATCCACGATGCCGCCTTCGCCCGGCTCTCGCACCAGCAGGCCGCAGAACGTGTCGTCCAGCGCGGGCGCATCCACGCAAGTTTGCGCGGCCTCTTCCGGCGTGGCGGTGTTGATCGCATTCTCGATCTCGATGTCGTACCAGTCGATCGCCAGGGACAGCCCCGGCGCAAACCTAGGTTGCAGGACGAAGCCGAGGGTGGTGGTGTTGGCGTCTTCTTCGTCCAACTCATCGTTGCCGCGCAAGGTGCCTGAGACGGCCGACGAGTTCGGGTCGACGAAATTCTCCGGGTCGTCCACGCCGAGCGCGCTCAGCAATGCCGCGCAGTTGGCACGACGAAACTCGCTCCCGTTGTCGAGATTGTCTGTATCGCAGGGGTCGGAGATCAACTGGAATGTCTGCCCGCCCGGATCGAACAGCTCGCCAATGTTCGGCGCGCGAGTTGCCTTGGCGCGCGTGGCGCGAAAGCTCAGGTCGCTGACCGGCGACCAGGTGCTGCCGACTTTCCAGGTCTGCGCGTCGCCCACTGTGCTGTATTCCGAAATCCGCACGGCGGCCTCGATGCCGAGGTATTCGGCGAAACGTCGGTCCTCCACCAGCGGCACGTCGATCTCGACGAACGCTTCCGCAACCTCGTACTCCCCTTTGTCCGGCTGGATGACGTTGCCGAAAGTTAGGCCGAGCTGGTCTTCGATCGCAGGATGGCCTTCGCTTTCTTCCTTGCGATGCTCGAGACCGATGGCGTAGCCCATTGGCGACCCGCCAGGCACGAACCAATTGAACGCGCGACCGTCGATCACGGCTTGAAACACGACCTGAGTCAGCTTGGAGACATTCAAGGTATCCACGTTGATCCAGGCTGCGGCCTCAGGCGATATCGAGCCGTCTCCGAAAAGATTGGCCGGCACACAGCCGCTGTCCGGCCCGGGGCGGAACGAGCCGGCCCAGGTACCCGGAAGGGGATCGAAGCCGTTGAAGCCCTGGAACTCCAGATTGCCCGGCACCGCGTCGGGGTCCAGGTTGGACCGGCACACGATCTGTCCGGTGGCAGGGTCGCGCACGGAGTCGATCGCCGCCGAAAAACGATCGTTGAACCGGCTGTTCAGCCCGTGCTCGCGCACGTCGGTCTGACCGTAGACGACGGACACTTCGAAGTTGGCGGTCTCGGAAAGGGCTCCGTCGAGCCCGAGCACCGAGCGCACCGTATTGCGATCGACGTCCACGCCGCGCACACCGAGGTCGAAGTGGTCGCGCGACACCAGAAGCTGTTCTCCATCCGCCGCGGCGGCGATCACCGGCGGCGTGAAGGGGTTGTCCGGCTCCAGTAACAGGAAGAAATCAAAGGTCGGCTGGGATTCGGTGAACGCCTGCGTATGCGAATACTTGAAATCTCCGAAAGCGCGCACCGAGTCGCTCAGGCGATACGTCAGAAACGTGTTGAGGGTGTAACGCTCCTCGTCCGGGACCAGGTCGCCGATATAGTCGTTCTGCGGCGTGCCGTCCCCGCCCTGCTGAAAAAACGGCGGAATGAAGGTGCCGCCGTCGAACGGAAGACCGGTGCCGTTGAAGTCGTTAACGAAATCGAAGTCGACATCCACCGCGCCGTCGCGCGAACTGTCGAAGAAGCGAATGTCGTCCAGCGGAATGCGGTCCGGGATAGCGGGATCATCGTCTTCGTCATTGGGGTTTCTGACGAAGCGCTGGCGCCGTTTGCCGGCGGCGAAATCGCGGTCAGTACCTTTGAGCCGGTCGCGGCTGCTGTACTCCAGGGCTCCGGTGATATTGCCGCGCCCTCCCGCAAAGTTGTGCCCCCCGACTGCGCTGGCGATCCAGCTTCGTGCATCGTTGTCGCCCGACGTCCCGTTCTGCACGCGGACGTCCAGCCCGTCGAAGTCGCGCTTCATGATGAAGTTCACCACGCCACTGACCCCATCGGCCCCGTATATGGCCGATGCACCGCCGGTGGTCACTTCGATGGATTCGATCAAGGCCAGGGGGATGGTGTCGATATCCACCGCAGCAGAGCCCGCCAGGCCACCGACATGACGCTTTCCATCAATCAACACCAGCGTGCGGTCCGCACCGAGATTACGCAGGTCCAGCAACTCCAGGCCGGTACCGCCGACGCCCGCGTTTGGACCTGCCGAGTCGTTGCTGTCGATCGACCCCGTGAGCGCCGGAATCTCCTTCAGGAATTCGGTGATGCTGACCGTTCCCGAGTTGACGATCGCCGCCGCGTCGATGGACACCACCGGATTGGCGAAAGCGAAATCCGCCTTCTTGATGCGCGATCCGGTGACCAGTATCTCCTCGACCTGCACAGTGCCGTCATCGCTCTCTGCGGAATTGGTCACCGGCTGGGGTTCGGCTGGCGTGGGGTCGGCCTGTGCAATCAGTTGCACCGAATCACCGGGATTGAAAAGCGTGCGACTAACGTTCGCGCTAGCGGGCTCCAACTCAGACGCGAACACCGGAATTGCGATGCATGCTGCGAGTACCGCCGTGAATCTGAGCCAAACAAATGCCCGAAGCCTGACCATGTGATCTCTCCCGTAACCTGTGATCGAGTAACCGATGAAACCATTCGTGTTGCACCCAGTGCAGCGAACCACGGCTGCGACGACCGTAGCGCCGCAATAAGGGAGGTCAATATGAATCTCCTGGAAGTAGCGTCCGTCCGGGTCCGCCCTATATCGCTTCGATCGTCACCGACTGAATATTGACCAAGGGTTCGTTCGCGTAACTTTGGCCACCACCCGTTCCTAGACGCACAAACGATACGTCGGCAGTCTGGCCCCACTTCAGCGTATCCAGCACCCTTGCGCTTTTTATCGAGAAGCGAACGACGACTCCGCCACCGGACACGCACATATTGGGATCGCGGCAGTTGAGTTTCCACGGCCCGAACGAACCCACCTTGTACGGCCTACGAGATTCGCGCGGACTCGATTCTTCCGGCAAATTCACATAAACGTCGTAAACGAAACCCTCCGTCGTCCCCACTTCCGTGAGCTTGACCGAGACCAGGGTCAGGGTTGCCGCAGCGATCTTGCCAGAGGATTTTTCCGCGCTGCCCGGAATCTGGTTCTCGTTAGTCTTGATCGCCGGAAGGTGCACACGCAGCGTCGAAGATTTTCGCGTCAGCGAAACAGCAAGGGGCTTCTCCTGCACGGGAGGTGGGACCGGCTGACCGAGGGGCGCTTGGATAGGCAGGTTGATGACCGGAACGACCAGGGGCGGTTTTTCGAGCGCGCGGGAGATCGCAGTGCCCGGTCCATTGCCTAACGGACGCTCGTATATATAGGGCTGTCCTCCTTTGACGCGGATGTTGGCTGTATCCAGGAATTTGCTCACGTTCTCTGTTTGCTCCCCAGCCATCGTCAAGAACGTGAAGGAGTCACCCAACCAATCGGCCCCATAGCTCGAAGCGTCCTTGGCTTTCCTGTCCTCCTGCCATTGCCACCACAGGCGATCAATGTTCGCGTGATGCAACCAGAACATGGGGTCGAACGCAGCATATCCCGGACTTCGCATCGCATCCCCGATCAGACCATGACCCTGTTCATGCGGACTGTCCTCAAGATTTTTTGTTAGTTCGTCGAACGTCCCGCTGTCGAGCGCAGCCTTGTCGCTGAAGTCCCCCGGCTCGCCAAGGGTTTCCCCCTTGTTTGCGTGCTGGTATCGGGCCGGGCTCTTGATAAATAGGGGGTTGTGCTCGGTTTGGGGCTGCCGGCAAGCCTCGGGAAGGCTGCTGTCGGAGGCCGAATCCCAGTACGGCAAGGCGAAGTCCGAAAACCGGGAAAAGCTGCGAAGAACGTCCTCGAAGTAGAAAAGATACATCCGATGCCAGCTCAGAAAGTGCTTGGCGGGTGCCGCGGCGTCGGTCTTGGAGTGGTGCTGTTCGCACTTATGAAAGTACTTGCTCACCTTATCTGCCTCAGAACCTCTCAGCGTGTCCAAATCGACAAGATCCTTCTTCCATTCCGCGTACTGCGAGCCCTTGTCGATGCGGCTGGGATCACTGTGGACGGCCGCCTGAAACCACCACGAAGTGACTTGGTCGATCTGTTTTCTATTTTTCTCTGCCCGGAGATGCCCGAACACGTCTTTCAGATCATCGAGCCGCGCAGTACCTTTGATCGCCTTGATGTCACGCCGTACCCGGGGCGTTTGCGACACCGCATTGAGCGGCGTCAGCAAACCCAAGCCCAGCGAAGCACCAGCGCGCAGAAATGTCCGACGGTTCAGCATGAACTTTCCCCAACGACACAAAGGTGTCTGCCACACCCAAGGCGCAACAGACACCCATAGCGGTATTACGCCACCTGCGTGATGATCTCGCCGAGCACTCGATGTTGCTCCGAGCCGCCCGGCATCTCCGCTTGAAGTCCGGTCAACACTGCTTTGACACCTTCCTTCGTACCCGTGTCGCCGTTAAGCGCGATTTCCAGGGCTCGGCCGACGTCGTTGCCAACCTGCCAATCCGTCGTGAGTGCAAACGACGGCGTCTTGCCTTTCGGCCGATAACCATACTGACAACTGGCCGCAGCCACCGTGGCCCCGAGTACCCAGAGATCGAGCTGGTCGTGGACTTGGCCAATCTCGGCTTGAAAGGCGTCCAGTTTTACGGCAGCCACTTGATCTCTCGTCAACTTGAATCCTTTAACGGTGGCCGTTCCGTCGGCCCCAACCGGAAGGTTCTGCAATACGGTGACGACGGCCCGGTCGGTCGCCGCCATTCGCATTAGTTTTTGCATGTCAGTCAATGTAGCCACTGTTGGCACTCCTATGAAGTAGTTTCCCGGTGTGGTTGAAGTAGCTGCAGTTCGGACCGGGCCCGCCGAACACGCCAGTGCTGGTCGTCAAAGAAAAACTGGTTGATGCGCAGGCTCTCGGTCAGTGCCGGACGCGCCTGACTGGATAGGCCCTGCTGAGTCCACAGCAGGCCTTGCACGCGCGCTAGATCGGCACGGAACGGGTGATCGGCGGGAAGGTCCGCGTAGTCCACGGGATTAGGGCCGAGCAAAACTTCCCAGGCCTCATCGGGTCGGAGCTGCTCGCGCAGGATGTCGGCAAGTCCCACGCGAATCGTAAGCGTGGTGGGATGTCGATCGCCGTTTTCTGTCCGGCTGTTTTCAAGGGCGAGCCGCATGATTTGGTCGGCTTCGGAAAACTTGCCGCGCTGCTGCCGGGCCCAGGCCTGAAGCGGCGCGCGAAAATAGCTGTTGTCTTTTTCCCCAGGTTGCAGAAGGGTCTGCCCGACCTTCTCCACATCTGCCAGGATCGCGACGCCGTTGGGTATGTCGCCTTGTTCGAGCGCGAGCCTGCCCTGGAGAACCCGGATCGTATGTATCTTGCTGCCGTGTTCCGGTTCCCACACTTTGGCCTGAAGCAGAGCCGCTTCGAGTACCGAGTCTGCTTCCGGGTAGCGCGCCACGCTGATGAGCAGTGCGCCAAGCCGTGACTGAGCTCGGATTACGTCCAACGCCCCGGCACCGCCCAGTTTCGAAAGCTTTTCGATAGCAGATTTCAGGTGTCGTTCGGCATCTTCATAGCGCCCCAGATCGGTAAGCACCAAGCCGAGCGCGACCTCAGCTCGCGGAACGAACAGCGGCGCCAGAGCAGACCCGGCGCCGGCTGCGTTCAGCACCGATTCGATTCCGGACGCCGCCTGCGCCCATTGACCCAAGGCTGCTCGGTGGCGCCCCAATTCCATTTTCAGGCCCAGTACGGAAGGCGCCGTCGACCCCAGCCGCTTTTCACCGGCTGCGGCGATCGTGGCAAATCGGTCCATGGCGGGGGGTAGTAGACCCGCGGCATACATGGGAGACATCAGTTCAGCTGCGCGGTCCAGCGTTTCCGCTGCATCGTCGCCCGACAGTTCCTGCTGCAATGCAAGCGCCCGGTCAAGGTTCTGAGCCGCCTTAACTGCCAACTCTTTGTCGCCGGCACTCAGCGCGTCATAGGAGCGACCCAGCGACGCGTAAACCTGGACCGCCACGCCAGGCTGATCGGCAAGCTGGTCGAGCTTTTTCGACGCTCGATCAAGCAACTCTTTCACAGTCAGATTCTTGACCGGGCTGTCCCCGGAATCGATGGCGCCGAACACGCCATCGGTCATGAATTGGCTGACTGTCTGCGCACGAAGCGCTTCGGTTTCGGCGCGCTGCTGCGATTCGCGGGCTTGGAAGTACAGCCAGCTACTCACCCCAAGTCCGATCAGCAGAGTGGCAAAGGCGATGAACAGTCCGAGCTTGCGCGCCTTGGCCCGATCCACGGCCTGAAGCGCCAGCGCTGCCTTGCGCGCCGTCTCGCGCTGCTCCACCAGTTGGCGGTTGCGCGCTTCAAGCGCACGCAGACGCCGGGCGAGTTCCGCTGCATCGGCCAGCCTGCGCGACGCATCGCCCTCGGCCGCAAACGCAATGTCCTGGCGCAGCAACTCATCCGGGATATCACGCTCCCAGCCCGTGTCGAGCGCGCGGTGAAAATCACCGACGACGATCTGATACAGCATCACGCCGAGCGCATAGATGTCGGCCTGCACCGTGGGCGGTTTGCCGTCGCGCACTTCGGGCGATAGGTACAGCGGCGTGCCACCGGACGTGTGTAGCGACGCAACGGTCTGGGTAAAACCCATCCGGGTGATGTTCAGGCGCCGCAGACGTTCCGGGTCCATCACGCTGCCGCTGCCGAGATCGCCCAAGCGGATTTTTGCGGGGCCGCGTTCGACGTGTTCGACCAGCACGTTGGACGGCTTGAGGTCCTTGTGCAGCACGCCGACGGCGTGAATGGACGCCACGGCATCGGCAATGCGCGCGATGGTTTCCAGACGGTCGGATAGCGTGAGCTGCTGCAAGCCGCCGAGCCGCTCGGACCATTGCACCAGGCTGCCTCCGGCCAGGTACTCGGCCTCGATGAAGTACGGCGCCTGTTCCAGGTTCCAGTCGGTCAGGGTAACGATGGGCGCCTGCTCGCCCAGGCTTTCGCGCAGCAGGCGGAACAGGGTGATCTCTCGCTTGAGCGCGGTGAGCGCGTGTTCGTCGCGCGCGAACTTGAACACCCTTTGCTCGCGCGTCTTGTCGTGACGCACCAGCCAGGCTTCGCCGTTGCCGCCTATGCCCAATTGCTGCGCCAGGCTCCACAGCGGACGCAGCGGCGGACGGTCGCCGGCCTTGAAGTCGAAGTGCGCGACCGGTTGCGGCCGCGACATGATTTCGCAGCGCACCGGCGCAGTCAGGCGATAGCCGAAGCCGTGCACGGTGGCGACCATCGACTTGTCGTGGTCGCCCAATACCTGGCGGATGCGGCTGATGGACTTGCTGACGGAGTTGGGGCTAACGAACTTGCCGGGCCAGACGGCGTTGAGGATTTCGTCTTCCGTCACCACGTCGCCCGCGTGCTGAAGCAGGAACAGCAGCAGGTCGATCTGCTTGCGCTCCAGTTGCACGGGTTCGCCGCGAACAGCCAAGTCCAGGGTGCGCTCGTCCAGCACGGCATCGCCCACGCTCCAGCGCCGCTCGCCCCGTGCGGGCTCTATCGCCACCGCTAGCTGTGCTTCCCCCAATGTGTCCCCCCACATTTCAGGCCCCTGCCTCTGTTACGCAGACTAGCAGTGCCCGGATGCCGATGTAACTGCGTTTCGCCGCCCCACTTCAGAAAAATTTCAGGAATTCTTCAGGAATTCTTCAGGACTTCCTTCCGCCCTCCCTTCATCTTGGTTGCCAGCACTGGCGCAGACCCCTGCGCCGGGCCAGCAAACGAGAGTCGGGACATGCAGGCAATCAATCTGGAAGGACGGCGCTCTGGAAATCCTGAGCCCTCATCGTACGTCAGGCACAGCCCCGTGTACTCCACCCATTTGGTGGGCGAAACGGCAGTACGCAATACCGTAGCTTCTGCCCTGTCGTCGCGATCCGCTCGGGTCGAAGGGGACCCGGATCGATGGATGAGCGCCGGTAATCGCGCCATACACCTCCGGGTAAGCGTTGCGGATATGCGGTTCCACCGGAAAGCACGGCCGGCCTGCGGGCCGGCGAGTTGGGGAGTGGGTCAATGCGGGCCTTGCGGCAACAGGAGTGCTCAGGTCGAGGCAGGAAGCCACCTGATCGGAGGCTTTCCTTCCTGGCCGATTCTGGATTCGCATGTTCTCGTGCCCGGCTCGATCGGCGGGGGCCAGTGACATGGTCACGTCCCTCGCGCTTGCCATGAACCGATCCTGGACCAGCCTCCGTTCCGATTCCATGTCGCCCGATTCGGAGCGTCTGCCGCTGCACTGGGAGTCGATGCTTAGGGCTCTGGGGCTCGCCGTGAAGGCAGAACAGGCCACGCTGAGCTTCCAGTCTCTGCTCGGCGACCGGGGCATGCATCGAATCAACATCCGCATCGCCGGAGAGCGGCGTTCGCGTGCTCGCCTTGCCGTGGTGCGGGAACCTGCCTCCCAGCCGATCCTGGATTCCTCCGGCTGGATTGTGGAGCGCGCGAACGGCTCGGGAAGAACCTCGCACCTGTGCGCCGTGCTGTGGCAGGACGCCCAGGTCAGCGTGCAGGTCGACCTGATCCGCAAGGCCGACGACCACAGCTTCGGCACGCTGGACATTCTGACGCTGCAGCAGATTGCGCCGGGGCTGAGCCTGGCCATGCGTGCGGTGATGGATTGCGTTTCGTCCTCGCTGGCCACGGACGTTTTCCGCCGCCTGCCGTTCGGCGTGGCCTTGCTCGACACCGAACGCCGCATCCTGTTTCAGAACGCGGCGATGCGCGGCGTGCTGACCCGCCGCGACAACCTTTCCGCCGATCAGGGCGTGCTGCGCGCCGCCTCACGCGTGGACCAGGAAAACCTGGTGCGCTGCGTGAGACAGATCACCAGCGGAGAGACCTTGCGCGGCGAGCTGATGGTGTTGCCGAGGGAATCCGGCGGCCCGCCCTACCTGGCGACCGTCGAGCGATTCGAGGCCGGTTTCATGAACACGGCGGCGCGGGAACCGGTGGTGCGCCTCACCGTGGTGGACCCCGAATATTCCGACGACAACGCCATCACCCGAGTGGCCGCGCATTTCAATCTCACGCCCACCGAGATCGACGTGGTGCAGGCCATGCTGCTGGGGCTCGACGTGGCGGAATGCGCAACGCGCCTGGACCTGGCGGTCAACACCATCCGCTGGCACCAGAAACGGATCTTCGCCAAGACAGGAACATCCGGCCGCTCGGCCCTGATCCTGTTGTTCATCCGCGGCTCGCAGTTGCACGGAGCCTGAGGCGAACGCGATGAAGCTCAAGACCCGGTCGCTGATTTTGTTGCTTGTCGGAGCGCTGCCGCCGCGGCCAGTGCACGAACGCCACGGGCGGATCGGCGAGCCGCTCCATCAGTCGCAGGCGGCCAAGGAGATCGATGACGGCGGGCTCGGACACCGCCGGATCGAAAGGCAAGGGTCCGTCAAATTGAACCCTCCCAGTACGTCCTATCGAAACCTAAAAGGCGCTTCGATCCCGCTGACGGCCAGCCGGAGACACGGTCGCGGGCATGGCCCGCTCCTACAAAAGTTGGTCCCCGCAGGAGCGTCATGCCCGCGACCGCCCTGTGCAGAGCCCCGCGACGGGCACCGCATGCGAACCCCGCTTCATCTCATTTCATCAGGGAGGCAACACTCATGAGTAAGTCCAACTTTAAGGTCTTTGCAGTCGCCGCTGCTCTCGCCTATGGCGCCACGTGTCATGGACAAGGCAATCCTGCCGCTCCGGCGCCGATTCCCGTCTCCGCCGCTGCGCCGGCGCCCAACCCCTGTCATGCCGGCAATCCGGCGCGTATCGATAACGGCGTCTCGGCCTGGCTGCCCCCCGGTCAGGTTCTGGCCTCGCAAGAAAAGGCGCGTGCCGAGGAATTGGCGAAGTACATATCGGACTTGGCAACGTCCTGGAAAAAGCTCGATGCCGCGACGAAAGATGCGTGCGCTGTCGAGCTGGATCTTGCGCTCCAGAAGCTCCAGATCAAAGAGACGTTCGACGCGGCGCCGGATCAACTTCGTGCAGCAGCGCAGGCACTCAAGGACGCGGTGGACGGCGACGCCGCGTGGGTTGCTGCCGACAAGACCGCGCTCAAGGACAAACTGCTCGCGGTTTTCAAAGCCATCGACAAGAAGGCCGAAACCATGGTCGCCGAGGAAACGAGCGCCGGCGTGATCGCGAAAATGGGCATGGGAATCGGTCTGGGCGTCAATGTCCTGGATCGCCAGGACGTCATCACCGCGGGCGTCCAGAACGGCCGTGTCAGCGTCACGGATTCCGAACGGAGCAAGGTCCAGATCTGGATGGAGAGTCACTACCTTTTCGGGGGCGATTACGCGAGAAAAAAATGCGGCCAACGCTCCTGCCTGGTCAAAGATCTGGAGGGCGGCTCGGTGATCAAGCACAGGGGAGACGGATTTTTCAGGGCTCGCCGGTTCTTTCACGGACCCTTCATCGCGGTTCAGGTGAGCGATGGGGACGAGCTGCTCAAAGGTGCCGCGCTCGGTTACATGGTTTCGCTGAAACGCGAAGGTGCAGCGAAAGCGGAAGGCAAAGCCAAGTTGGGCGAGACCCCACCCGACAGCACCCCGCTGCCCACCGCCTTCAACATCGGAATTGGAATCTCCACCAGCAAGATCGGACGCCTCGGTAACGGCCTCAAAGAGGGGCAGACCTTGGCGGACGGAGAACAGGTCTTCACCAGGAACCGCAACGAACTGGGAGTGCTGATCCTGTTCTCGGTCAACGTCTTCTAGGGACCGACCACATCCATCGTCAGCCTCGAAAGGCTTCGAGGCTGCGAACTTCCTCACACCCACCCACTACGTCCGCGCGCTCCTCCGAGCAGCGCGGCAGGACTCTCTACGGCCATGCACACATCCAACTTCCAGCACCACACCGCCGCCACCGTCCGCGCCGCCTTCGACACGGCGATGGACCGGTTCAACAACTCTCACGCCATCCGCTTTCTTCACTCCGGCGAGTTCAGCGTTGCGCACTACAAATCCGTGTTGCGCGAGTTCTATCACTACACCAAGGAAGACCCCCAAATGCAGGCGCTGGCGGCGGTGTATTTCCGCGGCTCGGACCGGCAGATGGTCAAGCCGTTTCTGCGACACGCCATCTCCGAGGTCGGGCATGACCAGTACGCGCTGGACGATCTGGCCGCACTCGGTGGCGACATCGTCGAAATTCCCGGGCAGAACCCGCTGCCCGCAACCATCGCGCTGACGGCGTTCCCGTTCTACCAGATCCAGTACCAGAACCCGATCGGCTATCTCGGCTACCTCTATTTCCTGGAGCACATGCCGACGCTGCACGGCGCCACGTACGCCAGGGCGTTGGCGGTTGCCGGCGTGCCTGAAACCGCCATGGGTTTTCTCAAGGAGCACATGACCGTGGACATGGGCCACACCCGGCTCATGGATCAATACCTGGAAGTCCTTGTCCATGACGAAGCCGACCTTGCCGCGGTGGTCTATGCCATTCAGGTTACGGCCCAGCTCTACGCAGAAATGTTGTGGAGCGCGATTGGAGATGCAGACAAGACGGCCGCCTTCGGTGAATCCTGGCCAGAGCTGAAGCGCCTGCGCGCAGATCGCGCGGCCGCTCCGGCCACGGAAGCGTTGGAGACCGTGCCGTGAACCCGGCTCCGCAATCTGACCACCCGCTGGAGTTCGTGCGCGTCGCGATAGCCCAGACGGCCGAGGAGCTGGAGGCCATCTACCGCTTTCGCTACCGCGTGTACGTGGAGGAGATGAACCGCGTGCAGCACGACGCCGATCACGCGGCGCGACGCATCCGCGACGCACTCGACGATACGGCGATCAACCTGGCCGCCTGGCAGGGAGATGAAGTGGTCGGACTGTTTCGGGTGAACCTGTCCGGCAGGGGAGCGCTGGACTACTACGAAGCCTTCTACGAGATGGCCCAGGCGGGAGCGGATCATCCAGCCCGAACCAGCATCGCAACGCGCGTGATGGTGGCCAAGCCCTTGCGCCAGAGCGACGTCTCCATCCGTCTCTGCGTCGCGGCTTTCGAAGTGGGCCTGCACCACAACATCCGCTGGTGCTTCATGGACTGCAACGCATACCTGGTGCGCTTCTTCACCGCGCTCGGTTTCGTCGAGTACGCGAGCCCCAAGGTCCACAAGGAATACGGCGAGGTTCGCCGCATGCGCCTCGACCTCGAAAACCACGAGCACCTGCGTCGACTCCGCAGTCCGTTCTGTGGTGCGCTTCCAGCGCCCAGGTCGTTCGCCCCCCCCCCCCCGCAAATGCGTAAGGCCGCATGATTTCCGTCGCCGCCATTACGCGCATACCGCGCCGTCGCAGACCTGCCCGCCCGCGTTCGCGCGGCTGCAGGCGGCTTGAAGGTGCGGCCGCCATGTTCAACGTCTTCGAGGCCACCTCGCCGGAGCAGAAGGAAGCGCTCTACCGCTTCCGCTACGAAGTGTTCACGCGCGAGCAGGGCAAGTACCGCGAGCTTGCCGATCACCAGAACGGCCGCCTGTGCGACTCGCTCGACGAGTCGGCGACGCATCTGTGCGTCGCCAACGGCAACGGCGTGGTCGGTTCGCTGCGCCAAGTCCGCGGTCGTTCGAACGCCAGTCTGGCAATGGTTCGCTACCTCGAACTCGACCGGTTTGCCCAGTACCCGGACGAAGCGCTGAGCTTTGGCGGCAGGATGATGTTGAATCGTGGAGACCGCGGGACAGCGGCTCTGATACCGCTGCTTCATGCGGTTTACGAGCGCGGCCGTGCCGCCGGGGTGCTATTCGACTTCATCTTCTGCAATCCGCACCTCGTCGCGTTCTACGAGCAGCTTGGCTACCGGCGCTATTGCTCCTACTTCTTCGATCCGGCGCTGGGTTTTCAGGTGCCGCTGGTTCTGGTGGCGGACGACGTCGATCACCTGGAGCGCATGCGCTCACCCTTCGCGCCGCTCGCCCTGCGCTGGCCGGCCGATTCCGCGAACACGGACTGGCTGCACGCCGCGTTCCCCAAGACGCGCAGCTTCATCTCGCCCGCGACGCTCGGCGCCGAGCGCTTTGTCGATCAGCTCGCGCAGAAGCTTCAGTCGCTGGATGCGCCCCTGCTGTCGGGACTCAACGCATCCGACCTGCGCGATTTCCTCGCCACCTGCACCCATCTCCAGCTCGACGCCGGCACCCAACTCGTCCGCCGCGGCGACATGGGGCCGGAGCTATATCTGATTCTGGAAGGCTGCGCGGAAGTGCGACGGAATCATCCGGCCGATGCGTCGGGCACTTCGACCGCGCTTGGCGCCGGGGATTTCTTCGGCGAGCACGCCGTTCTCACGGGCGAGCCGCGGGAAATGGATGTCGTCGCGCGCACGCCGCTGGAAGTGATCTTCATCGACCGCAACACGCTCCGGCGTTTCGTGAAAGGCCGGCCGGCGCTGGCGGCGAAGCTGCTGTTCAACCTTGCCCGGGTCATCGCGCAAAGAACGTCCCTGCATCACCTCATTTATTGACCGGGAATGCGCCATGAACGACCTCAACAATTCCGCGGACATCACACCCGCTATAGACCCCACCCGCGGCAGCCTGCGCGATTACGCCAACCTCAAAGGCCGATTGCTTGAAGTAGCGGCGGGTTTCATAGGGAGCGGATTAGCGCACGGAGATCGCTCACAAACGCGGCCGCCCTCACGCGGCCTGCGAGTACACCGGCATGGCGCCGCTGGCACGCGCGTCCAGCACCACCACTTCCACCACGCTGCCGTCGGCGGCGTAACTGATGTGCGTGTTCCAGTCCTGCGACACCTCGCGGGCGATGGGCTTGTCGAGTATGTGCAGCACGAGGATGTCGTCGTTTTCGAAGTAGGTAGTTTTCACGGGGGCTTACTCCGGCTGAAAGCGATGCGTGACGGTCGTTCCTACTTGGACAAACGCTCTGCCATCCGCGTCTGCCAGCCGGGGCCGCTCGCCTTCCAGCGGGCCAGCACGTCGGCCGGTAGACGCAGGGAAATGCGTTCCTTGGTCGGCGCCTTCTGCGGGCCGCGCTGGCCGCGCTTGCGGCGCGCTTCGGCCAGGGCTTTACGGACGGCTTCGATGCCGCCGCCGTGGACCACAACAGCCTTGTCCCAATATGCATGCACGGCTGCTTCGTCGTACGGATCGTATGGATCTGTCGCCGGGTCGTATGGCGCGGTCCGGTCCGGTGCGGCCGCAATCACGGCAGCAATCTCTTCCGGCGTGCGCGGAAAATCAGAGGGGAGCTTCTTTGAAGTAGCGGGCTTTTTCATGGGTAGTGGCTTCGCGCAGAGAGATGGCTCGCATCACTTCGCCATCGTCCGTGTAGGTCAGATGCATCACGTGTCCGTGCAACCAGCCCAGCAGTTGGATGCGTTGCTCTGCGTAGGCTGCTCGGGTGTCTTCCTGGGTTGTAACGGGGCCATCGAAGATCGCGTCCACACCCACGAAGTCATAGCCGTGCTTGGCGATGTTCTCGATGCGCTTGGCTTCGTTCCAGACCAGCATGGTTTGATTGTGCGTACAAATAAATATACGCGCAATCAACCGAAACAGGGTTTCGCCGGCCGAGTATCCAAGCTACTGAAAACCGTCTCGGTCGGCGACATCCGCGTGGTGGACGCAGAGCGCGGCAAGACCCAGTTCATGCGCATCGACGCCGTCAATCACCAGAGCGGGCAGAGCACGCAGATGGTGTTCGAGAACTTCAAAGCTAACGCAGGCGTGAGCGACGACGACTTCTCGCCCGCATCGTTGAGTGACGAACCATGAAGCCCTATCTCGATCTACCCGATGCCTCGCTTCCTCCCGCCATTCCTGGCGGCAGTTGGCGTCAGGAATCCCAGTGCCTCGACGCCTTCAACTGGGACGTTCCCGAACCCTTTGCCCAGACCGTGACGGTGGGCACCGAGCACCTCGACGGCTTCGGCCACACCAACAACGTCATCTACCTGGCCTGGCTGCAAGACATGGCCTGGGCGCACTCGCTGTCGCTCGGGATTGGCAGGGACGACTTCTACCGGATCGGCGCCGGCTGTGTTGCCCGTCGGCATGAGCTGGACTACCTCACCACCACGCGTGAGGGAGATGTGCTGCACGTCGCAACCTGGATCGCGGAAAACGCGGGGCGCCTTGATATGTGGCGCGCTTACCAGATCATCCGCGCGCACGACGGCAAGACGGTGCTGCGTGGCCGCACGCAATGGATTTGCGTGGACATGAAGACCGGCCGGCCGCGACGCCAACCGCAAGAGTTCGTGGCGGCGTACAGGCCGATTTCGGGGCTCGGTCATGGTTAGCCATATCGGGGTTCCCGCACTTCTTTCTTGTTCAAATCCGCGTCGCGCCCTCAAGCTTCGCCAGCCCGCGATCGAAAGTTCCCAGCGGAAGCTGCCCGGCCTTGCGAGCGATTTCCAGCACCAGGCAATCGGAAAAGCCCAGCGCAGGACGGACTCGGAAGTGTCCCAGCGCGGCTTCGATGACCTCGGGTTCCTGGAGCATCAGCTTCCGATGGCTGAGCAGCATCTCCACCGAGATGGCGATGGCCTTTGCATTCAGCCCGTACACCGAATCCAGTGCCCACAAGGTCTCCGCGAGTACGAGCTGCGAAACCCAGGCGCCGTTCTCGACAAAGGCTTCTGCCTTGAGTACCTGCGCCGGGTCGTCTCGGGTCAGCAGGCGGACCAGGATGTTGGTGTCAACCGCGCGCATGTCGCTGGCGCATGCGCTGGCGGATTCCTGCCTTCAGCTCGGCATCCGATTTCGGCGCAGGCGGTGTCGGAAACAAGGCGCGATGAATGTCCTCGGAATCGAATCGTCCGCTGCGTCGCACCACCACGTTTCCGTCCACCTCATCCCATTCCAGGGTCGCACCCGCCGTCAAGCCGAGCTTGCGGCGAATGGAGGCCGGTATCGAAATCTGGCCTTGGGCAGTGAGTCTGGAATGGGCAATGGACATACACCCATCTTTTCACAGTACCCGAGTAATGAACAACGATTTCAGAAATTCTTCAGGAACATTTCAGGGATTTTTCAGGACTTGGCACGACTGCATCGACAGTCTGCACCTGCCGCTCGGAGATCCACCCATGGCCCATCCGAAAAACAATCTACGAGGAGACATCAATGGCCGACACCCGCTATGCCCAGCGACTCGCAGACATCGCGATCAAGCAGGCCGACAAGTAACCGAGCCCGACATGAAGGATCGCTCGATCGCTGCGCAGTCGTGCATGGAAACCCTCAGGAAGGGTATCGATCGATGGTTCGAAAGAAACATCGGGACGGTGCCGGAGTACGGGCCGGATACCTCACTGATCGAGCTGGGCATGGACTCCCTCGCCGCTGCCGAACTCGCGCTGGACATCTCCGAAAGCCTCGGCTTCTTCGTGTCCGACGAGGTCGTTTTCGACCACCCGAGCGTAAGAGCGCTCGGCCAGCATCTGGCCGACCTGATGAGCGCGGGACTACCGAACCAGATCGCACCGGAACTCGCGATGTTCCCGACACAGGAAGAACGAAATGAAGAGTAAAACTGCACTCGCATATGCGCTGACGAGCTGGGTCGTACGGAATCCGCGATGGGTACTCGCACTTGGGTTCGTTTCGACGCTATTGATGACTGTGGGACTTGGGAAGCTTCGATATATCGGAGATCTCGATGCCACCCTTCCCGAGAACAGCGCGCTGACAGCCGAGATCAGAACTGTCCGGCAGTTGTTCGGCACCAACGACACCATCGTCTTCGTGGTGAATGGGCCTGACTTCCAGCACCGGCTCCGCGCAACTTGCGATCTGGCGAAGAAACTCCGCAACGACCCCGACGTCCTGCCGCGGACCATTGCGGGCCTTGGCGCATCGTCGACCAATATTCTTCTCAACACGAACGGATCGCTCAGTATCGAAAAGAGCGATGCGCTCTGCGCGAGATCGGAGTTGTCCGAAGCGCAGATACTGGACGGGCTCGGACCACAGAAGGACTTTCTCGTGGGCGCGGACGAGGCGCTCGTGATCTACGCCGATCTCGATATCAAGAACGGTGCTTATCTGCCGTTCCGGGAAAGAGCGTTGCAGTACATCGAAAGCGTTTCATCCGAAGGCGTGACCATACGGATGACGGGCCAGCCCAGCTTTCTCAGCGCGATGCAGATTTTCTCCGAGCGCATGGGGCTGTTCTTTCCGCTGATCATGCTGGTCATAGGAGCGCTGCACTTCGAAGCGCTTCGATCCGTGCAGGCTGTGGTACTCCCGCTTTTTACCGGTTTGCTGGCGACGGCCCTGACGCTCGGCAGCATGGGATGGATCGGCATTGCGCTCGACGAGTACAGCTCCACGGCACCCATCCTGATACTCGCGGTTGCGGCCGGGCATTCGGTTCAGCTGCTCAAACGGTACATGGAGGAACTGGCTTCTCGTTCTGTGGGCGGCGTGGTCACCCGGGACGCGAACGATCAAGCACTGATCGCCTCGTTGACCAGCATGGCTCCGGTGCTTGTGGCCGCGGTCGGCACCGCATCGCTCTGCCTGTTTTCGCTTGCCATTTTCGACATCGAGGCGATTGCGAGATTCGGCCTGATCGCCGGTTGCGGTCTGCTCTACTCGCTGGCGATCGAGTTGAGCGTGATGCCCGCCATCCGGGCGGTACGCCCGCCGAAGAAGTTACGGCTTGGTTTCGGCAACCTGTCACCGCATTGGGCGCGCCTGCTAGCCGCAATGCACGCGCTCGTACTGCGCACGACCATCAAGCAGGCCGCGCTGATCGCGATTCCCCTGATGCTTGCGATCGCATGGGGAATATCGAATCTCAAGCTGACGGCATCCATCACGGAGCCCTTCTCGGAACAGATTCCGGAGCGCGTCGCGATCTCCGAATTGAGCAGGCAGCGTATCGGCACGTTCCCGCTCGACATCGTGTTCGATTCGGGTTTGCCGGAAAAAGCCTTCGAGCCGGCATTGCTCGCGGCGGCGGCCGAACTGACCCGAAGACTGCAAGCTAATCCGAACATTGCTGCCGTGGCTTCACCGGTCAGCGTCATGAAGTTCCTCAAATGCCGGTTCTCGGAGATCACGGACTGCAGCACCGTTGAGATCATGAGCCAGGAAGAAGCCAGCCAGATGTGGACGCTGTTCTCGGGACCCGGCGAGGCTTATCCGCTGGTAGATCAGGATTGGCGTTACTTGCGGATCCGCGCGTTTGCTTACAGCGACAACTCGGTATTCATGAAGCCGGTCGAGGATCTGGCGCGAGAAGTCTCAAGCAAGGTGAACGCCCGGATGATGTTGGGCGGTCCGGCCATCATGGCCAAAGCGCTGGGCGACGGCATTTTCAGGGCGACGGGTTTCAAGGTGCTCATCATCGTCGCGATTTCCGGACTGGCTGGGCTGCTGCTCTTTAGATCATGGCTCGCCGCTCTGCTGTTCATGATTCCGAGCGGTGTGTCCGCAGCGTCTTGCTACGCATTCCTCGGCTTGACGGGAACGACGCTGAACGTTGCGACCGCGTCGATCGCTGCACTCGCCGTCGGCGTTGGCGTGGACTACCTCATCTACTTCACGTTCCGACTTCGCGAGTACCTCGGCAGGGGCCTGGGCTGGGACGAAGCGCTCCGCCGGACCTACCTCACCGCAGGTGGAGCCTCACTTTGTGTCGCAACGGCAGTCGCCGGGGGTTATGGCGTTCTGAATTTTTCGTTCGACTTCAATGTTCACCAGTGGCTCGGACAACTCATTCCGCTCGCGATCGTCGCCGGCCTGTTCGCGACCTTGATGATTTATCCGCTGACGCTTCATTTCCTCAAGCCGCGATTTCTGGGAGCAACCCATGCCAACAGATGACCAGATGAATGCTCTGTATCCGACGCTGCTCCATGGACTGCTCGCCCATGCTGCACGTCAACCGGAGGCACTGCTGTACCGGGTGATCGCCGATGACGAATCCGTTCAGACGGCGACCTGGTCGGAGTTCCTGTCCGCCACTCGGCGTACCGCCAGCTTGCTCGCCCGGAATGGTGTCGTTCCCGGCACCCGCGTGGTGCTGATGCTGCCGAACTCGATGGAGTTTCTGCTCGCCTTCTTCGCCATCCTCTGGTGTGGCGCGATCGCCGTGCCGGCGTCGCGGCCGCGCAGGGCCAGCAATGCCGAACGTCTCAGCGCAGGGCTGGCCTCGTCCGCTCCCGAGTTGCTGATCTGCCTGCGCGGTGATGTCTCGATGCTCGACGAGTTGTTTACAGCCCATCCGGGCACTGCCCCCCGGGTACTGGCGCTGGCTTTCGCGGCCGTCCAGAAGGAGGTGGAGGCAAGCATTCCGGAACCGCTACCGGCGCCCGCCGATATCGCCCTGATCCAGTTCACTTCCGGTTCGACGAACACGCCGAAGGGCATTGTCGTATCGCACGGCAATCTCGCGATCAATATCGAGATGATGAGCCGGGCTCACGGTACGACCCATGCGACCAAGGCGCTGTCCTGGCTTCCGACGTTCCACGACGCTGGCCTCGTCTGCATGGCAATTTCGCCGGCCATTCACGGCGGCAGTCTGACGATATCGTCGCCGCAGCGCTTTATCCGCCGTCCACGGTCCTGGGTTGAAGACATAGGACGATACGGGATCACCTACACCGGTGCGCCGAATTTCGCATTCGACCTCGCGGTGCGCACCGCCGGGGATACCGCCGGGCTCGATCTGTCAGGCGTCGTGTGCCTGTGGAATGGGTCGGAAACGGTCAGCGCTGACTCCCTGCGCAAATTTTCTGCGACATTCGGCCCGTGCGGCTTCCGAGCCATAGCGATCAATCCGGCCTACGGCCTTGCCGAAGCCACGATCGGGGTTACCGGCGGCCCGTTCGGTGCAGGCCCCACGATTTGCACGTTCGACTCGAAGGAGTTGGCTGCCGGTAAGGCGCTGCGATCAGAAGCGAAGGACGCAGTGACCTTGGTCTCCGCCGGCGCACCCACATGGCGGAACGAGATCCGGATCGTCGATGCCCAAACCCGCGAACCCGTGGCGGATGGAACGGTTGGCGAAATCTGGAACGCCGGGCCGCACATCGCCCAGGGCTACTGGCGACGCCCGGAAGACACGGCAGCGACCTTTGGCGCGTACACCGCCAGCGGCGAAGGCCCTTACCTGCGCAGCGGCGATCTCGGTTTCCTGCTCGACAATCGTCTCTATATCGCGGGCCGGCTCAAGGAAATCATCATCGTTCGCGGCCGCAATCTGTATCCCGACGAGATCGAACTGGTCTGTGCCAATGCGGTCGCGGCAGTGCCGCTGTCGCAGATCGTAGCGGTCCCCTTGAGCAGTACCGGCACCGAGCAGGTGGGCGTGATCGTCGAGCTTCCGGGCGCAACAAAAGGAGCCGGCGACGCGATTGCCCGCGCCTTCCGGACGGCGGTCGCCAACGCGTTCGAGGTGACGCTTGCCGAAGTCCTGTTCGTCGACAACGCCGCCATCCCTCGCACCACCAGCGGCAAGAAGCAACGCTTGCTCGCGGCGCGCCTGCAGAGCGCCAGTCCGGAGAAGTTGCTGCATGTCAGCCGCTCAGGCTTTGGAGCAGCCTGATCGTGTCTCCGTCAACTTCGGAACATTCGTCAAGCCGCGCCGCGCACGGCCATGGCGCCATCTGGAAGCCGCGTGTCGAGACCGCGAGATCGGCGAGAGACCTGCACGACGCTTTCCGATTCCGCTACAGGATTTACATCGAGGAAATGAAGATGCCTTTGCTGTCGGCCAATCATCACTCGAAAACGGTACGCGACGACGCCGATGAGCATGCGATCACGTACCTGAGCCGGGATCGAAACGGCGACATCATTGCCACCGCACGCACCGTGATCGGCAATCCAGGGGTGGCAGCTGAAACGGCTTCGGTGTTCGACCTCGACAAGTTCGTGGCCTTCTTCGACCATTCCGAAATATCGTTCACGGGGCGCTTGGCGATCCACCCCGCCTGGAGACGAAGTCCGATCCTCCGACATCTCTGCGAAGCGATTTATGGCGATCTGATAACCGCCGGTGTGAAGCTTGATTTCATCGTGTGTACGCCCGGGCTCGTTCGCCTGTATCAAGCATTTGGGTACCGGCAGCACCGGAACGCAATTGCCTTCGATGATCTCGGCTATCGCATTCCGATGGTCAGCTTTCTTGCGGATATCGGCTACCTCCGGCGCATCCGATCGCCACTGGTGCCGCACCCCGTCGCTGCTGCGTGCCAACCGGCATCGACGCCAATCTACGCAGACGTGTTTCCCGGTCAATCAGCGCCCTTCGAAACCAGAGGCAGCGAATGCACGCGTGATCTCGAACAACTGACCGCAACAAGTGCCGGTGGTCATGAGCGCTTGCTGACCGGTCTTACGGAACAGGAGATCCGGATACTGCTGACACGATTCCAGGTGCTCAGGCCCGCCTTGGGCGATCCGGTGGTCATGAGCGGGACCGTGGGGGACGAACTGTTCTACGTCATCGAAGGCGAAGTGAGTCGCTTCGACCGTTCGGATCACGGTTCCCCAGCCTTGGAGAAGTGTCGGCGCGGCAG
Source organism: Panacagrimonas sp. (assembly GCA_052389915.1). GTDB lineage: Bacteria > Pseudomonadota > Gammaproteobacteria > Nevskiales > Nevskiaceae > Panacagrimonas. The sequence continues at coordinate 74,188 of JBQTHL010000006.1, forward strand.
CTTTTTCGGGGAACGCGAGTTCCTTGTCGACGAGCCACGATCGATGGATTGCGTCGTCACCGACCGTAAAACGCGATTGCTCGTCATCGACCGATCCGGGTTCGAAAGCCTTGCCGCGATCTTCCCGCGGATCAGATCGATCATCGCGGAAAACATGCTGCGCCAGACTGCTTCAAGCGCTGACCCAAAAGAAACTCGTCGCAACCCTGAACCGGGAGTAATCGACCCATGAATTACGTGGAATGGTTGGCCAAGAACTTCGACACGTCGAAGGACGCGGCGGTGATCACTGGCGGAACCTCCGGCATCGGACTGGAATACCTGCACTTGTTGGCGGCCGAAAAGTGCCGGTGCGTCGTCATCTCGAACGAACGCCTGAAGTTTGCGGATGTGGAACGCCTGATCCGCGAACGTCACGATGTCACCGTCGATTTCATCGACTGCGATCTTTCGAACTACGACGAGGTGATCGCGCTCGAAGAGCCGCTCGGCAAACTGTCGATCAAGGTGCTGATCAACAACGCGGGTTTCGGCCTCAAAGGCAATTTTGTCGACCTGCAGAAGGACGAATACCGGCGAATCGTGGGCGTCAATGCGCTTGCGCCAACCCTGATCTCGCACATGGTCCTGCCCGCCATGCAACGCATGAACTGCGGGTTATATATCTCCGTCGCGTCGATCAATGTGGCGGCGCCGATGGCGAAGAATGCGGTCTACACCGCGACCAAGCACTACATCTGGTCTTGCGCGCTCGCAGTTGCGAAAGAAAACCGAGACTTCGACATCAGGTTTCAGATCATGCTGCCGGGCACGACCGATACGCCGTTTCATATCAAGCAGGGCGTGACGCCCGCTGCGATGACGATGCAAGCCGATGTCGTCGCCAAACGATCGCTCGACAACCTCCATAAGCTGATCTTTATCCCCAATCTCTCGGACCGAATCATTTATCCGCTGGGAAGCCGGTTGCCGCTCGGGATGCGGATGAGCATCGCCTCCTACCTGATGAAAAAGCGCCTGGGAATCTGAAGATCATGCGCTCAGCAATCCTTGCTGCACTGGTCGCTCTCCTCTCCTTGTCGGCCAGGGCGGAGCCGAACGCCATGGCGCTGATGGAAGACAGCCAGAGAACGGTCGAGATCGCCGGGGGACAGTTCAATCTGACCTTCGAGCTGATTTCCGCCAGCGGCGGGAAGCGCGTCCGCAAGGTTTCAAGCGTAGTCCGCACGAATCCGGAGACTAGAGAAGCAAGCAGGTTGACGCGCTTCGAATATCCGGCTGACGCGCGCGGTCTGGCGTCTCTCCTCATCGAGCACACCCATCGAGACGACGATCTCTGGGTGTACATACCGGCCATGAAGAAAACCCGTCGGCTGGTTGCGGACAACAAACGCGACAGCTTCATGGGAACCGTTCTGAGTCACGGTGACGTACTGGGACATCGGCCTTCCGACTGGGCTCACGAGATCGTCGGCGAGGAATCGATCGACGGTAGACCGTGCTGGCGAGTGTCTTCGTCTCCAGCCAGCGAATCCGAGCGCCGACGCAGCGGATACTCTCGGCGCGAAAGCTGGATCGACAAGGAGACAGCCTTCGCTTGGAGGATGGACATGTGGGACGGAGCCGACAAGCTGGCGAAGTCGATTATCAGCCGGCAGGTGCGTGAGATAACCAGACAACCGGGTGTATTCGTCGCCTACGAGATCGAAGCCCGCGATCTGCAGAACGGTGCGGTCACCCGGATCACGGTGGACAGCTTTGAGTTCGTACCGGATATGGCGAACGCCATGTTCGATCCGACAGTTCTCGAAGAAGACTTTTGATGCGGGACTGCCGGCAACACTCAGCCCGCGGTGCGTCCACGACGCTCGCTCACTATTGGTACCCAAGGCTTTATCCTGGCCAGCGTTTTGGCCAACGCATCCTTGGCGATGGCCGCGTCGTAATCCATCTGCAAGCCGAGCCAGAAACCTTCGGACATCCCGAAGAATCGAGACAGCCTCAGCGCAGTATCGGCGCTCACACCGCGAGTGCCGCCCACGATCTCGCCGATGCGCCGCTGCGGCACGCCGATTTCCTTAGCCAGCCGGTACTGCGTGATGCCCATGGGCGCGAAGAACTCCTCCATGAGGATCTCGCCGGGGTGGGGGTAGGGAATCTTGCGCATGATCCTTCTCCGTCAGTGGTAATCCACGATCTCAACGTCCTTCGGACCCTGCTCGGTCCACACAAAGCACACGCGGAATTGATCGTTGACCCGAATGCTGCAACGACCGGCGCGGTCGCCCTTCAAGGTCTCCAACCGGTTGCCGGGTGGAACCCGCAGATCATCGAGCCTGCCCGCCCGATTCAACATCGCCAACTTGCGCATGGCCACCGTCTCGATGTTGACGAAACGCTTTACCCGATCGCCGGCAAACAGGCTTTGCGTGTCTGTGCACTTGAAGGACTGGATGGACACGCATCAATACTAACGGAATCCGTTAGCAACATGAAGAGGCCGCTATCTCGATATGCGCCTCCCTACCTACCGGGTGCCTTATCGCTATCCAGTCTCGGTGAGCATCAGCGAAGGTTTGAGTCCAGTGCGCGTCCCGGCTTAGCAGCCGGACCAGGATGTTGGCGTCAACCGCGCGCATGTCGCTGGCGCATGCGCTGGCGGATTCCTGCCTTCAGCTCGGCATCCGATTTCGGCGCAGGCGGTGTCGGAAACAAGGCGCGATGCATGTCCTCGGAATCGAATCGTCCGCTGCGTCGCACCACCACGTTTCCGTCCACCTCATCCCATTCCAGGGTCGCACCCGCCGTCAAGCCAAGCTTGCGGCGGATGGCGGCCGGAATGGAGATCTGGCCTTGGGCAGTGAGTCTGGAATGGGCAATGGACATACACCCATCTTTTCACAGTACCCGAGTAATGAGCAACGCCACCGACTCGTCCGCAATCAACTCCGGAAGAACGCAGCCATGAACCCATCCGCCTTCCAACAACTCCTCGACTCCACCCTCGATCAGATTCGTGCCGGTGCGTTTCGACCGGCCTTCGATCGGCTATCTGCGACGCTCACGCAGCTTCGCCTGAGCCAGAGCAACGACTGGTGGAACCAGGTCGTGCGCCCGCTTTGCAACGCGCACCCGCTGTCGGACATTTTCGTGCAGGACCCGTACACGCGGCGCGCTCGCGAGAAGCCGCGCGGATATGCGGGCGATGCCGTAATGCTGGACTTCGTCTACTCCCGCACGCCGCCTGAGGGCACTTCGTCCGTTGGCGTACAAACGTTTGAGAGGACCACGGGTTCGCTCGCCGCCGAGGGCGTGCGCTGGCGGGCCGGATTTCTGGCCAGGGAGATGGACGAAGCCGCAGACCGCTTCGGCAGCATCCGAATGTTTGCTCTCGCTGCGGGCCACCTGCGCGAGTTGCGTCACAGCAGGGCGTTTGCCGAAGGCCGCATCGGACAAATCGTGGCGATGGATCAGGACGCGGAGAGTCTGGCAGTCGTGGCCAGCGAATACGAAGACTCGTCGGTGATCACGCAACTCGGGTCCGTACGCGGAATCCTGAAAGGCGAGGTCAACCTGCACGGATTCCACCTCGCCTATGCCGCAGGCCTCTACGACTACCTGCCGGAAGCTCAGGCGCAAGCGCTGACCGCGCGCCTGTTCGACACGCTGGCGCCGGGCGGAAAGCTGATCGTGCCCAACTTCCTGGCCTCGAATCACGGCCGCGGGTACATGGAGAGTTTCATGGACTGGCACTTGATCGTCCGCGACCGCGAGCAGATCGAGCGGCTGGGGGATGGCGTGCAGCGGGATGGCGTTGCATCGAGCCGTTACTTCGAAGGTCCGTTCGGGGTCGTCGGGTATCTCGAACTCACTAAGCCCGGATAGCACGCCATGGATCACATCATGGATGCGGAACTGCTGGGTCTTGCGACCGCGCGTTTTCTGGCGATCGCTCAGAACGTGGAGCGCGAATATCGGCGCGCGTCCTCGACACGACCGGAAAGCGCCCTCGCCAACAAGCTCATCGACGCGTTCTGGACCTTGATGAAGAGCGCGGACGAGCACTCGCGAACGCTGACAGACCTCGAGTTGGCGCGCGAGAAATCGAGGCTTCGCGCGGCCTTGTTCCCCGTGGTCGGAAAGTCGCGATTCTTCTCGCGTTCGTTCCTGAAACCGCAGGGCTATGCCGGCGACTTTCTCATCGTCGAATGGATGTACGACCTGGAAGGCAGCGATTGCCACGACCCGTATCAGTCGGCGTTCGTCAATTCGCTCGACGGCGTTTTCCAGACGATTCACTCGGTGGTTTCGATCTGGGAACGGCGTCACTGGCTTGCGCGGCTCATCGCCACCGAATGCGAGGAGCGCCTGAGCCGCCAAGCGCGGATTCGCGTCCTCGACATCGCCTGCGGCGGCGGCCGCTACCTTGCCGACGCGCTGCATCGCGTAGCGCCCGGGCTACGCGAGCGCATCGACTTCGTTCTCTGCGACCAGGACCCCGCGGCACTCAGCTACGCACGCTCGGCCACCTTCGCCGACTCCTGCGTCAATCTCACCACGCACTGCACTCCGATCAAGCACCTTCCTAGGTTGATCCAAGGCCTGCAGTTCGACGTGATCGTGGCGTCCGGGCTGTTCGATTACTTCGACCGCGACTACAGCGTCCAGATGCTCACCCACCTGCACCAGAACCTGTCGCCCGGTGGCGTCCTGGCCTTCACCAATTACACGCCGGAAGACGCGTCAAAGGTGGCGAAGGAATGGGTAGCCGACTGGTCCTTGATCCTGAAGGACGAGGAGGTCGTTGCGGAAATTATCCGGGCCTCTGGACTGACACCGCATGTCACGCACTCGGAGAACCGCTCATTGGTGATGGCCACGGGTCGGGCCACAAGGCTTACCTGTAACCCTTGAGGCACAAAACCCATGCTGCCCCTCTCCCCGACTTCAACTCGCTGCCTTGCCTCCGCCCTCGCTTGCGAGCGCCCAGGGTTTGATCTTGGCCAGTGTCTTGGCCAGGGCATCCTTGGCAACGGCGGCGTCGTAATCCATCTGCAGGCCGAGCCAGAAACCATCGGACATCCCGAAGAATCGCGACAGCCTCAGCGCGGTGTCGGCGCTCACGCCGCGCGCGCCTGCCACGATCTCGCCGATGCGCCGCTGCGGCACGCCAATCTCCTTGGCCAGGCGGTACTGCGTGACGCCCATGGGCGCAAGGAACTCCTCCATGAGGATCTCGCCGGGGTGAGGATAGGGAATCTTGCGCATGGTCTTTCTCAGTCAGTGGTAGTCCACGATCTCAACGTCCTTCGGACCCTGTTCGGTCCAGACGAAGCACACGCGGAATTGATCGTTGATCCGAATGCTGCAACGGCCAGCCCGATCGCCCTTCAGACCTTCCAGGCGATTGCCGGGCGGTACCCGCAGGTCATCGATCCGACCGGCCCGATTCAACATGGCCAGCTTGCGCATGGCGACCGTCTCGATGTTGACGAAGCGTTTCACCCGGACGCCGGCAAACAGACTTTGCGTGTCTGTGCACTTGAAGGACTGGATAGGCACGACCCAATGCTAACGACATCCGTTAGTACCGTAAAGCGCCAGGCGTCCCGCCAGAACTCTTCATCCGCATCTGGGACACGCCTCCGTCAAAGAGCCGCTTCACATAGCCCCATTCACAACACCGCCTTTTCAAGGGCTTGCGCGATTTCAGAAATTCTTCAGGAAAATTTCAGGATTTCTTCAGGACTCCAAGCTACGCGTTCGGGAAGATTTGGGGCGTGGCAAGCAACAGCGCGCCTACTCGACAACCGTTACCAATCCCTTTGCTTCCGGAGCCTCCCATGCCTATGCCACTTCTGATTCCAGGTGCCACCTCGTTGGACATCAATATCGACGTCCACCCGCAAAGTGCCACTTGTGCAATCGATGTCCGAGCCGCCGATAAGGCTGCTCCCCTAACAACGTTGCCCGGGAGCATTCACCCGCCCCAGACAGTAGTACCCGGCGGCACGATCACGACCACCATCCCGCTCGCCGCGGGTCGGGAATACGACATCGATTTCGCCGTAGCCGCAGCCGGGGCTTTCGCATACGTGGTCACCCTGGCTTCGGACACTGGGGTCGTTCGCACGGAGCCGCGTTTCATCCCACCCGGTAAAGGCGCCGATAGCTGGACCCTGGAAGCATTCACCTGAGCGGAGAAATCAAATGTTTTCCACATTCAAGCAAATGTTCATCGCGGGAGCATTGATGAGCTTCGTAGCCGGTCCAGCGTTAGGAGCAGGTGAAGCCGAGCCAAATTGCGTGACCGATGTGAAGCAGGCTGTCGAGTGGCTAGAAAAGGAACGGCTCGATACGGCCCAAACGTCAGTCCAAGAGGCTGAATGGCTTCAGCAAGTAAAAGACGATGACATCACTGCCTCTGTGAACGGCAGGCAGAGCGAAGCGTCTGGAGAGAATGGCGGATCGCGCTTAGCAACCGCCGCCGAGTTCGCGCGGCGGCTTGCGTTCGCCGTTGACTCACAGAGTTACCAGGCTGCGTCTTCGCCTCAATTGACTCTCAACCTGGGTGCACGCGGGCTCGGAGGAGTGCTTGGTGTCGATGCAACCAAAGATGACGGAGCAGCAGACCGGCGTTGGCGTCGCTTCGGCGCCTCTTTGAGCTTAGGCGGCACCGGCACGGCGCTCGACTCGGACGCCGACGGCACCTTGGAAGACGCGCAGTCTGCCGACGAGTACGGGGACATCGTCACTTGGGAGTTCAAGACACAACTCGCAGGCGTACGAGACCTGGATGACGGAAAGAATCTTCGGGAGCTGCGCGCCAGATTCAATAGCGCTTGGGCACCCCGAGAGGCACAGCTCAGCGTCACACGGACTGATGTCGCTGGTGCAATTAGCGATCTGAAGAAGCGATTTCGGCACGAGTTCGACAAAGCCGATAAAGCGGACGCCCACGACAGTATGGGGTGCATGCGCGAGTCGTATCTCGATAGGGTCGCGGAGAAAGCGCTGAGTGAGGTGGAGATCAACAATCCCAACGTGCGGAACTTGAACCAGATGATGAACAATCTCAGACATGCGCGCGACGAGGTAAAAGCGTCCGTGCTGAAGAACTTCCAGGTGGAACTCAAGCAACGCATCGCGGTAACACTCGCCGTCTCTGGCACGCAGCAGGGAGACCAGTTCGGAGCAGATCGCCACGGGGTCAGTCTGCGCGTGGATTCAGGAACCGCACCTGCGGAAGGCGAAACGGAAAGCAATGCCGGCTGGATTTTTAACCTGGACTGGAAGAGCGTCGACAAGCTCGTTGGAGATCCCCTATCCGGCGTCGAGAGTTATGCCGCGAGCAGCGGCTATTCGAGGAAAGCGCCTGAGTGGCTCTCCAAAGGACTCGGACAATTGATACAAGGGGCAGGCCAGCCCGTAGTGCGATTCGAAGCGTCGTACACCTACTTCGACAGCCTACCAGCCGCCGAAAAGTTCGACTCCCAGGCAAAGGTCGGCGCGGCGCTTGAAGTCCCAATCGGCGACAAAGTCTCGATACCGCTGGGAATCACATGGGCCAATCACCCTGAGTTGCTTGGGTCTGACGACGAGGTCTACGGACACCTCGGCATCAAGTACGACTTTGAGTCATTCGGCCTTGGAAGCTAGCGCGCTCCGACCCTTTCGTCTGACGTGATTGGACGACGCATCGCAGTCGTAGCACCCCATCGACTTCGCTCGGGCTCTCTCTCACGGGAAACACCGGAACCTTGTACGCCCATGAACCCCACCGACTTCCAGGCAATCCTCGACACCACGCACTGCCGTATCCACGCGGGCGAGGTGACGGACGCCACGATTGATCTCGTTGGCACGCTACGCCATCTGCGCCTCACCAACGATGAGGACTATTGGCAGCAAGTGGTTCGGCCTGCATGCGAACAGCACCCGCTGCGCGACGTGTTCCTGCAAGACCCGCTCACCCGCCGCACACGCGAGAAACCGCGCGGTTACGCCGGCGACGCGGTGATGCTGGACCAGCTTTATTTCCGAGTTCCGCCGTCTCCGCTTACCCCGATCGGCGCGCAGGTGTTTGCGTATACCAGCGGATCTCCAGCCGGTGATGGCGTGCTGTGGCGCATGAAAATGCTGGCGCGCGAAATCGACCACGCCGCCGCCCGTTTCGGGTCTGCGCGCGTGCTGTCGCCGGCCTGCGGACATCTGCGCGAAGCCGCAGAGAGCAAGGCGCTGGCGGAGGGCATGGTCGAAAAGCTCTTCGCCGTCGATCAGGACGTCGAGAGCCTGGACGTTGCTTCCCGCGACTACGGCCAGTTGCCCATCGACGTGCAGGCCGGCTCGGTTCGCGGCGTGCTCAACGGAGACGTCCGCTTCGACGCGCTACACCTCGCGTACGCCGCCGGCCTGTACGACTACCTCGCCGAGCCCATCGCACAGGCACTGACGGCCCGCCTGTTCGGGATGCTGGCGCCGGGCGGCAAGCTCATCGTCCCCAACTTCCTCACCACCAACCATGCGCGCGGGTATATGGAAACGTTCATGGACTGGCACCTCATCGTCCGCGACCGCGTGCAGATCGAACGGCTGGGGCACGGTGTTCCGCGGGATGAAATTGCATCGAGCCGTTACTTCGAGGATCCGTTCGGAGTCGTCGGGTACCTTGAACTCGTAAGGTCTGGGTAGCGCGATATGAACCGCTACGCCGCACTACTGCGCCTGGTCCTCGACAACAGTTCGCGAACGCTCTGGTTGGGCGCGGTGCTGATGCTCGCCGCCTGCGCCTGCCTACCGTTTCCGCGCATCTACATCGAGCTGGATACGATGCTGCCCGAGGGCAGCGAAATTACCCAGACGATCCGGCTGTCGCAGAAGTTGTTCGGGCCTAGCGATTACGTGGTGCTCGGGTTGACCCACGAGAACGGGCAGGCGCTGGATGCCAAGGGCGCACAGCAACTGGCGCGTGTTCAGTCGGCCTTGCTCGCGCTGCCGGGGGTGCGTCCCGCGGACTTGATCTCGATGCTGTCGGATCGCGCCAAAGTAGTCGAAGGCAGCGGTGGCGACGTCCGGATCGTTCCCATTCTTCGCGATGCCAAGGATTGGAAAGGCGCGACGGAGCGGGCGCGAAAAAGCAGCGTGTATCGCAGCCTGTTGTCCGAGGACGGGCGAGCCTCATTGCTCTTGCTGCGCATGCAGGAACCCAGGCAAGGCAAGCTGGCTTTCTTCAAAAACCTGCGAGCGAAGCTCGACGCTATTTCCGATCCGGCGTTCACGCTGGTGGTTGGCGGGCAGCCCACGGTGTTCGCGGCGCTGGAGCGTTACACCCAGAACATTTTTCTGGTGCTGCCGTTCACCTTGCTGCTGGTGGGCCTCATCCACTTCGAGGCGTTCCGGTCCATGCAGGGTCTGGTGTTTCCGTTGCTGACGGCCATCGTGTCGGCGGCCATCGCAACAGCGTGCATGAGGCTGTGCGGGATCAGGCTGGACGGATTCAACAGTACGGCCCCGCTCGTCATCGTGGCGCTCACCGCGGGTCACGCGGTGCAGATGCTCAAGCGTTACAACGAGGAGTTCGTTGTGCTGGCGGGTTCGCTCAGCCCCGGCACGGATGAATGGCGCGCCGCGAGCCGCAAGGCCATCGAGCAGTCTTTCCTGAGCATCGCGCCGGTCATGGTTGCCGCATCGCTGGTGGCGGCGTGCAGTTTTGCTTCGCTGGTGATTTTCGAGACGCCGGTGGTTCGCACCTTCGGCCTGTATGCGGCGGTCGGGATCATGGCGGGTCTGGTCGTCGAGCTGGTTTTCATTCCCGCCCTGCGGCTGCGGGTGATGCCCAAGTCCCTGCCGCATGTCGAGAACCGGCTGACGGTGTGGGACCGCATTGTCGATTTCTGTGCGGGGCTCTGTGTGCCAGCCCGGCGGCGACGCACGATCCTCGTGTCGCTGATGTTGCTCGCCGGCTTCGGCGCACTGGCCACGCAGGTGAAGGTGGACAACTCGGTGGAGGAATATTTCGCGCGCTGGACGGATATCCGCAAATCGGAGAGGGTGCTGAACGAGCGGTTCGCAGGATCGAGCGTGCTGTACCTGCTGTTCAAGGGCGAAGGCGACAACGCGATTGCGACAGCGGAGACGGCCAATCTGATGCGTCGCATCGAGGCCTGGCTGCTGGCCAAGCCGGAGATCGGGACGGCCGTGTCCTATGCCGATGCGGCAGCGGAAGTCGGTTGCGGGTTCGACACTCCGTACTGCGCAGCCGGCGCCCTGCCGTGGACGGACGAGGCGCTGCGACAGTTTCTCTTCATCTACGAGTCCGGCGCGGGCAGTGGGGTGCTGGATGAATTCGTCACTCCTGAGCGCGATGCGGCGCTGATTCGCGTGCTTTCGAAGACGGATTCCTCGCTGTTCATCGACCATTTGTTTCGCGATCTGCGCGCGGAATTCGGCACGCAGGTACCCAAGGGCGTGAGCCTGATGCTCGGCGGCACCGGCGCCACCACCCTGGCGCTCAATCAGAAGTTCATCGAGGTGAAGCTGGCGAACATCGTGCAGATGCTGAGCATTGCGGCGCTCATCGCGGCGTTGCTGTTCCGCTCGATCCTGATGGGCCTGCTGGTCGCCGTGCCCCTGCTCGCCTCGACCCTGTTCGCGTTCGCGGCAATGACGGTGCTGAACATCACCCTGAACGTGGCCACGATCTTCATCGCCGCCGTGTCGGTGGGCATCGGCGCGGACTACGCCATCTACTTCGGCACGCGGCTGCGCGACTTTCTGCGTCTGCATCCTGACGATGAGGCGCTCGCCACTCACATGGCCTTCCGCACGGCCGGCAAGGCGGCGCTGTTCGTGGCCTGTGCGGTGGGAGGCGGGTACTTCGGGCTGGTGGCGTCGATTGGTTACAACGTGCACCTGTGGCTGGGCCTGCTGGTGAGCGCGTCGATGCTGGCGAGCATCGCGGCTTCGCTGACGCTGTTTCCGGCTTTGCTGCTCACGCTCAGGCCGGCGGCGATTTTTGCGCGGCGTGATTCATTGGAGACGGTGCCGTGTGTCCAATCGCGCAAGGTTTAATTTCCCGACCGTCATTCCCGCGGAGGCGGGAATCCAGTCTCGCCGATCCGAATACGGCTTGGTCTTCCGGGCCAAAACTGGATTCCCGCCTCCGCGGGAATGACGATGGTGGGGCGATGTGTCGTAACTTGTGCACCGGCGTTTTCGTGATGTTTTGTGCGCTGCTGCTATCGACGCTGGCGACGGCATCGCCAGACTCCGCGCCGGACGCCACAAGCCTGATGGAGCGCAGCCATCGCACCACATTGGTCCAGGGCTCGCGCCTGGAGTTCACCTTGGAGTTGCGATCCGGCAGCGGCACAGTGCGCACGCGCAAGGTTTCGGGCGCCACGCGTTTGCAGACGGGCAACCTCGATAACAGCCGCATCAGCCGCTTCGAACATCCGGCCGACGCCAAGGGTCTGGCGACCCTGTTGGTGGAGCACAGCGATCGCGCGGACGACGTATGGCTCTACGTGCCTGCGATCAAGAAAACGCGCCGCGTGATTGCCGACGGCAAGCGCGACAGCTTCATGGGCACCGTGCTGAGTTACGGTGACGTGATTGGCCATCGGCCGTCAAAGTGGCAGCACCGGATCGTCGGCGAAGGCACCTGGGAAGGTCACGCTTGCTGGATGGTGGAATCGGTACCGGCCAACGACATGGCCCGCGACGAATCCGGTTACTCCAAGCGCCTGAGCTGCATCGACCGCGAGACCGCGTTCAACTGGAAGATGGACACCTGGGACCTGGACGGCAAGCCGCTCAAGCTCATCCTGAATCGGCAGGTGAAGCCCGTGCCCGAGCAGCCCGGAGCCTTCGTCGCGTACGAGGTGGAGGCGTTGAATGCGCAGACCGGCGACAGCACGCGGCTGACCATCCAGAAATTTGAGTTCGCGACTGACTTACTCGAGACCGATTTCAGTGCCGATGCGTTGGAACGGGAGGAGTAGGCGGGTGCGTGGAGCGCTCAAGAGACTCTCGCGGGCATGGCCCGCTCCTGTGAGTGGTGGATTCCGTAGGAGCGGGCCACGCCCGCGACCGTACGCTTCGTTGCCAAGGCTTCTGTGTATCTGCGCGCTCGGGATGGCGATGGTCACACCAGTCTGTGCAGAACCCATGCCCTACGCCCAGCAGCGGCTGAAACTCTCGGGCTCGCTATCGATGGGCGCATCCAGTTCCAACCGCGAACTGAACGACGACCGCTCCATCGCCGTCCCGCGCGCAGCCCTCAAGCTGACGCAGGCCCTGGCGCCGGGCATTTACTTTCGGTACGACCTGGACGCCGCTTCCCGTGACGCGCACGGCGGCGGCGATGCGGTGGCACTGCGCGAGGCCTTCCTCAATTACAGCGACGGGCCGCTGGACTTGCGGATCGGTGTGCAAACCATCGCCTGGGGACGCACGGACGTCCTCAATCCCACCGACAACCTCACGCCGTACCGCTACACCTGGCTGAGCATGACGGACGCGGATCAGCGTGTGGGTTCGTTTGCGGCGCGGGTCAGCTACAAGACGCCAGTGGGCCAGGTCACCGGCGTGGTGCTGCCGCTGTTTCGGCCGAGCCTGGTACCGCTTGGCGATACCGGGTCGCTACGGGTGCGCGAAGCCGAGCCGGAAGAACCGGTCGGGGCTTACGGCCTGAAGCTCGAGCGGCAGGGTTCGAGCGTCGAGTGGTCCGTCTCCTATTTTCACGGGCACAGCCTGCGTCCCAACCTGGTGCCCGCGCCGGACTTCGCCGACAGCCTCGTGCTGAATCTGCGGCACCCGCGAGTGGATGTTCTGGGTGCGGACTTCGCCATGCCCTGGAGTTCGCTGATTGTGCGAGGCGAGGCGGCGTACACGAAGACGGACGACTGCTGCGATTTCGCGGGCATCGAATTCCGCAAGAGCGATAACGTGTTTGCGGTGCTCGGCGTAGAACGGGCACTTGCCTCCGGTTGGCGGCTGGTGAGCCAGGCTTTCCACAAGCAGAACTTCGATGACGCCGCCCGCGCTCGTGGCGCCTCGCCCCTGCTGGATGCACTCGCGCGCGGCGCGGACATCCTCAACGAAGAAGCTCAACCCGCCTTCAGCGGCCTGTCTTTCGGCGTCTATCCTTCAAGCCTGGGCACGCGCTACTCGGTGAGCATCGACGCGGCGTGGATCGCACAGACGAACGACTACGTGCTGCGACCGCGGCTGAAGCTGATTCTTCGCGACGATGTTTCGATCAACCTCGCCGCTGATCTGTACGGCGGCGACGAGGAAGGACCCCTCGGCCGGCTCGGCGACAACTCGCTGGTGATGGCCAACGTGCAGTTCAGCTTCAGCCGCGAGCGGGGGCGTTGAGCGTATGTCGATCTACCAGAACTTCCCCGCCAGCCGCGTCAGCGAGCGCTGAAGATTTGCTCGGGCCTGTGCCTCGCGGTTTTCGCGAAACCAGGGCGTGCAGTAGATCTGCTCGCGCTCCAGAAACCCGCTCAGCAGCTTGCGCCGCGCGGGCCGGAACTGCCGGGTCGGAACGTGCTGGTACTCGGTGCGCACCTGACGCTCGTATTCGTCGAAGCGCTTCGGCCCGGCGCCGAGAATCGCGAGGTCGATGTCGGCCAGCAGTTGCTCGTCCGGCGTCTGCGGCGCGCCTGCGTGCGCGGTGACGAGAATCATGGACGCGATCCGTTCCTGCACGTCCGTCGAAGCGCCCGCACGACGCAGTTCGCGCTGCGCCCATTCGGCACTGCGTACTTCGTTGTCGGTCTTGCGCGGATCGTAGATGGCGTCGTGAAACCAGATGGCGATCTCGACCGACGCCGGGCTGGGGACGAGGCTCCGCGTCTGCTCCAGCAATTGCAGGCATTCGGCAATGTGGTGCAGCGTGTGATACGCGCGATGCGGCTCGGAATAGCGGTGCCGCAGATCGGCGTGAAGCTCCATGCGCGCGCTCAGGCCCAGCTCTGCCCAGGGCTGCTTCCAGCGCGCCAGGCTCATCATTGTTCGAGCAGTTTCAGCATCCGCGGCAACACCAGGGCCGCGCGCTCTCGGATGCGCAGTTGCACCACAGCGGAGACTTCGGACTCGCCGGGATTGATCTCGATGGTCGGCACGCACATGCGCGCGGCCTGAATCACCGGCGCGGCGATATACGGAAACACGCTGGTGGTGCCGATGCTCATCACCAGGTCCACGCCCTGGTCGAGCGCCTCGTCGAGCTGCGTGAGCGCTGCCGGCGGCAGCATTTCGCCGAACAGCACCACTCTGGGTCGCACCGGACCGTGGCAGTCATCGCAACGCGGCGGGGTCTTGAGCATCGCGTAGTTGGGAACGTGCCACTCCTTCCGGCATTCGGTGCAGAACAGCTCGTGCACGTTGCCATGAATTTCGATCAGCGAGTCCTGTCCCGCATCGCGATGAAAGCCGTCGATGTTCTGCGTCAGCACGGTGAAGCGCTTGAAATACTGCGCCATGCGCGCCAGCGCAATGTGACCTGCGTTGGCCTTCGCGGCGCGGCACGCGCACTCGACCTGCATCAGGTATTTCCAGGTTACGGCGGGCTTTGCCCGCAGCATCTGGCCGGACAGCGCGATCTCGATCGGGATCGCGTCTTCGGTCATCTCGGACTCGTACAGCCCGCCGATGCCGCGGTAGGTCGGCAGGCCGGAGTCGGCGGACAAGCCGGCGCCGGTGATGACCAGCACGCGGCGCGCCGCGCGCAGGAGCGTTGCGGCCTGTTCGATCGGCGAATCGACGCTCACGGACGCATGGCTCTCGGGTTGATCGGCCGTTTTTCCGGTACCGCTTCCATAGGCGCACTGTAACGGCACTCCGCCGGCCACGCCGACCCGTAGGAGCGGTCAGCGCGCCGTAATTGTGCAGCAAACGTGGCGTTTCCGACCCATCGTAGGGCGCACTCATGCGCCGATCTCGCCGCATGAATGCGGCCTACGGTTTGTTTGATGAAAGCCTTCGGCGCGCGGATGCACGCCGTTATCGCGGAGAAAACGGTAGGACGGGCTCTCCACGAAAATCTGGGGAAACCTCAAGAAACTTTGTTCCGATGCGAACGGCGCCACACCCGACCGGTAGTACGGGTGCGGAGGAGCCAGCGGTGCGTCGGTCGACGCGCTTGTGAAAGGCCGGATAGTCTGCGGAAAATGCAGCAGTCCACCGGGACCCGACCCATACCTAAAACAACGAAAATCGTCATGGTCGAATTGCGCACCTCGCGCCACACCGCTTTGGCTGCCGGTTACGGCAAGCCGCAGGCTTTTCGGCCACGCCCCATCGTTGCCGCGCTGCGCCTCGGTTCGTCCGTGAGCTGCCTGGCCGGCCCGGCCCTGTTGCTGGGCGCGATGGCGCTGCTGCAGGCGGCGGCCGGCGACGTTTCGAACGGCCAGGCCATTCACCGCAGCGCGGTATTCGCGGAACGGCAGATCGTCTCCAGCGCGGCCGCGGGCGCGTACTCGGTGCACGCGGCCGACCTCGATGGCGACGGCGACGCCGACCTGCTGTCGGCATCGCGGGACGACCACAGCATCGCCTGGTACCAGAACGACGCGGGGGTCTTCACGGCGCGAACGATCAGCTCCACGGCCGAAGGCGCGGCCTCGGTCTTCGCCGCCGATGTGGACGGAGACGGCCATCTCGACGTGCTCTCGGCTTCGCCCGGCGACAACAAGATCGCCTGGTACCGCAACGACGGCGCAGAGGTGCCCGTATTCACGCTGCATACCATCGACGCCGCGTCCGGCTCGCCGCGCTCCGTGCATGCCGCGGACCTCGACGGCGACGGCGATATGGACGTGCTCTCGGCTTCGCTCGTCGACAACCGGATCGCCTGGTACGAGAACGACGGCGCGGCCGTCCCGGTCTTCACCCCGCATATCGTCAACGCCAGCGCCATCGGTGCGATCTCGGTCTTCGCCGCGGACCTCGACGGCGACGGCGATCTGGACGTGCTCTCTGCGTCCACCGGCGACGACAAGATCGCCTGGTACGAAAACGATGGTGCGAGGACTCCGGGCTTCACGCTTCGAACCATCGGCATCACCGACGGCGCCTACGCGGTCCACGCCGCCGACCTGGACGGCGACGGCGACATCGACGTGCTGTCGGCTTCCGACAACGACAACCGCATCGCCTGGTACGAGAACGACGGCGGGACGGTGCCCGGCTTCACCGCGCACACCATCGGCAGCACTGCACCCGGCGCGATCTCGGTCTTCACCGCAGACCTCGATGGCGACGGCGACCCCGACGTGCTGTCCGCCTTCCGCGCCAGCAATACCCTGACCTGGTTCGAGAACGACGGCGCCGCCGATCCCGGCTTTACGCCGCGAACCGTGGGCCCGGCGGGCGAGCAGCCGCGTTCCGTCTTTGCCGCCGACCTCGACGGCGACGGCAAACCGGAGGTGCTGCTGGCGTCCACGCTTGATCACTCGATCTCGATGTATCGCAATCAGGGCGGCCAGTACGCGCTGGAGACCTTCGACGAAACGCCGGACGCACTGAGCCCCGCGCAGGTCAACGTGCCGGTGCTGCGCATCGACGGCCTGCACCGCGGGCGCGCGGGAGACCACCGCGTTCAGCTCGGCCGCCTCACCCTTCTGCTCGAAACCGGCGACGGCAGCGCGCCTCTGACCAGCGCGCAGGCCAACGCCCTGATCCGCGAACTGCGCGTGTTCCGCGACAGCGACGGCGACGGCGCGCTGAACCCGGACAGCGACACGCCGACCGCCATCGTCGGCACCTTGAAGCTGCACGACGGCCTTTTGCGCGTGGACCTCGGCAATCGCGATCTCAACCCGCCCTACGGCTTCGGTGAGACGGCCACCTATTTCGTGACCGTATCGCTGATGCCCAATGCGGGTGCGCGCACAACCAACACCTTCCGCATCTCGCACTTGCCATCCCTTGCAAGCGCCACCGACGCCGACAGCGAAAGCCCCGTTGTGCTGGAACAGGAACCCGGCCTGCCCCTCGCCTCCGGAATTCTGGCCCCGCCCAATACCCAACCCACGCCCTTCAGGTTCACCGACCAGAGCCGGGTGCCGCGCAGCAGCAAGCGCACGTCCGATACGGTCACGATCCGCGGCATCGGCGCACCCGCCCCCATCTCCGTGACCGGTGGAGGTGGGCGCTATTCCGTAGGCTGCACCGGCGTATTCACCTCCGCACCCACGACCGTCGTCAACGAGCAGACCGTGTGCGTTCGCCACACCGCGTCGTCGAGATTCGACACCGCGGTGCATACCCGGCTCACCGTGGGCGGCGTCACCGATATCTTCAGCAGCCGCACCCTGCCACCGCCCACGCTGAGCATCGACGATGTCTCTGTGATCGAGGGCAGGCGCGGCGTGCGGCTGGCCAGCTTCACCGTGAGCCTGTCGGAAAAATCCGCGACGCCGGTCACGGTGGATTTCGCCACCACCAACGAGCGCGCGCGATCGGGTTCGGATTACGTCGCGCGCAGCGGCACGCTCAGCTTCAAGGCCGGCGAGACCCGACGCATAGTCGACATCGCGGTCAAAGGCGACACCCGATCCGAGCTGAACGAGACCTTCCTGGTCAGGCTGTTCAACTCCAGCGGCGCCACCCTTGCCGACAGCCAGGGAAAGGGAACGATCCGCAACGACGATTGAGGGACGCTTCCAACGCGCATGTCCGCGCTTCTGCGGAACCCCTCTACCCGCGCAACTCGCGCCGCAGAATCTTGCCAGTCACGGTCTTCGGCAGTTCCGGCAGAAACTCGACCTTGCGCGGGTACTTGTAGGCCGCCATGCGCGATTTACAGAACTCGACGATCTCCTCGCTCGTCACGCTCGCACCCGGCTTGAGGCTGAGCACGGCCTTGACGCTCTCGCCACGGTACTCGTCGGGGATGCCGACGACCGCGGCCTCGCGCACGGCGGGATGGGTGTAGAGCACGTCTTCGACTTCGCGCGGCCAGACCTTGTAGCCGGCTGCGTTGATCATGTCCTTCTTGCGATCCACCAAGTACAGCCAGCCGGCGTCGTCCAACACGCCGATGTCGCCGGTGAAGAGCCAGCCGTCGCGGATGGCCTCCGCACTCGCAGAGGGCTTGTTCCAGTAACCCGACACGACCTGCGGTCCGCGAATAACGATCTCGCCGGCCTCGCCGGGTTTCATCACCGCGCCTGTCTCGGTATCCAGGATGCGGATCTCGGTATCGAAGGTCGGCACGCCGACCGAGAGCGCGCCGAACGCCGGATCGACCGGACCGCGCTTGTCCAGCGGCGTGACGGTACTGGGTGACGTGGTCTCGGTGAGGCCGTAGGCATTGCGGATGTAGATGCCGAATTTTTTCTCGAACTGTTCGACGACGGCAGGCGCGATGGGCGCGCCACCGGAATAGATCGCACGCAGGCTGGAGAGGCTCTCGCGAGTCGCGGCGGGATGGTTCATCAGCGCGATCAGCGCAGTGATGGCGCCGATGGTGAAAGCGGGTCTGTGTTCGCCAATGGCGTCGAGCATCACACCCGGTTCGAAGCGGTATGCGAGCACCAGCGGGCCGGCCAGCAGGAAGGACAAGGCGATGTGGCCGATCAATCCGGTGATGTGAAACAGCGGAGCGATGCCGAGCACCGCGTCGCCTTCGCGCAACTCGATCCAGTCGCGATACACCTGCGCGGTGAACGCGATGTTGCCGTGCGAGACCATCGCGCCCTTGGGCAGGCCGGTCGTGCCGGAGGTGTAGACCAGCATGGCGATATCGCTCGCCTGGCATGCGACAGCGGGTGGCTTGGCGCCGCGGTGCATGTCGAGCAGCTCCATGAAATCCAGGGTCGTCACCGGCCGGTTGCGCCGGCTGGATGCGAACAGACGCGGATCGCTGCGTGACTGGAATTCCAGTTCGGAGGTGGTGATGACCGTCGCGACCGGATGATCCGGCAATACCTTTGCGAGCACCTCGGAATAGCCCGACTCGTGCACAAGAATTACAGCGGGCATGCAGTCGTCGATCAGCAGACCGACTTCGCGTTCGCGGTTCATCGGGTTGATCGACACCGCAATGGCACCGGCCTTCCAGCTCGCCACCAGGCCGATCACGAACTGCGGCACGTTCTGCAGGAACAGCGCGACTCTATCGCCGCGCTTCACGCCGCCTTCGATCAGCGCCACTGCAAGCGCATCGCTCAAGTCGTCGACTTCGCCGTAGCTCAGCGTGCCGTCGAAATAGCGGATGGCCGGACTTGCCGGCGCGCGTGCTGCCGCGGCGCGAAACAGGTCGAGCGCATGCGAGTGCCGGACGCGAATTCCGGGTGCGTGACCGGCGCTGTAAAGCTGCGTCCAGCGACGATCGTCGCCCTCCATCACAACAGGCTCGCCGCTTCGAGCTTGGGCGGAGGCGCTGCATCGTTCTCCGGCCCATCTTCTGGATTGGGCAGTCGCGCCAGGTTCACGGGATGCCATTGTTCTTCCCCGATGCGTACCACCAGCACGTATCCGTGCACCTTTTCCCCGCCATCGGTGCGAACCAGATGGCAGAAGGCAAACTGCTCGTTGCGGACGCATTCGGGACGGATGTTCGGCGGCGGGTCGGAACCGAACAACTCGGTGAGGTCTTCGAGCGTGGCATCGCGGTACTCGCAGCCGCCATGGCAGCTTACGTTCAGCCAGGACCCGTCGGGCTGGCGATCCTCAAACTTCCACGCTTCCCCTCTCTTCGACACGCGCAGGATTTTTTCGACCGGCTGGCCTTGCTGGTCCAGTGCGACGAAGGTTCCGGTGTCCTCCTCTGTGAGTGCGAGAGCTGCGCCGCCGAATGAAAACATCGCCAGGCCCAGAGCCAGCGCGCGAAGAACGGAGGCCATGTTCATTTCACCTATTTGACGACAACCGGATTGACGGGCGCGCCGGTGCCGTTGACGACTTTCAGCGGCGCGGCCACGTACAGGAAAGACCACTGGCCGTCCTCGGCGCAGTCGTCGGCCAGAGGATCGAGCTGGCAGATCTCGGTGAAGGTCACACCCAGATTGCTCATCAGCGCCACGTGCAAAGGCAGCACGCAGCCGGACACCGGATCCGTGGTGACTTCGTTGGCGATGGTGTCGGTGACCAGGTTGGGAATTTCCATTTCATGGAACCACTTCACCAGCTCGGGCGAATAGGTCAGACCCGGCTCGACGAAATTCTTGTAGAACTCCACGCGGTCTTTTTCGTAGAACGCGGAAATCCAGCCCGTGCGAATCACCAGCACGTCGTGCTTTTCGATCGTCACGCCCTGCTTCTTGGCCGCGGCCAGCAGATCTTCGTGGGTGAAGGTCTCGCCCGGATCGAGCGAGCGCTTGCCGCGGTAGCGCGCCATGTCGATCAACACACCGCGACCGACGATGCCGCGCTCGCCCAGCGGCAGCACGCTGGCCTTGGCCATGCCGCCGATGGTGGTGTTGGCGTCGAAGCCGTTGTACAGCTTGCCGTCGCACCAGACGTGACCGAGCGCGTCGTACTGCGTGGAGCCCTGCAAGTACATGAACATCACGTCGTCGGCGTAATGCAGTTCGCCGGGAAAGATCGGACCTTTGCCGCACAGGAAGTGCCCTTCGTCGAGCACGTTCATGCGCTGCGCCTGGTTGCGCCCCGGCCACACCGGATCGCCCTTGGGATTGCCCATCTGCACCTGCAGGGTGAAGGTCTTGCCCTGTTTGACCGAGGCCACGCCGCGCAGCACCTCGGCGCTGGTCAGAAAGTTGAGCGCGCCGACCTCGTCGTCCGCGCCCCAGCGGCCCCAGTTCTTGGGCATGTCGCGCGTAAGTTCGGCGACGGTGGGGACTTTCTTCTCCATTTCTCCTCCGGGGATTCTGGTTGTCATGAAGCTGGCTGGACACTAAACCGCGGGCATCGCGCGTTCAAGTCGCGCGAGTGCCTATTCGTCCATCCATGTGGGAGCGGGCCATGCCCGCGACCGCCGCAGGCGAACGAGGCTGTGGTCGGCGCAAGGCAACAGACAGTCGCGGGCATGGCCCGCTCCTACGACCCTTCCCTTCCCCGCAACCATCCCCGCGCAAGCCGCAGCTCGTCATAGCCGTAGCTTCCACCCAGCGCTTCCCATGCCGGCTTGAGACGTTGATGTCCATGCACCTGCAGAGCCTGCGCCATCGCCTGCAAGCGCTCGGCCGGCAGAACGCGTTCGAGCTTCAGCGGCAGGCCGGCCGCGAGCAACACTTCCAGATGACCACAGATCGTCGCGGTCGAAATCCCGCGTCGGGCCGCGATGTCCTCGATAATCAGACCGTTGTCGAACAGCCGTCGCGTGGCCTGCACGCTGTCGCTGTCCACGTCCTCGTCGGCTTTGAGCGGGCGTTCGAAGGTTTGTGTGGACTCACTCACCGCCATTCCCTGTTCCGCACGGAATGCCTTGATCGCCGCCGTGAAGCTCGGCCCGTACTGCGCGAGCTTGCGGCTACCCACGCCGGAGATTCCGCCGAAGGCGTCGGCATCGCAGGGTTGTCGTGTGGACATCTCGCGCAGGCTGGCGTCGCCGAACACCACGTACGGCGGCACGCCCTGCGCATCGGCTATCTGCTTGCGTAGCGAGCGCAGGCGCTCGAACAGAGCCTCGGCCTGCGGCTGAGGTGGAGTCGATTCCGGCGCGGTCTTCTGCCCTCTCTGCTTGCGCTCGCGCGGCGTCAGTGGCGTGACCATCACCTTGCGCTCGGCCTTGAGCACCGCGCGACTGGCCTCGACCAGACGCAACACCGGGTAACCGTCGCTGGTCTCCTCGACCAGGCCCTGATGCAGCAGCGCGCGCACCAGATGGCGCCACTCGTCCTGCGAACGATGCTTGCCGATGCCGTAAGTGCTGAGGCTTTGATGCCCGCGATCGATCAGCTTCTGGTTTTCGACGCCGCGAAGAATTTCGATCGCCGTGCCCGCGCCGAAGCGCTGCCCGCGCTGGCCCAGCCGTGCGATGCAGGACAGCAGTTGCTGCGCTTCAAGAGTCCAATCCTCGGTGACACGCACCTGCGTGCAGTTGTCGCAGGCGCCGCAGGAGCCTGGAAACTCCTCCCCGAAATAGCGAAGCTGCACGGCACGACGACACTCGAAAGATTCAGCGTAGTCCAGCACCTGCCGCAGTTGCTGGCGTGCGACGCGCTGCTCGGCCAGCAGAGGCTCGCCGGTTTCGGGATGCACTTTCTGCGCGATCAGAAACTCGGCCGTGCGGATATCGCCGACGCCGAAGTACAAGGTGCAGCGCGCCGGCTCGCCATCGCGCCCTGCCCGCCCGGCTTCCTGGTAGTAGCCCTCCATGGTCTTCGGCAGGTCGTAGTGCGTGACCCAGCGCACGTCGGGCTTGTTGATACCCATGCCGAACGCAACCGTCGCGCACATCACCTGCGCGTCGTCGCGGATGAAGCGCTCCTGGTTATCGCGTCGCGTGTGCGCATCCAGACCCGCGTGATACGGCAGAGCCCTGATGCCGTCGCTCGACAATCTCTCGGCGAGTTCATCGACGCGCTTGCGCGACAGGCAATACACGATTCCCGCGCCGCCCTCGCGCGATTGCGCGAGCAGTTCCGGATAAGCCTGCTTGGCCTTGGATCGCACCGTGTAGAACAGGTTGGGCCGGTTGAAACTCGCGACGTGCGTTGCCGGCTCGACGAGGCGCAACTGCGCGAGGATGTCGGCGCGCACGCGCGTGGTTGCGGTCGCAGTGAACGCGAACACCGGCACCTCGGGAAAGCGCGCGCGAAGGCTGCCGAGCTGACGGTACTCGGGCCGGAAATCATGTCCCCATTCCGAAACGCAATGCGCCTCGTCGATGGTAATGCCCGACAGGCCCTGCGCCGTCATCAGCCGCTCCATGAAGCCGCTCAAGAATTCCGGCATCAGCAGACGCTCGGGAGCCAGGTACAGCAACTTCAGGTTTCCCGATAGCGCGGCGGCACTGGTGTCCGCCGCTTCGCGCGCACTCGCGCTGGAATTGAGGAAGCCCGCGGCGATGCCCATGTCCAGAAGCTGCCGCACCTGGTCCTGCATCAGCGCGATCAGCGGCGAGACGACAATCATCACGCCCGGCCGCAACAGCGCAGGCAACTGGAAGCACAGCGACTTGCCGCCGCCGGTGGGCATGACCGCGAGCAAGTCTCGGCCGGCAAGCGCATCGCGCAGCACCGCTTCCTGGCCGGGACGGAAATGGTCGAAGCCGAACCAGCGCTTGAGCGCGGCGTGCAGATCGGGGGCGGGGACAGGGTTCACGCACCCATTGTAGGAGCGGGCCATACCCGCGAGAGTTCGCCTTCGGCGGGTCGCGGGCATGGCCCGCTCCTACAAGCTCGGCAATCAAACTTCAGCCTTGTTGCCCTCTCGCTCCAGCCAGTCCTTGCGATCACCTGCGCGCTTCTTGGCCAGCAGCATGTCGAGTATCTGCTCGGCCGGCGTCTCGTCGATGGAAAGCTGCACCAGCCGCCGCGTGTCGCGCGCCATGGTGGTTTCGCGCAGTTGCAGCGGATTCATTTCGCCCAGGCCCTTGAAGCGCGTGACTTGGATCTTGGAGCGATTGCCTTCGGAGCTCAGGCGATCCAGCACGCCCTGTCTTTCGGATTCGTCGAGCGCATAGAAAACGTTCTTGCCGGCGTCGATGCGGAACAGCGGCGGCATCGCGATGTAGATGTGCCCGGCCTGGACCAGTGGCCGGTAATGCTTGAGGAACAGGGCGCAGAGCAGGGTCGCGATGTGCAGGCCATCGGAATCGGCATCGGCCAGCACGCAGATTTTTCCGTAACGCAGACCGGAAATATCAGCGGACCCCGGATCGACGCCAATGGCCACGCTGATGTCGTGGATTTCCTGGGAGCCCAGCGCCTCGCCGGAATCCACCTCCCAGGTGTTCAGGATTTTTCCGCGCAGCGGCATGATCGCCTGCGTGTCGCGATCACGCGCCTGCTTGGCAGAACCACCGGCCGAATCGCCTTCGACCAGGAACAGCTCGGTTTGCGCCAGGTCCGTGAGCACGCAATCGGCCAGCTTGCCCGGCAGTGCGGGGCCGCTGGTGATCTTCTTGCGCACGATCTGCTTGGCCAGCTTCATGCGCGCATTGGCGTTGGCAATCACGAGCTGCGCGACCAGCTCACCCTGTTCCGGATGCTGGTTGAGCCACAGGCCGAACGAGTCGTGCACCACGCCGGAAACGAAGGCTGCGGTCTCGCGCGAGGACAGGCGCTCCTTGGTCTGGCCCGCGAACTGCGGGTCCTGCATCTTGATGCTCAGCACGTAGGCGCAGCCCTGCCACACGTCTTCCGGCGTGAGCTTCATGCCGCGCGGCAGCAGATTGCGGAACTCGCAGAACTCGCGAATCGCCTCGGTGAGTCCCGTGCGCAGACCGTTGACGTGTGTGCCGCCTTGCGTGGTCGGAATGAGATTCACAT
Source organism: Panacagrimonas sp. (assembly GCA_052389915.1). Lineage (GTDB taxonomy): Bacteria > Pseudomonadota > Gammaproteobacteria > Nevskiales > Nevskiaceae > Panacagrimonas. The sequence goes on from JBQTHL010000006.1 coordinate 98,601, forward strand.
AGGCCTCGGCGATGGGCTCGCTCGGACCATCGCCGTTGATCCACAGCAGCGCCCAGTCGGCCTGTTCGCGCTCGGCCTTGAAGCTGCCGATGAAGGGTTCGGCCGGCAAGGTCTCGCAGCCTTGCAGCGAGTCCTTGAGGTAATCGGTCAGGCCGTTCTCGTATTGCCAGACGGTCTGCTCGTTGGCGATCTGGTCGTCCAGCGACACCCGCAGGTTCGGGCACAGCACCGCTTTCGCGCGCAGAATCTGCTTGAGCCTGGGTATGGAAAATTTAGGGCTGTCGAAATACTTCGGGTCCGGCCAGAAGCGCACCGACGTGCCGGTGCGCGACTTGGGCACCGAGCCCACGGGCAGCAAGGCCGTGTGCTTGTGACCGTCGCGAAACTCCATCGCGTATTCGGTCGCGCCGCGGCACACGCGCACTTCGAGCTTGGAGGACAGCGCGTTCACCACGCTCACGCCCACGCCGTGCAGGCCGCCGGAGAACTGGTACATCTTGTTGGAGAACTTCGCGCCCGAATGCAGCTTGGTCAGAATCAATTCCACGCCCGAGACCTTGTGCTCGGGGTGAATATCGACCGGCATGCCGCGACCGTCGTCGGACCCTTGCAGGGAGCCGTCCGCGAACACCGTCACGTCAATCCGCGAGGCATGACCGGCCAGAGCCTCGTCAACCGCATTGTCGATGACTTCCTGCGCGAGATGATTGGGCCGCGTAGTGTCGGTGTACATGCCCGGGCGCTTGCGCACCGGGTCCAGGCCTTGCAGCACTTCGATGGCTTCGGCGCCGTAATGCTTGGATGCGTCGCTTGAGTGGGCCATTGGCTTGGTTAAGTTGAGCGGCGCGCACCGTATCGGATGGCTTGCGGCCCCGCAACCGGGCTCGCGGCTACACTACCGGCTTATTCCTTCGTTCATTCGAATCATGCCCAAGCGCTCCGAACCCAGCATCCAGACGCCGCTGCTCGAACAGGTCGAGCCCGTCGTGTCGGTCGAAGTCAGCGAGGACACGGTTGCGCGCTTCGAGCAGGACATGCAGGAGCTGGAAACCATCGTCGCTCAGATGGAGAAAGGCGATCTGCGGCTGGAAGATTCGCTCAAGCTGTTCGAGCGCGGGACGCAGCTCGCGCGCTCGTGCAGGAAGTCGCTGGACACCGCAGAACTGAAGGTGAGGAATCTGCTCGACGAGGACGAAGGCGGCGCGACGGCCCCATGAGCGCGGAGTCGTTCGAAGCCCGGGTCGCGGCCTACGAGGCACGCTTCGCAAGCTTGCTGGACCAGCACCTTCCGCCCGCCACGCATCACCCCGCAAAGCTGCACGAGGCCATGCGCTACGCCACCGCACGCGGCAAACGCCTTCGCCCCCTCGTTGTTTACGCCGCGGCCGAAGTGCTCGGCCTGTCGCCCGATCACGTCGATAGTGCTGCCTGCGCGGTCGAACTGATTCACGCCTATTCGCTGGTGCACGACGATCTGCCTTCGATGGACGACGACGATCTGCGTCGCGGTCATCCCACTCTCCACAAGCAGTTCGACGAAGCCACCGCCATCCTGGTCGGCGACGCCTTGCAAACCCTGGCGTTTCAGGTGCTCGCACGCGAGCAGCGCATCGATCCGTCGCAGCGCGTAAAGATGATCGAGGCCCTCGCCGAAGCCGCCGGCTCGCGCGGCATGGTGGGCGGTCAGGCGATCGACCTCGCATCTGAGGGCAAGCAGTTATCCCTGGCCGAACTCGAAGCGCTGCACGTGCACAAGACCGGCGCGCTGATCCTGGCTTGCCTGCGGCTTGCGTGTCTGGCTCAGGCCAATCTCGATACGGCGTCGTTCGAGGCGCTCGACCGCTACGGCAAGGCCATCGGGCTGGCATTCCAGATTCAGGACGACGTGCTCGACATCGAGGGCAGCAGCAGCAGCCTCGGCAAGACCGCGGGCAAGGACGAGGCGAGTCACAAATCCACCTACCCGGCGGTGATGGGCCTGCGCGCCGCAAAGGAACGTTCTGCGGACTTGTTCGATACAGCGCACGAGGTGTTGAGCCGCTTCGGTGACGCCGCAGAGCCGCTGGTTTGGCTGGCTCGATTCATCGAGCGGCGGGAACATTGAGGCAACAAGACAGCATCAGCGCCATTCAATCCTGACCTACGCAGCCATATCCAATGGCAACTCGAAGCGTCCGGCCACGATGCCTGAAACGGTGATGTCTTCGTCGATCGACTCCCAGCGCAGCGCAAATCCGTTGAGTCGGATGGTGACTTCGGCCAACTGCGATTCCGTCGCCGCGTGCAATCGACGGAAACGGTCGGCCGGAAACCCGAAGACTCGGCCGTCGGTCAGCTCGATGAAAATCATGCGGCGTTCGATCCATGCCCGGATCGCGGCGACTTCGACGGGTCGTTCCGCCCCATCACTTGCCATGGAATTGTTCATACGAGTTCCTCAGTTCAGGGCCGTGAGCATAAACGAGGCCTTCGATCTCCCGAAGGACATGCGGCGCAAGTCCCTGGTTTCTTGCGAGCCCGATAGGGTCCAACCAGAATTTGCACTCGCCGTCGCCACATGCCACGTGGATATGCGGCGGTTCTCCGCGCTCATCCGAGTAGAAATGAAATCGATAAGGGCCAATTCTTAGAACCGTCGGCATCTTGTCCATCCTCTCAGGGCTGCATCGGTCTCGAGATACCTCCCCGACGATTATCATGCCGCGCATGAAAGCCATCGAAATCCTCAAGCCCGGCGGACCGGAAGTCCTCGTCGCCTGCGAACGCGAAACGCCGCAACCCAAGCCCGGTGAAGTACTGATTCGCGTCGCCGCGGCGGGCGTCAATCGGCCGGACATCCTGCAACGGCTCGGGTTGTATCCGGTGCCCAAGGACGCGTCCGATCTGCCGGGACTGGAAGTGGCGGGCACCATCGTCTCGGGCGATGTCGGCGACTCGGGCTTTGTCATCGGGGATCGCGTCTGCGCGCTCGTGCACGGCGGCGGCTACGCAGAGTTCTGCGTGGCGCCCGCTTCGCAGTGCCTGCCCGTTCCGGCGGGATTCTCCGACATCGAGGCCGCTTCGCTGCCGGAAACCTTCTTCACGGTCTGGAGCAACGTGTTCGATCGCGCGCGACTCGCGCCCGGCGAGACCTTGCTGGTGCAGGGTGGCACGAGCGGCATCGGCGTGACTGCCATCCAGATGGCGCACGCACGGGGCCATCGCGTGTTCGCCACCGCCGGTTCGGACGACAAGGCGCGCGCCTGCGAGCGGCTCGGCGCGGAACGCGGCATCAACTACAAGACCGAGGATTTTGTTGCCGAGATCAAACGCCTCACGAGCGGCCGCGGCGTGGATGTGATTCTCGACATGGTGGCGGGCGACTACGTGCCGCGCGAAATCAACTGCCTCGCCGACGATGGCCGCCTCGTGCTCATCGCACTGCTTGGCGGACCGAAGGCGGAGATTCCGCTCAACCAGATCCTGATGCGACGCCTGACCGTCACCGGCTCGACCCTGCGACCGCGGCCGGTGGCGTTCAAGGCTGCGATCGCTCTCGAACTCCGCAGGCACATCTGGCCGCTGATCGAATCCGGAAAGATTCGCCCTGTGATCCATCAGACCTTCGCACTCGAACAGGCTTGCGAAGCGCACCGGCTGATGGAGACCAGCACACACGTCGGAAAAATTGTGCTGAGGCTTTGAAGGCCTCCGACGCAAGACGACCCTGTCCGCTCGTAAACGGACAGGGTCGTCTTGCGTCGCGGGTTAGGGCGGCGGCGTGTCGATCAAGATCGCATCCGCGGCGGGCGCCTCCTCGATCGTATCGCCGGTGGCAGAGCCGTCGGCGGGCGGCGCAACGCTGACGCCGGGGCCGCTGGCTTCGACGATCTTCAACTCCACTCGACGGTTGAGCTCGCGGCCTGCGTCGGTCTCGTTGTCGGCCACCGGCGAGCCTTCGCCCATGCCGACCGCGCTCAGGCGTCCGGCGTCGATGCCCTTGCCCGCCAAGTATTGCATGACGGATTGCGCACGGCGCTGCGACAGGTTCTGGTTATAGCTGTCCGATCCCTTTGAATCGGTGTGGCCGTCCAGTTCGATCTTGATGTCGGTGCGCTTGGTCAGCGCGTCGGCCACCTGGTCGAGGATGGTCTTGGCGTTGGTCGTCAGCGACGCCTTGTTGAAATCGAAGTTGACGCCGCGCAACACCATCTTGTCGCCGGTCTTGCAACCCGCCATGTCGAACGGCTCGCCGGGCTCGGCCATCTCGCAGGGAGGTGGGGGCGGCGGCGGCGGTGGCGGCGGGGGCGCTTCCACCACCGGTTCCACGACCACCGGTTCGGGCGCCGGCGGCGGTACCGGTTCCGGACCGTCGAAGTAGTACCGCAGGCTCACCATTGCCGAATGCGCCTCGTATTCCTCCTCGACCTTGCCTTCGGCTTCCGGGAACAGATCGAACTCGGCCTTCTCGCCATTGACCCAGCGATAGTCGAACGAAAGGTCGAGTCGATCACCCAGTGCAAAGCCCACGCCGGCGCCTAGCTGCCAGGCGAAGACCGTGTCGTTCTCCTCCTCGAGATCCGCATCCAGATAGGTCGGATCCTTCAATTTATAGTCGATGGCGCCGATGCCCCCACCGATATACGGATGGAAGGAGCTCGACTTGAAGAAGTCGATCCACAGATTGAGCATGCCGGTGATGGCTTCGGTGGAGTCGGTGACGCTGGAAGAATTGACCGTGGTAATGGCGCCCAGGGCCGGGAAAACCGTATCGCGCTGGGTATCGCCATCGTTGTTGCGGTAAGCGAATTCGAGCTCGGGACGGAAAGCGCCCATCGCGTAACCCATCGTGAAACCGGCCAGCCAGCCGGTGTCCGATTCGATGTCGCTAATGACCTCGCCGTTCACCGGCGGTATGAATGGGCCAGGCGTGAAGTCGTAGACCTTGAACGACTGGTCTTCGAGTTCGTTGACGCCTCCGAAGAGGCCGATATAAAACCCTTCGCCGGCCTGCGCCGAAAAAGGAGACGAACAGGCCGCGCTCGCGAGCGCTACCCGTCCCAGAAAACCGAGTCTGAATTTCATGGTGTAACTCCCTTCCTTGGGTGCGTGACGATGGTTGTTGATCGAACTTCCCGTTCGCGAAAACCGGTGTTACGGCCTGCCCGTCTTCCTGCACCGGGCCATCTGCCATATCCGGTGTCGCAACCAGCAAGTTACGCTCCCGGGCGTTTCGGCAACGACAAGCGCTGGACATGAGGTTTCGACAGCAAGCTCCCGCCCGGGGGACTTCGTGGGCGTGCGTTTCGCACTGTCGGCGGCGATCGATCATGCAGGCTGCCGGGCAATCGATATCGTGTTCCGTGTTCGAGATGCGCCGGAACGAAGCCGGTGCCGCACCGCGAATCAAACAGCCTGGCCCGGCTCTGGCGTTACATCCGCTTCGCCACTTCTTCCAGCATCACCTCGGTGGCGCCGCCGCCGATGGGGACGATGCGGGCATCACGCACCATGCGTTCGATCGGCGTGCCGGTCATGTAGCCGGTGCCTCCGTGCAGTTGCAGACAGCCGTGCACGACCTCCATCAGCGTTTCGGCCGCGAGCGCCTTGAGCATCGACACTTCGCGCACCACGTCCTGGCCCTCTTCCAGCATCTGCGCGCAGGTGTAGGTGAAGGCGCGCGAGGCCGCCGCCTTGGACGCGAGCCACGCGAGCTTGTGGCGCACGGTCTGCTGTTCCCACAGTGTCTTGCCGAAGGCCTTGCGTTGCTTCACGTAGTCCGTGGTCAGCTCGATGGCCTTGGAGCACTGGCCGCAGGCCAGCGCCGCCAGCATCAGGCGCTCGTTCTGGAACGTGCTCATGATGTAGTAGAAGCCCTTGCCTTCCTCGCCCAGCAGCGCGTCCGCAGGCAGGCGCACGTCGTCGAAGAACAGCTCGGCGGTGTCGCTCGATCGCCAGCCGTGCTTGTCCAGTTCGCGCCCCACGCGAAAACCCGGCGTGCCCTTGTCCACGATGAACAGCGAGATGCCCTTGCGGCGTGCTTCGGGATCGGTGCGCGCCGCGACGACGTAGATGTCGCCGTACACGCCGTTGGTGATGAAGGTTTTCGCTCCACTGAGAATCCATTCGCTACCGTCGCGCACGGCCCGGGTCTTGATGCCGGCCACGTCGGAACCCGCGCCGGGTTCCGTGATGCAGACCGCACCGACCTTCTCGCCGGAACAGACCGCTGGCAGGTACTTCGCTTTCTGCGCCGCGGTTCCGCGATGCGCGATGTGCGACATCGACATGTCGGTGTGCACCGACACGGAGGTCGCGAATCCGCCGTAGGTGCTGCGCCCGAGTTCCTCGTTGAAGATCACCGAGGCCAGCGGACCCAGGTCGCTGCCGCCGTATTCCAGCGGATGACGCATACCGAGAAATCCCAGCTTGCCCATCTGGCGAAAGATTTCGCGCGGCACCCGGCCGTCCTGTTCCCACTGGTCGCCGTTGGGGATGACGACCTGCTCGACGAAGCGGCGAACCGATGCGCGGAGCATCGCCAGGTCTTCGCCGAGCGTGGCGGGTTCCATGAATTCAAATGCGGGCATGTAGACGTTCCTAAAACACCTGGTCCTGCAAGAGGCTCAGCAGGTGCGCGCCGTAGCCGCTCTTGGCCAGCGGGAGTGCCAGCTTTTCGAGCTGTTGGTCGTCGATCCAGCCCTGGCGCCAGGCCACTTCCTCGGGGCAGCACATCTTCAGGCCCTGGCGTTTCTCCAGGGTCTGCACGAACTGCGCGGCGTCGATCAGCGAGTCGTGCGTGCCGGTGTCGAGCCAGGCATCGCCACGGCCGAGCTTTTCCACGTGCAGCGAGCCCGCTTCGAGATAGCGCGCGTTGATGTCGGTGATTTCAAGCTCGCCGCGCGGTGAGGGTTTGACTGCGCGCGCGATCTCCACGACCTGCGAATCGTAGAAATACAGGCCGGTGACGGCGTAGCGGCTGCGTGGGTTTGCGGGCTTTTCCTCGATGCCGACGGCGCGGCCGGTCGAATCGAACTCGACCACGCCGTAGCGCTCCGGATCGTTCACCGGGTACGCGAAGACCGTAGCTCCGGGCGTTCTCCGCGCCGCGCGCTGAAGACGATCCGACAGGTCATGCCCGAAGAACAGGTTGTCGCCCAGAATCAGCGCGCAGGGCGCGCCGTCGATGAAGCGCTCGCCGATGAGGAAGGCCTGCGCCAGACCGTCGGGCGAAGGCTGCACCGCATAGCTCAGGGACACGCCCCAGCTTTTGCCGTCGCCGAGCAATTGCTCGAAATGCGGCACGTCGCGCGGCGTGGAGATGATGAGGACATCGCGGATCCCGGCCAGCAGCAAGGTGCTGAGCGGGTAATAAATCATGGGCTTGTCGTAGACCGGCAGAAGCTGCTTGGACACGACCGTGGTGAGCGGATACAGGCGCGTGCCGGTGCCGCCTGCGAGGATGATGCCCTTCATTCGTACGCGGATTGCTGTGTGAGCGGTAGGTGCCGGACCATACCATCCGGAGCCGCTCGACATCTGCGCCTACAACGCACGAACCTCCGGACGTTCCAACTTCTGCTCGGCCCAATGCTGCACGTTCAGCACCTGCCCCTGAGTGCGCGCCTGCGCGGTCGCCGCCGGATCGATTTCCGCGTAAACCCATGCGGGCTCGTTCAGACGACCCTGCGCAATCACGCCATCGTCCGGGAAACCGCGGTCCGGCGGTCCGTAAATTCCTGCCGCGCCGACGTTCACGTCCACCGCCGGCGACCACGGCGCTTCGCCGACCAGCGGAGAGAGCAACACGTGACACTGTCCTTCGAGCGCGCGTGCCTGCGCCGCCACGCGCACGCGGTGATACCCCGCTAGCGCGTCGGTACACGAAGGCACCAGCAGAATTTCCGCGCCGGCTTCGATCTGCTCGTGCACCAGCAAGGGAAACTCGGAGTCGTAACAGATGGCGACACCGATGCACCCTAGCTCCGTATCGAAAACCTTTGCGGGCTCGCCGCTGGCGATGCCCCATTGCTCGCGCTCGAAGCGGGTCATGATCTGCTTGTCCTGGAACGCGGCCGCTCCGGACGGAGCGCACAGCCAGGCGCGATTGACGACGCGATGCGTCTCCAGTTGCCAGGGAAAACTGCCGGCGAGAATAAAGACGCCGTGCTGCGCCGCCAGCCGACGATGCAGATCGACGTACGAGTCGCGCAGTGCTTGCAGCTCCAGCAACTGCGCATTCAGATCGGCCTGCACGGCGGGCGCCAGCAAAGCGGCGAGCGACATCGACGCGTATTCCGGAAATACCAGCAGCTTTGCGCCCTGCCCTGCGGCTTCGCCCACCCAGCACGCCAGCGTGTCTTCGACCTCCGGCCAGTCGCTGTAACGAATCACCGGAAACTGCGCGGCCGCGGCCAGAAAGGGGGTCACAGTTCGCGTATCCAGAAGGTCATGGACTTTTCGGTGGATTCCGTATGTCCGATGTCCGGCCAGGAGAATCCAGCCTTGATCTCGGGCTCCTTGCGATAGCCACGCCGCGTCCAGAAGGCGTCGTTGGGCACGTAATCGACGGGGCGGGCTGGATGATCCGCGGGCCGGTCCACCGAACAGAACGCGCAGATCGCGAGTCCGCTTTCTCGCGCATGCGCTTCGCGCAAATCGAAGAATTTAACGCCGAGTCCACGGCCGCGATACGGCCGCAGAATGATGGACTCGCCGAAATAATCGATACGCTCGATCGCATGGCGCTGCGCGCGGAACGGGGCCTGCGCCGCCGCCTCCGCATCGGCCAGCGGCAGCACGGTGGAGGCACCGATACACTGCTCCCCATCCCACACCAGCACGGCCAGGCTGCGCGGACAGCGCAGGTAGGTGTCGAGATATTTTTTCTCGTACTCGGACGTGCCTTCGTAGAGATACGGCCACTCCCTGAACACGTCGATACGCAGCGCCGCCAGAGCGTCGAGTTGGCGCGCGATCTCGTTGCCGCGCAGGGATTCGATGCGCAACTCCGTCATCCGGCGCCAACCTGTCGCAACCAGTCCTGCAAGTTGTAATAGTTGGTGACTCTCGCGACTTTGCCATCGCGAATGTCGAAGAAAGCGCCGCCCGGCAGTTCGTACTTCTGGCCCTTGGCCTCGGGCAGGCCTTCATCCGATTTCAGGTAGGTACCGAGCACTACGAACTCCACCGCGGCACGCGAACCGTCGGAGCCGACCATCACCTCGATATCGACGATCTGCTCGAAATAGCTGCGCTGCATGCGCTGCATGAACTGGCCGAAGGCCTCGCGGCCGACCTCGCGGCCGCCCTGGTTGATGTCGTGAATCACATCCTCGGCGAGCATGCCGAGGAAGGTGTTCCAGTCGGCGCGATTGAAAGCGGCGTAGTAATTTTCGAGCAGGGTGCGGGTAGGGTCTTGCATGGCGTTGGCAGTGGAAAAAAAACGGATCAATGGCGCAAGTTTAACGGCCGGCTGTACGATCCCTTCACTCGCCCGGTGCCGTGCCGGGAGACGGACAAATCATCTTCAACGAACCCATGAACCGCACCCGACTCGTCGTGCCCTCGGCCCTTCTCGCCGCATCGTTGCTGCAAGCCTGCGGGGGTGGCGCCGGGTCGCCCGATGCGGTCCTGCAATCGGATCCCGAGCTGAAAACGTCCCAGGCCGAGTTGGACGAGTCGCTGAACTGCACGCCGTTCCAGCACCCCGACAAGCCGCCGGTGCTACTTGTGCACGGAACCTTCGTCACCGGCGTGGAGCAGTACACGCTGTTCTACGCGCCGCAACTCGTGGACCTGGGCTTCGACGTATGTCTCGTCACCTACCCGGACCGTGGGCTGGGCGACATGCAGGTGTCGGCCGAGTACATCGTCAACGCGCTGCGCAGCATCCACTCGCAGACCGGCCGTAAGGTCGCGATGATCGGTCACAGCCAGGGCGCGCTCATGCCGCGCTGGGCGCTCAAGTTCTTTCCTTCGGCGCGTGAGGCGGTCAGCGATTTCGTCATGCTTGCGGGGCCCGCCCACGGCACCAGCGCGGCTTTTCTGGGCAATGTCGTCGGCGGTTTGTTCGAAGCGCTCGGCCTGGGCCAACTGCCCTTCGGACTGCTTCCCGAGGTGATCTACCAATTCACACCCGATTCCAATTTTATCGCCGCGCTCAACGCCGGCGACGAGACACCGGGCGATATCGAGTACACCTCGATCTACACGCGATTCGACGAGCTGGTTCGGCCGGTGGACCCGGTGCCGACCGCGGCGCTGGAATTCGGCGGAAACAATTCGCGCGTGGCCAACATCCTGTTGCAGGACGTCTGCCCGGGTTACCTGACCGAGCACTTCACCATCGGCACCAGCGACCCGGTGGCCTTTGCGCTGGTGCTGGACGCCATCGACAATTCCGGTCCGGCCAATGTGGAACGCGCCGGTGGCCCCTCGGAACTGTGCGGCCTGCTGCCGGTGGATCTGACCGCTCTGCTCCAGGCCGAGCCGGTCCGCGGGCTGTTGGAAATCGTGGGCGACATCGTGACCAGCGGCATCCCCCGTCCCCACCTGGAAGCCGCGGAGCCGGCCTTGATGGATTATGCCGCGGGCGAAATCACGCCCTGAAAAGAAAGCCTGCATGGGTCTCTGCGTGCCCTGCGCTTTCAGGCCCTGTCCGTTCCACCCGCGAACCTCAGTTGAGATCGACGCATGAACGGCACGAAACTCGTCGCAACCCTGGCCATCCTGGCCGTCTCGCTCCTGCAAGCCTGTGGCGGCGGAGGGTCGCCCGATGCGGTCATGGAGCCCGAACCGGAGCTGAAGGCACTTCAGACCGACCTGGACGATGCGCTCAACTGCACGCCGTTCCGGCATCCCGACAAGCCGCCGGTACTGCTGGTGTCGGGAACCGTCCTGACCGGGACCGAGCAATTCACGCTGTGCTTCACGTCGCAACTCGTGGATCTGGGTTACGACGTGTGCATCCTGACCTACCCGGATCGCGGGTTTGGCGACTTGCAGGTCTCCGCCGAATATGTGGTCAACGCGCTGCGCAGCCTGCATGCCGAGACCGGCGGCAAGGTCGCCATGATCGGGCACAGCCAGGGCGCGGTCATGCCGCGCTGGGCGCTCAAGTTCTGGCCCTCCGCGCGCGAGGCGGTGAGTGATTTCGTCATGCTGGCGGGGTATCAGCACGGCACCAACGTGGCCCTGCCGGGCGATCTCGACTACACCGCCATCTACACGCGATTCGACGAACTGGTTCGCCCGTTGGAGCCGGTGCCGACCGCGGCTTTGGATTTTGGCCGGAACAATCCGCACGTAACCAACATCCTGTTGCAGGACGTCTGCCCCGGTTATCTCAGCGATCACGCCACCATCGGCCTGACCGACCCGGTGGCCTTCGCGCTGGCGCTGGACGCCATCGGCAATCCCGGCCCGGCCGACGTGATGCGTGCCGGTGGTCCTTCCGAACTGTGCGGCCTGCTGCCGATCGACGTTGTCGCACTGCTCCAGGCCCCGCTCGTCACCGGGCTGCTGGAAATCGTGGCCGATCTCGTAGCCAGCGGCATCCCGCGGCCGCACCTCGCAGCCGCAGAGCCGATCTTGATGGATTACGCCGCGGGCGAAATCGCGCCCTGAGAGAAGCAATGCTCCCATCGCTCAAGCCTTGGGATGGCTCGGCTGGTTCTCCAGCATCAGCACCGCCGCGTGCACGTGTTCTGCAAGTTCATCGCCGCCGCCGTTCACGTAGGCCAGAATCTGGCGCCGCATGCGCGGATCCCAGAAGCGCTTGATGTGATTGAGCACGCCGGCGATCTGATCTTCCCGCTTCGGCTCGCCGCCAAAGAAATTGCCGATGTCATTAGCCATCGTCACCAAGTGTTCGACGTTCATGCGCTTGGCTTCGTGTTGAGGGCAATGCGACCGGGGCAGGCATAGATCACCTGTCGATCGCCGCGCGCGAACCCGATCAGCGTGATGCCGGCCTCTTCTGCGACGCGTACCGCATATGCGGTCGGCGCCGAGATCGCCACCACCACCGGCATGCCGACGCTTGCCGCTTTCTGCACCATCTCGTAACTCGCGCGGCTGGTGATGACGAGAAAGCCGCGCGACAAGTCCTGATGCGTCATCAGCAGGTGGCCGATCAGCTTGTCGAGCGCGTTGTGCCGGCCCACGTCCTCGCGCGCGGCGAGGATCAGGCCGTCGGGTGTCGCCCAGGCCGCGGCGTGCGTAGCACCGGTCGCGGCATTGAGCGGCTGCTGCTTGCGCAGGCCTTCGAGCGCACGACGGATCGCAGCAAGGCTCACATTCGTACCCGCAGGCACGCGGCGCGGCGGACGGATCGCCGCATTGAGCGTCTGCGCGCCGCACAAGCCACAACCCGTTCGTCCCTGCAAATTACGCTGGCGACCCGCGAGCTGCGCTGCCCGTTCTGGTGGAATCTGCACGTCGATTTCAAAGCCGCCGTGTTCTGGCAGTTCGCGGATCGCCACTCGATCGACCTCGCCGATCTTCTCGACGATGTCTTCAGTCACGGAAAAGCCGCGTGCGAAATCTTCGAGGTCGGCCGGCGTGCACATCATCACCACGTGCGGTTCGCCGTTGTACAGCAGCGCAACGGGGACTTCCTCGGCCACGCGGTCGGGCGCGGTGCCGTCCTCGCGCCAGACCTGAATGCTGGGAGCAGCGAACCTCATCGTGCGAATCCCAGAAGCACCCACCCCGCAGGAAAAAACAAAACCGTCATTCCCGCGAAGACGGGAATCCAGTCTCTCCGCCTCAAAGCCGCTCGCAGTGCACGAAGCAAAACTGGATTCCCGCCTTCGCGGGAATGACGGAAATAAACTGAGGCGGGCGTCTTCATTTAGACCCGACCAAGTCAGCCGCCCTCAGCAACTCCTGCTGCCGGTCGCTGAACTCGCGATACCGCTTCTGCCACTCCGAAGGCTGACTCACGCGCGTGACCTGCACCGCCGTGACCTTGTACTCGGGGCAGTTCGTGGCCCAATCCGAGTTCTCGGTGGTGATGACATTCGCACCCGAGAACGGGTGATGAAACGTGGTGTAGACCACGCCCGGCTGCATGCGCTCGGTGATGCGCGCACGCAGCACCGTGTCGCCCGCGCGGCTCTCGATGCCAAGCCAGTCGCCCTCATTGATCCCGCGGTCTTCCGCGTCCTGCGGATGGATTTCGATCACGTCCTCGCTATGCCACGCGAGATTCTCGGTGCGCCGCGTCTGCGCGCCCACGTTGTACTGCGACAGGATGCGGCCCGTGGTCATGATGAGCGGATATTTCGCGGTGACCTTCTCGCGCGTCGCCACGTATTCCGTCACCAGGAACCTGCCCTTGCCGCGCACGAACTCGTCGACGTGCATGGTCGGCGTGCCGTCCGGGTGCTGCGCGTTGCAGGGCCACTGGATGCTGCCGAGCTGGTCGATTCGGTCAAAGCTCACGCCGGTGAACGTGGGTGTGAGACGCGCGATCTCGTCCATGATCTCGGACGGGTGCGAGTAGTTCATCGGATAGCCCAGCGCATTCGCCAGACGCTGCGTGGCCTCCCACTCGCCGACGCCGGACTTCGGTCGCATGACTTGCCGCACGCGCGAGATGCGGCGCTCCGCATTGGTGAACGTGCCGTCCTTTTCGAGGAACGACGAGCCCGGCAGAAACACGTGCGCAAACTTGGCCGTCTCGTTGAGAAACAAGTCCTGCACGACAATGCACTCCATCGCCGACAGCGAGGCGGTGACGTGCTGCGTGTTCGGGTCGCTTTGCGCGATGTCCTCGCCCTGCACGTACAGGCCCTTGAACTCGCCATCCAAGGAGGCCTCGAACATGTTGGGAATGCGCAGGCCCTGCTCGGGCGAGAGCTTCACGCCCCATTCCTTTTCAAACGCGGCACGCGCCACGTCGTCTGACACGTGGCGATAGCCCGGTAACTCGTGCGGAAACGAGCCCATGTCGCAGGAACCCTGCACGTTGTTCTGGCCGCGCAGCGGATTTACGCCCACGCCCTCGCGACCGACATTGCCGGTGGCCATCGCTAGGTTCGCGATGCCCATGACCATGGTCGAGCCCTGGCTGTGCTCGGTGACGCCGAGGCCGTAGTAGATCGCGCCGTTGCCGGCCTTTGCGTACAGGCGCGCGGCGGAGCGCACATCCGCAGCCGGAACGCCGGTAACGGCTTGCATTTCCTCCGGCGAATTGCGTTGCTGAGAAACGAAGTCGCGCCACTTCTCGAAGGACTCGATGTCGCAGCGCGCGCGTACGAACTCTTCTTTCACAAGCCCTTCCGTCACCACAACGTGTGCGAGCGAGTTGATGAGCGCGACGTTGGTGCCGGGACGCAGGGACAGGTGATGCGCGGCCTCGATGTGCGGAGTGCGCACGAGATCGATGCGACGCGGGTCGGCGACGATCAGCTTCGCGCCCTGGCGCAGCCGCCGCTTCATCTGCGAGGCGAACACTGGATGCCCGTCGGTGGGATTGGCGCCGATGACGACGATCACATCGGCCTTCATCACCGAGTCGAAGGTCTGCGTGCCCGCGGACTCGCCGAGCGTCTGCTTCAACCCATAGCCGGTCGGCGAGTGGCAGACTCTCGCGCAGGTATCGACGTTGTTGTTACCGAAGGCTGCGCGCACCAGCTTCTGGACGATATAGACCTCTTCGTTGGTGCAGCGGCTCGACGTGATCGCTCCCACCGAATCGCGTCCATAGCTGGCCTGGATGCGTTTGAACTCGGACGCCGCATGGCTGATCGCCTCGTGCCAACTCACCTCGCGCCACGGATCGCTGATCTTTGCGCGGATCATCGGCTTGGTGATGCGATCGCTATGTGTCGCGTAGCCGATTGCGAAGCGACCCTTCACACAGGAGTGCCCGTGATTCGCGTGACCGTCCTTGTTCGGCACCATGCGTACGATTTCCTCGCCCTTCATCTCGGCGCGAAACGAGCAGCCAACGCCGCAGTAGGCGCAGGTCGTAACCGCGCTGTGCTCGGCCTGGCCCATGTCGATGACGGATTTTTCCGTGAGCGTCGCCGTAGGGCATGCCTGCACGCAGGCGCCGCAGGACACGCACTCGGAATTCATGAACGACTCGTCCACGCTGGCCGAGACTTTGGAGTCGAAGCCGCGGGACTGGATGGTCAGCGCCAGCGTTCCCTGCTGCTCGTCGCAGGCGCGCACACAGCGCGAGCAGACGATGCACTTGCTCGGGTCGAACGTGAAGTAAGGATTGCTCTCGTCTTTCGCAACGAAACGCGGATTGGCTTCGGCCTTGCTCGGGACGTATGGGTGAACGTGGTTGTCGCCTTCGTAGCCGTAACGCACTTCGCGCAGACCGACGACGCCGGCCATATCCTGCAACTCGCAGTGCCCGTTGGCCGGACAGGTCAGGCAATCGAGCGGATGATCCGAGATATACAGCTCCATCACGCCGCGGCGCAGCTCGGCGAGCTTGCCGTTCTGCGTCGTCACCTTCATGCCTTGCGCCACCGGCGTGGTGCACGAGGCCGGATAGCCCTTCATGCCTTCGATCTGCACCAGGCACAGGCGGCACGAGCCGAAAGCTTCGAGCTGGTCGGTGGCGCAGAGCTTGGGAATCTTCAGGTCCGCGAGCGCGGCAGCGCGCATCACAGACGTGCCTTCCGGCACGCTCAACTCGCGGCCGTCGATGTTGAGCGTGACCAGCCTCGCAGATTCGCTCGCGGGAGTGCCCAGGTCGTTTTCGGCTATGGATTGCATGTCAGATGCTCCTAACTTGTAGGGTGCTGATAAGGCGACAGCCGAATCGCACCGGTCGACGCGCGCCCTCCGCAAACGGTGCGATTACGCCGCAAACTGCGCGGCTTCATCCGCACCCTACGCGGCGTGTTCACGTCGGAAATCCTGTGGAAAATGATTCAAGGCGCTGAGCACCGGATACGGCGTCAACCCGCCCAGCGCGCACAGCGAACCGTGCAACATGGTTTCGCACAGATCGCGCAAAACCACTTCCTGCTTCTGCGACTCCTGCCCTGCCACCAGCCGGTCAATCACCTCGACGCCGCGCGTCGAACCGATGCGGCAGGGCGTGCACTTGCCGCAGGATTCCACCGCGCAGAACTCCATCGCGTAGCGCGCCTGTGCCGCCATATCGACGGTGTCGTCGAACACCACGATACCGCCGTGGCCGAGCATCGCACCCAGCGCCGCAAAGGCTTCGTAATCTAGCTTCACATCGAACTGCGACTCCGGCATGTACGCGCCGAGCGGACCACCGACCTGCACTGCACGGATCGGGCGCCCGGTGAGCGTGCCGCCGCCGTAGTCGTAAAGCAGTTCGCGCAGGGTCACGCCGAAAGCCAGTTCCACCAGCCCGCCGCGCTTGATGTTGCCGGTGAGTTGAATCGGCAAGGTGCCGCGCGAACGGCCCATGCCGAAGTTCTTGTAGTGCTCCGCGCCCTGGTCGAGAATCACCGGAACCGAGGCCAGCGTGATCACGTTGTTGATCACGGTGGGTTTGCCGAACAAGCCGGAGACCGCCGGCACCGGCGGCTTGAAGCGGACCTGGCCGCGCTTGCCTTCCAGCGATTCGAGCAAGGAGGTTTCCTCGCCGCAGATGTACGCACCGGCGCCGAGCCGCACCTCCAGATGGAACGTGTGGCCGCTGCCGCAAATATCCTTGCCCAGATAGCCCGCAGCGTTCGCCGTCCTGATCGCCTCGTTCAGGGCGCGGTGCGCATGCGGATACTCGCAGCGCAGATAGATAAACCCCTGCGTCGCGCCGGTGGCGATGCCGGCGATGGTCATGCCTTCGATCAGCACGAAGGGATCGCCTTCCATGATCATGCGATCGGAGAAGGTTCCAGAGTCGCCTTCGTCTGCATTGCAGACGATGTATTTCTGCTCGGCCGGGGTTGCAAGCACCGTCTTCCACTTGATGCCCGCCGGAAACGCGGCGCCGCCGCGGCCGCGCAGGCCGGAGTCGCTTACCGCCGCGACGATGTCGCCCGGCTCCATCTTCAGCGCATTGGCCAGCCCGCGAAAACCGTCGTGAGCGAGGTAGTCGTCCAGACTCACCGGATCGGTGAGACCACAGCGCGCGAACGTGAGTCGCTGCTGGTTCTTGAAGTACGGAATCTCCTCCGTCAGTCCGAGGTTCAGTGGATGCTCGCCGCCGTGCAGGAAATCCGAGTCGAACAGATCGCGCACGTCCTCGATACTCACAGGTCCATACGTGATGCGGCCTCGCGGCGTCTCGACCTCGACCATCGGCTCCAGCCACAACATGCCGCGCGTGCCGTTTCGCACGAGCTGGATTTCCTCCCCGCGCGGACCTGCTTCGGCGGCAATGGCGCGAGCAACATCGTCGGCGCCAACGGACAGGGCGGACGCATCGCGCGAGACGTAGACCTTGATGGAAGTCATGCGGTCCGATCCTCGCTAACGTCATTCCCGCGCAGGCGGGAATCCAGTTGTCGGTCCGAATATGCGCCGCAACTCGAATCTGCGGGACTGGATTCCCGCCTTCGCGGAAATGACGACGTCGGTGCCTGTAGGCGCATACGGAAATTCATGCCCGCATGTCCCCGACCAACTGATCGAATCGCACCGGCGACACCCGACCGCACAGCTTGCCGTCGACCATCACCGACGGCCCCAGCGCGCAATTGCCCAGGCAGTACACCGGCTCCAGGGTGAGCGCGCCGTCCACGGTCGTGCCGTGAAAATCGACGCCGAGAGTTTGCTTGGCGTGTGCTTCGAGCACGGAGGCGCCCACAGACTGGCAAGCCTCCGCGCGACACAGATGGATGACATGCCGACCGGGCTTCTCGCTGCGGTACCAGTGATAGAAGCTGACCACGCCATGCACTTCGGCGCGCGACAGGTTCAGCTCGAAGGCGATCAGCGGAATGGCGTCCTTCGGCACGTAACCCAGCGCGTCCTGCACCGCGTGCAGCACCGGCAGAAGATTGCCCGGCTTGTCGCGGTTGACTTGAACCGCCACGCGAACCGCCGCGCGTTCGTCCGGCGGCAGATTGCCGCCGGGCTCGGGCTTGATCGGGATGACTTTTCTGGCCTGCTTCATTTGGCTGGTTCGCGCTGGCGATATCGGTAGCGGCTGAGCCTATTCTCCGCTTTCAAAGAAAAAGCTCTCCACATCAGGCAGTGACTCTATTCCTGCCAGTCCGGCTAGCCAACAATCGGCCAACTCAGACCGCTTCTATCGGTTCTTGATAGCCGATATGCTCGCTCCATGTTCCGGGTCCACATCAAACCCCAATGGCAGCTCGACCGCGGCGAAGGCGCTGCCATCCTGCCACGCCTGATCGAACTGCTCGTCCACGTCCACGAGTCCGGCACTCTGGCCGCGGCCTGCCGGCGCATGAACCTGAGCTATCGCTACGCCTGGGGCGTGCTGCGCGAAGGACAGCGCGCGTTCGGCGTGCCGCTGGTGGCGAGCGTTCGCGGTCGCGGTGCGGTGCTGAGTGCGCTGGGCGAAAAACTGGTGTGGGCGGATCGGCGCATCACCGCGCGCTTGACTCCGGTACTCGATTCGCTCGCCTCCGAACTCGAAGCGGAAATCGAGCGCGCGCTGAGTCACGCGCAGGGAATTCTTCGCCTGCACGCCAGTCACGGCTTTGCGGTGGAAGCGTTGCGCCACCGCTTCCACGAGCAGCAGATCCCGCTCGATCTCAAATACTGCACCAGCGTGGAGGCGGTGAGTGCGCTCGCCCGCGGCGGCTGCGATATGGCCGGCTTCCACGTTCCGGTCGGGGAGTTCGAGAAGCCCAGCCTTGCGCACTACCTGCGCGACCTGCGCGGCAGCGATGCCCGCCTGATCCTGCTCGCCACACGCCGCCTGGGCCTCATGACCGCACGCGGCAATCCTAAGCAGGTACGCAGCTGGTCGGACCTGACACGCGACGACGTGCGCTTCGTCAACCGCCAGCCCGGCGCCGGCACGCGCCTGCTGATCGACCTGATGCTGAAGCACGAGAGCATCGACCCGCGCCGCGTGCGCGGCTACGACACCCACGAATTCACCCACGCCGCGGTCGCCGCCTACATCGCCAGCGGCATGGCCGACGCCGGCTTTGGCGTGGAGACCCCGGCGCAGCGCTTCGGCCTGGATTTCCTGCCGCTGATTTCGGAGCGTTATTTCTTCGCCTGCCGCGCCGATGCGCTCGAAAGCCCAACCATGCAGCCGGTACTGGAAGAACTGCGCAGCGCGGAGTTCCGCGCGGTCATCAATGCGCTGCCGGGGTATGACGCGATGGCCTCGGGGCGGGTGATGAGTATGGGCGAGGCTTTCGGGAGTTCATGAGCTTCGGTGTCGGGATTCACAAGCTCAAGCCATCTACTCTCCGCGATCAGACCGCCGCGGCCAGCACGTCGACCAGATAGTTCAACTGCTCCTCGCGAACATGCAGGTGCGGCGCAATGCGCAGCCCCCCGTTGCGAACGGAAAGCACAATGCCCGCGCGCTCAATGGCCTTCACGACAGCCGGCAGGGATTCTGCGGATGGCGTCCAGGCGCAGAGATGAGGCGCGTGATTGCGGTTCAAACCCTCGCCCAGCCCGTGACGGGCCAGCGCTTGTTCGAGGTAGCACGTCAGTTCACACAGCCGTGCGCGGATGCTTGCGACGCCCCAGCTTTGAATCTGCGTCAGGGCCGCAGTCGCCATGGGGACGGAAATCGGATGCGGATAGGGACCGAAATCGAAACGGCGGGCACCCGCGCGATAGGGCGGCAGGCGCGCGCCCAGAGCGGTGAAATCCCCGAGCGCTTCGCGCGCCAGCACGGTTTGCTCGATGGGCTCGCCTGTCTCGCGCCATCGCTCGGCCGCCCACAGCCAGCCAAGGCCGTAAGCGCCGAGCAGCCACTTGTGCCCCGGGCAGATCACGAAATCCGGATCGATACCGGCGATGTCGAGCGGCAGCGCTCCGAGCGACTGGCTGGCGTCGACAACCAGACTCGCGCGCACGGACTTGGCCGCCTGAGCGATACGACCCAGGTCCAGAATCGAGCCGTCCGCCCAGTGGCAATGCGGCACGCAGATCGCGGCGGTATCCGAATCGACGCAGCGCAGGACGGCGGCCGTCCAGTCCTCGATGTCCCGCGGATCTGCGCTGCGCAACTCCGCGCCCACAGCCTGGGTCTGCAACTGCCACGCCGCGCGATTCGACGGGTACTCGCGCGCCAGCACTACCACGTTCTGCCCGCGCTTCGGCGGCAAGTTGCGCACGGCCACCGCCATGCCGTAACTGACCGAAGGGCAGAACGCGAGCGCGTCGGCCTGGGTGTGGAGAACAGACGCGGCAAGCGCGCGCAGATTCTCGGTCTGCTCGATCCATTCGTTCGGTCGCGCGCGCCAGGGTGCGGCACTCGTGCGCAACGCATGGACTGCCGCCTCGTTGACGCTGCGCAAGCGCGGGCCGGCGCCGGCGGTGTTGAGGTAGACGATGTCCGGCGGCAGGTCGAAGAGTTCGGATCTTGTGTCCAAAGAGGAGTCGGCCGGCGTTGGCGCTGGCATGGTGCTCGAACTAACTGGGGTGAGGCACAACGATGACGTATCTTTGGGCGCGTTGCTTGCGGCGTTTCCACAAAACCAAGAATGGCCATGCATCGTGCTTGATCGATCGAGGACAAATCCGGCGCCTTCCCAGGCCAATGAACTCGATACCGCCTTGCGCACATATGGACGCGTGCGAGCCGCCAGTGTCGCGCTCGTGGACGGACTGGCGCCGGAAGACACCGCACTGCAATCGATGCCGGATACCAGTCCCGGCAAGTGGCACCTCGCGCACACCACTTGGTTCTTCGAACAGTTCGTGCTGGGTCGTGATGCGGCTTACGTTCCGTTCAACGCGCGCTGGCATTACCTGTTCAATTCCTACTACCAGAGCGTGGGTCCGATGCACGCGCGACCGCAGCGCGGCCTGCTATCGCGCCCCACGCTGGCGGAGGTTCTCGATTACCGCACCGAGATCGATGCGCGTATCGAGCGGCTCTCGCATCGCGACGACGCTGAGACGGCGCAGCTTCTGACGCTCGGCCTGCATCACGAACAGCAGCATCAGGAATTGTTGCTGACCGACATCAAACACTTGTTCTCTCTGAATCCGCTGGAGCCGGTCTTTCGGCATGGCACGGCAACTAAGCCGACAGAGCACGTCCCGATGCGCTTCGTCGATGGCGAAGAAGGCATCGTCGAAATCGGTCACTCGGGCGAGAACTTCGCGTTCGATTGCGAAACGCCGCGCCATCGCGTGCTACTCCAGCCGCACGCACTCGCGAACCGGCCGGTGAACAACGACGAGTTCCGCGAGTTCGTCCGCGACGGCGGCTACGCCAAGCCCTCGCTGTGGTTGTCGGAGGGCTGGAACACGGTGCAGCAACGCCAGTGGCAGCATCCGCTGTACTGGTCGGCCGACCTGGAAACCGAGTTCACCCTGGCCGGCCGCATCAATATCGATCCGCAGGCGCCGGTTTGCCATGTGAGCTTCTTCGAGGCCGACGCCTTTGCGCGCTGGGCCGGAGCGCGCCTGCCCACGGAACCGGAGTGGGAACATCTCGCCGCGCAACAACCGGTGTCGGGAAATTTCGTCGAGAGCAAGGTACTGCATCCGCGGGCGCCGCAATCCTGCGACGGGCTGTTGCAACTTTACGGCGATGTCTGGGAATGGACCTCCAGCCCTTACCTCAGCTATCCGGGCTTTGCCCCGCTCGCCGGCGCGCTCGGCGAGTACAACGGCAAATTCATGTGCGGACAATTCGTGCTGCGCGGCGGCTCGTGTGCGACGCCGGCCGATCACGTGCGCGCAACGTATCGCAATTTCTTCACGCCGGCCGACCGCTGGCAATTCATGGGCCTGCGCCTGGGGCAGGACCGATGAAACTCTCCAGCACGGCGCTACAAATGTTCGACGGAAACCAGGACGCAAGCGAGCTGCACGCAGACGTGCGCAAGGGACTGGGTACATCGCCCAAGCACATTCCCTCCAAGTATTTCTACGACGCGCGCGGCTCGGCGCTGTTCGAGAAAATCTGCGAACTGCCCGAGTACTACCTGACCCGCACCGAGCTGGAGATCCTGCGCATGCAGGTCGATCAGATGGCGCGGGCCGTCGGACCCGGCGCGATGGTCGTCGAGTACGGCAGCGGCAGCGCGGTGAAGACGCAGTTGCTGCTCGCCGCGCTGAGCGATCCGGTCGCCTACGTGCCCATCGAGATATCGCCGAGTGCGCTCGACGCCAGCCTGGAAAACCTCGCCGGCCGTTTCCCGCAGATGGAGACGATGCCGCTGTGCGCGGACTTCACCACCACGCTGAGCCTGCCCAGGCCGCGACGAAAGCCTCAGAGCGTGCTGATCTTTTTTCCGGGCTCCACGCTCGGCAATTTCGAGACGGCGGACGCCGTCCACCTGCTCGGTGTCATGCATGCGGAAATGGGCGCGAACGGCGCGGCACTGATCGGCATCGACCTGAAGAAGGACGCGAGCCTCATCGAGGCGGCCTACAACGATGCCGCCGGCGTCACCGCGGAATTCACGCTCAATCTGCTGCGGCGCCTGAACCGCGAACTCGGCACCGACTTCGATCTCGACCAGTTCCAGCACCGCTCGCGTTACAACGCGCTGGCGGGACGCATCGAGACCCACATCGTCAGCAGAATCGATCAGCAGGTTCGCTTCGACGGCATGCGCATTGAATTCGCGGCCTGCGAAAAGATGCTGGTGGAATACAGTTGCAAGTACGCGCTCCCGGAATTCGAGCGCATGGCCGCCAGGGCAGGGCTTCGCGTTGCGGACACCTGGATGGACGCCGGGCAGATGTTCGCGCTCCAGTTGCTGCGGCGGATGTAGCGCTACGGACTCACTACCACGCCCTTCCAGAACGCGATCCGCCCCTGAATGTTTTCCGCCGCGGGCATCGGCTCCGGGTAGTACCACGCTGCGTTGGCATTGGTCTGGCCGCCTGCCACCACGTCGTAGTAGCGCGCCGTGCCCTTCCAGCCGCAGAAGCTCGTGTGCGCCGAATCGCGGAAACACTCGCGAACCAGGGCCTGCGGCGGAAAGTAGTGATTGCCTTCCACCACCACCGTGTCGCCGCTTTGCGCCAGCAGCACGCCGTTCCAGATTGCCTTCATGAAAACCTCGTTGCCGGGTGGGAGCACGCGATACCGGAAGCAGGAAAAACGAACCGAGTATCGCGAGGAAGCATCGTAGCGCGCTCAGCGCGGAGGAGCGCCGGGCTTGGCGCCGCAGCTTCGCCTGATCTCTTCTTCCAGTCCAAGCTCCGATTTCCCGCATCGCTGCCCGCTCTTCGCACACTGGACCACGCTTTCCGCGCCGCTGTCGCACTTCACCGTGTACCGGACCGCGCCGTAGCTGTTCTTCAAATACTCCTTCGCGGTCACGACCGGCTCGGCGTGGACGGCCACTGCGAACGTGGCGAGCCAGAGTGCTGCGTACCGTTTCATGGAATGAACCTGGTTGATTTCGGTGGACATCGTCGAGCCACGACGATGCGGCTCGATGAGATGTGGAACAGACCGCGCGCAATGCGCACGCACAAGCCGGCTAGTTCCGCGGCCGCGCCTTGGTCGCGGCACCCATGATGCCGAAGCCAACGATGATGGCCGCTCCGATACCGATCCAGACCAGATCGACCCCAAGACGATGTGCCCCGTACGCCAGGGCACCCACCACGATCAGGACGCCGAGCAGATAGATCACCATGTTTTTCATGCAGCAACTCCGTTTGTTCCGGCGTGGCGACCGCCTTGCGATTGGAATGTCGATGTGGCGTAGTTTACGTAGGGTGGACAGGCTTCACCTGCCCACCGTCGCGCCGGCCTGCGCGTGGACAAACATGAAGTCGTTTGCCCACCCTACCGTCGCTACGGAGGCCATGGTCTCCAAATCAGTCTCCGTTCGGTCCAGGATGAGTTGAGTCGCGAATCTCATCTCTAATCTCGTCTCTCAGTTCTCGTCTAGCCAATCGAACGGTGACGCGCACTTGCGCCTCTAGGGCATCGCGCACGTAGGCGTTCTCTTCTCCGGTGTGAGCAGGCTGTTCCGTTTGGGTTTCGTCCTCACGTTCGGACAAGATACGAAGGACCAACCAAGCTCCAACGAAAGGGATGGACCACAGCAGAACAAGCTGAACCCTTTTCTGGTCTTGATCCAACCACTCGGTTGCAAGCAACCGCCTTGTTGCCACCAAGCCGATTGCGATATGCCCAATCGCTGCGATCAACAAACTCGCCAGCAGCAGCGGCGACACGAATTCGGCCCTCACGACCGATCACGCCATCACCACCGGAATCTTCCCAATCCTCGCCTGCCACTCCTTCGGCCCGGTGTTGTGCACGGAGGTCCCGAGCGCATCGACCGCCACCGTCACCGGCATGTCCTGCACCTCGAACTCGTAGATCGCTTCCATTCCGAGATCGGCGAAGCCAACGACTTTCGCGGCCTTGATCGCCTTGCTGACGAGGTAAGCAGCGCCGCCCACGGCCATCAGGTACGCGGCCTTGTGCTTCCTGATCGCCTCGATTCCGCTTGGGCCGCGCTCGGACTTGCCGATCATGGCGATCAGACCGGTCTTCGCGAGCATCATCTCGGTGAAGCCGTCCCTGCGCGGCGCGGGGTTCGGGCCTGCCGGCCCGACCACCTCATCGCGTACCGGATCGACCGGGCCGACGTAGTAGATCGTGCGATTGGTGAAATCAACCGGTAGCGTCTCGCCCCTGGCGAGCATGTCCTGGATGCGCTTGTGCGCGGCGTCGCGGCCGGTGAGCATCTTGCCGTTGAGCAGCAAGGTCTGACCCGGCTTCCAGCTTGCGACCTCGGCTCGTGTGAGCGTGTCGAGATTCACGCGGGTGGAGGTTTTGAGGTCGGCCTTCCACGTCACCTGCGGCCAGTCTTCCAGCTTCGGTGCTTCAAGCTTCGCCGGACCCGAGCCGTCGAGTTCGAAATGCACGTGCCGTGTCGCGGCGCAGTTCGGAATCATTGCCACCGGCAGGCTCGCGGCATGGGTCGGGTAGTCGATGATCTTCACGTCGAGCACCGTGGTCAGACCGCCCAGACCCTGCGCACCGATGCCGAGCGCGTTGACCTTCTCCAGCAGTTCGAGGCGCATCGCCTCGATCCGGGTGAGCGTCTCGCCGCGCGCCTGCTTGGCCTTGACCAGATGAATATCGACCGGCGCCATGATGGCTTCCTTGGCCATGACCGTGGCCTTCTCCGGCGTGCCGCCGATGCCGATGCCGAGGATGCCCGGCGGGCACCAGCCGGCGCCCATCGTCGGCACGGTCTTGAGCACCCAGTCCACGATGGAATCGGACGGGTTCAGGCACACCATTTTCGACTTGTTCTCGCTTCCGCCGCCCTTGGCCGCGCAGGTGATCTCGACGTGATCGCCCGGCACGATCTCGTAGTGGATCACGGCCGGCGTGTTGTCCTTGGTGTTGGTGCGCTTGCCGGCCGGATCGGCGAGCACCGAGGCGCGCAGCTTGTTGTCGGGATTCAGGTAGGCGCGGCGCACGCCCTCGTCGACCATCTCCTGCACGCTGAGCTTCGCGTCCCAGCGCACGTTCATGCCGACCTTCATGAACACCACGCAGATACCCGTGTCCTGGCAGATGGGTCGCTTGCCTTCCGCGCTCATGCGCGAGTTGGTGAGGATCTGGGCAATGGCATCTTTCGCGGCGGGTGATTCTTCGCGCTCGTAGGCCTCGCCCAGAGCCTGGATGTAGTCCAGCGGGTGGTAGTAGCTGATGTACTGGAAGGCGTCGGCGATGGACTGGATCAGGTCGTCCTGGCGGATGGTGCTCATGGCTTAGGACCGGGTGGCTTGAGGTGGCGGATTATCGCGCATCGATCCGAATGGGGCGCCAAGGCCGCATTTGCGGGAGCCAGCGAGACCTGCGTCACGCCCGCGATGCGATTTCACGATTTTTCGATTGAATCCGGAGCGGCGTCGGACTAGCTTTGGGTTGCGTCAGGGTCACACCGGCAGCACCCGCGAGCGCCGACGTAGCGCTCGCCTGTTCGAACCATGCGTGGGAGGGAGCGAGATGAGCACACTAATCCGGTTCCGCGGCAGCTACGAGCGCGCCAACCGCACCCGGTTGTCGGCCGCCGCCGACACCGTCGAGATCACGCCGCGCGGCGCGCTGGTTCCAGGTGCGGCGCGCGACAGCGCTTCCGAACACGAGTGGAACGCCGACGATATCGTGCGCGTGGAGTTGCAGAACGGCTTCGTGCTGTGGACGCGCGCCGACGACCTGCAGCGCGAGCACGGCAGGCCCAGCATCGCCCGCGACGGCGGACGCACCTGGGAAATCGACCTTCGTCCACGGACTGCGACGCGCGACCGCGGCCAGCGCGGCTGGCTCGGCCTGGGCATCAAGGTGCTGGAATTCTTCGGGGTGGACCTGAAAGGCAAGGCTGCCGCTGCGCTCGGCAGCAAGCTCGAGGAAAAACGCCTGGGCAACAAGCCCGGCCTGTACCGGGCGACGCTCGACGACAGGCTTCAGCTCACCGTCGTGGCAGACCCCGTACTCCCCGCCGGCAACGGGCCGCTGCTGCTGTTCGTTCACGGCACCGGTTCGAGCACCAGCGGCGGCTTCGGCCAGTTGTGGGATGCGAAGAACGAGGTCGCGGCCGGCGGGCGCAGGAAACTCAAGGAACTTTACGGCGACCGCGTCTATGCGCTCGAACACCGCTCGCTGACGGAAAGCCCGATCCAGAACGCGCTGGATCTCGCGCAGCGCCTGCCCGACAACGCCGAACTTCACCTGGTCACGCATTCGCGCGGCGGCCTGGTCGGCGAACTGCTGTGCCTGGCGGAACGCGACCGCACGCGGAACGCGATCGACGAAGAGACGATCAAGACGCTGTTCGGCGCGGACCGCACGCTGGCCGAATCCATCGGCCTGGGACCACTGGACTCCAGGCAGGCCAAGGAGCGCGACGAGGCGTACGAGGAGGACCGCAAGCGCCTGCTCGCGCTGGTCGAGGTGCTGGATCGGAAGAGCATCCGCGTGCGCCGCTTCGTGCGGGTGGCCTGCCCGGCCGCCGGCACGACGCTCGCGTCGGGCCGACTCGACCGCTGGCTGTCGGTGCTGGACGCGGTCACGGGCAGCGGCCTGGTCGGCGACGCCGTCGATTTTCTGCTCGCCGTGGTCAAGGAGCGCACCGACCCACGCACCTTGCCGGGACTCGAAGCGATGATGCCCGGCTCGGCGCTGACCCGGTTCCTGCGCAGTCCGGATCTGATCGTGTCTTCCGACCTGTCGGTGATCGCGGGCGACGTCGAAGGCGACAGCCTGTGGAGCCAGATCAAGCTGTTGGCGACCGACTGGTTCTACGGCTCGGACCATGACCTGGTGGTCAACACCGGCTCCATGTACGGCGGTATCCGGCGCACCGAAAAAGCCGCGCGCTTCGTGTTCGACCAGGGCGAGCAGGTCACGCACTCGGCGTACTTCCGCAACGAACGCTCGGTGCGCTGGCTCATCGCCGGGCTGTTGCGCGCCGACAACACCGACGGCGGTTACCAGCCGATCGAAAGCGCCCGGTACGAGGAGCCGCGTTCGCGCGCCGCGCTGCGCCGCAGCCGCTCGGTGACCACGCCACGGCCGCTGGCGGTGGTGCTGCCCGGCACCATGGGGAGCGCGCTCGAAGCCGACGGCGATCGCGTCTGGCTGCACTATTTCAATCTGCTGCGCGGACGGCTGGAAGATCTGCGCATGGGCCGCCGCGAGGTCAGGCCGGTCGATCTTCTGGACGATTTCTATGGCCCGCTGATCGAGTATCTGGCGCGGAGCCATCGGGTCGAACTCTTTCCCTACGACTGGCGCCTGTCGGTGCGCGAAGCGGCGAAGCGACTCGCGGACAAGCTCGAAGCCTGGCTGCCGGACGCGGAGCGCAGCCGGCAACCCGTACATCTGGTCGCGCACTCCATGGGCGGCCTGGTGGTACGCGCCATGATCGCGGACCCGCAACGCGGCAACCTGCTGTGGCGAAGAATCGTGGCGATTCCCAACAGCCGGCTGATGATGCTGGGAACGCCCAACCTCGGTTCGCATGAGGCGATGCGCTGGCTCACCGGCTCCAACGCCACGCTGGCCAAGCTCAGCCTGCTCGATTTCAAGCGCGGCAGCGACGACATCATCGACATCGTGCGTCGTTTCCCCGGCTTGCTGGAACTTCTGCCTTTCGGCAACGGCGCAACCGAATTCGGCCAGGCCGGGTTCTGGACCGACCTGAAACGGACGCTGGGGTCCAGGTGGCGCACGGCCGAGGAGAACGAACTGTCCCAGGCACGTGAAACCTGGGCGCTGCTGCGCAGTGCGCCGCCGGAACCGCAACACATGGTGTACGTCGCTGGATGCCAGCCCGCCACCGTGACGGGCTATGCGCTGGGCGATTTCGATCAGCCCCATCTGCGCGGACGAAAACGCCTGGAATACGCCGCCACCGCCGAGGGCGACGGCACGGTGACCTGGGAATCCGGCCGCCTGCGCGACGTGCCGACGTGGTACGTCGAGGACACCGCGCACGATGCGCTGTGCGCGCAGACACGCGCGCTGCCGGCCTACATCGAATTGCTGACGAAGGGCAAGACCCAGCGCCTGCCGTCGGCGCCACCCCGCAACCGCAGCGGCGCCGAGGAGGTCGGGCTCTTCGCGCTGCCGCAGGTTCCGCCCACCGACGACATGCCGGACGAGCGCAGCACGCTGCGCCTGGGTTTCGGCAGCCCGCTGGGTCCGCAGCAAACCGCAGGCGTGGCCGCGCCGACGATCAAGGTCAGCGTCTGTCACGGCGACCTGGCCTACGCCCGGCACCCGGTGATGGTCGGGCACTACATGGGCGACGGCATCGTCAGCGCCGAGGCCGCACTGGACAAGCGGCTCGACGGCGTTCTGTCGCGCCGCCTTGCGCTGGGCCTGTATCCAGATCGCATCGGCACGCACGCGCTGTTCTTCGATCCGAAGGGGGATCGCAAGCCGGCGGGCGCGGTGGTGATCGGGCTGGGCCAGGTCGGCGACCTGTCGCCCGGCCTGCTCGAACGCAGCGTGCGCGATGCCCTGCTCGATTACGCGCTCAAGGTCGCGGAGTGGCCGGACGAGCGCTTCGGACCCGCCAAGGGCGTTCGTTCGGCCAAGCTGTCCTGCCTGCTGGTCGGTTCCGGCGCGGGCGGCATTCCGGTGCGGGATTCCATCGACGCCATCCTGCGCGGCGGCGTCGCCGCGAACACCCGCCTGGTCGATTCCGGACTGGACGGACGCGTGCTGATCGCCGAGATCGAGCTCCTGGAACTGTTCGAGCACGTTGCCATCGAGGCGGTCGATGCACTGGACGCCGCGCTGCGCGACGGCGAGTTGGCGGTGGCCATCGACTGCCCGCCCGAGGCACGCGTGGTGCAGTCCTGCCCTGGCCGCATGCGACGTGTGCGGGTGGACGCCGAGGACGACTGGTGGCAGCGCCTGGAGATCGTCGAGGACGAGGCCGGCGACCGCCTGCGCTTCGTTGCTTCCACCGATCGCGCGCGTGCCGAGGAGACCCTTGCCACCGGCCAGTTACAGTTGGCGCAGAGCTTCGTGGCGCAGGCCTCGCAATCCACCACGGCCAGCTCGGAGACGGCCAAGACCCTGTTCGAGATGCTGCTGCCCAACCGGCTGCGCGAACTGGCGCCCAAGCAGGGCAATATGGTGCTGCTGGTCGATGCGCTGTCCGCGCGTTTCCCCTGGGAACTGCTGGAAGATCGCTGGAGCCAGCAGAACCGGCCGCTGGCGGTGGCCAACGGCATGGTGCGTCAGCTCAGAACCCCGCGCTTCCGCGAGCACCCGGCGCACGCCATCGACGCCAATGCCTTCGTGGTCGGCAATCCGGACCTGTCCGGCTGGGAGGACCGGTTCTCGGACCTGCCGGGTGCGCGCGACGAGGCGCAGCGCGTGGCCGCATTGCTCGGCGCTTGCGGCTATTCGGTACTCGACAGCATCGACCGGCGAGTCCCCGACATTCTCGACGGCCTGCACAAGAAGCCCTGGCGAATTCTCCATCTGGCAGGCCACGGCGAGCACGACTTCCCGGTGAGCGAGGAGGAGTGGGACGCGCGCAAGGCCTGCGGCCTGTGCGGTCAGGATATGAAGCGCGACAAGCGCACGCTGTCCGGCATGGTGATCGGCAGGAACGCCTTCCTCACGCCTGGCGATGTCGCGCAGATGCGCTGGGTGCCGGAACTGGTGTTCGTGAATTGCTGCCACCTCGGCAAAACCCGATCCGACCGCGCTACCGCGCGCGGCCCGCTGGCGGCCAATCTCGCGGTGCAATTCATCGAGATGGGCGTCAAGGCCGTGGTGGCCGCCGGCTGGGCGGTGGACGACGCGGCCGCCAGCGCCTTTGCGGAAAGTTTCTACGGCCATCTGCTCAAGAACGACTACAGCTTCGGCGAGGCGGTGCAGGCGGCACGCGAGGAAACCTGGATGCGTTTCCCGAGCGTCAACACCTGGGGCGCGTACCAGTGCTACGGCGATCCCTCGTTCCGTTTGCGTGGACAGGGTTTGTCGCCGCCCAGGCCGCCGCGCAGCCTGCGCGCGCCGGTGGAGCTGGTGGCCGAGCTGGAGAATTACGCCGAGTCGATCAAGGTGGAGAGCCGCGAACGCAACGAGGACGAAGAGACCCTGGCGAGGCTGCGCCGGGGTATCGAACAGCGTCTTGCCGGAGTGCCGTCCGCGCATCGCGAGGCCTGGCTGAAGCGCGCGGACGTGGCGGCCGCCATCGGATTCGCCTGGGGCGAAACCGGCGCCTTTCACGAGGCCTTGCGCTGGCTCGACATTGCGGTGGCGGCCGATCAGGGCGACTGCCCGGTTCGCGCCGTGGAGCAGAGCGCGAACTTCCGCGCGCGGCTGGCCTATCAGGAGTGGGCCGAGCTGCGCGAGCAGCCGGGCGCGGACCTGAAAACATATCGCGGAGACATCGCGGAACGGATCGAGGCGTCCATCCGCGAAATCGACTCGCTGTGCGAACGGGCGCCGACACCCGAGCGTCTCAACGTCCTCGGCAG
Source organism: Panacagrimonas sp. (assembly GCA_052389915.1). Classification (GTDB taxonomy): domain Bacteria; phylum Pseudomonadota; class Gammaproteobacteria; order Nevskiales; family Nevskiaceae; genus Panacagrimonas. Next base: position 129,645 of record JBQTHL010000006.1, read on the forward strand.
CGCATACAAGCGGCTGGCCGCGGTACAGGCCGGCGCGGCGGCGCAGGAACCGCGCTTCAACGCGCTGAAGAACATGGCCGACGCCTATCGCAGGGCGTGGAAGCTGGGCGAGGAAAGCGACGCCTACCCGTTCAACAACTGGGCGGTGGCGATCCTTCTGGCCGCGCCGCTCGATCCTGCCGGCGAGCCGGTCCCGCCGGAACTGGAAAGCGAATGCCGGCGCGTGCTGGACACAGCGAAAAGGCGCGACGAGCAAAAACCCGACCTGTGGAATGCCACTGCTCTGGGCGACGGCGGCCTGGTCCTGATGCTGCTGCCCGGCCGCTCGCGGTCGCGCAAGAACGAGATCGAGGGCATCGTCGAGGCCTATCGCACGGCGCTGGCGCGCGGCGCCAGCCCGCGCCAACTGGATTCGATCCGCCAGCATCTCGATTTCCTGATCGACCTCTGGCCCGCAGGGCCGCAGCGGACCGCGCTGCGTTCCGTCCGCGAAGCGATCTAGGGAGACAGCATGACCGACCGAACCCGAGACGCGCTGGACACGTTCTTCCTGGGCCAGCTCGATCCGCAGGATCTGATCGCGCCCAACTTCCGCATCTACGAGCTGACCCGGTCCGAGCTGGCCGGCCGGCTCGGCGTGAACAACGCGTTTCCGGGCAACGCGGAACTGCGCGCTGCGATCCATCTGGCGCGCAACATCCTGCAACCGATTCGCGACGAGTTCGGCCGCTTCACGCCCAACAGCGTGTTTCGCAGCCAGGCGCTGGAACGCGCGCTCAAGAACAAGGCCGCGAGCTGGATCAGCACCAGCCAGCACTGCCTGGGTTGCGCCTGCGACGTCGAAGTGCCCGGTCTCAGCACCCTGAAACTGGCGCAGTGGGCGGCCACCGACGGCAAGCTGCCGCAGGGCTACGACCAGATCATCTGCGAGTGCTTCGACCCGCGCGAAGGACCCAACTCCGGCTGGGTCCACATCTCGCTGCTGCCCCCAGGGCACGGCGAGAACCGCCGCAACAAGCTCAGCTACATCCGCGATCCGGCAACGCAGCGCTGCGTCTACGTCAACGGCCTGAGAGAAAGCGTGAGCTGATCCGAACACCGGCTGTCGCGAGGTTCGACATGTAACGCGAGGTAACAAGCAGCAACCGTGCGGAACTTGCGCAGGCCGTTCGCGGACTATCGAGCGCAATGATCAGCGCCGCGCCCATCGAAACCCCGCCCCACATCGTTGTCGTGGACGACGACCCGCAGATCCGCGATCTGCTGGGTCAGGTGCTGGAGCGGTACGGATTTCGCGCCACCTCGGTCGGCTCAGGCGCAGGCTTGTGGCCGGCGATGCGACAGTGTCCGGTCGACCTGGTGGTGCTGGACCTGATGTTGCCGGGCGTGGACGGCTTGGCGCTGTGCCGCGAGCTGCGCATCCGTTCCACCGTTCCCGTCATCATGCTTACCGCGCGCGCCGAGGCGGTTGACCGCATCGTGGGACTGGAAGTGGGCGCCGACGATTACGTGGGCAAGCCCTTCGATCCGCGTGAACTGATCGCGCGCATCCGCACGGTGCTGCGCCGCGTGCCGGCGGGCGCCAACGCGCCGGCCAAGCCGCGCAGTTACGGCTTCGAAGGCTGGACCCTGGACCTCACCCGCCGCGAGTTGCGCAATCCGGCGCAGGCAGTGGTGCCGCTGTCCAGTCTCGAATACCGCCTTCTGGAACTGCTGCTAGCGTCGGGCAGCGAAATCCTGACGCGTGATCGCATCATGGAAGCGGTCGCGGGGCGGCCGGTGGACCCGTTCGAGAGGCGCATCGACATCGCGATTTCGCGTCTGCGCAATCGCATCGGCGACGGCGGTCGCGAACCGCGGCTGATCAAGACCGTGCGCAACCGCGGCTACGTATTCGCCGTCGAGGTGGAACGCCGATGAACGTCCGATCCTGGCTGGACCTGCCGCGACGCATTCCGCTGGCGGTTCGGGTCGCGCTGGTGATGGCGCCGGTCATCCTCGCCGCGCAGTTCCTGACGATGAATCTCATGCGCCATATGCGGCCGGTGGTGGGCATCTACGGCGGGCCGGCAACGTTCACGCAGGGTATCCCGTTCACCGGGGCGGTTCCGGCCGATCCGAAGCTGGGGCCGGGCGCGGCGATGACGATGCCGATATCGGGCTCCCGCGTGGAAATCCTGCGCCTGCCGCCCGGCGACGTGCGACCGCTGTCGAAGGAGGAAGCCGAGCGCCTGGGCTTTCACGCGTACGCGCCGGCCGGGCGGATGCGCGCCATCGGCTTTCGTGCCGATTCGCGCGGCCCGCCGTGGCAGGCGCTGGCGATGATTTTCCTGGTGACCGCACTGATGGTGTGGCTGGGCGCACTGTGGATCACGCGCCCGCTCGCACGCCTCGCGCATGCCGCCGAATCGCTGGGTCGCGACGTGGATCAGCCGCCGCTGGCGGACGACGGACCGCCCGAGGTGAGCCGCGCGGCACAGGCATTCAATCGCATGCAGGATCGGCTGCGACGTTTTCTGCGCGGCCGCGCCGACGCGCTGCTCGCCATGTCGCACGATCTGAAGACGCCGATCACGCGGCTGAAGCTGCGACTGGAGTTGTTGCCCGAGGAATACCGCGCCGGCATTGCGGACGACGTGAACCTGCTGCAATCGCGGATCGAGCATGCGCTGCAATTCATGCGCGGCGTGCATCGCGACGAACCGGTGCGCGAGGTCGCGCTCGACGCGCTGGTCGCCACCATCGTCGAACGCATGCAGGACACCGGAGCGCAGGTCGCATGCTCGGGCGGTGCGCAGCCGCTGCCCTGCCGGCCTGGGCAGCTCGAACGCGCCATTGCCAACCTGATCGAGAACAGCGTGATGCACGCCGGCTCCGCGGAAGTGGAAATCGGCGACAGCCGCACGCAGGCCTGGATCGCGGTGAAAGACCGCGGACCCGGCGTGCCGGACGCGTTGCTGTCGCGGCTCACCGAGCCTTTCTTCCGCGTGGACGCCAGCCGCAGCCGCGACAGTGGCGGCGCCGGATTGGGGCTGGCCATCGTCAAGGACATCGTCGAGTCGCACGGCGGGAATTTCAGGCTCAGCAATCGAGTCGGCGGCGGGCTGGAAGCGCGCATCGAATTGCCGCGCGGGTAATCGAAGGCTTTAGGCGCTATCGGCTCGAACCGCACCGCACCGCAATCGCGAAGGAGCGGTAGGAGGGGCGAAAGCCCCGACAGCCCCTCTCCGGCCCGACCGAGCTTCGCTTTGCGAGTTCCAGTCGGGGCGGAGCCCCTCCTACAACGGCTGCAGACGTTTGATCCTGTTACGTCCCGTTTCACTCCGGCAACAAACTTGCAGGAACGCGCGCGACACGAAGCCAGTCTGCTGGGCGCCACTCACTCGCCGACGCCGACATGCCCTCGAATCTGCTGCCGAACCTTTCACGCTTTTTCCGGATCCTGCTCCTGTTGCCCGTCCTGAACCTCGGCGCCTGCGGGGGTGGCGGCGGCGACGCCGGAACCGACATCGACATGCCCGAGGCTTTCGGCCTGGTCGGACAGGCGGATCTGTTCAGCGGCCGGGCCAACCGCGGCAGCACGGTCGCTGGCGACGGCATCGCGCAACCACTCGGCGGCATCGCCACCGACGGCGAGAAGTTTTATCTCGCGGACTACGGCAACAACCGCGTGCTCGGCTGGAACAGTATTCCGGCGAACAGCGCGGTTCCTGCCGATTTCATCCTCGGCCAGAGCAACAGCACATCCAGCGCACCCGGCACGGCGGCGAACCGCTTTGCGCTGCCCGCCAGCGTCGCGATCTCCGGCAACAAGCTGGTGCTCGCCGACGCCGGCAACAACCGCGTGCTGATCTGGAACAGCCTGCCGACTTCGAACGAGGCGGCCGACGTGGTGCTGGGCCAGACCGATTTCACGGCCAACGACCCCCTCTCCTCGGCGACGGGCCTGTCGTTTCCCGCAGCCGTTATGATTGCCAACAACCAGTTGTTCGTGGCCGACCAGAACAACAACCGGGTGCTGATCTGGCAGGACGTGCCGACGGCCTCCGGCACCGCAGCCGACGTCGTGCTGGGCCAGCGCGCCTTCGACACCAGCGCCGCAGGCGACGAGGAAGACGGCCTGAACAACCCGGCCGGCTTGTGGACCGACGGCTTTCGCCTCTTGGTGGGCGACAGCGGCAACAACCGCGTCATGTACTGGGCGCAGGTGCCGCGCGTGAGCGGCGCCGATGCGACCTACGTCATCGGTCAGGCCGACTTTGCGCGCACCACGGCCGGCGTCGGCAGTGCTTCGATGCGCACGCCCTACGGCATCGCCTCGGACGGCACGCGCATCTACGTGGCGGACGCCGGCAACAACCGCGTGCTGGAGTTCGACGCCTTCCCCATTGCCAGCGGTGCGGTGGCGCTGGACGTTTACGGCCAGAACACCTTCGAGGCGCGCACGCCCAACGACGACGACCAGGACGGCGTGGCGGACGATGACCCCAGCGCGCGCACGCTCAGTTCGCCCACCGGCGCGACCTACTCCGGCGGCGTGCTCTATGTGAGCGATCGGAACAATCACCGCGTGCTGTTTCTGCCGGATTAGCCATGCACAAGCTCTGGCAATGGTCCGCGCTGTTCGCGGGCTCCCTGGCGGCGTGTTCGAGCGCGAACGTGGGCGAAGGAACGAAGCCGGTGGAACTGTTCCTGGGTGTCGGTCAGCGGCAGGCTTCGCTGTCTCTGGACGAATGCGCCGGCGTGCAACTCGGCGCTTATGTTCGGTTCGACGGCCAGGCGCCCTCGATCGGGGATTATTCCGGGAGGGTCCAGTTCCAATCCAGCGATCCGACCACCGCTTTCATCGGCGATGGCGTATCGCGCACCCCGGACGGGCAGGTGCCTGCACCCGGCACGCTGCTGGCGATCAAGCCGGGGCTGGCCACCATCAGCGCGACTTACCTCGAATTCTCCGCGACGATCGCGGTGCAGGTCGAACGTCTGGGCGAGCTGCGCATCGAGCCGGCGCTCACCGACATCGCGCAGGATCTGCCGCAGAAATTCGAGCTGATCGCCACCTTCAGCGACGCACGCCCGGAGCAGGATGCAAGCGAATCCGCCGTCTGGAGGTTCGAACCCGCGACCGCTCGCGCATCCGTGGATGCCGTCGGCGCGGTGCAGGCTAATTCCGCCGGCGAAGGCGAGATGCTGAGCCTGATTGCGCAACTGCCCGAATGCGGCCGCGAGGCGCGCGCGAGCTTTCGCGTTTCGCCGCTTGCCGCCGTGGACCTCGAATACGAATTCGGCGACGACAATCGCCTGCCGCTCGGGACCTCCGAACTCGTGACCGTTTTGGGGCGGTTTGCCGGTGCCGGCAGCACGCGCCAGAACCTGAGCGCGCTCGCCGGGATCGACAACGCGGCGGACGATTTCATTTCCGTGAGCAACGGCGACAGCATCCCGGGCGGCTTCGCCACCGCCAACCTGCGGGACCGCTCGCTGATCGTCACGGCAATGGACAACCCGGAAATCGTCGCATTCGACATCCACATTCCGTCCGGCGAGGGCTTCGACATTCGCACCCGATCCTGGCGGTTGCTCGACCTGTTGCTGGACGAGGTTTCGGTGCAGCCCGAAGAACTGCGCGTCACGTATCCCGGCGAAGGCCGGCTGCACGCCATGGGCATATTCTCGAACGGCATGGTTCGCGACATCTCCCGCCACGTGGTGTGGAACAGCGCAGACCCGGCTGCCGCGGCCGTCACGCAGGCTACCCAGGACGCAGGCACGGTCACGGTCGCCGACGTCGACCGCGACGTGGAAGTCGAGGCCTACGCAGAAGAAGCCGAAGTCACGTCCTCGGCACGCGCGCAGGTGCGCGTGTTCTCGTCGGCCAGCACATCCGGTGACGACGAACCCTGATCCTCGATAAGCCGCGCCGGATCAGGCGTGCCGCCGCAGCTCCAGCGGATCGTGTGCGCAGAACAGATCCACCTCGGCGCCTTGCTGCGCCTTCAATTCCCGCAGGCGCCGCTGGTTGTGCAGCCGCTTCTCGCCGTTGATCTGCACCAGGCTCTGAAACGCCATGAGGCCGATGGGACAGTGCGCCGGCACTTCCACCTCGCCGTGAAAGAAGTAAGCGTCGCCGCAGTGAATCGTCCAGCGCTCGCCGGTCTTCACCGCCACGCCGCAATGCCCGCGCGTGTGGCCGGCCAGGGGAATGAGCAGCAGGTCCGGATCCAGACCCGGTATCGCCCGGATCGCCTCGAAGCCGAACCAGCTTTCGCCCTCCACCCGGTGTCGCACCCAGTCCGGACCGTGCGCCCATTGCGCCTGCACGTAGCGCATGCGCTCGCGAAGCTGCGGGGCAAGCGCGGCTTCCAGCTCGGCGTCGAACACATGCACCCTGGCCGCGGGGAAATCCGGCAGCCCGCCGGCGTGGTCGAGGTCCAGGTGGGTCACGACGATGTGGCGCACGTCGGCAGCCTTGAATCCCAGCGCGACGATCTGCGCGAGCGCGGTTTCCTCCAGCCGCAATCGCGGCCGCACGCCGGCCAGAAACGCACGCCCGAGCCGGCGCGGATTGCGCACGTCGTCCGTGCCCAGCCCCGAATCCACCAGCACCAGGCCCTGCGCGGTCTCGATCAGCAGGCAGTGGCAGCACATCTCGGCCGTTTCGAAAAGGCCGCCCTCGCCGGCCATCACCCGTCGGCCATAGGGACACATCGTGCCGCAATTGAGATGGTGGATGCGCACACTCATGAGACCTCTCCCGCCGGTTTCGGGAACGCCGATGATGGCAGTCGCAGCGCCTCGGGGTCGAGCCCGCGCGAACTACGAGGTGCAATAAATTGTCGGAAGACCTTGCAAGCCGCACGAGCACTCCGCAACCGCATCCCTGGACCGGATAGGGCGCTTTTGGACAAACCGGCCCACACAATGCCTCGAAAAGGGATCGTGGCGAGGACTTCCAGCCTCGATTTCTCGGACCAAACACTCTGGGCGCGGCGCTCGGCGTGCTGGTCCGCAGTTTGCGAATCGTGTCAGCATGTCCGATCCAACCCGATGATTTGTCTTGCCTTGAACCCATTCATGAATCCGATTCCTCGCTCGATTGCCGCGGCAGCCCTCTTCCTGATCGCGCATTCCGGCCCCGCCTCGGCTGCGACGGAGGTCTTCGCGGTGTCGTCGCGGCAGGCGCCCGAAAGGTGCCTGCAACCCGACAAGGGTGTCGCCAAGGCTGGTGCCTTCTTAAGCGCCAAGCCCTGCTCGACCAATGGTGTGCAAAAGGTCGTGTTCGAAAACGAAGGGGGCGCCCGGGTCCGGATTCGCCTCGGCGGATTCTGCGTCGGCCCCACCAACGGGACCTTTACGGACGGCACGCGTCTTCAGCTCCAGACCTGCTCGACCAGTTCGCGACAGCGCTGGATCGTTTCGGACCATCGCCTGTTCTCGATGAACCAGCCGACCAAGGTGATCGAGCTGCTCAGCGGCAATCTCACCTACGTCGTGGTGCGGAGCAATCGCAACCGCGACAACCAGCGCTGGGACTTCCGTACCTTCGGCGCGGGCGTGATCAGAGCCAGCCCGCTGACCAACCGGGAGGCCGTGCGCGGTACTTCGGTCGGAGTGCCCACCCATTGCCTGCAGCCCGATCGAAGCATCATCGCCGTGGGAGAAAAAATCAGCGTGAAGCCCTGCGGCTTCTCGCCGGCGCAGACGCTGAGCCTGCCCGAGAACGCAAACGACTCGATCGCACTGGTAATGGACGGACTGTGCATCGGACTCACCGGCGGCACTTACACCGACGGGACGCGCCCGGAGCTTCAGAAATGCTCCGGCGTCCAGTCGCAGAAATGGTTCGTCCAGGACAGCCGCATTTTCCCGGCGGGCGCGCGCACGCAATCCATGACGGTCAATTCGCAGAATCTCAACGACGTGATCCTGTCGGCGAGAGTCTTCGCCTCGAACCAGCAATGGACCCTTCCCGAACTGGGTGCGCCGGCCATGTCTCTGGGCAGGATCATGCCGCTCGGCGACTCGATCACGCTAGGGTCGGTCCATGGCCTGGACAACGACAACACCGTCGGAGGCTACCGTTCGACGCTAGAAGACCTCCTGGCCGGAGCGGGCTTCAGTTTCGACTTCGTGGGCGGCGAACTGGATGGTCCCGCCTCGCTGGGCGACAAGAACCACGAGGGCCATTTCGGCTTCCGCATCGACGAGCTTGGCGCCAACGCAAACCAATGGCTGACAACGCAAGCGCCGGATATCGTGCTTCTGAAGATAGGCACCAACGATATCTTTCAGGAATTCGAGTTGACCAGCGCACCGGGGCGCCTGATGGGCATGATCGACCTGATCAAGGCCGCGAGGCCCAACGCAACCGTCATCGTCGCCAACCTGTTTCCGATCCAGGCCGACAAGGCGGTGGCGCTGAACAACTTCAATGCATCGATCAGGTCACTGATCGAGAACCGGATGCAAACCGACCCGCGGCTGCACTTTGTGGACATGAACACCGGGTTTTCGGTGGCCGATACCGGGGACGGGGTCCATCCCACTCCGGCCGCATATCAGATCATCGCCAACCGCTGGCTGACGGCCATCCAGAACCGCTGACGCGTGGGACCGGGGGGGCCGCCCCGCATTGCTACCGGACGAACTTCCCCAGTTCCGAGCGCGCGGCCCCGTCCGCATCGAACTGCCGACGCATGGCCGAACCGGAGCGCGCCTGCAGGTTGACGATGCCGGTTCGCGACAAGGTGACTTCCCGCTCTCTCTCGACGCCCTGCATGTAGATGATCGGCAACACAGTGTTCAGCAGAGGAATCACCAGCGCGTTCGACACCACCTGCTTTTCGTTCCTGCCGACCGCGGAAGGCGCCGAGCGCAGCAGCAGATAGCGCTCTTCGCTGTCGGTTTCGTTGAAGAACACCGTGGCCTGCAGGCGGTCTCCGCGAGGGCTGAAACGGTCGAACGGCAGGGTGCGGCGAACCCTCCCCTTGGCGTCCAGAGTCGCCACCTCGGGCGCGAACAACTGCGCTCCGTCGATCAGGCTGTCCACGCTCAGCGCCCAGGGATCGCGGTAGCGCGGCAGACGGAACACGGCATAGGTGGACGAGACCCCGCCAAGTTCCACCAGGCAGCGGCTGCGATCGTCGAAACGATGTTCCAGCGGGCGTGCTGCGTCGAATTCGAGCGTCGCAACGGCGTCGAGCTTGAGAACCGAACTGCACCGCGGCGGTTCCGGCAGGGCGGCCTGTCTGGGCACGCGCGCCGTGCAACCGGCTGCGCACAGCGCGATCACGGGAAGCATCAGCGTCAGCGAATTCGGACGCATGGAGCCCTCAGCGGAGCTGACGCACCAGCTCGTCGCCGGTCGCGCGCATCGCCGTCTGCAAACCTTCGATGGCCTTGTCGGGCGCAGCCATGAGGTGCTCGAACGCATTGAACTCGAACTCGCGCGACGGCGACAGGGTCACGGCCCCGCCACCGTCGCCGAAGGCGTTGTAGGCGATCTCGTCCTGGTAGAGCACCTTGTGATCGCGGGCGCGCACCAGCCGCACGTGCAGGCGGATGGTGGGCCGGTAAGGGGTATCGACGCCCGTGGCGGTATACCCGACCAGGCTGGAATACAGATCCAGATAAGCGTCCACGGTGCCGTTGCTCTTCGGATACTTGCCGAGAAAATCGTATTCGTCCCGCGAGCGCCACACCTGCCACGGCACCACGTTGTAGCCCGCAGATTCCAGGCCCGTGGTGAGGAGGTGCGCGTAGGTGGTGCTGCATTTCAAGCCGTGCGCCTGCGTGGCGCGCGTGAAATCGATCGACTTGCCGCTCATCTCGCCTTCCGCAACCAGCGCGCCGACCACCCCCAGACTTTGCCCGGGATGCACCGCCAGCCGGACCGAGAGGCGATCCGGCAGCGCCGGCGTGAGCAGACCGATGGTCTGGATGTTGTTGCGAGCCACCGGATCGTAAGGCCGGTGATGCGGCGAGGCGCAGGCGCCGAGCGTGGCGACCATCAGCAGAACTGTCGTTGCGCGAACCCAAGCCATCGAGCCTCTCCGAAAACCGGGGCGGTCGGCACCACCCCACTCATAGTTGCATATCGTGCCCGGAGTGGGTGGTGATTTGATGTCGTTCACCCGGCGCCCGGTCGCCTGGTCCGCAGCTTGCAATCGAGGGACCGCACCGTGCCGCAACGACCGACGACCGGCGGATGGCAGCCGTGCCGACGGAAATCCGGCATAGCGCGACGGATTTCCGACACGCATGCCGGGCGGGCGCATATCCGTGGCGCTCACGGTCATCTCCGCCGGAGTCAGTTCAGCGGGGCCGGTACGTCGAGCAAGCTCATCGTCCCGCCTCTGCGCACGACCAGCCCCGTCACAGCCGGGCAGGGCCGGACACCGGTTGCGCGAACCGGCTCGATCACGGCCTGCACCAGGACCTCCCGCACCGCAAGTATTGGCGGGCCGTAGAGCAGCCCGGCCAACTCGAGGCCGATCCAACGGCGCAGCGTGTCGCCGGCGCGAAAGCCGCCACGTCCGTCGGCGCGCGAGGAGCGGGATCAGCCTGGCACTCTTTGGGTAAGAGCATCCGGGCCAATCGATGACATACGCCACACAGACGCACGGGGCTGATCCCGTGACCAACTGAGGTTTCTAGGATCACGGCTGCGCGTGTCCGTGCCTGCCGGCTGCCGCGAGAGTGGGCCCGACGTCGTCGCGTACCGCCGCCTCGGTGGCGGCGAGCGGCGGCGACAAGGCTGCGTCCGCCACCGTCTGAATTTGCGGAAGCGGCGCCGCGGGATCGGCCAGTACCACGACGACAACCCGGCGATTGCGGTTGCGCCCCTCGGCATCGCTGTTGTCCGAGGCGGGCTGGTATTCGGCTAGCCCCATCACGGTCATGCGCCGCGGATCGACGCCGCGACCCATGAAGCGATGCACCACGCTGGCGGCACGCGCGCTGGAAAGTTCCCAGTTGGACGGGAACTCGCGCGTGGCGATCGGGATATTGTCGGTGTGGCCTTCGATGCGCAGGCGGTTGTCGAAAGGCGTCAACGCCAGCGCCAGGCGATCCAGCACGTCGCTCGCCTGCTGCCCCACCCGTGCCGCGCCGCTGGCAAAAAGAATATCGGTCTGGATTTCCACTTCGAGCCAGGATTCGTGTCGCGTCACGACGACCAGCTTGCGACCGATCAGGTCGCCCAGCGCGGCGTGCACGTCGTCGCCGATCTTTTCGAGTTGTTGCTGCTGCCGGACGCGCAGCGCCTGACCTTGCGCATCGTTCCCCGAGGCTTTGCCGACTGCCGGGCCGCCGATCCTGATTCTCTGCGGTGCTATCGACACGCCGGGCGTGGGGGCCGGCGAAGGAGCGGGAACGAAGCTCGGCTTGCCACTGCTGCGCGGTGCGGCCGACGACGGCCCGATCTGGATGGGCGTGGGCGAACGCGGCTTGCCGCCGAAAGCCGCGTTGAGCGAATCGGACGCCACGCGGAACTTGCCTTCGTTGATCGCCGACATCGAGTACATCACCACGAACAGCGCCAGCAGCAAGGTCACGAGATCGCCGTAGGGAATGGCCCAGGCTTCGTGGTTGAGGTGGTCTTCGTGTTTTGCTTTCTTGGCCATGGCTCAGGGCCGGGAGACGGGACCGGGGAGACGGGAGACGAAGCAGCCGCGACGGCAACCCCCTGTCACTTGCCGCTTGTTCGTCTCACGCCTCACGTCTCTCGTCTCCCGGCTGTTCAGTGATGCAGAAATCCGCCCAGCTTGGTCTCGATCACGCGAGGGTTCTCACCCTGCGAAATCGCGATCAAACCTTCGACGATCATCTCGCGCACGCGCGTCTGGTCGCCGATCACGCTCTTGAGCTTGGACGCCATCGGCAGGAAGAACAGGTTGGCGCTGGCAATGCCGTAGATCGTCGCGATGAATGCAGCCGAGATTCCGTGACCCAGCGCCGAAGGGTCGGCCAGGTTCTGCATCACCGCCATCAAACCCATGACTGCCCCGATGATGCCGAGTGTAGGCGCGTAGATGCCCATGCCTTCCCAGACCTTGGCGCCGGACAGGTCGAAATGCTCCTTGGCCTGCATCTCGGTTTCCAGGGTGTTGCGGATGGTCTCAGGCTCGGCTCCGTCCACCAGCATCTGCAAGCCTTTCTTGATGAAGCCGTCGGTCTCGGTGGCGATACTGCCTTCCAGCGCGAGCAGACCCTGCTTGCGCGCGGCGTTGCTCCACTCGACGATCTTGGCGATCAGGCCTTTGCCGTCCAGGGTCGGCGGCTTGAAGATCCATTTGGACATCTTCATGCCGTGCTTGAACACCGGCATGGGCGTCTGCACCGTGATCGAACCGAGCGTGCCGACGATGACGATCACGAACGCGGCCGGACCCCACAGCGCCGCCACGCCGCTGCCCTTCAGGATGGAGCCGCCGATCAGCGCGACCAGCGCAAGCACGAATCCGATGATGCTGAGAATGTCCACGTCAGGCCGCCTCGCCTTGCGCCCGTACCGGGCTGGACACTTCCACCATCAATCCGTTTCTTTCTTCGCCGAGCATGACCAGCACCACGTGGGTTGTGCCCTTTGTATCGGCAGCACCGGAACAAACTTCAGGGCCGATCGGGATCGGAAGTGCGTTCACGGAAACACTAATGGCGCATTACGCCGCTTCGGCCAGACTCGAGAAAATCTTGTCGAGCTTTTCCTTGAGCGTGAAAGCGGTGAAGGGCTTGATGATGTAGCCGTTCACGCCGGCCTTGGCGGCCGCAATGATCTGCTCGCGCTGCGCTTCGGCCGTGACCATGAGCACGGGCAGACTCGCCAGTTTCGGTTCGGCGCGAATCGACTTGAGCAGCTCGATGCCGGTCATACCCGGCATGTTCCAGTCGGTGACGACGAAGTCGAAGCCGCCGGCTTGCAGCATCGGCCACGCGGTCTTGCCGTCGTCGGCTTCCTGCGTGTTGGCGTAGCCCAGGTCGTGCAACAGGTTCTTGACGATGCGCCGCATCGTCGAGAAATCGTCGACGATCAGGATACGAAGATTCTTGTCCATTGAAGATTCCGGAATCAGAAGCTGAAAAGCGATCTCGCGCAAAGACGCAAAGTAAGGAAAAGAACAACCGAAAAAAGCTGTTTTTATGTTTTGCTTTCTTGGCGTCTTTGCCGTCGCAGCGCTGTGCTGCTCCGTTGCGCGAAACATGTTGTCGATCAGCCCAGCGCCACGCCCGCCCAGTCCCCAAGCTTCGAGCGCAGCCGCACCAGTGCCTGTCCGTGGATCTGGCAGACGCGGCTCTCGCTCACGTCCAGCACCTTGCCGATCTCCTTGAGATTCAGCTCGCGCTCGTAGTACAGCGACATCACCAGCTTCTCGCGTTCGGGCAGGCTGGAGATGGCTTTGACCAGCTCGTGCTGGAACTCCGCGCGGCCGACTTGCTCGTCCGGATCGCCGCCTTCGGCCGGTGCATCGAAACCCTCGCCATTGTCGAAGCCGTCCGTCGAAAGCACTTGGCAGCGCGCAGCGCCGGCGACCGAATCGAAGTATTCGTCGATGCTGATGCCGAGTCGCTCGGCGATCTCGCTGTCCTTGGCCTCGCGTCCGGTTTCCTGTTCGATGGCGCGCATCGCGCCTTCCACTTCACGCGCCTTGCGATGCAGGGAGCGCGGCGCCCAGTCGCCGCGACGTAACTCGTCGAGCATCGCACCACGAATGCGGATGCCGGCGTAGGTCTCGAAGCTCGCTCCGCGATCGCCCTGAAAATTTCTCGAGGCTTCCAGCAAGCCGATGCTGCCGGCCTGAATCAGATCGTCGATCTCCACGCACGACGGCAGGCGTGCCGCTAGGTGGTACGCGATGCGCTTGACCAGTCCGGCGTGCTGGTTCATCACCATGGCGTCGGCAGACGCAGAGCGCGCGGGCCGGTAACTGGCCACCACTTCCCTGGCTAAAGCGCTCATGCCATGGCCCCCGCGATTTGCTGTGAACCGCGCCCGACCAGGCGCTCCACAAAGAATTCGAGATTGCCGCGCGCGCCCTTGGGCATGGCCCAGGTCTCGGCTTTCTTTGCCAGACTGAAGAAGGACTGCGCGGCGGCGGAATTCGGATAGGCCTGGACCACGGTCAACTGGCGGCGCAGCGCGCGCTTGAGCCATTCGTCCTGCGGCACGAAGCCCATGAAGTTGAGCGTCACGTCGAGGAAGCGCTCGGCCACTCTGCGCAGGTTGTCATGCACCTCCTTGGCCTCGGTCAGGTTCTGGACCATGTTGGCCAGCACCTGCACGCGCTCCACGCCGTGATCGCGGCTCAAAACCTTGATCAGCGCGTAGGCGTCGGTGAGCGAAGACGGGTCGTTGCAGATCACCACGATCACTTCCTGCGCCGCCTGCGTGAAGCTGATGACGGAATCGGCGATGCCCGCACCGGTGTCGATCACCAGCACGTCGAGCGGACGGCTGAGGTCGCTGAACGCGCGGATGAGTCCCGCGTTCTCGGCGCGCGTCAGCTCCGCCATGCTTTTCTTGCCGCTGGACGCCGGTACCACCATTAGGCCCGCCGGCCCTTCGAGAATGGTGTCGTCGAGCGAGCACTTGCCTTCGAGTACGTGCGAGAGATTGCAGCTCGGCTGCAGGCCCAGCATCACGTCCACGTTGGCCAGGCCCAGGTCGCCGTCGAGCAGCATCACCTGCTTGCCGGCCATGGCCATGGCGGTGGAAAGATTCACCGAGACGCTGGTCTTGCCCACGCCGCCCTTGCCGCTGGTGATCGCAATCACCTGCACCGGCTTGGCGGGACGCAGCAGGCGCAGACCGGCGGCCTGGTCGCTGGACTTATGCATGCGCTACTCCGGCCAGCTCGTTGGAAAACGCTTCGTCGTTGTTCGGATGCATCGCATCCATCGCGCTCTGCATGAGCTGTTCGGGATTCGCAGCCGCGAGGTCCTCGGGAACGCGCTGCCCGTCGGCGACGTAGGCGAGCGGCAGGCCCTTGCGCACGATGGCCGAGATCGCCGTGCCGAGGCGCGTTGCCTCATCGAGCTTGGTGAGAATGACCGCATTCGGATCGGACGCCGCGAAACGCGCGAACTGATCGTCGAGATCGGCGCCCTGGCTGCTGGCCGACAACACCAGCGCAGTGCGGTGCGGCAGGGTCAATCCGGACAGCATCGCGAACTGCTTTTCCAGATTCGCGTCGCGCGGCGACATGCCGGCGGTGTCGATCAGCACGAGTTTGCGATCGCGCAGCTTGTCCAGCGCCAAGCCGAGTTCATGCGGGTTGTCTGCCGTGAGCACGGGCACGCCGAGCAGACGGCCGTAGGTGAAAAGCTGTTCCTGTGCACCGATGCGGAAATGATCCGTGGTAACCAGCGCCACATCGCGCAGGCCCCAGCTCTGCACGTAGCGCGCGGCAAGCTTGGCGATGGTGGTGGTCTTGCCGACGCCGGTGGCGCCGACCAAAGCGATCACGCCGCCGGTGTCGAGCCACTCGTGCCTGAACGCGGGAATGCGGCGCGCGATCAGGCCCATCGCCAACGAGCGCGCATGTTCGGCGCTGGCGCCCTCGGGAATTTCGGCGGCGACTTCGCGTGCGAGTTTCAGTTCGATGCCGATATCGACCAGCGAGCGCAGCACGTCGGCGCGGATGGGCTTGCGCGCTTCCACCGCAGGACGCGCGACGGTTGCGAGCTTCTGCTCCATGAAGCGGCGCAGGTCCTGCAATTCGGACTTGAGGCCGTCGATCTCCTTGGTATCAGACGAGGTCGCGGGAGGCATGGCGGCAGCAATGGAAACTTCGACAGATCGCCTATCGCCGGAACGCGCGTCGGGGGTCACGAACGGAACGGTGTAGATGCGCGGCGTCTCGACGAGCTTCTCAGCGACCGCGGGCAGCACGATGTTGGCGGCAGCGATGGCCGCGCTTTCGGTCGCGCGCTGACGCGCATCGCGCTCGATAGCTTCCTGCCTCAAAAAGTAGGGCTGGTAATTGGGTCTAGCGCCCGGCGGCGGCTCTGGCGGCGTAGTGGGCTCCGCGAGTTCAGGCCCCGGAATCGGCGCTTGTCCGACAGGTTCCGACCGGATCGCCGCGCTCTGCATCATCGCCGCGTCATAGTCCGTGGCCGACACCACCTCGATCCCGCCTTCAACCCGGCGGTTGGAAAGAATCACCGCATCGGGACCTTGGCTCTCGCGCACGAGGCGCATGGCTTCACGCATGTTGGGCGCTACGAATCGTTTGATTTTCATTGGGGCTCTCTACCTCACATGCCGACGGCGCCCGCGATGCGGATGCGCCGTGATTCCGGAATTTCGTTGTAGGCCAACACTCGCAGCGCCGGGATGGTCTGGCGCGTGAAGCGCGCGAGAATCGGACGCAGCGCCTGCGGCACCAGCAGCACCGGCACGCGACCGGCCATTTCCTGTTTCTGCGAATGACTGCTAAGCGAGGTGTGCATGCGTTCGGCGAGTCCAGGTTCGAGGGCGGCAGTGCCTGTCGAGATGCTGTTCTGCAACACCTGTTCCAGTGGCGGGCTCAGGGTGAGCACGCTCAGCTCCTCGTCCAGTCCATTGATTTCCTGCACGATCTGGCGACCCAGCGCGACTCGCGCAGCGCCCACAAGCACGACGGGATCCTGGCTGCGCGGCGCGGCCTCCGCCAAAGCCTCGGCGATGACTCTCAGGTTCCTGATCGACACGCGCTCGGTCAGCAGGCCTTGCAAGACCCTCACGAAAATCGCAAGCGGCAAAGCCTTTGGAACAAGGTCTTCCACCAGCTTGGGCGAGGACTTCGCCAGACCATTCAGAAGCTGCTGTGCCTCGTCAAAACCAAACAGCTCGGAGACGTGCTCGCCAATCAGATGCGACAGATGCGTGGCCACGACCGTCGCGGCATCCACCACGGTGTAGCCGAGCGACTGCGCGTGCTCGCGCCGGCCGCGCTCGATCCACACCGCGTCCATGCCGAAGGTCGGATCCTTGGTCGCGATGCCGTCCACCGTGCCGAACACGCGGCCCGGGTTGAGCGCCATTTCACGATCCGGATGAAGCTGTCCGCTCGCGAGCGGCACACCGAGCAAGGTGATGCGATAACCATTCGGCGGCAGTTCCAGGTTATCGCGGATGTGCACCGGCGGAACCAGGAAGCCCAGTTCCTGCGTGAGCTTGCGGCGCACGCCCTTGATGCGCGGCATCAGCTCGCCTCCCTGGCGCTGATCGACCAGCGGAATCAGGCGATAGCCGACCTCGAGACCCAGCGGATCTTCCGGCTGCACATCGTCCCAGCTCAGCTCCGCCGGACGGTCGGACTTCGGCGCATCGACGGAAGGAAGCTGCGCCTGCTTCGCTCGCTTGGCCAGCAACCACGCACCACCGCCGCAGGCACCCGCCAGCAGCAGGAACACCAGGTTCGGCATGCCCGGAATGATGCCCACAAGACCCAGCACGCAAGCTGCGATGCCCAGCACCTTGGGCTGTGCGAACACCTGCTTCATCACCGTGCCCGCGATGTCCTGCGAGCGCGACATGCGCGTGACCAGCATCGCCACCGCCACCGACATCAACAAGGACGGCACCTGCGCCACCAGCCCGTCGCCGATGGTCAGCAAGGTGTAGTTGCGACCGGCGGTGGCGATATCCAGGCCGTGCTCCATCGTGCCGATGAACAATCCGCCGATGATGTTGATGAACAGAATCAGGATGCCGGCCATGGCATCGCCGCGAATGAACTTCGAGGCGCCATCCATGGAGCCGTAGAAATCCGCTTCTTCGCGAACCTCGTCGCGACGGACCTTGGCCTCCTCGCGCGTCAACAATCCGGCGTTCAAATCTGCGTCGATCGCCATCTGCCGGCCCGGCAAGGCGTCGAGAATGAAGCGCGCCGACACCTCCGAGACACGCTCCGCGCCCTTGGTCACCACCATGAAGTTGACGATGGTGAGGATGATGAACACGACGATGCCCACGGCAAAACTGCCGCCCACCACGAACTCGCCGAAGCTCTCGATCACCTGCCCTGCCGCGTGCGGACCTTGGTGCCCGTGCATCAGCACCACGCGCGACGAGCCCACGTTCAGCGCCAGGCGCAGCAGGGTGGCGAGCAGCAGCACCGTGGGAAAGGCGCTGAAATCCAGCGGCCGCATCACGTTGACGACGGCCAGCAGAATCACGATGGACAGCGCGATGTTGAACGTGAACGCCAGGTCCAGCACCATCGGCGAGAGCGGCACCACCATCATCGCGAGGATGGTCAGCAACAGCACCGGCGCACCCAGGCCGCTGCGGCCGAGCGTCTGCAACTTCCCCAGAATTCCGTTTGCTTGAATGGCCATGCCCGCTTCCGTTTGGGAGGGGCAGGAGCAAGTTCTGTTCTAGGGGAGCAGGGAATCGTTGCCCGCCAGACGGGCGACCCACCTACCGTTCGCGCGCCGGGCAAGCCCGGATGGAATCAGGGTTCCATCGAACCGTCCGGTCTAATGCGGTTGTTCTACTGACGCGCCAGCGAGCGAACCAGAAGCTGGGGTCTCGGCTCAGTCGTCGGTCGTCGCAGTCATCGCCTGAGCTGAGCGACCGCCCTTCTCCGCGACTAAAGAGAGTTGGCGTTGACGCCGGTGCGGCCCTTGTCCTTCTTGTCGAAGAACTGCTGCGAGCGTTCCGCAATAACCGGGTTGCCTCCGCACAGTGCGTAGCCGTACAAGCACTCGACTTTCAGTTGCTCGTCTAGCGTGCGGCCGATGACCTCGAAGATGGTTTCCTTGGCCGATTCCACCGCGCGACGGTCGTTGCGCAGAATGCGCGCAACCATGTCTTCCGTGGCCGCCATCAGTTCGTCGTGCGGCACGACTTTCGAGACCATGTTGCAGGCCAGCGCGCGCTGCGCGCCGATCGGTTCGCCGGTGAGTTCCATCTCCAGCGCGATGCCGACACCACAGACGTTGACCAGTCGCACGATGCCGCCGTCGGCCGGATGCATGCCGCGACGCAACTCGAACGAGCCGAATTGCGCGCGCTCGGAGGCGATGCGGATATCGCAGGCCATTGCCAGTTCCAGACCGCCGCCGAGCACCCAGCCGTTGCAGGCCGCGACGATGGGCTTGTAGATGCGATGCACGCCGCGCGTGATGCCCCCGGCAAAGCCGTCCGGTAGCTTGTCGCGGCCCAGACTCGGGCCCACGCCGTCCCACTCGGGCACGTGCGTCTTGAGATCCGCACCGGCGCAGAACGCATCGCCCTTGCCGGTGAGAATCGCCACGCGCAGCTTCGGGTCGTCGCGGAAGTCGCGCCAGATTTCGCCGAGCCGATGATGCACGTCGAGGTCGATGGCGTTCTTCACCTCGGGGCGGTTGAGGGTGATGTACGCCACCTCGCCCTTCTTCTCGTAAAGCACCTTGCTCGACATGCTTTTCTTCTCCTATTGCTGTTGCGTGGCAGCGCGTCCGGCACGCGCGCGGGCCACGATCGTCTTCATGATGCCGGCGGTGCCGTCGCCGATCTCCAGGCCCATCACGTCGCGCATGCGCTGCTGGTGAGCCAAGTCCATGGACCAGCCGTAGTGACCGAAGGTGAGCAGGCACTGGTGAATCGCGTCGAACGCGGTCTTGGGCGCGAGCCACTTCACCTGAGCTGCCTCGACCGTGTGCGGCTGACCGGCGTCGCGCAGCGCGAGCGCGTGGTAGGAGAGTTGGCGCGCGGCGGCTACCAGCGTTTCGCCCTCGACCAGCGGAAAGCTCACGCCCTGGAAGCGCGCGATGGGACCACCGAAAGCCTCGCGTTCCTTGGCGTAGGCCCAGGCCTCGTCGAGCGACGCCTGCGCGGCGCCCAGGCATTGCAGCGCGATCAGCGCGCGGCTGTAATCGAAGCCGGCCATCACCTGCGTGAAGCCCTTGCCCTCGTTCCCGAGCCGGTGGTCGAGCGGGACTTTCACGCTGTCGAAAAACACCGAGCCGCGACCCGACATATGACTGCCGACGTCCTTGAAGCGCGTGGTCTGTATGCCCGGCGTTTTTGCAGGCACCAGAAACGCCGTCACGCCCCGTGCTCCTTCCTCCGCCGTACCGGTCCGGGCGAAGACGAGGAAGGCGTCGGCGCAATCGCAATACGTGGTCGAGGTCTTCTCGCCGTTCAGCACGTAGAACTCGCCCTGGCGCCGCGCCTTGAGCGCGATGGCGCTCGCATCCGAACCGCACTTGGGCTCTGTGATCGACAGTGCAAGGATTGCCTCGCCGCGCGGAATGCGCGGCAGCCATTCCGAAGCAACTGCTGGACTGGCGTTGCGCGCGATGATGGCGCCGCACAGCGACATCACCAGCATCACGGCGGCGATGTTGAAGTCGCCGTAAGCAAGTTCCTCGACGATCAACCCGGTAGTAACGCTGTCCAGGCCGAGGCCGCCGTATTCCGGCGCCACGTCGACGCCGAGCAGACCCAGCTTGCCCATCTCACGCAGCAGCGCGCGATCCATGCGGGCTTCCTGCTCGCGCTGCTGATATTTGGGTAACAACTGCTCCCGGGAGAAGCGCCGGGCCGCGTCCTGCAACGAACGCTGTTCGTCGGTCAGGAGCATGTCAGTGACTGTCAGGCACTGAGGCTTCCAAACCAGTACACGGCGAGAATCGCGGCAGACACCACCAGCAGCCAGCCTTCGAAAATGCGGCGCCAGATCAGCGGGGCTTCACGTAGTTCCATGAAGTCCAGCACCACCAGTCGCCCCTTGAGGTAGGCGATGAGCAGTGTGCCGGCCGCGGCCGTGATGCCGACGAAACCGTCTGCGCGCAGCCAGAATGTGATCGCGGTGGCGATCAGCAGAAGCAGCCAGCTTCTATGGATGGGAACTTGCAGTAGCGCGAGCATGGGCCAAAACCTCAACGTTCACCGAAGCAGGTACAGCAGGGGGAAAAGGAACAGCCAGAGCAGGTCCACCATATGCCAGTACGAAGCCCCCGACTCCAGGCCCTTGGTGTTGCCGGAGTGATACAGGCCGCCGCGAGCGTTGGTCCACAGCACGATGAGAATGATCGTGCCGGCGATGACGTGCAGCAGATGGATGCCGGTCAGGCAGTAATAAAACATGTAGAAATTGTTGGTGGTCATCGTGATGCCGGCGCCGAGGCTGTCCGAGTACTCGAAGTATTTGACGACCATGAAGGCGATGCCTAGCAAGACGGCCCCGCCGATATAACGCGGCACGTCCCTCAGCCGATTCTGCCGCGCGGCGCGCGCGCCCGAGGCGACGAGCCAGGAACTAGTGATGAGGAACACGGTGTTGAGCACGCCGAGTTCGCGGTGCAGCACCTGTTGCGAGGTGTTGAACAATTCGATCTCCCACGCCCGGTTGATGATGTAGGCGATGAAGAACGCGCCGAACATCAGCAGCTCGGCAAAGATGAAGATCCAGAGATCCTTGTCGCCCGGCAGATGTCGGGCCGAATCCGATTCGAGATCAGGGGTTGCGGTTGTGGTGGTCACGGGGAGTGCTTGCCAGGATCCGAGGCAGGGTTCGCCTTGGAAAAACAAACCCGTCATGCCCGCGCAGGCGGGCATCCAGTTTTGCCCTCAACACCAACATGCGTTGAGGTTGAGGGACTGGATTCCCACCTTCGCGGGAATGACGGTTATGGAATTGGGACGACGCTCGCAATCCGCGAGCGTCGTCCCAAGAACAACTAGCTACCCATCGCCGAGGCCAGCCGTCCAGCCGGCGCCGCCGATTCCTGCGCCACCCCGCGGCGACGAATTTCCTTGATCATGTAGATGCTCGCGGTCGCGAACCAGCACAGCCAGCAGAAGTACGGGATGTAGTAGCTCAGCGCACCGTTCCAGGCGAACGGCCCGGTCTTGAGCACGCCCGTGAGACTCGCCGGGAAGAAGCTGATGCCGCACCAGATGGTGAGATAGCAGACCCAGCGCGGGAACAGCGGCACCTTGCTCTTGTCGGCCAGGCCCACCAGCGCCGCGGCGACCATCTGCAAGGTCGTGCAGGTGTAGCACAGGTCGATGATCAGCCAGCCCGTGTCGGTCATCATCTGGAACGTCGAGGCCGGGGCTTCCGGACGGAACGCGGCGACAACCCAGAAGGTGGCGCTGAACGACACCACCATCACGGTGAGCGCGCCGCCGATCAGTTGCAGGTAGGACAGCACCGGCATTTCCGATCCTTCGATGCGCCGCATCTGCGCCGCCAGGACGCAAGTCCAAGGCATGTAGAAGCAGACCGTGATGAGCGACATGATGAAGCCCAGGCGGATTTCGCCAAGGTTCGAGAGGTAGCGCTCCTTCAACACCTCGGCGGCCAGATTCGGCGAAGGGTTGGGAATGTTGTGGCCGACGAAGCCCCAGAAAAACACGAAGGTCAAAAGGAACGCCGGGCCGCACCAGGCGCAAATCAATTGGTACCGCAACCTCATCTTCTCATCCATGTCGCTACTCCTCAGGTGACGTCGATGGCTTCGACGAAAAATCAATGTTTGGAAATGGGTCAGGCAGCGGCTTTCATCGCACGCGCGCTTTGATCGAAGGACACGATCAGCTTGCGCAGCAGTCGGTCGAGCGTCGTGAACTCATCGCTGCTCAGGCCCGAGAACGCCTGGTTCAACGGCTCGATCATCTGGGGCACGACCTCGCGCACGCGCTGACGTCCGGCTGCGGTGATGCAGATGTCGAAGCGACGGCCGTCGCGCGGCTGCACCGTGCGCGAAACGAGTTCGGCCTGAATCAGTTCATCCAGGATGCGCGTCATGTTGGCTCGGCTGGTGCCGACCATTTCGCTCAACTCGCTCGGCACGGCGCGGCCGTGCTCGCTCGCCACCAGCAGGCACAGCACGTGAAAGGCTTGTTCGCTGAGGTTCAGCGCGCGGAACACTGGCTCGAAGAAATTGCCGAGGCCGAAGGCGCTGATGCGGATCAGGCGCACCATCACGGTGGGCGGCATCGGCATATCCGACAACGCGCGCGCCATGCGGGGTGTGCTCGACTCGACGGCGGAGAGGCGTTCGATGCCTTTCATCTTGAAGCTCGTGGTAGTTTACCGATGAACTATACGGTGCCATACCGATTCTGGAATTACAATCGGGCAAGCCCTAGGGCGTGTTAACAATCACTTGATCGCCGACCAAATGATTGTTAACACGCCCTAATCCTACCCTCGAGGAGAAACCATGAAGAGCGCCCTTGCCCCGAATCGCCCCATTCCGACTCTCGATCCAGTCAACGACGGCCGCCATCAACTCAAGTCCGGGCCGCTGGAACGCGAGTCGGTGCCTTACATTATCGTGCTGCCGGACGAGGGCCTCGCCGCCTTCTGCTACACCTGGGTCAACAACGAAAGCCGCGCGGGTTCGGCCTTCGTGCTGTTCGGGCCCGGTATCGGCGAGCAGCCGATCGCAGAAGCCGTGGACGGCATCGAGATTCCGCGCAACATGAGTTTCGACGACTGGAAAGTCGGCGCAGTGCACCTGCGCCACGACCTCAAGCTGAAAACCGCTGACCTCGTCCTGAAGGGCGAGCGCGCCAGCATCGAGGCGCGCTTCGAAGCCGCGCACCCGGCCTACGCATATGGCTTTCACCCCGACGGCTGCCCGGACTGGGCTGCCACCAATCGAACTGAGCAGGCCGGAACAGTGACCGGCACCATTCGTGTCGGCGATCGCAAGATTCCTTTCAAGTCCACCGGCGCGCGCGACCATAGCTGGGGCACGCGCGACTGGCAGGCGCCGCAACACTGGAAGTGGTTACACGCGCAGGCCGGCCCCGAGCTGTGCGTGCACTTCTGGCAGATCCACGCACGTGGCCGCACCGACCTGCGCGGGTATGTGTTCCGCGACGGCCGCATGGCGGAAGTCGATTCGGTGGAAATCGATTTCGAAAAGAACGCGCGGTATGACCAGACGAGCATCGACGCCGTCGTTCACGACACTGCGGGCCGCACCACCCGCGTGACCGGCGATTACTTTGCGGTCTACGCGCTGCTTCCCGGTCCCCACACCACATTGAACGAGGGCGCGATGCGCTGCGAGATCGACGGCAAGGCCGGCGTGGGCTGGTCGGAATTCATGTGGCCGACGCCGTACCTCGATTACCTGCGCTCGCAGGCGAGCTGATTGCTAGGCGGCGCGGCTTCGCGGACGCGAAGCCGGGTCAGAGGATCAGCCCGTGTACTCGCGCCCGAAGATGTGTCTTGCGATGACCCAGTTCTGGATCTCGTTGGCGCCTTCGTAGATCTCGCCGATCTTGGCGTCTCGGTAGATCGATTCCAGTGGGAAGTTGGTACCGGGGCCGGACAGCGTCTTAACGAATCCGTACGCGCCGCAGACCTGAATCGCATCGCGCGCAACATCGCAGGCCAGGCGCGAACCGGCGACCTTGGCCATCGCCGCCTCGATGTCGGCACCGCCTTCGCGGTCGTAACGAAACGCGGCCTTTTGGTACAGGCCGCGCGCCATCTCGATCTGCAAGGCGTGCTCGGCGAAGCGGAATTGCCAGTGCTGGAAGCGCGCCAGCTCCTGGCCAAAAACCTTGCGCTTGGTCATGTAATCAGTGGCGAAGTCGAACGCGGCCTGCGACATGGCGACGCCGATAGCTCCGATGCCCATGCGGCCCAGCACCAGCGCACCGATGGCGGTGCGCAGACCACCGCCTTCCTTGCCCACCACGTGATCGTCAGCCACGAACACGTCCTTGAACTGGATGTCTGCCGTGAGCTGCACGTGGTTGCCCATCTTGAGGTCGGGCGCGGAGACGCTGACGCCGGGATCGTGCATGTCGGCGAGCAGCATGGTCAGCGTCGGGCTCGCCGCGTCGCCGGTGCGGCACAGCACCACGATCAGATCACCGACCGGCGAATTCGTGATCCAGCGCTTCATCCCGTTGATGCGATAGCCACCTGCGACCTTGGTCGCGACGGTCTGCATGGACTTGGCCGACAGGTCGGTGCTGGCTTCCGGCTCGCTGGTGGCGAAGCAGCCGACGAACTCGCCCTTGATGAGCTTGGGCAGGTAGTGGTTGCGCAGGTGCGCGGGCGCGCGCTCCAGGGTCTTGCCGACCAGGATGGCCTGGCCGTCATACAGAGCTGAGGCGAGGCTCGGCGAGTAGTAGCCGAGCTCTTCCAGCACGGTGGCCGTGGCCAGGGTCGGGAACTCCAGCCCTCTGCCGCCCACGTCCTTCGGATACGGAATCTCGTAGATTCCCGCCTTGGCCATCGCGTTGAACTCGGCCCGCGCAAAGGATTCCTTCGACTCCGGCGTGGTGTTCAGCCGGTGTGCGACCGGCTGCACCACATCCTCGGCGAACTGGCGCACCTCGTTGCGGATGCGCTGGGTTTCTTCGGGCAAGTAAATGTCGCTGTACAGCGAGTCGGCGCGGCGGCGGGGAAGCGGCATTCATCAATCCTCGTGAGGTCAAGCCGCAACCCTAGCCGGTCCGCGTCGGAAATGCCGCCAACCTTATGGATGGCCTGCGGGCACAATCCGCCATCCAGCGTCCTTGGAGACCCGCAAGAAATGCCCGCTGAGCTCGACCGCCTGTTCTTCGCACTCTGGCCCGACGAGGCGACCCGCTCCGAACTCGGCGCCGCAGCAACCCATCTACGCCAGAAGCTGCGCCCGGTTGGCCGCTGGATCGGCGCCCATCGCTATCACCTGACCCTGCATTTTCTGGGCGACTACGCGACGCTGCCCCAGGCGCTTGCGCAGCGGGCTGCGGAAGCCGCGGCCAAGGTGCGCAGTCCGAGGTTCGAACTCAAGCTCGATCAGGCGGGCAGCTTCGGCAATCGGTCCATTCCGTGGTGGTTGGGTCCGGAACACGCGCCGCCCGAACTGAAGCAACTCTGGCGTGCGATTCGCGATGCGCTGCAAGCGCATTCCGTTCCCTACGACACCAAGCTGCGGCTGACACCCCACATCACCGTGCTGCGCGACGCCGCGCACGTGCTGGCTCCAACCCCGGTGCCGGCGGTCGAGTGGAAGGTCGATCAGTTCGTGCTGATTCACAGCCACCTGGGCGAGGCATCCGCGTACCGTGTGCTCGGAAGCTGGCCGCTGGTCTCGGCCGAGGCAGCGAAAGCGGCGGTGGTGCAACGTGATCTGTGGGAAACTGACGCGCCGTAATTGGCGCGTTGTCCCCGCACAGACGGGAACCCAGTCACCTGATCAGGCCATAACAATCAAACGAGAAACAAGCATGGAAGATAACCGCCGCAAAGCCCTGGAAGTCGCGCTCGGACAGATCGAAAAACAGTTCGGCAAGGGCGCGGTGATGCGCATGACCGGGGCCGACGCGGTGCGCGACGTGGAAACCGTTTCCACCGGCTCGCTGACCCTGGACATGGCGCTGGGCATCGGCGGCCTGCCGCGCGGTCGCGTGATCGAAATCTACGGTCCGGAGTCCTCCGGCAAGACCACACTGACCCTGCACGCCGTCGCCGAAGCGCAGAAGGCCGGCGGTGTCGCCGCGTTTATCGACGCCGAGCATGCGCTCGACGTGAATTACGCCGCCAAGCTCGGCGTGAACATCGACGAGTTGCTGGTTTCGCAGCCCGACACCGGCGAGCAGGCGCTGGAAATCGTCGACATGCTGGTGCGCTCCAACGCGGTGGACATCATCGTCGTCGACTCGGTCGCGGCGCTGGTTCCGAAAGCCGAGATCGAGGGCGAGATGGGCGACAGCCACGTCGGCCTGCACGCGCGCCTTATGAGTCAGGCCCTGCGCAAGCTCACCGGCAACATCTCGCGCAGCAAGACGATGGTCATTTTCATCAACCAGATCCGCATGAAGATCGGCGTGATGTATGGCTCGCCCGAGACCACCACTGGCGGCAACGCGCTCAAGTTCTACGCCTCGGTGCGCCTGGACATCCGCCGCATCGGCAGCGTCAAGAAGGGCGACGAGGTCGTCGGCAACGAAACGCGCGTGAAGATCGTCAAGAACAAGCTCGCGCCACCCTTCCGCGAGGCGCTGTTCGAGATTCTCTACAACGAGGGCATCTCCAAGCTCGGCGAGCTGATCGACCTGGGCGTGGACAACGGTCTGGTCGAGAAGTCCGGCGCCTGGTACGCGTACAACGGCGACAAGATCGGCCAGGGCAAGGACAAGGCGCGGGAGTTCCTGCGCGAGCGGCCGGAGATCGCAGCCAGCCTGGAAGCCGGTCTGCGCGCGAAGTTGCAGGCCAAGCGTGTCCCCCCGGTCGAAAAAACCTGAAGACCTGACGCCGGCCGAGGCCCGCACCTCGGCCATGCGCATCCTCGCCCGGCGCGAGCACTCGGTCGCACAGATCAAGCGCAAGCTCGTGTCGCGCGGTCATGACGCGCAAACCACGGCGGATGTCGTGGAAAGATTGACCGAATCGGGCTTTCAGTCGGACGCGCGCTTTGCCGAAACCCTGGCCCGCTCGCGCGCCAACCAGGGTTACGGACCACTGCGCATCCGCGCCGAACTGAAGGAAGCCCGGGTGCCGGACGAGCAGATTCGAGCCGCGTTCGATGCCCTGGAATGCGACTTCAAGGAACTGGCGGTCCGGCTGTACGCCCGGCGTTTCGGCGCTGTTCCAGCGAACGGCGCCGAGCAGCAAAAGCAGTACCGCTTCCTGGCAAGCCGTGGCTTCGAACCCGAACAGATACGCGCCGCCATGAAGGGCGAACCCCAGGAGTAGGTACGCCTGGCGGGGTGCCGAGCATGGCGGCACCGCAGTTGCCCGGCTAAAATCGCGCCCCTTTGTTCCCCGCCCGATCATGAACAGCAACGAGCTGCGCGCATGCTTCCTGGAGTTCTTCAGGAGCCACGGCCACACCGTGGTGCCGTCGTCGCCGCTCGTGCCGGGCAACGACCCGACCCTGCTGTTCACCAACGCCGGCATGGTCCAGTTCAAGGATGTGTTCACCGGGCAGGACAAGCGCCCGTACGTCCGTGCCACTAGCAGCCAGAAGTGCGTGCGCGCCGGCGGCAAGCACAACGATCTGGAGAACGTGGGTTACACCGCGCGGCATCACACGTTCTTCGAGATGCTGGGCAACTTCAGCTTCGGCGACTACTTCAAGGACGATGCGATCCGCTTCGGCTGGGAGTTCGTCACCGGTAAGCAATGGCTGGGCCTCGATCCCTCGCGGCTCCTGGTCACGGTGTACCAGACCGACGACGACGCCTTCGCGCTGTGGAAGAAGATGGGCGTGCCCGAGTCGCGCATCGTGCGGATTGGGGACAACAAGGGTGCGAAGTTCGCGTCCGATAATTTCTGGAGCATGGGCGACACGGGGCCTTGCGGTCCCTGCACGGAAATTTTTTACGACCACGATCCGGACGGATCGAAAGGCATCGCGGGTGGCCCGCCCGGATCGCCCGACGAAGACGGCGATCGCTGGATCGAAATCTGGAATCACGTGTTCATGCAGTTCGAGCGCGCGTCCGACGGCAGCATGACCAAGCTGCCGGCGCCGAGCGTGGACACGGGCATGGGGCTGGAGAGAGTCGCGGCGCTGATGCAGGGCACCAACGACAACTACCAGACCGACACTTTCCGCGCCTTGATCGAAGCGGTCGCGGCGCTGGCGAAGCAGAAGCCGTACGCGAGCCCCTCGCAGAAAGTGGTCGCCGATCACATCCGCGCGACCAGCTTCCTGATTGCCGATGGCGTGCTGCCGTCCAACGAGGGCCGCGGTTACGTGCTGCGCCGGATCATGCGGCGTGCGATCCGCCACGGTTACAAGCTCGGCATCGACGAGCCCTTCTTCAACAAGTTGGTCGCGCCGCTTGCCGCCGAGATGGGTGCCGCGTTCCCCGAACTGCTGAAGCGGCAGGCGCAGATCGAGAAGGCGATTCGCGCTGAGGAAGACGGCTTCGCCACCACGCTCGACAAGGGCATGAAGCTGCTCGAAGAAGCCGTAGCCAAGATCAAGGACGGCGTGATTCCGGGCGAGGTCGTGTTCAAGCTCTACGACACCTACGGCTTCCCGCTGGATCTCACCGCGGACATCGCACGCGAACGCGGTCTTCAGCTCGATGTGGCCGGGTACGAAACCTCGATGGAGGAACAGCGCACACGCGCTCGTGCCGCCAGTAGTTTCAAGTCCGGTGGCACGCTGGCCTACGACGGCGCGGATACTTGCTTCGTCGGCTACGAAAAGCTCGCTGCCGACTCCAAGGTGCTCGCGATCTACCGCGACGGGCAAGCGGTCGATGCGCTGAACGCTGGCGAGTCTGGCGTGGTGGTACTCAGCGATACGCCGTTTTACGCCGAATCCGGCGGCCAGGTCGGCGACAAGGGTCGCATCGGTGGATTTGCCGTCAGCGACACGCAGAAGATCAAAGGCAACGTGTTCGGCCATCACGGCAAGCTCGAATCCGGCGCACTGAAAATCGGCGATACCGTTCGCACGGAAGTCACCGAGAGCACGCGTCGCGCGTCCATGCGCAATCACTCGGCCACGCACCTGATGCACAAGGCGCTGCGCGATGTGCTGGGCCAGCACGTCGCGCAGAAGGGCTCGCTGGTGGACGAGCAGCGCACGCGCTTCGATTTCTCGCACACGCAGCCCGTAACGGCGGCGGAGATTGCGGACATCGAGGATCGCGTTAACCACGCCATTCTCGCCAACGTGCCGGTCGGCGCGCAGGTGATGAAGTACGACGACGCGATCCAGTCTGGTGCAATGGCGCTGTTCGGCGAGAAGTACGGAGATGAGGTGCGCGTACTCGCGATGGGTGAGTACTCAACCGAACTTTGTGGCGGCACGCATGTGTCGCGCACCGGCGATATCGGCCTGTTCAAGATCGTGAGCGAATCCGGTGTGGCGGCCGGCGTGCGTCGCGTGGAGGCGATCACCGGCGAGAACGCGCTCATCTACCTGCGCGACACGGAAGGCAAGCTCAAGCAGGCGGGCGATCTGGTGCGCGCGGGTCGCGATGATCTGGCCGAGAAGATTCAGCAGGTGATCGAGCGCGGTAAGCAGCTCGAAAAGGAACTCGCGGCGCTGAAGAGCAAGCTGGCTTCGAGTGCCGGCGGCGACCTGGTTTCGCAGGCTCGCGACGTGAAAGGCGTGAAGGTCATCGCGGCGAAAGTCGACGGCGTGGACGGCAACGAGTTGCGCAGCCTGATGGACCAGCTCAAGGACAAGCTCAAGTCCGGCATCGTGCTGCTGGGCAGCGTGAGCGGTCCCAAG
The DNA here is from genome assembly GCA_052389915.1 of Panacagrimonas sp. Taxonomy (GTDB): domain Bacteria; phylum Pseudomonadota; class Gammaproteobacteria; order Nevskiales; family Nevskiaceae; genus Panacagrimonas. The sequence goes on from JBQTHL010000006.1 coordinate 159,777, forward strand.
GTGAGCCTGATCGCGGGCGTGACGGCGGACCTCACAGACAAGGTCCAGGCCGGCGAGCTGGTGAGCTTTGCGGCGGGCCAGGTCGGTGGCAAGGGCGGCGGCAAGCCGGAGATGGCGCAGGCCGGCGGCACGCTGCCGGATCAATTGCCCGCGGCCATCGAATCGGTTTTTGGCTGGGTGGAAGGAAAACTCTAGGAGGGCCTCTGCCCCGACCGTGCGCCCGTCAAGCGAGGTCGGTGCAGTCGGAAGGCGCGTTGTCGGGGCAAAGCCCCTCCTACATCTAGAGAAATACATGGCACTCATCGTTCAAAAATACGGCGGCACCTCGATGGGCTCGGTGGAGCGCATCGAGCACGTCGCCAACAAGGTCAAGTCCTTTCGCGACAAGGGCCACCAGATCGTGGTCGTCGTGTCCGCCATGTCGGGCGAGACCGATCGCCTGCTGAAGCTCGCCAGGGCGATCAACCCGCGCGGCAGCGAGCGCGAGATGGACCAGATTGCGGCCACTGGCGAGCAGGTCACGATTGGCTTGCTCGCGCTTGCGCTGGAAAAAATCGGCGTACCGGCGCGCTCGTACACCGGCTGGCAGGTACCGATTCACACCGACACCGCGTCGATGAAAGCGCGCATCCAGAAGATCGAGCCTGAGCGCCTGCGTGCGGATTGCGAGGCCGGCATCGTGCCGGTGGTCGCAGGCTTCCAGGGCATCACGCCGGACGGCTCGGTTGCCACGCTCGGTCGCGGCGGTAGCGATACCACTGGCGTTGCGCTGGCCGCTGCGCTCAAGGCCGACGAGTGCCAGATCTACACCGATGTGGACGGCGTCTATACCACCGATCCGCGGGTCGAGCCGAAAGCGCGGCGGCTCGACAAGATCACCTTCGAGGAGATGCTCGAAATGGCCTCCCTCGGCTCCAAGGTCCTGCAGATTCGCTCGGTCGAATTCGCGGGCAAGTACAAGGTTCCCCTGCGCGTGGTCTCCACTTTCGTGGACGGCCCCGGCACTCTCATCACGCTTGAGGACGACAACGTGGAAGCGCCCCTGGTATCCGGCATTGCCTTTGCCCGCGACGAAGCCCAGCTCACCGTGGCCGGCGTGCCCGACCGCCCCGGCATCGCTGCGGCCATTCTCGGCCCCATCGGCGACGCAAACGTGGAAGTGGACATGATCGTGCAGAACGTCGGCGCCGACGGCACCACGGACTTCACGTTCACCGTGAACCGCAGCGACTTCGACAAGGCGCACGACATCGTGAGGCGGGTCGCGAACGAGCTGGGCGCGAAAGGTGTTCTGTCTGCGAACGACATCGTGAAAGTCTCGCTGGTCGGCGTCGGCATGCGCAGCCACGCCGGCATCGCCAGCAAGATGTTCAAGACGCTGGCGGAAGAAGGTATCAACATCCGAATGATCTCCACCTCTGAGATCAAGATCAGCGTCGTGGTGCAGGACAAGTATCTGGAACTCGCGGTGCGTTCGCTGCACAAGGCGTTCGACCTGGAAGGAGCGGCCGCGAAGTAAGCCGAGGATTTGGCTTGTGGCGTCCCCATCGGATCGCTACAATCCGCGCCCTCGCCGGCGGGCCGTTCGCCGCTTTGCATCCGGAGAGATGGCCGAGTGGACGAAGGCGCGCCCCTGCTAAGGGCGTATAGGGTTTATAGCCTTATCGAGGGTTCGAATCCCTCTCTCTCCGCCACTCGTGCTGGCGGGACCGTTGCAAGAAGCGCTGCAAACTGTGGGCCCGTAGCTCAGCTGGATAGAGTACCTGGCTACGAACCAGGTGGTCGGGAGTTCGAATCTCTCCGGGCCCACCACATTTGTCGAAGTGCCGCGCGGGGGAACCTTACGCGGCCGACCACCGTAAGCGCTTCGCATCGAGCCGACTGACATTGCCGGCAGTTCCCACCGGTCGGCCATCTAGATTCGTCAGCAAGCCGATCGAATTCGCATCGGTCGCAGGCACGCGCGCCATCAACCTTTCGCCCGAGGGCGTCAGCGCGATCACCGTGCCGAATTCCGGCTTGCCTTCGCGCGTGTATATGACGGTGAACGTCTCGATGCTCGCCGGGCCGCTGTAGTCGGCTAGGAACGGCGGCACCGTCCCGCGACGTGCGTCGGCTTGCGACTGCACGCGATAGGACTCGACCAGCGCACCTTCCTGCCCAGCCTGGGTCGAAAGCACCAGCGCGTGATGCTTGGTCACGTACTCGCCCTGCCCGTACAGCAAACCCAATGCGCCTGGATGCGCACGCAGCGCGCGCACCAGACTCGCCGCCGCGTGAGTCATGTAGTTGTTGAGCGGCGCGCCGAAGAAACTCAGTCCGCCGGTGACGCTCATCGGCGCCGTGAGCGGCAGCTTGAGCGTGCGCCGCGCCATCTTCGGCACGCAGGGGAAGCAGCTATACAGCTCCATCGCCCGGAAAGCCCGCGCATCGCCGCCGGCGATCTGCGTCGCAGCTTCCAGCACGGCGTTCTGCGCATGCGACTCGTGGTATTGATCGCGCTGAAGATAGTCCCGTGGTTCGTTGGCCGCGACACCGCCGTGAACATGAATCAGGCGTTCTTCGGCGATCCCGAGTTCGCGTGCCTTGGCCAGGCTGGTCAGCAGCACCGCAGCCCCCTGGTTCACCAGAGGATTGGCCACCATGTGCTTGGTGTACGGCCACGCAATCAGGCGGTTCTTTTCGCTGGGAGTAGTGACGTCCTCCGGCGAATAGTGCTGTTGCAGCCAGGCGTTCGGATTGGTCGCGGCAACGTCGGAGAACGCACTCCAAATCGCTCCGGATTCGGCCAGCGCCTCTCGCTGGGTCTGGCCCCAGTGCGCCTGGCTGGCGTTCTCGTAGAACGGGTAAACGTTGGTGGGAATCGCAACCCCGTGATCCACCGCGACGGGCGCCGAGAATTCGCGGCCGGTTAGCAGCTTTGCGTTCGCATCGCGATGCGGCCAGGCGAGCTGAATCCCGTTCTTCCATGCCGCCGCGGTGGTGTAGGCGGATTCGGCGCCGACGACCGCGGCTACCCCGCATTCCCCGCGCTGGATTCTCAAGGCCGCTTCGTGGATGAAACGCACCGGGCTCTCGCCGCCCGCTTCGCCGTAATACGAATGCGCGGGCCGCACGCCGAGCCTGCCCGCGATCAGCCCCGGCGCATCCACGTAGGGCCAGGAGTATTCGCACACCACGTCGAGCGAATCGATCAGCGACAGGAGGCTCACGCCCGCATCCTGCTCCGCAGCGCCGAGCGCCTCCATCATCAGGACAAGCGGTTCCCGCCCTTGCGCGGGGTCGCGGCTGCGGTCGGTGATTTCACCGACACCGACGAGGACGGGGATGCGATCTGGATTCCGGGACATGCGGCAAGACCTTCCGGCGTTCGGGAACGGAGGCGTAGTGTGCCGCGTCTTTGAGCGCTTCCGCACCGGCATGGCTATTGCGCTCTACAGTGACTACACGCTGACCGAACCGGGCAGCGCCCTCTCGATCTTCCGGCCTCCATGCCTTCCTCCCCATTACCCACTGGACGCTACGCGACGTGCGGCGCGCTGCTTATCGTGGCAACGCTGGCCTCGTTTTCCGCCCATCCTTCCAACGGTTATTTCCTGCTCGGGCAAAGCGCCGATCAGCGCGCGATGGCCGGCGCTGGAACCGCACTCGCGGGAGACGCGGCGCAGATCATCTACAACCCGGCCGGAATTCTCGGTTCCCCGCGCCAGTTCGTGACGGACGTCAATCTCCTGAACGTCTACATCGAGCGCGATTCCGGCGATCCCGGCGATGCCTCGACGGCGGGGCTTTTCGGCCTGGAATCGGAGGAGGTCGATTCCTCTGCAATGTGGTTCGTCCTCCCCGTGTTCGCGATGGTCGCACCCATCGACGAGGTATCGAGCTGGGCTCTGGCGGTTCACGGCGGCGGTCTGAAGAGCAAGTTCACCGAGGGCTCGGCGCGTTTCGCCGCCGGCATTCCACTGCTGGCGACCCGCTGCGAAGGCGCTTACGGCGGAGGCGATCCGCTGCCCGGCTCGACCGACGTGGCCGGCCTCTGCGGTGGGGCCGATCCCACGTCTTCGGCCGGCCTGATCCAGCTTTACATCCGCCCCGGATACGCGCGGCAGATCACACCGGCCTTGTCGGTCGGCGTGTCCGGCATCGTCGTGGCGCAGGCTTTCCAGGTGCGCGGCCTGAGCGCGTTCGCGCCGTTTTCCACCGACCCCGAACACGTGAGCGACGAGGGCAACGCGCGCAATCCCGAGTTCAGTTTCGGCGCGCGCGCGGGCTTCCAGTGGGCGCCCCTGCCCTGGCTCAGTGCCGGCGCTTCGTACCAGACCCGCATGCGTGCGCGGTTCTCTGATTACACCGGCTTCCTGCTCGACGACGGTCGGCTGGACATACCGGAAATGTGGAACCTGGGGCTCGCGCTGCGACCGTACCCACATCATCTGATCGCGCTGGATTTCGAGCGCTTCAACTTCAGCGACGTTCCATCCTTCGGCCGGCCGCTGGACTCCAATGCCTTCGTCAACAACTGCCTGTTGCCGCGCCTGCTCGCGCCCAACACACCGTCTGAGGCCTGTCTCGGCGGCGCGCAAGGCCCGGGGTTCGGCTGGAGCGACGTGCTGTCCTACCGCATCGGTTATCGCTGGCACGCCTCGGAGTCGCTAGAAGTCTCGGCCGGCTACGGCTACACGCGCCAGCCCATTCAGCGCGACCAAGTCCTGTTCAATGCGCTGGCCCCGTTCACCATGCACCACCATTTTTCCGCCGGCTTTTCGCGGCGTCTGAGCGCCGCAACCACGTTCAATCTGGCACTGATGTATGTGCCCAACAACCTGCTCACCGGAAAAAATCCGCTCAGCTCGGTGGACGCCAACCTCGTGCAACTGCTGTCCGGAGCCGTAGGTCCGGGCGAGGCAGGACTCGGCGACGCTTTCGGGGAGGACGCCAAGGATCAGAACGTGACCCTGAACATGGCAATCGTCGAGCTGGTGTTCGGCTTCACGTTCGACTGGTAGTTCCAACGGTCCGGACCCGAACACCGACTGCAAGTGGCAGCCGGAAGGTCGCGGAATTTTGCAGCCGCGCACCGGTCTATGCGCCTCACCCGCAAAAGACCTTCATCGCTCCATGAACACGAAAGGACTGCTCGACCAGTTGCTCGCTTCCGGCCAGGCCATGCTCAACGCAAACCTGCCGGCGCAGATCGGCGGCCAACCCGCTCGCGGGCCCGGCGGCTTTCAGGTTTCGGATTTCACCAAGGGCGCGCTTTCGGGTGGTGCGCTGGGCCTGCTGCTGGGCAACAAGGGCGCGCGCAAGATGGGCGGCGGCGCACTGAAATACGGCAGTGTTGCGGCGCTGGGTGCGCTCGCCTACCGCGCTTACGAAGATTGGCAGCGTCAGCAGCAGGCCCAGGGATCCGCACCGGGCGCTGCCCCGCGCACGGTGAACGTGCTGCCACCGCCGGAAGCGGAGGCGCACAGCCGCGCGATTCTTCAGGCGCTGGTCGCCGCGGCCAAGGCCGACGGCCATATCGACGAACGCGAACGCGGCCTGATCCAGACGGAACTGGGACAAATGGCCGAGGACGCCGAAACCCGCTCCTGGCTGCAAGCCGAACTGGCCAAGCCGCTCGATCCCGCCGAAGTCGCGCGTGCCGCCACGACCCCGGAAATCGCTTCGGAAATGTACCTGGCCAGCCTGATGGCGATAGACCAGCAAAGCTTCATGGAAAAGGCTTACCTCGATGAGCTGGCGCGCCGCTTGAATCTTGCACCCGGACTCCGGGAAGCGCTGGAGCGACAGGCCCAGGGGAGCTGACCGGCGCAGGTCAGTCGGCGTGGTGCCCGGTGACGATCGTGCTCAGGCTCTGCCCGTCGATGTCGAGATAAAGCTGGCGCTCGGTCACCGACACCGCGAGCTTCGAGCGGCGTTGCAGGCGCCTGGCGGCATCGGCCAGAAACTCGCGACCGAAGGCGTAGATGGGCACCTCGGCCGCACGATGAATCTTGCGGCCCGCAAACTGCGCGAGCAGTTGCTGCGGATCGCGATGCGTGTAGACCGCCGCGCGCCCGGCGAGCTTGCTGCCGCGATGTACGCGCTCCGCGTCCGGCGCGCCCACCTCGATCCACGCGGTGATGCGCCCGGTGAGATCGCGCACCAGCACGGCCGGTTCGTCCACCGCGGCTACGCCCTCGGTGAGCGCAATGCCGTCGCCGTATTCGAGGCAGTACGCGAGAACCCGCACGAGCATGAACTCGGCCGTCTCCGACGGCTGCTGCGCAACGCGCAACTCGAGGTCGGCGTAGACGCCACGGTCCATGTCGGCGAGCTGGATCGTGAAGGTATGCAGGGTCGCGGTCAGGGCCATGGTGCGGAGTATGCGGTCGGCGCGCGCGTACCGCCCCGGCCCCGGGGAAACGGCATGAATACGACCGCTGTGACGGGCTGCCCGGAAACAAGTCTGAAATCATGTTTCAGCGTTTGGAACTCGCGCAGAAACAGTCGGCGCGTAGGCTGAATTCCGTCGAAAGGAAAGATCCTTTCCTTTCTTTCACTCAACCTACTTGCTACAGGAGACACCCCATGGCCATCCAGGAATTGAACACCGTCGAAATCGCTACTGTTTCAGGTGCAATCAAGACTTCTTCCACACTCGGGATTCCCACGAGACCCGTTCCGTCCATTGCCGGATTTCTCGGCGGCCTCGCGGGCGGAATCGCCGACCTTGCGGCAGCCGCGCACTCAGGCTTGGTGGATCTGTTGACCTGATCCCCCTGGCTGACGTCGTTCCGCGCCGCAGGTACGGCGAACTGGCCCACCATACCTGCGGGTCTTCACCCCGGCTTTGAGCACGACCGGCGATGCGCCGGCTCAAAGCAACCTACTGCAGGCTCAGTTCCATGCGCACATCGCCGGCCTCACTGAGGCTGGATGCACGCCGAGCGGTGAGGAAAATCCGCTCGGGCTGGATTTCCGGACGGGCCAGCACCGCGGCCTGAACCGCGCGTGCGCGGGCCGCGGCCAGTTGCTCGAGCGCGCCGGCCGTGGGCAGCAGTTTCTGCGTCAACAGGGGTTCGAGGTACTGGACACGCGCAAGCGGTCTGGCAGCCCGATCCAGGGTTTCGATGTCGGCCGGATAGGCCGGCTCCGTGCCCAGCAATTCCTGGTGCAGGGCTTCGAGCGCACGCAGACGGTTCTTCTGCGCTTTCTCCGGCGTCACTTCGGGAGCCTCCGCGGGAACGCGCAGAGCCAATTCGCGCTGCGCGAGCACCTGCCCGTCCATCGCATCGGCTTGCGCCAGCGGCACGTCGAGCTTGAGTTGCGGGCGCTCGATCAGCGCGCTGGCCAGCTTGTCGAGCTTCCCGGCTTCGACGGCGCTCAGTTCCGCCACGCCGGGTGCGAAGTCGACGTAAGCCAGTTCGTCCCCACCGCCGATCAGCCTCGCCAGCGCCGCGAACGGTGAGGTGACGGCCTTGGTCAGCAGGTTGGTCAGCACCTTCCACACCAGCGGCGCGACGCGGAACGTGGGATCGTCCAGGTTGCCGCGCACCGGCAGCGCCAGGTCGATGACGCCGTGGCGATCCTTGAGCAGGGACACGCCGAGCTTGACCGGTAACGGCACCGCCTCCTTTGAACCGGTGGCGTCGCCGAATTCGAGCTGGTCGAGCACCACGTGATGCTCGGCCTCCAACTCGCGATTCTCGATCTTGTACTTGAGCTCGGTGGTGAGCTTGCCCTTGACGATGTTGTAGCCTGCGAAGCGGCCGGAGTAGGGGTTGAAGCTGACGAGATCCATGTTGCGGAAGCTCAGCGCAATCTCGGTATTCTTGGCGAACTCCGCCGGAATCATGTCGCCGCTGACGAGCACCGGCGCAAACTCGTCCACCTTGCCTTCGAGGCGAATCTTCGAACGCGTCGAAGGTTCGCTCGACAGGTTTGTCAGCTCGCCGTTCAACTCGAAGATGCCGGCGGAAAACTGCGGGTCTATCGATAGGTCGGCGAACTGCACATGGCCGTTTTCGACACGCACGGTCTTGACCGAAATCGGCATCGGCTTGGACGGCTTGGGCTCGGCGGCCTTGCCGGGCGCGCTTTCGGCGGCCGGCTTTGCAGCCGTGCCGGGAGCCGCGAATGCGCGCACGATGTTGATCTCGCGATCAGGCGCAATCACCACGCGTGCGTACGGCTCCACCAGGTTCACGCGTCCGATGCTCAGGCTTTGCGGCGCACTGGAAAAGGCGATACCGGCCACCTGCAGAGCGCGCCAATGGAGCAGGTCCTGCTTGAGTGCGCGATCGTCGACCTGGAAGTTCGATACGCCGGCCTCCCCCGCGAAATCCAGCCTGGGCTCTGCCTTGTCCTTTTCGACGTAGGACAGCTTGCCCTTGACCGCGAGCACTCCGGATTCGAGAGTCACACCGGTGAGGCCGGCAAGATAAGGTTGCAACACCGACAGATCGTAGCCTTGCAAATCCAGCGCGAGCTTGGCGGACAAGGGCTGCAAAACGATCTCGCCCTGCGTGCTCAGCCGCGCCTTGCGGTCGAGGCCGATCGAAGCGTCGAGCTTCAGCCGTGAGCCCGGAGCGATGCTGAAACCGCTCAGCTTTGCGGTGATCGGTTTGAGCGTGGCGCGCACCGCCGGCTTGATCGCGCGGTCCTCGGCCCGGACTTCGCTGCCGGCCAGTTCGATACCGCCTACCGCTACTTTCCAGGGCTCGGGCGCGGATTCCGAAGCGACGGGAATCTGCGTCTTCAGCGCTGGCGGCGGTGCGGGCAGGGGTGCGTACAGGCGCGCAAGGTTGAGGCCACCATCGGATTCCCGCTTTACGTCGGCGCGCAATCCCTTGATCTCGACACGCTGGAGCGCAACTTCACGCTTGGCCAGCGAGAGGTTCAACTCGTGCAGATTCAGTTCCGCAACCGACAGCGGCGGCCCGGCCTTGGCGTTGCCCGGTTCGCCCAGCGCGAGTTCCTTCAGGCGGATCGCGGGTAGATGCACATCTAGCGACAGCGACGGGTCCAGCGCCAGGCGGTAGTCGCCGCTGAGTTCGGCAACACCCGAGACCAGACGCACCGGCAGTTGAGTCTGCAAGTAGCTCACAAGGGTCGAGGCTTGCAGCTTGCGCAGCGCGAACTGGCCGCTGGACCCGAGCGGCTGCACCGTGAAATCGCCCGTCCACTCGATCTCCTCGCCGGTGGTCGCGGTGCCCTTGAGCAGGTAGGCGTTGCCGTGACCCAGCTCGGTGCGGAAGTCCTTGAGGCTGAACTCGATGGGGCTCAGCGCGAGGCTGAACGGTTCGGGCCGGCTCCGATCCTCGATGCCGATCCTTCCGTTCTCGATCACGAGGTCGCCAATGCGGACGCTCGGCACGGGCATCTCGGGCTTGGGCTCGGCAGGCTCGTCGGAGGTCGGAATGAGCTTGCTCAGATTGATCGAACCGTCGCGCTCGACCACCAGTGCGATATCGGGCGCCGTCCAGCGAATTGCTTGCAGAACAAAGCCGCGCTGTCTCAGCGAATCGACGACATCGGCGTCGACGTACAGGGAGTCGAACGCCAGCAAGGGCGCGCCATCGGCCTCGGTCAAGCGCAGCGCCGCGATGCTTGCCTCGAACGTGAACGGATTGAATTTCACCTCGCCGAGTTCGAGCTTGCGACCGAGCTTCGCCACTTCATCGGGCGCGATCGCGTGGACCAGCCTGGGCACACCGAAGAAGCCAGCAAGCGTATAGGCGATTACCAGCACCGCCAGCGTCCCCGCGAGGATCAGAGGTAATTTCCACCAGCGGCGTCGTGAAGGAGGCTTGGACGGCATCGATAGAATCTCGTGCTGATCTTCGAATGAGACCGAACTGTCGCAGCGCAGTCGGCGAAGCGTCAATGCGTACCAAGCACGGTTCTGAATGCTTGCTCAAATACCGCATTGCTGGAACCGGCCTACACTGCGTCACCGTACTCTTGCGGCGTTTCCCCTGGAACCCCCGCAATGGCCCGTGCGCCGCTGGAAGATTGTCTCACCCTCATCCCCAATCACTTCGAGCTTTGCGCAGTCGCCACCAAGCGCGCGCGGCAACTGGTACGCGGTGCGCCCTCGCAACTCGCGGTAGGCACGCACAAATCGACCGTTCTTTCCCTGCTAGAAATCGCCGGTGGCCACATCGGCCGCGACGTACTCGACGATGAAGAGATGCCCTTGATCGAGACGCCGAAACCGCGCATGGACGACCTCGATCTGCTCGGGGATATCTAGCGAATATCTGTGCACCTCGGACACGCGCCATCAAGGAGCACCCGGTAGGAGGGGCGTAAGCCCAGACCGGCCGTTCGAATTCCGAAGCCAGGCTTGGTCGGCGAGGGATTCGGCCTATCGCGGGGCAGTCCGCGAGCAAGCCGAATCGTGTCGGGGCTTACGCCCCTCCTACGCTACGCCGCGACCGCCACCATCGCCTCGATTCGCACCTGCGTGCCGTTGAGCTGCGGCATGCAGCTCAACGGGTCCAGGTCGTCGTTGGCAATCAGCAGATTCCGGTTAACGCCGTAGCGCTCCGGCGGCTCAACGCCGTTGGGATCGAACACGCCGGAACCCCAGCCCTGCTCCAATACGACGACACCGGGACGCACGCGACCGCTGACCGCGGCGCGAGCCTCCAGCGAAGCGGCCTTTGATACGAGGCGCAGGGTCTGGCCTTCTGCAATGCCGAGACGCGCAGCGTCCTGCGTATTGACCTCCACCAAGTCGCCGGGAAAAGGGCGAGCCGTCTTGCCGGTGACATCGGCCAGCCAGGAATTCATGTTCTGCACGCGGCGGCGCGAAATCATCTGCAAGGGAAACGCGGCCGTGGTTTGCGACGCAGGGGCTTCGGCCAGCACCTGTTGCAGGCGCTTCACTAGCGGCTCGGGCGCCAGATCGATTTTCTTGTCCGTCGTTCGTAGTTCCTTCCACAAGGCGCCGAAGCTTTTCTTCGCGTAGAAAACGCCGCGCGGACTGTTGACGATGTCGCGCCATTTCGCGCGCTTGCCCTGCCAGATCATCATGCGGCTCAGCCACATCGGATCGAAGCTGAGCTTTTTATTGCCGGTGACTCGGGCGAGCCAGCGCGAACCTTGGATGAGCCAGTTGAAGGCGCGCATGCCGAACAGCGGCCGTTTCATCTTGATGACCACGTCGGCGAAGAACTCCCACTCCGGACGTACGCCGGGCGGCGGCGGCACGACCGCGCGCGCCATCTGCACGAAGGGTTGATCGTGCAGGCCCGCGATCAGCGGATTGACTTCGGTGCGCTCCAGAAAGTGCACGCCGGGCATCAGCCAGTGCGCATGACGGTGACTCTCGCGCTGAACGAAATCGACGGCGACCAAGAGATCGAGCTTCGCGAAGGCCTCGTCGAGCGCGCCACCGTTGGGGCCGGACACCACCGGGTTTCCCGCGTGGATGACGAAGGCGCGGATCTGCCCCTCGCCCGGCGTGTTGATCTCGTCCGGCAGCTCGGCCAGTGTGTGCGCGCCGCCCACCGGCACCAGACCGCGTACACGGCTGGGAATCTTGCTCGGCGGGAACAACGATTCCGCCGACTTGATCTGATCGAACAGGCCGGGGCTGTAGACGCGGCCCCCGGGCCGTTCGATGCGGCCGGTGATGGTGTTGAGCACGATGGACAGCCATTCCGCCAAGGAACCGTTGCGCGACTGGCCGGGCCCGGTGCGCGTGATGCAGTGCGCACTCGCTGCGGTAGCGAAGCGGCGCGCGACATCGCGCATGGTGTCGGGTGTGACTTCGCAGCGCGAGGCGAGTTGTTCGAACGTCACCTGTTCCGTCAACGCGCGAACCTGCTCGATGCCGCGCGTGCGTGCGCAATCTTCTGCGTGCAGCCAGTTCTGTGCGAAGACCTCCTTCAGAACGCCGAGCAAAAAGGCCCAGTCCTCGCCCGGCTTGATCGCGATGTGCAGATTGGCCTTCGCCGCCGTCGGCGTACGACGCGGATCGACCACGATCACGTCGGCGCCTTTTTCCTGCGCCGCGAGCACGCGCTTCCAGCCATCCGGCACATTGCCGCCCCAGCAATGCGTGCTCTCGGCCGGGTTGGTGCCGATCATCAGAAAGCACTTGCAGTCGTCGACGTCGATGCCGAGGTAGAGCCAGGGCGAGCCGAACATGAGTTCGCAGACGACGTGCATGGCGTTGGTGTCGATGGAGCCGACCCAGAACCACTGGTGCGTGCCGATGGCTTGCAGGAAGGCCGTCATGAACGTCGGGTTCTCGAACGAGAACGCCGCCGGGTTGCCACCGTAGGCGCCGACCGCGTTCGGTCCGTACTGCTCGATGGTCTTGTTCAGCCGCGCCGCGATGTCGCTGATCGCTTCTTCGTACGTCGCCGGCACGTAGCGATCGCCAACCCGACGCATCGGCTGCGTGATGCGGCGCGGGTGATAGACGACGTCATGCGCGTGAGCACCCTTGGTACAGAAGTCGCGCCAGGTGTAGGGGTGCTCCTTGTCGGGCTCGATCTTGGTGATCCTGCCTTTCTCCACGGTCACGGAAAGCCCGCAGCTCTGCTCGCAGATGGCACACAACGTCAGATGCGTTTCTTTGGTCATGCCATGGCTCCTGCCGTGTCCGGCTTTGGTCAGCGTATCTTCCTGAGTGTGGGAACGAGTTCCGCGAACTTCGTCCTGAGCGCCGGCTTGGCAATCTTGCCGGTTGCTAGTCTCGGCAGTGGATCTTTCTCGATGACGAGATAACGCGGCACCTTGTAGTCGGCAAGGTGCCGGTTGCAGTGCTCGATCAGGTGCCCCGCGTCGATCTCTTTCGTCGCGTGAACGATGGCCAGCGGCGTCTCGCCGAACTTCGCGTCGGCCGCGCCAATCACCGCCACTTCCAGTACGCCCTCGTATTCCGCGACCACACGCTCGACTTCGGCAGCGGAGATATTGAGGCCACCCGAAATGATGATGTCCTTCATGCGATCGATGAACGTGAGATATCCGCGCTCGTCCAACTTGCCCAGATCGCCCGTGCGCAGCCAGCCGTCGACCAGGGTTTTCGCCGTGGCCTCGGGATCGTTCCAGTAGCCCTTCATTACCGACGGCCCGCGGATGACGATCTGCCCGACTTCATTCGGCCCCAGGAATTTTCCGTCCGCGCTCATCATGCGAATGTCGGTGAACAGGCCGCCGCGCCCGGCCTTGTCGGGATGCTGCGCAGCATCGCGCTTGGTCATGATGGTGGACGATCCGCCGGCCTCGGTCTGGCCGTAGATCTGGCGCAGTAGGCAGCCTTTCTTCATCCAGGTTTCGAGTAGCGACCGCGGCACGGCCGCACCACCGACACTGGTGAATCGCAGCGCCGAAAGGTCTGCTGTTGCGAAACCCGGACAGGCCGCAACCCGCTCGAAGAACAAGGGCACGCCCATGAAGACCGCGATCTTTTCGCCTTCGAGAATTTTCAGAGCGCGCTCGGGATCGAAACCCACTTCAAAGTAAATCGTGGAACCCAGCGAGATGAACTCCGCGAGCTGCACGAATCCGCCCGAGGTCGCCAGCGGCGAGAGCACGAGCGCACGCGAGCCGGGACCGGTGAACGGTTCTTCCACCGCGAACTCGGTTGCGTAGCTGAGCATCGAGCGATGCGTGTAGACCACACCCTTGGGTCGCGCGGTCGAACCGCTGGTGGCGATGATGCCGACGGCATCGTCGGGATCGAGTTCCCGTTCGCACTCGGCATGCCCGGCCTTGCGAACCTCGTCGAGCAGCGCAAGGCGCATCGGCCTGGCGCCGATGGCTTCGAGCGCCGCGTGTTTGGTCGACTGATCGTCGTCCGTGAACACGAGTTTCGGCTGCGTCTGCTCAAAGAACTCACGCGTCTCGCGCTCCGACAGCCGCGTGCTCAGGGGCGAGGCAATCGCCCCGGCCCGGATGACGCCGAGCAGCAAGGCGCAGTGCCGCAGGGAACTGCCGGCCAGACTCCCCACCCGCTCGCCCGGCTGCACGCCTTGTTCGACCAGGTAGCTCGCGACCTGGCTGACCCACTGGTCAAGCTCTAGGTAGCGAATACCGTCCTCGCCGATGCGGACGGCAAAATTCTCCGGCGTCTCGAGAGACCACCATTTCAGGGCGCTGCTGAGCGTTGCGGCCATGCCTGAATCTCCTCAGGGAATCTCGTTGCCGAATACCGCCGAACTCACCGTCGGCGCACCCGGCCCACCCGCGAGCAGGCAGGTTTTCGCGCCCGGCACCGGGTTGCTCGACTCACCGCGCAGTTGTCGAACGGCCTCCACCGCCATCCCAATCCCGTGGATGAAGCCCTCTGCCAGATTGCCGCCCGAGGTGTTGATCGGCAGGCCGCCCGAGGGCGCGATCAGGTTTTCGAAGCGCACGAACTCGGTCACGTTCTCGTAGCTGCAGAAGCCGTGGTCGATCAGCGAGGCGACGCCTTGCGCGCTGAAATTCTCGTAGAGCTGCGCGACGTGAATGTCCTTCGGCGAAAGGCCGGTCTGCTGCCACAAGCGTCGCGCGATGGGCTTGAATCCGGCCGACGCGTAGTCCTCGTCGTTCTCCAGAAGATCGCCCCAACCCTTGCCCGCGCCCTGCGCCACGCCAAGCAGGTACACCGGCCGCTTAGCCAAGTCCTTCGCGCGCTCCGACGACACCATCAGCAGCGCGCCCGCGCCGTCGTTCTCGCGCGAGCAGTCGAACAGCCGGAACGGCTCGGCAATCCAGCGCGCGCTGCGATAAGCCTCAAGGTTCAGTTCGCGCCCAAAGCTCACCGCATTGGGATTGCGCGATCCGTGGTAATACGACGCGCGCACCAGTTCTTCGCAGACCGATTTCGGCACGCCGTGATGCTCGAACATGCGCTGCGCGCGCAGTGCGCAAGGCTGCGCGGGCGAGATCAGCCCAGCGCCGACTAGATGATCGTTGAGATGGTGCCGCATGACCGCGCCGGACAAGCGCCCGCTGTCCTTCTGCACCAGCGCGCGGAACACGACGACGGCATTGGCCTGCCCCGTGATGATGGCCGCCGCCGCTGCGCCGAAAGCCGCCGCGATGCCGCCACCGCCACCGCCCCAGATCTGCGTGGACCAGCACAGTTCCTTTGTGCCCAGGTCCGGCATCAGGCGCACGGGCTCGTTGTGGTCGTCGCCGTAGGAGACGAAGCCATCAACATCCGCGGGATCGAAGCCCGCGTCTTCGCAGGCATCGACGATGGCGCGCACCAGCACGCCGCGCTCGGGCAGCGGCGCTTGCGCGCGCTTGTACTGGCGCAGGCCCACACCGGCAATCGCGGTGGCACCACAGAGTCGAGCGCTCATGACCGCAGCAGTCGCCAAAGCAGGGAAGGAATGCGGTCCTCGTCGATCTGCGTGTAACTCGCTTCCCCAGCCAGGTTCGCGCCGATGCGCAGTTCCGATTCATCGCCAGCCAGAATACCGAGCACGCGCAGCCCGCCCACCTGCGGCAATTCGACGATCACCGAAACATAGGGAACGCCGATCCCTTCCGCGCCGCCGAACGCATGCCAGGTGCGCGTCCAACTGAAGACGGTCCCGGTCATCTCGACGAGGTGCCAGGCCTGATCCCAGCAACCGCAGGCGCCGCAGCGCCAGACCGCAGGCCAGTGCCAAAGCCCGCAACCGGTGCAGCGCGGGAGTTCGAGTCGACCGGCGGCGAGCGCCGTCCAGTACGGGCCGTCCGCGCCGTTCGCATGACGGCTTGGATCATGGGGTGTTTGGTTAGACGTCACTTGAAAAACCCCAGCGCGCGAAGCTCAAACCTGCGCCGGTACAGGTGGAGCACAACCGGCAAGACGCACGCTGCGTAGCACACGACAAGCCAAGCCAGAAAAGAGAATCCGCGTTGAGTTGCCTCTCGCGCCCCGGGCAGCGAAAGCATTAAGAACATCGGGGCGACCACAACCGGCACAAAAAGTAGCCATAGGAAAATGCCTAGTGCGGCGCGAATAGACGTAGCTCGTGATGCCAGAGACAGAAATCCCACGACGTAAAGCTTTGCACAGAAATAAAGCAGCGGAGCCGCGACAAGCGCGAGAAGGCCAACATACGCGATGAGCATCATGACGCCCAACGCCTGATTACATCGGCCGCACGCCAGGCCATCGCCATGACGGGGCCATTGGTGTTGCCGGAAGGGATCTGCGGAAAGATTGACGTGTCGATCACGCGCAGTCCCTCGATGCCGCGAACGCGCAATTCCGGATCGACCACGGAGTGCGCATCCGCACCCATGCGGCAGGTGCCGACAGCGTGGAAGCCGCAGGTGCCGTAGCGATCATAGGCACCGATGATTTGCTCTTCCGAAACACAGTCCGGACCCGGATAGGTTTCCAGTTCGATCAGCTCCCGCAGCGGCGACTGGTCTGCATAGCGCCGCGCCAGATGTACCAAGTCCACCATCGCACGACGGTCCTCGTCGGTCGAGTGATAGTTCGGCTTGAGCACCGGCGGCACATCCGGATCGCGCGAGCGGATGTTGAGCGTGCCGCGCGAGGTCGGCCGCAGCGGATACGCGCAGATATGCATGCCCGGGAAGGGCTCCAGCTTCTTGCGTCCCGAGGGCAGATCGAAGCTGAAAGGCGCGATGAGAAACTGGAGATCCGGCCGGCTCAACTCGGGACGCGACTTGAGCCAGGCCCCGACCTCGTACGCCGCCGAGGACATCGGCCCAGTGCGCCTGAGAAAATATTCAGCGGTGCCTTTCAAGAGGCGCAGGCCGCTGAATTCGGCGTTTTGCGACAGCGCCTCGCGCAGCTTCCACTGGATCAGAATCACGCGGTGCTCGGCCAGGTTCTGTCCGACTTCCGGCGCGTCTTTAACCAACTCGATGCCGTGCTCGCTCAGCAAGGCAGCGGGTCCGATTCCGGAGCGCTGAAGGATGGTCGGAGTGGACAGGGCGCCGCCCGCCACAATGATGTCGCGGCGCGCCGAATACTCCTCGCGACTTCCATTCCTCGTCAGCTCGGCCGCGCTCGCGCGTCCGGCCTCAACGCGGATATGATCGACCATCGCGCCGGTGACGATACTGAGGTTGGGCCGACTGCGAATCGGATCGAGGAAAGCCGTTGCGGCGCTCACCCGCCGCCCTTCGTGAATGGTGCGCGCGGCGTAACCGATGCCCTCGCCGTTGTCAGGCGTGTTGACGTCCTGCTTGCGCGGCAGACCCAGGCTCGTCCCGGCGCCGATCATCGCCTCGCTCAGACGGTCTCGCACAGGCGGCAGGCTGACGCGCAGCGGGCCTGTGTCGCCGCGGGCTTCTGCCGCGCCGAGCTCGTGATGCTCCAGCGCCCGGTACGCGGCGCCGATGTGTTTCCAGCTCCAGTCCTCGCTGGACACATCGGCAAGCGCGTCGAAGTCCGCCGGTTGCCCGCGCACGTACATCATGCCGTTGACGGAACTCGATCCGCCGAGCACCCGGCCGCGTATCCAGTTTTCGGACGCGCCCCCCGTTGCGGCTTCGGGCTCGGACCGGAAGGCCCAGGTGTATTTGCGGTCGAACAGAATCTTGCCCAGTCCCTTGGGCATGGAGATGAGCGGATGCCGGTGCTCCGGGCCCGCCTCCAGCAATGCGACCGTCACGTCCTTGTTTTCGGACAACCGGTACGCGAGCACGCAGCCCGCCGCACCTGCACCGACGATGACGTAATCGAATGTCCGCATGCCGCTCTCCTCACTGCATTTTCACTACGGTCGCCAGGCGCGTTGACGCGCTCTACAGCTTCAGATGCTCTTCGACGATATCGTGAAAGAAGCGCACGCCCTGCTCCATTCCACCGAGCGTCAACGATTGGATCGCGCCCGTACGCAAACCCGCGTGGCTCAATTCGGCGGCGCGGAAATCTTCGTTGCCAAAGGCTTCCGACATCAGCTTGAACGAGCGCTCGTGCAGGCGCTCGATCTCTTCGCCCTGCGGTTCGGGATCCACCAGCATGATGTAGCGCGCCTGCGTCCGATCCACCGCCAGCGGAGAAAGAATGACGACGCTGACATAGGTCGGGCTCGTCACCACCACCACGTTGGGAAAGGCGATGTAGGCGTAGACCACGGACTTGCGCAGTTCCGGCCACTCGGGACTCACGTCCGCGGCGCTGAAGCCCTTGCGGCTGCCCGAGGTCTGTCGCAAGTGGCGACCGATCCTCTCAATCATCTGCGGCGCATCGACGAAGAAACGGGCCAGCGTTTTCGCATGCAGGCGCGTCACGTGGTAGCCCTCCAGGAAGGCGTCGGAGATCAGCTTCCAGTTGGCCTGGAGGTCGAAGTCCAGCGTGCGGAATACCCGCATGTTCGCGAGGTCTATCGCTGCGAAGTCGTCGATCAGGGTCTGCCCCAGCGCCTCGTCGTCGAGTTTCGCCGAGCGATCCAGCGACACCCAGACGACGCCGCCGGCCTCGTGACAGGGCAAGGCGCTCAGGCCGTAGCTGCTCTTGTCCAGCGCGACGAAACATTCCGGCTTCGGCACGCCGATGAGTTGACCTTCCAGGTTGTACGTCCAGGCGTGGTACGGGCAGGTGAGCTTGAGTCCGGAGCCCGCCTCACCCGGCCCGACCAGCCGCGTGCCGCGGTGGCTGCAAGAGTTGAGAAAGGCCTTGGCCTGTCCCGCCTTGTTGCGCGTCAGCAGCACCGAGATGCCGGCGATGGCCACGGACCGGTAGGAACCCGGCGCCGGCAAATCCTGAGACAGGCTCGCCGGCACCGGGAGCTTCGTGAAGATGGTTTGGCGCTCGCGCTCGAACACCTCGCTGTCGAGATAGTTGGCAGCGGCAACGTAGGTCGTGCAGGGCGGGATGACCGCCATCTCCGGCGTCGTCAGGTGGATGGCCGCGTCGTACTGGCCCGCCGAGGCTTGGCTTGCCGAGGTCCGCGGCGCTTCAATGATGTCGTTCATGGGTGCTCGTCAGGGCAAATCCATTACCTTATTTATTTAGATTAAAGATCGCTCCCGATACAGTCAACGAATCGATTCGGGCGAACGTGCTATCGCGAGGACGGAGCCCGTGGCTGCTATCCTTTGGTCGAAGCCGGCTAGAACGGCCGCACGCATCGTTTTCATCTGTGGAGCCTAGATTTGGGTAGACCAGCCAGTCCGCTGATTTCGCGGGACCGGGCGGCGCGAGCCGCGCTCGGCGTCATCGACGTGCACGGGCTGGACGCGCTCAGCCTGGAGCTGGTCGCCCAGCGCATGGGCGTCAAGGCGCCCTCGCTGTACTACCACTTCAAGGACAAGGCGGAGCTGCTGTCGGAAATCGCCCGCCTGATTCTGGTGGACGTGCAGGCGCCCGACCCCAAGGGCGCGGACTGGAAACAGGCGCTGATCTCCCTGAGCCTGGCGACGCGGCGTTCGATTCTTCAACACCCCAACGCAGCGCCCTTGCTGCTCCATTTTTTCCCGCGGCACCTGCTGCTCGCGGCTTACGATCACTGGATTGCGCCCTGCTCGCTGCCGACCGACCAGCACATGGTGCTGATCGAAGGCCTGGAGAAGATCACCATGGGATCGGCCTTGTTCGAAGCCTCGTGCCGATCACGCTCCATCGAGCCTATGCCGCAGTTTGACCGCGCTCGATTGCCGCACCTAGCCAATGCCATCCGCGCAAATTCGCTCGGCGAGGAAGCCTTGTTCGTCGCCACGATCTCCGCGTTTCTGGATGGGCTGACGGGGTCCCCGCCGGTGGTGGTGACCCGGAAAGCGCGTCCTGCGAATTCTGGTCGGGGCTAGACGTCAAGAACACGGTCGCGGGGGGGGGGCGCGCCGGCGGCCGCCGCCGCCCGGGGGAGCGGGGCCGGCCCCCCCCCCACACGCCCGTTTGTTGGGGGGGGGGTGGGGGGAGGGTGGTTTTATGAACAAAAAAAAGCCAAATCACCAAAACGCTA
>JBQTHL010000007.1:0-134978 GCA_052389915.1 Panacagrimonas sp.
AGACCTAGCGAATGTTGCGGGCTCGCCCCAAATCTGCGGAGAACGTGCTCGCCGGGCGATACGCTCCCCTCTGGATACCAATATCCAGAGGCGGGATGGCATATCAACACCTTAACTTAACGGCTAGTACCGCGTGCGCCGCTGTCCTGGAAGTTCAGATCGGTTACCAGGCCGCATTCCTCCAGTCGAAGCGTCCAGCAGTGCCCTGACGATGCTTGAGCACCCAGGCGGCGAACAACCCGTAAATCAGGGTTTGAACGAGCGTGGAGCGGAAGAAGTGCTCGCCTTTTTCGCCCTCGAAGCCGACACCGAGAGCGGTTTCCAGGCTCTCTTTCAAGGCGGTGAGTTGCGGCACGCCTGCGGCCTGAGCCCGTTCTACCCGATGCCGTGCTTCGCGGGCGTAACTGGCAAGAAACCAGGCGAGCTCCTTCGGGCCGCTCAGCGGTGCGGCGTGACGCAGGACGCGCGACAGGAAATCCGCGAAGGCGGTGCCCTGCTCCTTGTCCGACTTGGCAGGATGGACAGCGAGTTGATCTTTTTCCGATCCCGAGAGTGGGGGTGATGGATCACCGCACCTTCTATCGCGCACGTGGCTCCACTCTAACGCGCCTGCGCGGGCCTTCGTGAAATCATTATTGGGTGGTGTTGCCTTAGCGCGGATTGAACCCTCGCTCGCCGTTTTCCACCTCCGCCACCATGCCGTCTTCCAGGGTCACCACCTTCAACAGGTACCGGCTGCCGAAGTTGTAGACCCATTCCTCGCGAAAGACTTCCACGGAGTAGTAACCGCGCGAGGTGGAAAACCCGCCGTAGCGGCGCTGATGCGCGGGTTTCAAGGCGTTGACGAAGCCGACGGTGCGCCGCGTGAGCGGCTCGCCGCAACTCGTCACCAGTCGATATTTCGACAGGCCGTCGACAATGGACGTGGGCGAGCAGCGACCCGATCCAGCCTTGGGAAACCCGTAACCGTCGGACTCGATGTCGATGAGGCGACCGTTGCGCAACTTCAGCACGCGCAGCAACTGGTTGCTGCCGAAGTTGTAGGTCCACTGTTCCGAATCGGCGATTTCGTTGCTGGCGCCGGGACCAGGATAGGAAAACACGTCGCGATAATCCGGTTGGCCACAGGCAGCGAGGATGTCGGCGGCGCGCGCTTCCACCGAAACGATGCGCGAACCGCAGCGAATGGAGTCGGCCGCCGAGACCGGCAGGACGAAGACGCTCAGGGCAATCGCGGCGAACGGAAAACGCGCGTGCATATCCGGCCGCAGAGTGTGCTGACGAGTGGGTCTGGGCGCTTCATCCTTCATCGTTTGCTATCGCTCGGTACCCCTACGCTGCGTGGCCACCGGTGCTAGTCGTTGTCGACGATTGCGACGGTGTGCCGGGTACGCGACCCCAGGGTCGCGTTCGTCGGCGTGCCGAGCGTCGCGATCGCGGTTTCGTTGCCTTCGCCGCGCACGGCGTCGTCGACGATCCTCAGGACCAGGCTCGCTCCCGTGGCTCCCGGCGCAATAACGACCGTGGCGATCGCCACGGAAAAATCGTCAGGCCGTCTGGCGGTGCCGCCGAAGCTGACAGGCACCCTGACGGTTTTGGCGGAGACGGTCGAGAGCTTGATCCGGACCGTGACCGTACGGCCCGATTCCTCGACGCTTTGGCGGGACGTGGAGAACGAGACCGAGGGCGGTGCATCGTTGTCGGCGAGGGTCAGCGTCTGCCGGGAAGGACCGTCCAGCGTCGCGTTGACCGGCGCGCCGAGCGTCAGAACGATTTTCTCGCTGGCTTCGTCGATAGCGTCGTCGACCACTTGCAGTCGCAGCGCCGCGCGGGTCGAGCCGGAAGGGATGCGGATGGTGGTCGTGGATACCTGGTAATCGTCCGGGCGTCTTCCACTGCCCGCGAACTGGATCGGCATGCTGACGGGAAGGGAGGCTGCTGCCGACAGCCGAACGGAAACGAACACGCTGCCCGCAGACTCGGAGAGGTCCCGCGTGGTTCCGACGAAAGAGATCGCGGGCGTTCCCAGGCTGTCGATCCACTGCCCGATCAGGGCGACGCCTTCCGTATCGACCCGGTGCGATCCCAGCGGCGGCATGCGCGCACCGTCGAGCCGGCGGATACGCTCCCACAGCACGCTTCGCTCCTTGTGCGAGGGCGCGACGATGAAAGCCTCGGCAATGCCGAGCGCGCCGGCCGAAGGCCGGACGCCAACGGCACGCATGTCTGCGCGATCGACCGAGGCGCGCAGGTCGAGACCGACCGAGGTCGGTCCGCCCGGCTGGTGACATTGGGCGCAATTGGTATCGAGATAGGCACGCGCACGCCGGTCGAGGCTGGCCGCCGCAATGGACGGGTCGGTCATCGCCGCGTACTGGGTCGCGGAGCCGATGTTCCGGTCGAACAGGCCAATGTGGTTGAACGCTCGCAACTGGTTGTCGCGCACGCCGTTCGGGTAAGGGAAATCGCGATGCGTCTGCGCGGTACGCGCACCCAGGATCACGCCCGCAACCTGGGTGTGACAGACCAGGCAGTCGGACCGGCTCGGGAAAACATAGGTCTGCCTGCGCGCGCCGCCCGGAGCGGACGGATCGGCCACGTCGAGTTCCACGGATCTGCGTGCGTCAGGCAGCAGATCGGCGTCGGTCTGCGCGTCGTTCCAGACATAGGTGTAGCCGCGCCAGCCCTGGCTCGTATTCACCAGCACGCGGGTTTCGAGCCGTTTTCTGGCGCTGCCGGCGAGCACGATCTCGAAGTGCTTCACCACCACCGCGCGACTCGACCAGGTCCATGCGCCGCTGGCCGTAAATCCGATCTTCGATGCGCCGTCCAGTCCGATCCAGCGGCGCTTCAGCGTGCCGTCCGACCAGAACGGAGCGTTGATCTCGTACTCGATCAATCCCGGATTCGGCCTGAGGCCGGCGGTGTCGGAGAACAGTCCGGTCTGCGAGAGTTTCGGCGGTACCGGCGACATCGGGCTGCCGCCGTCGGCCACCAGGGAATAGATCGGTCCGTCCAGTCCGACGATGTACAGATTGCCCGCGTTGTCGCTGCCGAAAGATGCCGGTTGCGACACGTCTCCCACCGAGGTCACCCCGGTGACGACGCCGTCGTTCTGACCGAGCGCCCAGACGCGACCCGCCACGAAATCCGCGAACAGGTATTTTCCGGCGAGGGCCGGGATGGCACCGCCGCGATAGACGTAGCCGCCGGTGATGCTGAAGCCGGTAACGTCCTGCGGGTTCGAGGAAGAATGCGGATAGCTGAACGTGGGCGCGTCGAAGTCTGACAGCGGCCGGCCCGCCGGATTCATGAAAGGCACGTTTCCTTCGAAGATGCGCCAGCCGTAGTTGCCGCCGCGGCGGATCAGGTTGACCTCCTCGCGTTCGTCCTGCCCCACGTCACCCAGCCAGATCCGGCCGGTCGACGCATCCATGCTGAAGCGCCAGGGATTGCGCAGCCCGTACGCCCAGATTTCTCCGCGCGCGCCCGGCACCCCCACGAAGGGATTGTCGGCGGGAATCGAGCCATCGTCGTTGATCCGCAACAGCTTGCCGAGCAGCGTCCCGAGATTCTGTCCGTTGTCGTTGGGATCGCCCGCGCTGCCGCCGTCGCCGGAGGACAGATAGAGTTTGCCGTCGGGTCCGAACTGCATGCAGCCGGCCTTGTGGGTGTCGAAGGGTTGCGGGATGGACAGCAGGATCTGTTCGCTGGCCGCATCGCCGATGCCCGGATTGACCGAACTGCGCCGGAAGCGCGACAGCACGGTGCGACGCACGCCGCTGGCGGGCGAGTAGTAAACGTAGAAAAACCCGTTGCTCGCGTACTGCGGGTGAAATGCAAGGCCGAGCAGGCCTTCCTCGAACCCGCCCTGCTTCACGCGAGCCCGGATATCCAGGAAAACCTCCGCCGTCGCCGTACCCGGCGCGTTGGCAAAGCGCCGGACGACGCCGTCGCGCTCGACCACGAACAGGTGCGCGTCGCTACCCGGCGCGGCGGCGAGATACAGCGGATTCGAGAATCTGAGGTTCGGGAATGCGCGGACAACGCGGGCGCCGCCGGACGAGGGTTCACCGTCGAAGGGCAGGTTCACACCAGACAAGGGCACGCGCGCGTTCAGGCCGAACGGCGGCTCGGTCTGCGCCGACACCGGCGCCAGCGGATTGGACAGCTTTCCGCCGGCCAGCCCGGCCAGTCCCGAAACGATCGCCACTGCCAGCACACGTCCTTGCCACCGACTTCGCATCACCGGCCTCCCGGTTACTTCGATCTGCCGCTCTTCCGCCTGTAACCGAGCATACGGTGCAGCCAAGCGATTGGGCGCGCCTGGGCGGGAGCGGCCCGCATACGCGACGCGACCGGACCTGCGGCTCCGGAGCATCACATCACGGACGCACGAACATGGACGGCCCGGAACCGGAAAGACGAAACTGGGTCACAACATGGCCTTTACCCCAATCCCTCCATGATTCTCCGGCGTTTTCTTTTCTCGCTGCTGTTCGGTGCCTGCACGCTAGCGGACGCGGCTCCGGTCCGGACCGATCAGGTCGAGGCCGAACTGATCGCCGAGAATCTGAGCTTCAAGTCCGGCGACTACGAGAACTGGATCGCGCTACGCCTGCGGCCCGATCCCGGCTGGCATGTCTACTGGCAGAACCCCGGCGACTCCGGCATTCCCACTCAATTGCGCTGGTCTCTGCCGGATGGCGTCAGTGCGGGGCCGATTCAATGGCCTTACCCCCATCGCGAGTCGCTCGGGGAGTTGACCAACTACGGCTACTCGGAGGAGACGCTGCACCTGGTGCCGGTGCGCGTCGGCGGCGAGCCGGAAGTGACGCTCGCGGCCAAGGCCAAATGGCTGGTGTGCAAGGACATCTGCATACCGGGCGAGGCGGATCTGAGCCTGACTCTGCCGGTTTCGGAGACCACGCCGAAGCCGGATCGCGCCTGGGCCGGGGCCTTCGAGAGCGCCCGCGCCCAGTTGCCGCGCGCGACCCCGGACTGGTCGGCCCGCTACGCCGTCGACGGAGCGGATTTTTCGCTGGCGGTCGAGGGCGCGCAGTTTCCGCAGGACGCGGAAATGGAGTTCTATCCCGTGGCCAACGATCTGGTGGCGCATGCGCAGGCGCAGCGCGTGGCCATCGATTCGTCCAACGGACTGCGGCTGAGTCAGAAGCTGTCGAGTTATTTCGTCCAGGCCCCGGCCGAGGTCGCAGGTGTGCTGGTCGTGCGCGCGGGCAGTTCAACGACCAAGGCGTTCCAGATCAACGCTCAGGCGGGTGAGGTCGCAGCCGTTGCAGAAGAATTGCGCGCGACCAAGCTGCCTTCGGCCTCGGCAGCAACCGAGCCTGCCGACGCTTCGCTACTGCTCATGCTGGCCTTTGCCGTGCTCGGCGGCCTGATACTCAACCTGATGCCCTGCGTGTTTCCGGTGCTGGCGATGAAGGCGCTGTCGGTCATGCACGCGAGCGGCGAGACCGCGGCGCAGAATCGCCGGCATGCGCTGGCCTACACCGCCGGGGTGATCGCGACTTTCGTTGCGGTCGCCGCGCTTCTCATCGGGTTGCGCGCAGGTGGCGCGGCTTTGGGTTGGGGCTTCCAGTTGCAGTCGCCGGCCTTCGTGTTCGCGCTCACCGGCGTGATCTTCGCGATGGGACTTTCGCTGTCCGGCGTGGCGCATTTCGGAGCCTCGTGGATGGGTGCCGGGCAGAACCTGGCAGCGCGGTCCGGGCTGGCGGGATCGTTCTTCACCGGCGTGCTGGCGGTGGTCGTCGCAAGTCCCTGCACGGCCCCGTTCATGGCGCCCGCACTGGGATTTGCCTTGGCGCAGCCGCCGGTTTCTGCGCTGCTGGTATTCGTGGCGCTCGGCCTGGGGCTGGCGCTGCCGTTCCTGTTGATGGGTTTCGTGCCGCGCTTTGCGGCGATTCTGCCGCGGCCGGGCGCGTGGATGGAAACGTTCAAGCAGGCAATGGCCTTCCCCATGTACCTCACGGCCGTGTGGTTGCTGTGGGTGCTGGGCGGGCTGACCGATCGCGACGGCATGGCGCTCGCCCTGGTCGGGATGGTGCTGGTGGCGCTGGCGGTCTGGATGTTCGGGCGCGCCCAGGGAGGAACGGGACGAGGTTTCGCCCTTGCCGTCTTGTTGGCAGCCGGCGCGCTGGCGCTGCATCCGTCACTGAGCGTTAAGCCTGCTGGGCAAGGTTCGACCGGCACATCGGTGACCGCGGGTTGGGAACCTTACAGCGATGAGCGATTCGATCGACTGCGCACGGAAGGGCGTTCGGTCTTTGTCGATTTCACCGCCGACTGGTGCCTGACCTGCAAGATCAACGAGCGCGGCGTGCTGCGTTCGACACAAGTGAAAGACCTCTTCCGGCGCAAGGACGTGGCCTTGCTGGTGGGCGACTGGACCCGCGCAGATCCGGCGATCACCGCCGTGCTGCAACGTTACGGGCGTAGTGGTGTGCCCCTGTACCTGGCGTCGCGCGAAGGCGCGGAACCCACCGTGCTGCCGCAGGTCCTAACGCCGGCCGGGATCGGCGCCGCGTTCGAGTAGCCGGCGCGGTCCGAATCTTTTTCATCTATCACAAGGAGAGCATATGAGTCTGATGCAGAGTTTTCGCAGCGCAGGTCTGGTCGGCGTGGTTGCGCTGGCCATGAGCGGTTCCGCTCACGCGAGCGTCAAGGCTGGCGAAGCCGCTCCGGATTTCCAGGTTGCCAGCGCCAGCGGCAAGCCGGTGAAGCTGTCGGATTACAAGGGCAAGTACGTGGTGCTGGAGTGGACCAACGAAGGCTGTCCCTTCGTCCAGAAACACTACAAGAGCGACAACATGCAGGGCTTGCAGAAGGATTTCACCGGCAAGGACGTGGTCTGGCTGACCGTGTTCTCGTCCAGGGATGGTAGCCAGGGTCACGTGGATGCGGCCGGGGCCAAGAAATTTCAGGCGGACTACAAGGCCGCGTCCAGCGCGATGCTGCTCGATGGAGCCGGCACCGTAGGCAAGCTGTACGAGGCCAAGACCACGCCGCACATGTACGTGGTCGATCCCAAGGGCACGCTGATCTACATGGGCGCGATCGACGATACGCCGAGCGCGGACTCGTCCGACATTCCCAACTCGAAGAACTTCGTGCAATTGGCGCTGAACGAGTCGCTGGCCGGCAAGCCGGTTTCGACGCCGGTGAGCAAGCCTTACGGGTGCAGCATCAAGTATTGAGTCGCGTGAGGCTTTAGGTGCGGATGAACTCCACGGATTGAACCGTCATTCCCGCGCAGGCGGGAATCCAGTCCCTCCGCCCCAAGGGCTGTTGGATTTGCGGGTGAAAACTGGATTCCCGCCTTCGCGGGAATGACGACAGTTACTCAGAGCCGCGCCTCGGCCCCCGACCCGCTCAGCGCAAACCCCTCGTACCCCTTGGCCACCACGTCCTCGCACTTCTGCACGTAGGTGTCGAAGCCCAGGTAGGGCATGAACACGCGCGGCTTGCCCGGCACGTTGGCGCCGAGGTACCAGGAATTGCACGAGGGATACAGCGTGGCGTTGGCGATGCCGTTGACCACTTCCACCCACTGGTTTTCGGCATCGAGTTCCGCTTCGATGCGCGCCACGTTCTGCTTGCGCATGTGTGCGATCGTGTCGGTGATGAAGTTCACGTGCTGCTCGATCGAGGGCAGCATATTGGTCAGCACCGAAGGACTGCCGGGCCCGTTGATGATGAACAGGTTGGGGAACTCCGCGGTGCTGATGCCGAGGTAAGTGCGCGGACCCGCGGACCACTTGTCGCGCAGCGCACGCCCGCCCGTGCCGCGGATGTCCACGGCCAGCAGCGCGCCGGTCATCGCATCGAAGCCGGTGGCGAAGACGATGGCATCCACCTCGTACTCCTTGCCGCCGACATTGACGCCCTTGGCCGTAATCTCCTCGATGTTTTGCTTGGCTACATCGACCAGCTTCACATTGGGACGGTTGAAGGTCTCGAAGTAGTCGGTGTCGCTGCACAATCGCTTGCAGCCGACGACCCCGTTGTTCGGCGTCAGCAATTCGGCGGTCTGCGGATCCTTGACCACCTCGCGGATCTTTTCGCCAATGAACTCGGCGGCGGTCCGGTTGGCCGCAGGGTCGAACAGCAAGTCGGCAAAGCCCGCCAGGAAAGGCAGGCCGCCTGCGACCCAACGTTCCTCGTAGACTCTGCGCCGCTCCTCTGGAGAGGCGGCAAGCGCCGAGGCGGTGCTGTAGCGAAAATTCGCGCCGAACGCCGTCATGGCGTTGGCCTTGCGGAATTCCGGGTAGCGCGCCTTGATATCACTGCGCTCCTCTTCGGTCAGCGGATGGTTCCGCGCGGGCACCGAGAAATTGGGCGTGCGCTGGAACACCGTCAGGTGCGCGGCCTGCGCCGCGATATGTGGAATGGCCTGGACCGCAGACGATCCGGTGCCAATCACCGCAACCCGCTGTCCGCTGAAATCCACGCCCTCATGCGGCCAGGCTCCGGTGTGATAAATCTTGCCGGTGTATCCGTCCTGCCCCTTGAACCTGGGTTGGTTGGCAATCGAGAGCACGCCCGAGGCCATCACGAGATACGGTGCGACATACCGCTTGCCGTCATCGGTCGTTACCGTCCAGCGATTGCTGTGCTCGTCGAACGTCGCCGCACTCACCCGCGTATCGAACTGGATGTCCTTGCGCAGATCGAAACGGTCCGCGACGTGGTTGGCGTAGTTGAGAATCTCGGGCTGCCCGGCGTAGCGCTCGGTCCACACCCACTCCTGCTGCAAGGCCTCCGAGAACTGGTAGGAGTACTCCATGCTCTCGACATCGCAGCGTGCCCCGGGATAGCGGTTCCAGAACCAGGTGCCACCCACGCCGCTCCCGCGTTCGAATGCGCGCACCGTCAGGCCCATGCTGCGCAGCTTGTGCACCATGTACATGCCGGAGAAACCGGCGCCGACAACAATGGCGTCGAGCTCGCAGATGGATCCGGCGGCGGGTTGCAGGTGTGCTTGCATGGGAGGCTCCTCTATTTTTTTGAGCCGGGCGGAGCGGTAGTAGCGCCACCCGGGTCGGTAGTCTGCGACAGCCAGCGTTTGATTTCCGCCTAGGCGTTGCCCCCGGGTCGGCGCCTCGTCGGACCGGTTTACACTCGCGGCCCCCGCGTCCAGAACGACACCGCTTCGGCCATTCGATGAACTACAACACGCTCAACTGGCAGGTAGATCAGAGCATTCTCACGCTCACGCTCAACCGGCCCCAACAGATGAACGCGTTCACGGTCGAAATGGCCGATGAACTGGTGGACGCATTCCAGCGCGCGAGCCGTGATGACGGCGTGCGCGCCATCGTCGTCACCGGCGCAGGCAAGGCCTTCTGCGCCGGCATGGACTTGTCCATCCCCGGCAACGTGTTCGGCCTGGACGAGACCTTGAAGCCGACGGTGGAAGACATGCAGCGCCGGCTCGACGACCCCGCCGTCTTCCACGGCGTACGCGATACCGGCGGCCGCGTGACCCTGGCGATCTTCGCCTGCACCAAGCCTGTGATCGCGGCCATCAACGGCGCCGCTGTCGGCATCGGCGCGACCATGACCTTGGCGATGGATTTTCGCCTCGCCTCCGACAAGGCCCGCATCGGCTTCGTGTTCGGTAAGCTCGGCATCGTCCCCGAGGCCTGTTCGAGCTGGTTCCTGCCGCGGATCGTCGGCATTCAGAACGCGCTGGAATGGACTTACAGCGCGGAGATTCTCGACGCCGAAACCGCAAAGGCAGGCGGACTGTTCAAATCGGTACATGCGCCCGATCAACTGCTGCCCGAGGCCTACAAGCTCGCCCAAAAGTTCGTGGACGGAAAATCGCCGGTGGGCATCGCGCTCACGCGGCAGATGATGTATCGCAATTCGGCGCAGCCGCATCCGCTGGAAGCGCACCGGGTGGACTCGCTCGCGATGTTCTACACCAGCCTCGACGACGGCAAGGAAG
The DNA here is from genome assembly GCA_052389915.1 of Panacagrimonas sp. Taxonomy (GTDB): domain Bacteria; phylum Pseudomonadota; class Gammaproteobacteria; order Nevskiales; family Nevskiaceae; genus Panacagrimonas. The sequence continues at coordinate 9,974 of JBQTHL010000007.1, forward strand.
GCGTGAAAGCTTTCCTAGAAAAACGCGCGCCGGAGTTCCAGTCGAAGGCTTCAGCCATGCCCCCGTTTTACCCCTGGTAAGCCCGCATGAAAGCCATCGTCTGCAAGGAATTCGGTCCGCCCGAAAAACTGGTCTACGAAGACCTGCCGCTGCGCGCAGTCGGACCCGGCGAGGTGCGCATCAAGGTCGCCGCGGCGGGCGTCAACTTCCCCGACGTGCTCATGATCCAGAACAAGTACCAGTTCCGCGGCACGCCACCGTTCGCGCCGGGCGGTGAGGTCTGCGGCGAGATCGTCGAGGTCGGACCCAAGGTCACGCAGTGGAAAGTCGGTGATCGCGTCGCCGCGCTGACCATGAGCGGCGGATTCGCCGAGGAGTGCGTAGCCCCGGCCGCGGTCTGCGTTACCGTTCCCGCGTCGATGAGCGCGTCGATTGCCGCCGGCTTCCATCTGGTTTACGGCACGGTGATTCATGCACTCAAGGACCGCGGCCAGTTGCAGCCGGGCGAGACCTTGCTAGTGCTCGGCGCTTCGGGCGGCGTGGGCCTGGCCGCAGTGCAGCTCGGCAAACTCATGGGCGCTCACGTGATCGCAGCCGCGAGTTCGGCGGACAAGCTTGCGCTGTGCAAATCACAAGGCGCGGACGAGGTCGTCGATTACGTGAATGGCTCGCTCAAGGACGAGGTCAGGAAACTCACCAGAGGCAAGGGTGCCGACGTGATCTTCGATCCGGTAGGCGGCCAGTTCGCGCAGGACAGTTTTTCCTGCATCAACTGGAAGGGCCGGCACCTGGTCGTGGGTTTTGCCTCCGGGCCGATTCCCGAGATTGCGCTCAACCGTCTGCTGCTCAAGGGCGCGGCTTCGCTCGGCGTGTTCTGGGGCGACTTCATCCGGCGCGAGCCGGCTGCGCAGGCGGCCAATGTACAGCAGCTTTACCAATGGTTCGAGGAAGGCAGGCTCAAGCCACTGGTGTCGCGTGAATACCCGTTGTCACAGGGCGCGCAGGCGCTGCGCGACATGGCGGATCGCAAGGTGTTGGGCAAGGTCGTGCTGGTCGTTTGAACGAGGGAGACGACGGTGATCGTTAAATTTATTGGGGCCGCGTTTGCTGCTATTTCAATCGTCACGCTGATGGTGAGCTGTGCTGCCCCCACGCCAAAGATGCAGGAACTGGAACCCAATTCCTACATGGTCACGGTCCGCGCCGAGAAGAACGCAGACGGCAAGAAGATTGCCCGACAGATCGCAATGGCCGAGGCCGAAAAGCTGTGCACGGCGCAAGGCAAGTACGTGCGCACCTCACACCTGCTCGCGGGCGTGTCGGAACAACTGCTCGGCGGCGACGTGGAAATGAACTTTCGCTGCGTGGATCAGCCCTCGCCGGACTCCTGAGTGGCGGTTATGACTCGCGGCGAGTTCGCGGCCAGTCAGCGGTGATTCCGGAACGTCACGGTGCTGGCCTCGCCCCGGTCCGTATAATTCCCGCCCCGCCTGTCCCGGCCTTGTCCAAGCCCTGATGTCCTCGCCCAAGCTTTTCGTCCTGACCCACGGCTGTCAGATGAACGAGTACGACTCGGCCAAGATGTCCGATGTGCTGGCGCGCTCGCACGGCTACGAGCGTACCTTGAATGCGGACGAGGCGGACCTGCTCCTGCTCAATACCTGCTCCATTCGCGAAAAGGCGCAGGAGAAGGTGTTCTCCGAACTCGGCCGCTGGCGCGAGTGGAAGCAGGCCGACCCCAAGCGACTGATCGGTGTGGGCGGTTGCGTCGCGAGCCAGGAAGGCGAGGCGATTGCCAGGCGCGCGCCGCAGGTCGATCTGGTGTTCGGCCCGCAGACTCTGCACCGCTTGCCGCAATTGCTGGACGAGACGCGCCACTCCCATCGCGCCGCGGTGGACGTGAGCTTTCCGGAAATCGAGAAGTTCGACTGCCTGCCGAAGCCTCGCGCCGAAGGTCCGACGGCCTTCGTCTCGATCATGGAAGGCTGCTCCAAGTACTGCACGTTCTGCGTGGTGCCGTACACGCGCGGCACCGAAATCAGCCGCCCGCTCGATGGCGTGCTGGTGGAGATTGCGCAGCTCGCCGAACAGGGCGTGCGCGAGATCACCTTGCTCGGCCAAAACGTGAACGCGTATCGCGGACCGATGGGCGACAGCGGCGAGACCTGTGATCTCGCACTGCTGATTCATTACGTGGCACGCATTCCGGGCATCGCCCGCATCCGCTTCACCACCTCGCACCCGGCCGAGTTCGGCGATGCGCTGATCGAAGCCTTCGCCGAAGAACCCAAGCTCTGTTCGTACCTGCATCTACCGGTGCAGTCGGGCAGCGACCGCATCCTCGGCATGATGAAACGCGGCTACACGCGTGCCGATTTCATAGCGAAGATCGAGCGCGTGCGCGCAGCGCGGCCGAGCCTGTCGGTGTCCTCCGATTTCATCGTCGGGTTTCCGGGCGAGACGGACGCCGACTTCGAGCAGACCTTGGACCTGATCGCGCAGATCGGATTCGATTGCGCGTACTCCTTCGTCTACTCGCCGCGTCCGGGCACGCCCGCGGCCAATCTGCGCGACAACGTACCGCTGGAAACCAAGCAACAGCGGCTGTCCGTGCTGCAAGCGCGCATTCGCGAGTTCGACGACGCATACCGACACTCCTTTGTCGGGAGGGTCGAGCAGGTGCTGGTGGAACGCCCTGCGACTCGCGGCGCGGGTCAGATGGCTGGCCGCGTATCGGCCAATCGCGTGGTGAATTTCGACGGCGACGCGGAGCTGATCGGCAGTCTCAAGGACGTGCTCATCACGCAGGCGATGCCCAACTCCCTGCGTGGTCGGCTGCTGGACGTGCCCTCCGTCGCGGCCTGATTTTTTGCCGGTTTACCGGCTCACATCCGAACCATGTCCGACTCGCTCGATCTCGTTTTCGAAACGGAAGACCACGCCCGCATCGCGAATCTTTCGGGTGCGTTCAACGCGCACCTGCGCCAGATCGAAGTGCGCCTGGGCATCGAGGTGCGCAATCGCGGCAACCGTTTCCGATTGGTCGGCAACGCGGTCGACACCGCGCGTGGCGAAACGGTGCTGCGCAGCCTGTTCGAGCAGACCGCGACTGCGGTTGTCACCACCGAGGACATCCATCTGGCCCTGCTGGAAGCCGGTAGTGAGCGTCGTCGCGACGAGGAAGACAATCGACCCGTCGATCACGGCGAGATCGTGGTGCGGACCAAGCGCGGCGTCGTGCGCGGTCGCGGCGTCCTGCAGAAGCAGTACCTGAAGAACATCGCCACCTACGATCTGTCCTTCGGCATCGGCCCCGCGGGCACCGGCAAGACCTATCTGGCCGTGGCCAGCGCGGTGCAGGCGCTGGAGAAGGATCGCGTGCGTCGCATCGTGCTCACACGGCCGGCCGTCGAGGCCGGCGAGAAGCTCGGGTTTCTTCCCGGCGACATGACGCAGAAAGTCGATCCCTACCTGCGGCCGCTATACGACGCGCTGTACGAAATGCTCGGCTTCGAGCGGGTGGCGCGGCTGATCGAGCGCGCGGTGATCGAGGTGGCGCCGCTGGCCTTCATGCGCGGCCGTACGCTCAACGAGTCCTTCATCATCCTCGACGAGGCTCAGAACACCACGCTCGAACAAATGAAGATGTTCCTGACCCGCATCGGCTTCGGCAGCGTCGCCGTCGTCACCGGCGACGTGACGCAGATCGATCTGCCGCGGCATGAAAAGAGCGGCCTGAAGCACGCGATGAAAGTGCTGGAAGGCGTGCCTGCGATCAGCTTTGCGCACTTCCGCAAGGAGGACGTGGTGCGCCATCCGCTGGTGCAGGCGATCGTGCATGCCTACGAGATATACGAGACGCAGCATCCGCCGGCATGAGCGAAATCCTGATTCAGCGTCGCGTTGCACAGACCGGAATTCCTTCAGCTTCCACCTTGCGGCAGTGGGCGACGAAGGCGCTCGGTGTGGTGGCCGGCGACGTGACCATCCGTATCGTCGACGAAGCGGAAATGCAGGAGCTGAACCAGCGCTATCGCGGCAAGGACAAGTCCACCAATGTGCTGTCCTTTCCCTACGACGGCGAGGGTCTGGACATCCCCATCCTGGGCGATCTGGTGATCTGTGCGCTGGTGGTCGCGCGCGAGGCGCAGGAGCAGAACAAGGACCCGCGCGCGCACTGGGCGCACATGGTCGTCCATGGTTGCCTGCATCTTCTGGGTTACGATCACGTCAATGACCGCGACGCCGACACCATGGAAACGCGGGAAAAAAAACTGCTGGCGGAGCTGGGATTTCCCGATCCGTACCACGACGAATCTGTTGGAGGCGAGTTGAACAGCGATGAATGAAGAGAAGAGCCCCGAGGGCGACCGTCTCGCCAACCGCTGGTTGCAGCGGCTGGTGCGTCGCTTCGGAGGCGGCCCGCGCACCCGCGAAGACCTGCTGGCCTTCCTGCACGAGGCGCGCAATCTTCAGTTGATGGATGCGGATGCGCACACCATGTTCCAGGGCATTCTGGAAACCGCAGACACGCAGGTGCGCGACATCATGGTGCCGCGCGCGCAGATGATCGTGGTGGAACGCACCTGGTCGCTGGAGAAGTTGATCGAGGTGGTGGTGGAGTCGGGCCACTCGCGCTTTCCGGTGATCGGCGATTCGCGCGACAAGATCGTCGGCGTCCTGCTGGCCAAGGACTTGTTGCGCTTCACGATGGCCGACGCCGCGAGTTTCGATCTTTCGCACTGGCTGCGCATGGTGCAGTTCGTGCCCGAATCCAAGCGGGTCAACGTGCTGCTCAAGGAGTTCAAGCGCGGCCGCAACCACATGGCGCTGGTGGTGGACGAATACGGCGGCGTGGCCGGACTGGTGACCATCGAGGACGTGCTCGAACAGATCGTCGGCGAGATCGACGACGAGTACGACGAGGCAGAAGGCGCGCACATTCTCAAGCAGGACGAGCGGCGCTTCCTGGTGGCGGGCCTCACGCCGCTGGAAGAATTCAACGCCTATTTCGGTGCGAATTTTTCCACCGAAGAATTCGACACCATCGGCGGCCTGGTCTCGCAGCAATTCGGCCACATGCCCAAGCGCGGCGAGAGTCTGCGTATCGACCGGTTCAGCTTCAACGTGCAGAGAGCCGATCGGCGTCGCGTGCACATGTTGCAGGTGAGCTTGTCACAGGGCTGACCCTGGTCCAGGTCATTCTGACCTTCGCGGCCACTCGCACTTCAAAGAACGATTCCCGCGGTCCTTCCGAATGACAGCCCGCATCTTTTTCACACGCTTCGACTGGCTGCTAGCGCCTTTGCTGGGCGCACTCGCGACGCTTGGTTTCGCGCCCTTCGATCTGTGGTTTCTCCCGGTCGTCGCGCTGGCCGGCCTGTTCTTCCTGTGTGCGGATCGGAGCTGGAAACGTTCGGCCTTACTCGGCTGGATGTTTGGTATCGGCCACTTTTCCACCGGCGTGTACTGGGTCGTTATCAGCACGCACGTCTACGGCGGCGCCGCCTTGTGGCTGGCACTGAGTCTTGCCGCGGTGCTGTTCGCGTACCTAGCGATCTACCCGGCGCTGGTGTGCGCGCTGGCGTCCTCGATGCGACTCTGGCATTCGCGTGCCGGATGGCTTTGCGTAGCGGGTCTTTGGTTGCTGAGCGAGTTGCTGCGCGGCTGGGTCTACAGCGGCTTTCCCTGGCTGTCGCTCGGATACGTGGCGCTGGACATGCCGGCGCAAAACCTCGCGCCCATCATCGGCGTGCACGGCCTGTCGGCCTTGTTCGCGGTCTCGGCCTACGCGCTGATGCGAACCTGGGGGGCGAGCGGCATCAACCGGCCGATTGCCATCGGACTCGCGCTGCTGCCGCTTGCAGGCCTGTTCGCGCCCGCACCGGAACGCTGGACCGAAGACGCCGCAGAGCCGCTGCGCGTGGCCATCGTGCAAGGCAATGTGCCGCAGGATCAGAAATGGGACCCGGTGCAGACCGAGGCCGTGCTCGGGCGCTATCGCGATCTGACTCTCGCCGCCACCGACGTGGATCTGATTGCCTGGCCCGAAGCCGTGCCCAACGCCACGCTCGATGAAGTCGTGCCCTATTTCCGCGATCTGAGCGAGCAGACCCAGGCGCGTGCAGCGAGTCTGCTCGCGGGTGTGCTGATCCGCGGCGAGGGCGGGACGGTTTACAACAGCATGATCGGGCTCGGCGCGTCGCGCGGCCGTTACGACAAGCGACATCTGGTGCCTTTCGGCGAGTATTTTCCGATTCCCGCCTGGTTGCGACCGATCATGCAGGTGCTCGATCTGCCGTACGGCGACATCAGTTCCGGCGACTCCGCGCCACGCGATCCGATTCTGGTTCGCGGACAACCGCTGGGCATTTCGATCTGCTTCGAGGACGTGTTCGCGGACGAGTTCGTGCGCGCCTCGCGCCATGCCAGCGTGCTGCTCAACGCGACCAACGATGCCTGGTTTGCGCGCTCGTCGGCCCCGCATCAGCACTTGCAGATCGCGCGCCTGCGCGCGCTGGAAACCGGTCGCTGGCTGGTGCGCGCCACCAACACCGGCATCTCCGCATTCATCGGTCCCGACGGAAGAATCGCCGCACGTTCAGGCCAGTACACCACCGAACTGATGCGGGGAGTAGTTACGCCGCGCAAGGGCATGACGCCGTACTCGCGCTGGGGCGATACGCCCTTGTGGGCGCTGGCCGCACTGGCCCTCGCGCTCGGCCTGTTCACACGCTGGCGCAACGGGAAATCGAGCTTGGCGTGAGCTTGCGGCTTCAGCCGGGAGTCAGACTCGCCTTCAATACTCCGCGCGCCGATGAAAGTCGGTCCACCCTCAACGGAGAATTAGAGTGAATCGAAAAACCATCTTGGCAGCTGCGGCCTGTGCGTTTGCACTGCCGACCTTCGCTGCTTCCGCCGGCAACTTCGTCGACGGCTATTACATCCCCTTTGCTGAAGTCGACGTCGGGTCCGACGACGCGGACGGCGACGGCTTTGGCGTCAAGGGCGCTTACGAAGTCGGTACCAGTTCGGTGTTTTTCACCGGCGAGTATCAGAGCGTCGATTATGACGATATCGACGCCGATATCGACCAGCTTCGCCTCGGCGCTGCCTTCGGTCCCGGCGCCGGTAGCGTCGGCGAGGGCCTCTACGGTCGCGGCGAGTACGTGAGCATCGATTTCGCTGACGAGGACCAGAACGGCTTTGGCGGTCACGTCGGCTACGGTCTGCCGGTGACGAAGGAATTCAGGCTGTATGGCGAGGCCGGGTACCTGTTGCTCGACGACGTGGACGGTCCGGAGCTGCTGGTCGGCGCCACCTACCAGTTCGCGCCCAACCTCGCTGCGTTTGGCGACTTCCGCAACAGCTTCCTCGACGTGGATGGTGGCGGCGATCTCGATCTGAGCCAGTTCCGCATCGGCGCAAGATTCCTGTTCTGAGTCTGCTTTGCGTTGATGGACGAAGGCCCCGCTCGCGGGGCCTTTTTAGTTCCAAATGAAGATGCTCTCAACCGGAAAGCGACCGACGAACGTCGCGATATCCGGCACAGACGGCAGCCCTGTGCGGGCGTAAGAGCCCCTGAGTTAAGTCCTGATTCACAGCGCAAAACTAGAGTGCGCGGCACCGGAATCTTCCGGCCATTATTCGAAGGGAGCACCCCATGAAAAAAATTATTCTCTCCACCGCAGCGCTGATGACGCTCGCCGTCTCTTCTACTTTCGCCGCCGGTCTAGACACGGGGCTGGGTGTCAACGTCGGTGTCGATGCGAACACCGCCGTGCTGGATAAGACGAGGATTTCCGCTGACACACAGGCCAAGCTGGATGCTGAAGCCGCAGCGAAGCCCAAGGCCGCAAGCGGTGCCGCCGCAAGTCCGTCGGTAAGCACTGGCGCCAAGGTCGGCGTGGGCGTCGATGCGGGTGCCGCAGTTGACGCGACGACCGCAAAAGCTGGCGAAGCCAAGGCCGCAGTCGGCACTGGCGCGAACGCGGGCGTCGATGCCGGCGCCAAGCTCGGCAGCGAAGTGAAGAGCGGCGCTGCGGCGACAGGAAACGCCGTCGAGTCGACGGCATCGAAAACCAAGGATGGCACGAAGAAGCTGGTGGGTGGGTTGGTCGGTGGCGTGAAGTCCACCACCAATGCGGCCATTGGTTCGAGCACCGCCGTTCTGGTACCCAAGGCCTCGGTCGAAGTGGACGCCAATGCGAAGGCCGGCGTGCAGTAAACTCCGCAGAAGCCGGGCATCGCCCGGCTTTTTTGTGCCGCAGATTCTTGCTCAGAGCATCGCGGCCAGCTCTTTGCCGATCGATTCGGGCGTGTCGGTGGGCGCGTAGCGCTTCACCACCTTGCCGGTCTTATCCACCAGGAACTTGGTGAAGTTCCACTTGATGAAGTCCATGCCGAGAATGCCGCCCTGCTCGCTCTTGAGAAACTGGTACAGCGGGTGCGCGTCGTCGCCGTTGACCTTGATCTTGGCGAACATCGGAAAGCTCACCTCGTAATTGAGCGAGCAGAAATTCTTGATCTCGTTCTCGTCGCCCGGTTCCTGGTGGCCGAACTGGTCGCAGGGAAAGCCCAGAACCACCAGCCCCTTGTCCTTGTACTGGCGATACAGCGCCTCCAGCCCCTTGTACTGCGGCGTGAAGCCGCACTTGCTGGCCACATTCACCACCAGCAGAGTCTTGCCCTTGTAGTCCGCCAGGCTCTGCGCCTTGCCGTCGATGGCATCGGCTGCGAAGTCGTACACGCCCATGTCTTGTCTCCTAGTACCCCAGCTTGCGAGGTAGCGAGACTAGCCCCTTGATCTTGTTCTGCACAATCGAGCGCATCGGCTCGTAGACCGGACCGAGATAGCGCGGCTGCAGGTCTTCCAGATCTTCCGGCAGTTTTGCGTTGGGCAGATCGCCGACGCTGCGCTCGCCCGGCGAGGCAACGGGAAGCACGAGCTTTGCCGGCTCGCCGGTGATGCGATAGAACTGGACTGTCGAGAACACCGCCGCCTGGGTCGAGCCCAGCAGGCTGCGCGTGTACAGCCCCGACCCGGTGAGCGTCTGGCTGGTCCCGATCACGCCATCGTCGATGGTGGGGTAGCTGATGACGATCAGCATGGCCAGGCGGTTCTGCTTGATGATGCCGTCGAACTCGCGCTGGAAAGTCGGCGCGAAGTTCTTGCCGTTCCAGGTCGTCTGCCAAGTGTTCGCTGCTTTAAGCAGCGCACCGGTGGCGTTCACCATCACCGGCTGGTACGGCGTGCGCGCGAGCAGGCCCTTGCGCAGTTCTTCGACGACATACCCGGCGAAGTCGTATTGAACGGTGTAGCTCTTCTCGTGGTCGCCCCAGGGCGTGGTGCCGGCGTGCACGTGCCGCAGTTCCTTGCCGAGCAGATTCATGATGCCGACGCGACCGAGCATCGGCGCCAGCAGCACCGAGTTGTCGGGTGCTGCGGCCGGCGTCTTCGCTCGCGACGACGACGAGGTTTTGCGGTCTTCGCGCGGATCCTGGCCGATGGTGCGCTTCTCTTCGGCAAAGGGATCGACCTTCTTGCCGGTTCGCTTCTTGTCGGAACGACTCGCGGTCCGGCTCGATTCCTCGCGTGGCGGCGGTGTTTCGTCGACCGTCCGGATTTCCTCGGACTTGGTTGCGGCTACCGGAGTGCTCTCGGCCGACGTGCTCGTCGTTTCCGAACGAGACGGCAGGACTCGCTCCTTGAGCGTCTTCACATACGAACAACCGGTCAGCAGTATCGCCAACCCAGCGCAGATCAGGTGCACCCTCATGGCCGTCTCACTCGCATCTTGAAGTCTTGGGCCAGGGTGGCCCTTGTGGGCGTATTTTGATGCAAGGGCACTGCAACGCGCACCGCCCGGACGAACAGGCGGCAGCTATCGCCCGACGAAGCGGAGGCTGGGCTCAGGTTTCAGAAGTCGACGGCTTCGAGCGCACTTGCCCGCTCGGTCGGTGCGCGCACGGTTCCAAGCAGGGCGTGCACCTGGGGCAGCATGCGGGTGATGAAGAATTCCGCAGTCGCCAGCTTGGCGGCGCGGAAGCCCTCGTCCGGATGCTTCGCCACCGCCTTGACCATGCGCAGCCAGTTGTAGCCGAGGTAGGTCAGGCAGAACGCGCGCTGGTAATCCACCGCGCCGAAGCCCGCCACGTCGGGTGCGGTCTTGAAGGACTCGATCAGGAACTGCGTGGCCGACTCCAGCTCGTCCACCGCCCGTCCCAGCGAGCGCGTGATCCAGCCGAGCGGCGCGTCGGCATTGAGTTCGCTGCGCACCGTCGTGAAGAAGCGCTGCGGGAGGCGACCGTTGTGCATCATCAGCTTGCGTCGCACCAGGTCCATGGCCTGGATGCCATTGGTGCCCTCGTACAGGCACAAGATCTTAGCGTCGCGCGCGATCTGCTCGACACCGTGCTCCTTGATGAAGCCATGGCCGCCATACACCTGGATGGCGAGGCTGCCGAGCTCCACCGCCGAATCCGTGCAGTAGGCCTTGGTTAGCGGCGTGTTCAGGTCCACCCAGTCCTGCGCTTCCTCTCGCACCGCGGCGTCGGGGTGATGGTGTGCAATGTCCACGTACATCGCCGTCTCGTAGGCGAGCACGCGCGCACCTTCGACGGTCGCTTTCATGGTCAGCAGCATGCGCCGTACGTCCGGGTGCTCGACGATCTCGGGCTTGCCGTTGAAGGCCTTGCCCTGGCGGCGATCAATGGCATACCGGATAGCGTTCTGCGTGGCCAGTTCGCACTGACCCAGGCCCTGGAAGCCGACCATGATGCGCGCCAGATTCATCATCACGAACATGTTCTGTATGCCGGTGTTGGGCGCGCCCACCATCCAGCCCTGCGCACCCTCGAACTGCAAGGAGCAGGTGCAGGAACCGTTGATGCCCATCTTGTGCTCGATGGACGTGCACGTGAACTTGTTGCGCGCCCCTAAAGAGCCGTCGGCATTCACCATGAACTTGGGCACCACGAACGTGGACAGGCCCTTCACCCCCGGCGGCGAGTCCGGCAGGCGCGCGAGCACGAAGTGGATGATGTTCTCCGCCATCGTGTGCTCGCCGGAGGTGATGAAAATCTTGCCGCCTTCGAGGCTGAAGCTGCCGTCGCCATTGGGCGTTGCCTTGGTCTTGGCCGCACCCACGTCCGAACCGGCCTGCGGTTCGGTGATGCACATCGTGCCGCTCCACTGGCCGGTGGAGAGCCTGGACAGGTAAGTATTCTTGATCTCGTCCGAGCCGTTGGCCAGGATCGCCTCGAAGCAGCCGGTGGTCAGCCCCGGATACAACGCGAACGACACGGAGGCCGAACACAGCATTTCCTCCACCACTTTCGACAAGGTGTACGGCAGGCCCTGACCCTCGAACTCGGTCGGGTTGCACAGGCTCATCCAGCCGGCGTCGGAATAGAGCTTGTAGGCCTCGGCGAAGCCGTCGGGCACCTTCACCTCGCCGTTGTTCCACTTGCAGCCCTGAACATCGCCCACCACGTTGAGCGGCGCGATCTTGTTCTCGATCAGCTTGGCAGCTTCGTCCACCAGGCCGAGAATCACGTCGGAGGTGGCGTCGGCAAATGCCGGAATCGATTCCGCGAGACGGCCGACCTCGAGCACGTCATTGAGGACGAAGTTGATCTCGCGGATCGGGGCCTTGTAGGTCGCCATGCGGTAACTCCGGGTTTCTTGAATCGGGCATTAGCCCGAAAGCGTAAAGAGTAGAAACGCGCGCGAGCAATGCCCGCAACTGTTCAGGAAGGCGAGAGAATCCGCCAGCAACGGTGCGCGGGCGGCGGGCGCTTGAAGTCCTCGTCCAGGGTCTGGTGCGTGATGTCCTCGGATTCCAGACCCTCTACCGCCGCCGGATCGAGCTTGAACTTGCGTTTGTTTGTGGAGAAATACAGCACGCCGCCGGGCGCGAGCAGCGCGGCCGAAAGCCGGATCAATTCCACATGGTCGCGCTCGATGTCGAACACGTCGTCGAGCTTCTTGGAGTTCGAGAAGGTTGGCGGGTCGCAAAAAATCAGGTCGAAGCGCTGCGCTGGGTTGCTGCCGGCTTCGCGTAGCCAGGCCATGCAATCCGCCCGCACCAGCGTGTGAGGAGTGAGGGGTGAGGGGCGAGGAGAGGCCTTGCCGCGCCAGGGGCTATTGTCTCGGGGCTCCCGAATTTTCGGGAAGCTGGCACCCAGCCCGTTCTGCCGGAAGTTGCGCTCGGCCCAGTGCAGGTAGGTGTTGGACAGGTCTACCGACATTGTGCTCCGGGCGCCGCCTACCGCCGCGTGCACGCTTGCCGCGCCGGTGTAACAGAACAGATTCAGCACGCGCTTGGCCCCGGCTTCTTTCTGCAAGCGCAGACGCATGGCTCGATGATCGAGGAACAGCCCGGTGTCCATGTAGTCGTCGAGATTCACCAGCAACTTGCAGCCGAGTTCCTCGACTTCCAGCACGCGCAGGTCCTCGCCCTGCTTCTCGTACTGCGAGCTGCCACGCTGAATCGCGCGCTGCTTGAAATGAATGCGCGAGGCCGGCAGCTCGAACGCTGACTGCAAGTGGGCGAGCGCTTCGCGTAAACGCTTCTCGGCCTTGACCGGGTCCACCGTCTTGGGCGCGGCGTATTCCTGCACGTGCAGGTGCAGTTCATCGGCCTGGTAGAGGTCGACCGCCAGTGCGTAGTCCGGCAGGTCGGCGTCGTACACGCGGTAGCAACTCACCCCGCTGCGTCGCGCCCACTTGCCCAGATGCTTGAGATTCTTAGCGAGGCGATTGCCGAACTCGCCGCCACCCGCCGGCGCCGCTTCGGCCCAAGGGCCTTGGGGCGCCTCGGCAATACCGAATTGCAGCAGCTTGCACAGCAGGTCGCCGTTGTAGAACGAGTGCATCGCGTCGGCGCGCAGGCCGATGCGTGGCCCCAGGTCGGGTCGCGCGGTGAACACCGCTGCGCGCCAGCCGGGAAACTGCGTCTTGAGCGTGGAACCCAGCAGCGAATACAGCTTGATGACCTCGCCCTCGGCCGCCATGCGCTCGCCGTAGGGAGGGTTGGTCACGATGAGGCCGGGCACCGAACCCATCGGGCGAGCGTCGAGCAGATCGCCCTGCTGCCAGTCGATGGCGTCGAGCACGCCTGCGTTCTGCGCGTTGCGCCGAGCGAAGCCGAGCACACGCGGGTCGAGGTCACGACCCAGCAAGGGCGTCAGGTTCTTGAGGCCCAGATCGCGCCGCGACTGCGCCTCGCGCTTCAGTTCCAGCCAGACCTTGGGAACATGCTCGAGCCAGGCTTCAAAGCCGAAGCGATGGCGCATCAGGCCGGGCGCGACATCGCCCGCCATCCACGCGCCCTCGATCAAAAAGGTGCCCGAGCCGCACATGGGATCGATCAGCGCGCCGCCACGCGCCGCAATTTCCGGCCAGCCCGCGCGCAGGAGAATGGCGCAGGCCAGGTTCTCCTTCAGCGGCGCCTCGCCGGTGTCGCTTCGATAACCGCGGCGATGCAGGCTCGCGCCCGACAAATCCAGGCTGATGTTGGCCTCGGCGCGGTCGAGGTGCACGTGCACGCGTATGTCGGGATCGTCGGTGTTCACGTCCGGCCGCCGCCCGATCTTTTCGCGAAAGCGATCGGCAATCGCGTCCTTCACCTTGAGCCCCGCGAAATGCGTGTGAGTAACTGCGGGCGAATGGCCCGCCACCTGGATCGAGAACGTGGAATCGGGCGAGAACAGTTCGGGCCAGTCGATGGCCAGCGCCCCCGCATAGAGGCCGTCTGCATCGACCAGCGGAAAATTCGCCAACGGCATCAGCACGCGGCTGGCAAGCCGTGACCACAGGCAGGCGCGATAGGCCAGCGCCCGGTCGCCGCTGCACGCGACCCCGCCGCTGCGTTCCTTGGCTTCCGACGCGCCCAGCCCCAGCAGTTCGGTGGCCAGCAGCGGTTCCAGCCCGCGCGGGCAGGTCACGAACAGGGGGAAGGCTTCAATCATCCGCGCATGATCGCACGGGCCGCGCAAACCCCTGTGGCATAATCCGCGGCCAAATTTTAACCGCCCACTACTGGAACAAGATGAGCCTGCTCGATTTCATCCTCAGCCCCGCGTATGCCCAGGCGGCACCGGTGGCCCCGAACCCGCTGTTCCAGTTCGCGCCGCTGGTCATTCTGGTGGTGATCTTCTACTTCATGCTGATCCGTCCGCAGATGAAGCGGACCAAGGAGTTGCGGCAGATGCTCGGCAGCCTGGCCAAGGGCGACGAGGCCGTCACCAGCGGCGGCATGGCGGGCAGGATCGTGAACATCGGCGAGAGCTACGTTTCTCTGGACGTGGCCGAAGGCGTGACGATCAAAGTACAAAAATCCGCGATCACTTCGGTGTTGCCCAAGGGCACGCTCAAAGCCCTTTGATTTTGTAGGAGGGGCGTCAGCCCCGACCTGCGAGCTATCAAGTCGGGGCTGACGCCCCTCCTACATACCGGCGAACGCTCGAACCTCACTATGCGTCCCTACGCCACCTGGAAATACGTACTGCTGGTTTTCGCGCTGCTGCTCAGCGGCCTGTATGCCGCGCCCAACCTGTTCGGCGAACAGCCGGCGGTGCAGGTTCAACGCGATTCCGGCGATCCCTTGCCTGCGGATTTCAACGTCCAAGTGAATGCTGCGCTGACCGCGGCCGGCGTGAAGTCCGAATCTGGCGCACTTGAAGACGGTCGTTGGGTGGTGCGCTTCAAGTCCGAGGAAGACCAACTCCAAGCTAACGACGTACTCCGAAAATCGCTCGGCCACAGCTATGTGGTGGCGCTGAACTTGGCGCCGCGCACACCTGATTGGTTGCGCAGCTTTGGCGCTAAGCCTATGGCCCTGGGCCTGGATCTGCGCGGTGGCGTGCACTTGCTCTTGGAGGTCGACGTCGAGGAAGTACGCAAGAAGGCTATTGAGAACTACGTCGTCGAGCTTCCTTCGCTCCTGCGGGACAAGAACATCAAATACCGCGGCCGGCGTCAGGAGGCCGGCGACGTGGTGCTGGACTTCCCGGACACCGAAAAACTCGAGGCTGCGCGCAAGCTCATCGCCAGTGAATACCGCGAGTTGCAAGTCCTGGTCGCGCCTGAGTCTCTGCAGACCCTGCGAGTGCGCATCACCGAGGCCGAGGCCAAGCGCATTCAGGACTTCGCGGTGCAGCAGAATCTGATCACGTTGCGAAATCGGGTCAATCAGCTCGGCGTCGCGGAGCCGGTGGTGCAGCGCCAGGGCGCCAACCGCATTGTGGTCGAACTTCCGGGCGTGCAGGACGCGACTCAGGTGAAGAGAATTCTCGGCGCTACTGCCACGTTGGAGTACCGCGCGGTGGCGGAAGAAGACGCCAGCCTGGTGGCCTCGTCGGGAATCACGCCGGTCGGCACCGAGCTGTACTACACCCGCGAGGGTCGGCGCCCGGTCTTGCTCAAGAGGGAGATAATCGCTGCCGGTTCGCAGTTGATCGACGCTCAACCGACGGTGGACGAGAACAATCAGCCCGCGGTGTCGGTGACGCTCGATGGTGCGGGCGCGAAGAAGATGTTCGAGTTCACCAGCAAGAACGTCGGCAAGCCGATGGCCGTGCTGTTCCGCGAGCGCCAGACTCTTATCACCCGTAACGCAAAAGGCGAGGAAATCCGCGAGCATCGCGACATCCAGGAAGTGATCTCCATCGCGTCCATACGCGGCGTGTTCGGCAAACGCTTCCAGACCACGGGGCTGGAGAGCAAGGAAGCGCACGACCTGTCGCTGCTGCTCAAGGCCGGCGCGCTGGCGGCGCCCGTAGATATCGTCGAGGAGCGCACTGTCGGCCCGAGCCTGGGTGCGGACAACATCAAGCGCGGCTTTCAGGCAGCCCTGCTGGGCCTCGCGCTGGTTGCGGCGTTCATGGTGTTTTATTACCGCGTGTTCGGCGTGTTCGCGATCATGGCGCTGAGTCTGAACCTGCTGATTCTCGTTGCGGGTCTATCGATCCTGCAGGCCACCTTGAGCATGCCCGGCATCGCCGGCATCGTGCTCACCATGGGCATCGCCGTGGACGCCAACGTGCTGATCTACGAGCGCATCCGCGAGGAGTTGCGCAACGGCATGAAGCCGCACCAGGCGATCGAGGCAGGTTACGACCGCGCCTTCCTGACTATCGCCGATGCCAACGTCACCACCCTGGTCGCGACCGTGGTGCTGTTCGTGCTCGGCACCGGGCCGGTAAAGGGTTTCGCGGTCACCCTGACCCTGGGCATTCTCGCCTCGCAGTTCACTGCCATCGTCGGTTCGCGCGCGCTGGCCCACCTGGTGTTTGCGCGACGTGCGCGCATGACCGATCTGCCGATCTGGTAGACCCACCCCCTCTCCCCCGGCCCCTCCCCCGCGAGGGGGGAGGGGTGGAAAGCAAGAGCATTCCGATGAGATTTTTCGCCCAGGTTCCCACCATCGATTTCATGGCCCAGCGCCGCACGGGACTGTGGGTCTCGTCGCTGCTGACCATCGGCGTGCTTTTGCTGCTGATCTTCCGTGGCCTCAACTTCGGTATCGACTTCACCGGCGGCGTGCTGGTGGAAGTGCACTACCCGCAGACCGTGCAGCTCGACAAGGTGCGCGAGGCCCTGGGCAAGGGCGGCTACGAGCGCGCGGTGGTTCAATACTTCGGCACCAGCCAGGATGTGCTGATCCGGTTGCCGCCGGCCTCCGAGAGCCAGGCCAACGTCAGCACCGCCATTCTCCAGGCGCTGGGCAGCGAAGCAGCGGGTATCGACCTGCGTCGCATCGAATTCGTCGGCCCACAGGTGGGGCAGGAACTGACCGAGAAAGGCGGGCTGGCGATGCTGTTCGCCTTCCTCGGCATTATGGCCTACATCGCCTTCCGCTTTGAGTGGAAGTTCTCGGTGGGCTGCGTCGCGGCGCTGGTGCACGACGTCCTGATGACGCTCGGGTTCCTGTCGCTGTTCAAGGTGGAGTTCGATCTCACCACGCTCGGCGGCATCCTCGCGCTGATCGGCTATTCCAACAACGAGACCGTGGTCATCTACGACCGCGTGCGCGAAAACCTAATCAACCAGCGGCGCTCCGCGATCAACGAGGTGGTGAACCTGTCGATCAACCAGACCTTGCTGCGTTCGATCATCACGCACCTGACGACCCTGCTGGTGCTGACCGCGCTGTTCTTCGTCGGCGGCGCCAGCGTGCACAGCTTTGCGGTGGCGCTGATCGTGGGCGTGATCGTGGCGACGTATTCGTCGATCTACATTTCCACAGGCCTTGCCATCGTGCTCGGCATCTCGCGCGAAGACCTGTTGCCGCCGAAGGAAGAGCTGGACGAGAGTCCGTAGTCGCAAGCGCTTTTCTCGTAGGGCCGGTTTCAGCCCGACTCTGCGGCCGGCACGTCGGGCTGGAGCCCGACCTACCACCACGCCCGACCCGCAAAAGAGTCAGCGCTGGATATTGCGCCCGTAGAACACTTCCATGATCTCGTGGTTGACGCGATCGCGGATCCGCTTGGCCTCGCGCGGCGGCAGTTCCGCGGCGCCTTCGCCGAACAGGTAGGTGTCCACATCCAGTTCCTTCAGGCGCATCTTGGTGTGGAAGATGCTCTCCTGGTAGACGTTGACGTCGACCATGTCGTAGCGGTCCTTGATGTCGCGCGAGATGAAGTTCTGGATCGAATCGATGGCGTGGTCGATGAAGTGCTTCATGCCGCGCACGTTGCGGGTGAAGCCGCGCACGCGGTAGTCCATCACCACGATGTCGCTCTCGAAACTCTTGATGAGAAAGTTGAGCGCCTTGAGCGGTGAAATCTTGCCGCAGGTGGACACGTCGATGTCCGCGCGAAAGGTGCTGATGCCCGCGTCCGGATGCGTTTCCGGGTAGGTGTGAACGGTGATGTGGCTCTTGTCCAGATGACCGACCACGGACTTCTTGTCGGCGCGCGGGTCCGGCAGGCCGTCGTGGTGGCCCTCGGAAATCAGCATGGTGACGCTGGCGCCCTGCGGGTCGTAGTCCTGGCGCGCGACGTTGAGCACGTTGGCGCCGATGATGTCCGCCACCTCGGTCAGGATGGCGGTCAGGCGCTCGGCGTTATAAGCCTCGTCGATGTACTCGATGTACTCGCGCGTGTGATCGTTCGAACGTGCGTAGCAGATGTCGTAGATGTTGAACGACAGCGACTTCGTCAGGTTGTTGAACCCGAGCAGCTTGAGCTTCGGGTTGCTGGTGGGTTTTGCCAATTCGTCACTCTCCCAGAGATAAAGCAGACAGCGCGCTCCCGGCATCCGGGGCGCCTCAAACGCGGATTATGGGGCAAGCCGGATGACGATCGCGCGTCAGCTTGCAGCGGAGCGAATCTCATAGCTGTGGGTGACGTTGACGCCGCCGCGCTTGAGCATGATCGAGGCCGAGCAATACTTGTCGGCCGACAGGTCCACCGCGCGTTTGACTTGGTTCTCGCTCAGACCTTCGCCGCTGATGACGAACTTGAGGTGGATGTCGGTGAACACCTTGGGCTCGGTTTCCGCGCGCGTTCCTTCCACTTCGACAAAGCAGTCTTTCACCGGCTGGCGTGCCTTCTTGAGAATGTGCACCACGTCCACCGCCGAACACGAGCCCACCGAGAGCAGCATCAACTCCATCGGCCGGCAGCCGAGGTTGCGGCCGCCGATATCCGGCGGGCCATCGATGACCACGGCGTGGCTGCTGCCGGTTTCGCCGACGAAAGCCGCGTTCTCCACCCACTTGATGCGTGCTTGCATGATTGATCTCGCTGTCCCGAAGAGTCCGGATGTTGTGCTATTTTCGGTCATCACAAGCCGTCGGGCACGTCCGCGTGACGGTCGGGGTTGGGGTTGGCAACAGGGGGAGGGACATGGCCATCAAGCCCGTCGTTCAGGAGTTCGTGGCGCACTCGCGCAAGCGCAGCTTCCCGCCCAAGCAGACCATTCTCAACGCCGGAGACGAGCCGCGCTCGATCTTCCTGATTCTGGAAGGTTCGATCAGCGTGCTGACCAAGGACGGCGATCGCGAGATGGTGCTGGCCTACCTCAAGGCCGGCGAGTTCTTCGGAGAGATGTGCCTGTTTCCCGAGCAGAGCACCCGCTCCGCCATCGTCCGTGCACGCACGCCGGTGCTGGTGGCGGAAGTCGAGTACCCGGTTTTCCGCGAGTTCGTGCGCAAGCAACCCGAGATCATGTTCGAGGTGGCAGGACAGCTCGCCGCGCGCCTGCGCGACACCAGCCGCCGGCTGCACGACCTGGCATTCGTGGACGTCGCCGGACGGCTCGCGCGCGAGCTGCTGGCGCTAAGCCACGAGCAAGATGCGATCAAGCATCCGCGGGGGATTCTGCTCAAGGTCAGCCGGCAGGAACTGGGGCGCCTGGTGGGCTGCTCGCGCGAGATGGTCGGCCGCGTGACCAAGAAGCTCGAAGAGGACGGCCTCATCGCCAGCCACGGCCGGGCGATTCTGCTGTTGCAGCCGAAGTAGGCGCTACTCGATGCCGAGCTTCTTCACCTTGTAGCGAAGCTGGCGGAACGTCAGGCCCAAAAGCGCCGCGGCCTTGGTCTTGTTGTAGCGCGTCTTTTCCAGCGCGTCGCGAATCGCCTGGCGTTCCATCTCGTCCACCCGCTCGTCGAGCCCGCCGGTCATTCCCACAGACGCAGCGACGCGCTGCGTCGCCAGCGCCACGCGCTCCTCTCCCTCGGCCATCGGAAGCGGCGCCGACGCTCGCAGTTGCAGATCGTCGGCGGAGATGGCGCTGCCGTCGCAAAGGGTCAGGGCGCGCTCCAGAATATTTTCGAGTTCGCGCACATTGCCGGGAAAGTCGTAGTTCAACAGCGCCATCACTGCATCGCCGTCGAGCTTCGGCACCTGCTTCATGCCGGCCGCGCGCGACAGGCGGATCAGCATGTGCTCCGCGAGCTGAGGAATGTCCGCGGCGCGCTGGCGCAGCGACGGCGTGCGCACCTCGATCACGTTGACGCGGTAGTAAAGGTCCTGGCGGAACGCGCCCTTGGCGACCAGGTCCGCCAGGTTCTTGTGCGTGGCCGAGATCAGGCGCACATTGACCTGGATTTCGTTTTCCGCGCCCACCGGGCGGATGGCGCGCTCCTGGATCGCGCGCAGCATTTTCACCTGCATGTGCAGCGGCAGATCGGCAATCTCGTCGAGGAACAGCGTGCCGCCCTCGGCGGTCTGGAACAGCCCGGCCTTGTCGCGCATGGCACCGGTGAACGAGCCCTTGAGGTGTCCGAAAAACTCGCTCTCCATCAGCTCGGAGGGAATGGCGCCGCAGTTCACCGGCACGAACGGCGCCGCCGCGCGCCCGCTCTTGGCGTGAATCAGCCGCGCCACCAGTTCCTTGCCGGTGCCGGATTCGCCGTGGATGTGCACCGGCGCCTGGCTGCGCGCGAGCCGGTCGATCAACTGGCGCAGCCGGACGATGGCGTCATGCGTGCCCAGCAGCCCGCCGTCGCTGTCCGGCGGAGGCGCGTCGGGCTCGGCAGAGTGGCCCAACTGGATCGCCGATTCGACCAGCTTGCGCAGCATGCGCAGGTCCACCGGCTTGGACACGAAGTCGAAGGCGCCGGCCTTGAGACTCTCCACCGCCGCCTGGGCGTTGCCGTGGGCGGTGATGACCGCGATCGGCAATCCGGCGTATTCGGTCTGCACCTCGCGCACCAGGTCGATGCCGTTGCCGTCCGGCAGGCGCATGTCGGTGATGCAGAAATCGAAGCTTCGGTCCCGCAGCCAGTCGCGCGCCTCCGCCAGCGTCGCCGCGCCGCAGGTGCGGATGCCCATGCGCGACAGGGTGATCTCCAGCAGTTCGCGGATATCGGCCTCGTCGTCCACGATCAGGGCCAAGCGCGGCGGAGCGGTCGCAGGTTTGTTCATCTCACGGCCTTTCGAAGTGCATGCGTCTTATACGGCTATCAGCGGGTCTGCGCGACCCGCTCGAGAATCCGCGCGCGGTCGCGCTGGGTGGACGGGGTGAAGGTGACGCGAAAGCATGCACCGATCATGCGGTGCTGGTAACTCAGTCGCGCCTGGTTGAACTCGCACAGCTCGCGCGCCAGGTACAGACCCAGGCCCGTGCCGCCCTGCGCGGTGGTGAAGAACGGTTCGAAGATGCGATCGATCATGTCGCGCGACACACCGGGACCGTTGTCCACGATGTCCAGCCAGGGCCGGCCGCCGCGCTCCACCCCGCCCGAGATTCGCACGAAGATCGGGGTGCCCTCCCGCGCGCCGTGGCGGAAAGCGTTGTCCCAGAGATTGAACATGAGCTGCTGCAAGTGGCGCGGATCGAAATGCACGCCCGCGCCGGCCGGAATCTCGCCCACTTCGATCGGCCGCGGCGCCTGGCGATGACCTTCGGCGTACAGCGCCACGGTGTCTTCCAGCCACAGCGCGAGCGGAATCGCGAGCGGCTTGGCGGCTTCGCGCCGCGACAGGGTCATCACGTCTTCCACGATCTTGTCGATGCGGTCGCTATGTCGATGGATCATGGCAAGCAGGCTGCGATTTTCCGGCCCGATTTCCGGTGCCTCGTACAGCAACTGCCCGGCATGGCTGATGGCCGCGAGCGGATTGCGAATCTCATGCGCGATGCTGGCCGAGAGCCGTCCGAGCGAGGCGAGCTTGATCTGCTGCGCCTGCTCGTGCAGCCGCGACGCATCTTCGAGCGCCACCATGATCGGCCCCTGCTGCGTTTCGCCGAGCCGCGAAATGCGCACGATCGCTTCCGGCAGGTTGGGACCCAGCGGGATCGGCTGCGCGTCGGCTTCTCCGGACTTGAGCCATTCCTGAACACGCGCACCCAGCGCCGGGCATTCCGACCGCAGCTCCTGACCTTCGGCCAGCGGCGTGGCGCGCATCAGGTCGCGCGCCGCGGCGTTGATGTTGCGGATGCGCAGGTTCTCGTCCACCACCACCAGCCCGGTATGCATGGATTCGAGAATCACCTCGTTGAGCCTGGACAGGTTGTCGAACTCGCTGCCCATGCGCTGCGCCAGCGCCTCGCTCTTGCGCGCGCGCTGCGCCACGGTGTTGGCCGCGATGGCGGTACCGAACAGGATCAGGCCGAGCACGCCGGTGGAGGTGAAGCCGCTGGCGTCCAGCGGCTGGCCGTACTGGCGCAGCAGTTCTTCGCCGAACATCGTCAGGGTGCCGATGGCGGCCTGAAGCAGGGCCATGCGCGAATTGAGAATCAGCGCGCAGGTCACCGCCGGAATCAGCAGCAGGGTGCCCAATCCGTTGTTGACGCCGCCGGTCTCGTAGACCAGCACGGCAATCGCCGCCAGATCGGCGAGGTAATGGATGTGCGCCTGGAACGTCAGGTCGGGTTTGCGCCGGCCCGCCATCCAGACCAGCAGCAGTGAAATCCCTGCGTAGACCTGGCAGGTGGCGAGATAGCCTTGCGGATGGGTCGCAAACCAGACCTGGGGCGTCGATTCGGCCCAGATCAGCCCAAGGAACAAGGCGACCAGAGCAAGACGATAGAACGACAGCAGCCGCAGGGCGCGCCAGTCTTCCGGTGCGGGAGCGGCCGGGGGGTGTGACGTCATCGGAATGGGTTCGACCGTGTCAGCCGCTGCACTTTCCGCACAGTCCGGTCGGAGATACCGCGGAGGCGGGCAGATGCACGCCGCAGCGCGGGCAGCGGGTGGTGGGCTCGAAGCGCTTGGGCTCTTTGGGTGGGCCGGCGAGCCCAGCGTCTTGGCGCCACTTGCGCAACAGCCTGACACCGAACCATATGACGAGGCCAATCAGCACAATACGGATCAGCAGATACATCATGTCGGACCATTCCTCCTGGGGTTCACGCAGACCAAGGCCATTGCCGTGCCGCGTGACAGCTATTGTCACACGCCCGACCGCTGCATGACCCGCGCACTCGTTGCGATGAAGCTTGCACGGATTCTTTTGCAGTGCGGCATCCAGTAAGGGAGAATCCCGCGGCCATGAATATGGGGAACATATGAATCTGCACGAATACCAGGCGAAGGCCCTCTTCGCCCGTTTTGGAATACCGGTGCCGGAAGGCATCCTCGCCGAGAGTCCGGAAGCTGCGCGCGCCGCGGCCAAGCAACTCGGCACCGAGAAAGTGGTGGTGAAAGCCCAGGTGCATGCCGGCGGTCGCGGCAAGGCCGGCGGCGTGAAGCTGGTGAGCGGACCGGATGCGGCCGAAGAAGCGGCCAAGGGCATGCTCGGCCGCAAGCTGGTGACCAAGCAGACCGGCGCGGCGGGATTGCCGATCAACTCGGTCTGGGTCGAAAAGCCTTCCAACATCGCGCGCGAGCTGTACGTGTCGGGCCTCGTGGATCGCACGCGCGAGCGCATCGTGTTCATGGCCTCCGCCGAAGGCGGCATGGACATCGAGGAAGTGGCCGAGCACACGCCCGAGAAGATCAAGCACATCTACGTGAACCCGGCCGCCGGCATGCAGCCCTACCAGGCGCGTGAGCTGGGCTTCTTCATGGGCCTGACCAAGGACCAGACCGACCAGTTCACCAAGATCATGCTGGGCCTGTACCGCATCCTCACGGAATGCGACGCGAGCATGGTGGAGATCAACCCGCTGATCGTGACCGCCGAAGGCAATATGTTCACGCTCGACGGCAAGCTCAACTTCGACGACAACGCGCTGTTCCGGCAGAAGGAGATTGCCCACCAGCGCGATCCGAGTCAGGAAGACGAGCGCGAACGCGCCGCGGCCAAGTTCGACCTCAACTACGTCACGCTCGAAGGCAACATCGGTTGCATGGTCAACGGCGCGGGCCTCGCCATGGCGACCATGGACATCGTGAAACTGCACGGCGGCCAGCCGGCGAACTTCCTCGACGTCGGCGGCGGTACCACGGCGGAGAAGGTGACCGAGGCATTCAAGCTCATCACCTCCAGCCCGGAAGTCAAAGCCATCTTCATCAACATCTTCGGCGGCATCGTGCGCTGCGACCTGATTGCGGAAGGCATCATCGCGGCGGTGCGTCAGACGGGCCTCAAACTGCCGGTGGTCGCACGGCTGCAAGGCACCAACATGGAAGAAGGACAGGCGATGCTGCGCGCGTCTGGCTTTGCCATCACGCCGGTTTCCGATCTCACCGAAGCGGCCCAGACGGTCGTCAAGCTGGCACAGGGTCAATAAGTCATGTCCATCCTCATCGACAAGAACACCAAGGTGATCTGCCAGGGCTTCACCGGCAAGCAGGGCACGTTCCACTCGGAAAAAGCCATCGAGTACGGCACCAAGATGGTCGGCGGCGTCTCACCCGGCAAGGGCGGCGGCACGCACCTGAAGTTGCCCGTGTTCAACACCGCT
Organism: Panacagrimonas sp.; assembly: GCA_052389915.1. GTDB lineage: Bacteria > Pseudomonadota > Gammaproteobacteria > Nevskiales > Nevskiaceae > Panacagrimonas. The sequence continues at coordinate 34,278 of JBQTHL010000007.1, forward strand.
CACGACGCGGTGGCTGCGACAGGCGCCGACGCGACCATGATCTACGTGCCGGCTCCCGGCGCGGCGGATGCAATCCTCGAGGCGGCCGATGCAGGCATCAAGGTGGTCATCTGCATCACCGAAGGCATCCCGGTGAACGACATGATCCGAGTCAAGGCCGCGCTGCGTTCGGATTATCCGAACACCGTGCTGGTCGGCCCCAACTGCCCCGGCGTCATCACGCCGGGCGAATGCAAGATCGGCATCATGCCCGGCCACATTCACAAGCCGGGCCGGATCGGCATCGTTTCGCGCAGCGGCACGCTGACCTACGAGACCGTGCACCAGACCACACAAAATGGTTTGGGCCAGAGCACCTGCGTCGGCATCGGCGGCGACCCGGTTCGCGGCATGGGCTTCATCGACGTGATCCGGCTGTTCGAGGCGGACCCGGCCACCACCGGCATCATCATGGTCGGCGAAATCGGCGGCAGCTCCGAAGAAGAAGCTGCCGAGTACATCAAGGCCAACGTGAAAAAACCGGTGGTAGCTTATATCGCCGGGGTCACCGCTCCCGCGGGCAAGCGCATGGGCCATGCCGGCGCCATCATCGCGGGCGGCAAGGGCACGGCCGACGAGAAGTTCGCGGCACTGGAAGCCGCGGGCGTGAAAACCGTGCGTTCGCCCGCCGATCTCGGCGCGGCGATGAAGGCGCTGCTGGGCTGAGATCGTGGATCGGTCGGGGCTGCAACGCGGCCCCTCGGATTCAAGTCCGCAATGAGCACAGGTCTTCGTATCGTCGCCGCCCAGCTCAACTTCTGGGTGGGCGACGTTGAAGGCAACGTCGACAAGATGATTGCCGCCGCGCGCCGCGCGCGCGACGAGCTGCAAGCAGACCTCATCGCGTTTCCGGAACTCGCCCTGCTCGGCTATCCGCCGGACGATCTGCTGCTGCGCTCCGGCCTGCCGCCGGTGGTCGAGGCCGGGCTGGATCGCATCTGTCGCGATGTGCACGGCATTCACATGATCGTCGGCCATCCCGAGTACGCCGAGGAAGGCCTGTACAACGCGGCCACGATTTTCCGCGACGGTCAGCTCGTGCGCCGTTACCGCAAGCGCCTCCTCCCGAACTACGGGGTGTTCGACGAGAAGCGCCACTTCCTGCCCGGTCAGAGCGCCTGCGTGTTCGACATCAAGGGCATTCCTGTCGGGCTGTGCATCTGCGAGGACATCTGGGGGCCGCAGGCGGCCGACGAGAGCCGCGACCTGGGCGCGCGCATGCTCATCAACATCAATGCCTCGCCGTTCGCGCTGGGCAAGTCGGCGGAGCGGGAGGCGGTGCTCAAGGCTCGCGGCGCCGAGACCGGCCTGCCGATCCTGTACGTCAACATGGTGGGCGGGCAGGACGACCTGTTGTTCGACGGCGACTCGATGGCCGTCAACTGCAGTCGCGACATCGCGTTTCGCGCGCCGGCCTTCGAGGAAGATCTTTTCCTGGTCGAATTCGACAAGCGCGGCGTGCGCGGCAGCATCTGCGAGACCGCCAGCAGCGACGCTGTGATCTATCGCGGCCTGGTGCAGTCGGTGCGCGACTACGTCAATCGCAATGGCTTTCCCGGCGCGCTGATCGGCTTGTCCGGCGGCATCGACTCCGCGCTCATCGCCGCCATTGCGGCCGATGCACTCGGCGCCGATCGCGTCTGGGGCGTTTCACTGCCTTCGCGCTACACGCTCGACATGTCCAACGACGACGCGCGCATCGAGGCCGAGTCGCTCGGCATACGCTATTCCGTGCTGCCGATCGAGCCGACGTTCGAAGCGCTCAACGCGACCCTGGCGGAAACCTTCAGCGGTCGCGCCGTCGATATCACCGAAGAAAACATGCAGTCGCGCTCGCGCGGCGTGCTTTTGATGGCGCTGTCCAACAAGTTCGGCCACGTGGTGCTGACCACCGGCAACAAGTCCGAGATGGCGGTGGGTTACGCCACACTCTACGGCGACATGTGCGGCGGCTTCGCGCCGATCAAGGACGTGTACAAGACGCTGGTCTACCGGCTTGCGGTGTACCGCAACACGATCTCTCCCGTCATCCCCGAGCGCGTCATCGTGCGACCGCCTTCTGCCGAATTGCGGCCGGATCAGAAGGATTCAGATTCCCTGCCACCCTACGAAGTGCTCGACCCGATTCTCGAAGCCTACGTCGAAGACAGTCGATCAATAACCGAAATCATCGCGATGGGTTTCGACGCCGCAACCGTCAAGCGCGTCGCCGCGCTAGTGCGTCGTTCCGAGTACAAGCGCCGGCAAGCACCACCGGGGCCCAAGGTCACGCGTCGTGCCTTTGGCCGCGAGCGGCGGTATCCGCTCACTGCGGTGTACGGCGACGTCTGAGTCCATTGCCCAGACCCGTCGCGGCGCTGGCATGCAAGTAGCTGGCGGTTCATGCTGTGACAAGGGGTTGCAACAGCACCGGCTCGTCGTGAGTTCCCAAGGAGAAACCGGATGGACAGCATCGTTGTCATGGACGAAAAACTCAGGGCCGGAAAGTCCCTGACGACTGTCGTTTACGCGCTCTACGCGGCCTCATTCCTGGTCGGCTTCACCGGCATCGTCGCAATCATCGTCAACTACATCAAGAAAGATGAATTCGCCGGTACCTGGCTCGCAAGCCACTTCCGCTGGCAGATACGGACGTTCTGGTTCGCCCTGCTGTGGGGCTTCATCGGTTTCGTGACGCTTTTCCTCGTGATCGGCTGGTTCATCCTGGTCGCCAATGGAATCTGGTACCTCTACCGGATCGTCAAGGGTTTCCTGAACCTCAACGACAACAAGCCGATGTACGCGTCCTGAGACGGGCTACTGCCCCAGCTCTTTCTGCAGGCCCGCCAACTGCTGCTTGAGTTCGTCGAGCTGCGCCTGCTTCTGTAACGTGCCCGCGTCGGCCTGGGGCTGATTGACCTCCGCGAGTTTGGCTTCGATCTCCCTGATCGATTTCTGCAAGCCCGCGTTGTTCGCAGCCTTGGTCCTGAGCCTGGCCAGCAGCGAATTCACTGCGGCGTTGAGCTGCGCGTATTCCTGCTTCTTGTTCTGCACTTCGGTGCGAACCTCGCCGCTCTCTTTCTGCACCGCGGCCAGCGTGACTTCCAGGTCGCGCTTGATGGCGGCTTGCTCCTCCACGCTGAGTTCGAGTTCCTGGACCCGCTCGTCGTAAACGCCGCCCGTGAGGCAACGCGTCTTGGTGATGGCGCCGAGTTCCTTCGACGGATCGCAATCGGCCTTGGTGAGCTTGGCGCAGCCCGCTTGCAGCACGAGCAGCGTGATGGGAATCAGGATGAATCTCTGGCTCATCTGGTGCTCCTGGCTTAGCCGACGGCTGAAATCTTGCGGTAGTCGTTGAGTTCGAACAGCGCCGATTCCATTGAGGCGATCTGCTTGTTGAGCGTCGCGATCTCGGCGTCGAGCGCCGCCGTTTTGGTCCCTTGCTGACGTTCGGAGCTGGCGATCTCGCGCCAGTTCTGCTGGCGCTGCCGCAGGCCGGCGAGGGTCTTTTCCAGTTGCGCTCGATTGGCGTCGACCGAAGCGAGTTTTTTGTCCGCGTCCTGTCGCGAGATTTTCTTGGCCGCGATGTCGCGCTTGACCTGGTCGATCTCGGCCTTGTCCTCGGCCACGACCTGGCGGGTGGTCGCGATCAGGCTCGACAGCTTGGCGTTATCTGCCTTTGCATCCTTGACCATCTCGTTGAGCGCCTGCTCGCGATTGGCGTACTGGCTGCGACGGGTTTCCAGGTAGTAGTTCGCGCCCATCGCCACGCCGCAGACACCGACGGCAATGAGCAGGGTTTCTTTGTCGAAAAATTTCTTGTCCTTGTCCTTCTTGTCGTCATCGATGGCGTCGGCGATCTTCTTGATCAGCACCGCACCGGCGGCACCCGCAAGACATGCCTCGATGCCGGATCGGGAGAAGAACTCGGCCTCGTTCTGCAGCCGTGGGTCGGCGCTGGCGGAGCCGCCGCCCATCATGGAGTCCATCGTGGCGCAGCCGCTGGTCAAGGCCAGTATCAAAGACAGACCACAAATCCCGATCCCCCGTGTCGCGAACATGCTGCACTCCCTGGTACTGACGAAACCGCTACTTTCCTGCCTTGCAATCGTTCAGCCACGTCTGTCGCGATATCTTGCCGTCGGCAGCGTAGCCGCCCACATGGCGCGAGTGAACCTTGGCGAAATCCGCAATCGACGAAAGGCCACGCGCCGTGACTTCCTGCTTGAGCACGCCGAGCTGCTGGTCCAGCACCGGGCCGGAATAATTCTGCGAGGAGCCGACGATGGTGTCGGCGTAGTACTGCTGGTTGAGATTCAGCGCTTTCTCGATCTCGGGCAACTGTGCCTTCAGCCCGTCGCAGGCCGGCGAGACCTTGGCGCCGCCGTCGCAGAGCTTCTCGAACGTCTTGCGACGGTCATCGAGATAGGTGCCGTCGTCGCGCAGCTTGATGCACAGGAACGAGCCGAGCCGGAGCGCCGATTTGGCCGCGCGGTCGCGCTGCTCGTCGCGCGCCTGCAAATTGGCGCGCAGCACGCCGCGCAGATCTGCCAGGCGCTTCTTCATGTTCTCGTCGGTCGCCGCATCCGAGATCGCCTGCATTTCAGCCAGCGGATCCTTCAGCGCCTCGTCGCCCAACGCGCTCGTTCCGGTGGGCGCCTTGGCGCCCGCAGCGGCCGAGCCGAGCGCGCCCCAGTCCTTGCGGATGCTCTGGATGCGCGCCACCGAGGTCAGCGCGGGCGCGACCAGCGCAACGCGAAAGCCGGTGGTCTTGGCGCGGCGCGGCGCAGCGCCGTCGTAGAACGGCGCTTCCTGGCGGCAGGCGCTGCGGATGTCGGCCTGGGCGGTGAGGAAGCTGCAACCGCGCACGGTGAAGCTGCCGGCCTGGCCGTGCAGGCGGTCGAGCTTGTTGAGCTGGAACGGCTCCAGCACGATCTCCTCAGCATTGCCCAGCATGTCGTGCAGGCCGAGCGGATTGGGCTGGTGCAGGCCGGCGGGTTGGGCCTTGCCGTTGGCCGAGGCGGAGCCGGCGAACCAGACGTACTTCGGCAGGCCGTCCGGCATCGGAAAGAGCCGATCCTGAAACTCTGAAGGCGACACCGACAGGCCGCCGCGCGCGGCGAATTCCCATTCGGTTTCCGTGGGCAGGCGCACGAAACCCGGCGCTCCGTCTTCGACCGGAATCTTGGCCATCGCCTTTTCGCGCAGCCACAGGTTGTAGCGATTGGTGAAGTCCACCGCCTCGTACCAGTTCACCTGGGTCTTGGGCAGGCGCAGCTTCATCGAGGGCTCGGCGCACGCAGCGTCGAACAGCGCGGCGTACTGCAGCTCCGTGACCTCGTACTTGGCGATCAGGAAATAGCGGCTGTCCTTTTGCGTGAAGCCGCCGGCGATATGCGTGGGCCGTGAGTGCTCGATGTAGCCGGTCGATTCGTCGCTGCCGCCCACGGAAATCGCGTAGTCGTCGAGCGGACCGCGAGCCGGCACCGCGACCTTGCGAAACGCCATCGAACCTTCGCAGGGCATGGGCAGAACTACGTCATCCTTGTCGGCTTGCGGATTGAAGAAGCTAGGGTCCCAGGCGGCGTTAACGCCGGCGGGTCCGATCAATCCGAGTGCGAGGACGAATGCCCGTCGCACGCGACTAGGTCGCTCGAAGACTTTCCGCAGGATCGATGCGCGCTGCACGATATCCCCCCAGGATGGCTGCCAGCAAAGCAATCAGAACGGTCATCACGCCGACCCACGACGCGGCCACGGCATCGAGCCGGCAGACGTATTCGCCGGTGGCGAGCTGCGAGCCGAGCAGGCGGTCGAACAGTAGCGCGCCGACGCCGTATCCGGCCAGCGCGGTGAGGTACGCAAGTCCGCCGATGGCGAGCGCCTGAATCGCCGGAAACAAGGCCAGGCTGCTCATTGGAAAGCCGGCCAGACGCATCAGCGCCAGATCGCGCCGCTTGCGATCGATGTTGGCCAGGAAGGAACCGATCAGCGCCGCGCCCGCGCCCGCGCCGGCGAGCCCACCGATAACCTGGAACACCAGGCTGAACACTCGATCCAGCGCCTGGACGGTCTCGATCTCCTGCGCGCGCGTGTCCACTTCGAGTTGCTGTTCGCGCAGCACCTCGGCCAGCACCGCGACATCGTCGAGCCCGCGGGCGTAGAGCCGTGCGCGCGCGAAGACCTTGCGCTCGGGTTGCGCCACGCCTTCGGCCACGCCGAGTTGCGGGCTGGGCGCGCCGTCGCGGAAATCTTCGATGCCGACGAGAAACGCAAGCGTGGTGAACACCACCATCCGGCTGTCCGCAGACTCGGGCAGCACGCCCAGGATTCTGAGCGGCGCGCGACCCCATTCGTCGCGTCCTTCGCGGCGTCGCGGAATCGAGACGTCCACGGTGTCGCCGGTGCGCAGGTTCAAGGTCTGCGCGACGGTGTGCGAGACCAGCAACTCGTCGAATTGTGCGGGCATGACCAGACCGCTGGCGTCGATCAGAGGATCGCCGGGCGCAGTCGGAGTCACCTCCGCGTTCTTGACGAAGCGGCGCGCATCGACCACCAGATCGATCTGCGTGTTCAGGGATCGCGTCAGCGGCAGCACGAATGCGACTTCCGGCCGTGCCTGCATGTTCTCGAACCAGGCTTGGTCCAGCGCCCAGTTGCCCTTGATGCGCACTTCGAGATTGCGCGGGTCCTTGAGCAGACGCTCGCGCATGGTTTCGATGACGCCGGTCTTGAGGCCCAGCAACAGCAACAGCGGCGTGATCGCTGCGGCGAGCGCCGCCACCAGGCACAGCGAGATATTGCGGTCGTGCCACAGGTCCGCCAGCGCGAGTTGCGAGGCGACGGTACGTGCGCACAGCGGTGCGCTCATGCGTCCGAACTCTGAGGCACGAAACGCGAGGCCGCACCCTGCACTGCGTGAATAGGCGCGCCGCGAATTTCACGCAGGCCGAGGCGCCGCACCAGTTCCCAGTCGTGCGTCACGATGATTGCGCTCATGCCGTAGCGGCGAACCAGGCCGATCAGCAGCTCGAACACTTTCTCGGCGTGTTCCGGATCGAGCGCGGCGGTGGGTTCGTCGGCCAGCAGCAGTTCCGGCCGATGCGCGAGTGCGCGTGCGATGGCCGCGCGCTGGCGCTCGCCGATCGACAGCTCGGCCGGCTTTTTGCGCCGCAGCGCGCCGATGCCGAGCGCATCCGGAATTTCGTCGGCCAGGTCGCCCCGCGCCGGCATGCCGACCAACCGACGCGGCGTCGCGATGTTCTGTTCCACGCTGAGAAACGGCAGCAGCCCGCCCGTCTGCAGCACGAAACCCAGAGCGCGAGCGCGCAGCCCGGCGAGGGCTTCGCGCTGACCTTGTCGCCACAGCGCGCGAAGATCATGCGTCTGGCCGGCGACACTCAGCTCGAACACCTCGGTCTCCTGCGGTTCGAGAATTAGCCCGAGAATTTCCAGCAGGCTGCTCTTGCCCGATCCGCTGCGTCCGGTCACCGCCACCAGTTCGCCCTTCGCGACGTGCAGCAGCGGCACATGCAGCTCGAACGAATTCGCGCCCTGGCCGCGCAGCGTGCGCAGGCCTTGCAGCTTCAGCATCGCGGGCTTGCGGCGACCATTCTCACGGCATCGCCTCCAGCGGCACCGGGTACACGTCATCCTTCGGATCGCCGCCTTCGGCCAGTCTCACCCAGCGATCGTTGTCCGCGTTGTAGAGCTGGTACAGGCGCAGCTTCTTGTTCATCGAGCGGATCAGCGACTCCTGGTCGCCGGCCGACATCGCCCGCCAGGCATCCTGATCGAGGTTGAGGATGTCGCTGCGATACGGCAGTCCGTCCATGTACTCGCCGAGCAGGCCCAGGTCCGCGATCTTGGCGCCCTTCTTGGGCTTGCCGGCCGAAGGATCGCGCGAGGTGCGCGCAGCGGCGACGCTCAGTTGCTCGAAGAAACTGTCCGGCGAGGTCACGCCCTTGAGCGCGGCTTCCGAGATGTCCTTCACCGCCAGTTGCAAATTGCTCAGCTCGTTCTTGGTCAGCAGTACGCGCACTTCGGTGGTCGGCAAGGTGGGATCGGCCAGGTCGCGATCCGCAATCCAGGCCTGGAACACGCTCGGCGCCTCCACGCCCTGCTCGCGACCCAGGTAGGCGAGCTTCATCGCGTAGCCGAGCTGCGCCGCATCGCGCTTGGCGCGCGCAACCGGGTCGTCCTTCGCACCGGCCTTCGGTTCGCCGAATTTCGGATCGGCCGTGCGCGCGCTTCCCGCCACCGATTCGCCCCGATACGCCGCGGCCACCTGCTCGGTGATGGTGTCGCCTAGCGCATCCACGATTTTGCCGAACTGTTCCACCGAGCCGGACTCGACCGCGAAATAAAGCGGGGTCTTGACCAGTTCGTGGCTCGACAGTTCCTCGTACTGAGCCTGCGCGCTCGCATGGTTCTTCACGCCCTCCGCGGTCTTGAGGTGCAGGGTGTAGATCGCCACGCCGCGATGCTTGGCCTCCATGCGCACCTCGCGTGCGTCCAGGCCGGTGCTCGACAAGGCGTCCTTGGCCGACAGCGCGCCGGCGTCGGTGATCAGAATCAGGTAACGCGCGCCGTAATCCGCCCAGTCGATGTCGCGCAGCGCCGTCATCACGCCGGCGAAGGCGTCCTCATCGAAGCGCGGCGTGGAGACAGTGGCGGGCTTGAGATCGCGCACCAGATTGAGAAACTCTCGGCCGCTCTTGACCTCGGATGGATCGACGAACTCCTTGGACGCGTACTCCAGTCCGGGCTTGGACTTGGGCGAAGCCCGGAACGCGACCAGCCCGAACTTGACCTGGTCGGCGAGCTTCGATGCCTCCACCTTGTCGTAGATGCGCTGCACCGCGTAGCGCGTGCGCTCGATGTACGGCCCCATCGAAATGGTCGAGTCGATGACGAACACCACCGCCGCGTTGAAGTTCTTCATCGATGCCTGCGGCGTGCCCGGCTTGGGCTTGGTGTCCTTGGGATCGTCGGTGACCGAAGCCACTTCCAGCAGTCGCACCGTGGGGCCGGCGCCCGAATAAATTTCTTCCGCCTGCAGAATCGGCAGCAGGTAGAAATTCTTGTTGATGTCCACCGATGTTTCCGGCTCCACCGACAGGATGCGCGGCTCCTTGCCGGTCTTGGTCAGAGCCTGGCGGATTGGCGCCGCTGCCTTGCCCGCGTCCTTGCCGCCGACGATGGTTTCCAGCGACGCGCGATCCTTGAAGAACAGCAGCGGCGGACGATTGCCGGGCGGCGTGAACGCCAGCGCGAGCTGCTGGCGCCAGGGCACGGTCTGGTCCGACTTGAGCCAGCCCTTCACCCCGCCGCCGGAGTCGGCACCGACTTCCAGCCACTCCGAGTTCGCAACGGTCTTGCGCCCGTAGACGTAGTAGCGCGTGAACGCCGCGATGCTGCCCTTGCCGGCTTCGCCGGGCGTGGCCGCCAGCGATGCACCGGGTCGGGTCAGCACGCGTTCGTAGATGGTGGACTTGCCCTGCATCAGTAGCGGAGCGCGTGCACCGCCGGTCTTGGCGGGCTGGGCCGTGACGACCGTGCTCGCGAGCATGCCGAGGAACAGACAGAGAACAGCAGCTACGGGGAACCCAAGAGCCCGTCCCCAACTCGGACGCTTGGCGGGAAACTGACTCCTTCCCCCGCGTGCGGGGGAAGGCTGGGATGGGGGCGGGTCGTAGAACGCAGTGCAGCCGTCGAGCGCCCCCACCCTGACCCTCCCCCGCACGCGGGGGAGGGAAAATTGATGGCAGGTTTTAAGGATGCTCCACGCAGCTTGCGCATCACGGCTTCGCATTGACCTTCTCCAGTTGCGCCTTGGCATCCGCATCACCTGCCTCGGCCGCGGACTTCAGGTAAGCGATGCCCTGGTCGCGCTCGATTCCGCTCGCGTGCATCTGCACCAGCAGCTTGCCCAGTTGCCGCTGCGCCTCGACATTGCCCCCGTCGGCCGGGGCCTTGTACCAGTAGGACGCGGTATCCGGGTCGGCTTCCACGCACTTGCGCTTGCCGCTGGTCTGCGGATCGAACATGCGCGCATAGACCAGCGCCGCGTCCGCGTCTCCCCCCTGGGCCACGTGCACGAACAAGCGCCGCGCGGCCTCGCAACGATCGGCCGCAACAGCCGCCTCCGCGATGCGCACGATGTCCTTGCCGGACGGCGAGGTGGCAAGACAGGCGCCGACGAATTCGAGTTCGGCCTGGTTGGCCATCATGGCCACATCGCAGGGGCCGATGGCTTCGGCCTTGCCGGCACCCTTCTCAGGGGATGGCTCCGGTGCGGGCACCGACTCGACGGCACCCCCAGGCATGAATTGCGCGAGCAGGCCCTTCTTCCAGGCCAGGTAACCCGTGACCGCCAGAATGATCAGTGCCAGAAGCAACAGCCATAGCCACAACTTGCTGGGGCTGGGCTCAGGGAGCGGAGGCGGCAGCGGTGGCGGCGGAAGCGCCTCCGGTTCGGGCATCACGACCGGTTCCGGTTCTGGCTGCGGCTCTGGTTCCGGCGGTGGCGGGGGTGGGGGTGGAGGTGGTGCGCTTCTGCCGATGATGAATCCGCTGCCGGTCACGCTGATCGGCGGCGCGCCCGCGCCGCGCGCCGTGGAACCGAGAATGGTCTTGTCCAGTTGCAACATCGACTGATCCTTGGCCCCGGAATCCGCCTGCAACTGCGCCATGTAGACCGCGCTGCCGCTCGCGAGCAGCGGATCGATCACGCGCGGACCCACTTCCCCCGTGAGCGTGCCGGACTCGCTGCCAATGCCGGTCAGCGGATGCCATACCGGCGTCGCCGACCACTGGCCGTCGATGCCGAGGTACTTGCGATCCTGGTTGCGGATGATCGCCATCGACGACCCCGACCCCGGCTGAGTCCAGCCGACAATCTTCAGCAGTCCGAAGCCCGGGCCGTTATCGCTTTCCTGAAGTTTGATGCTGACCGGCATGTTCGATTCCTGATTCCTGTCGGCGGGTGGGTAAGGTAGGGCGGGTTAGCCGCGCGGTTTGCGGCGTAGCCCGCCGGTACCGCGCCGCCCTCGCATGGAGTCGCGGAAGGCGGGTTACGCGATGAAGCCGCTAACCCGCCCTACGGGCTACGGGCTATGGCTCATACACCCGTATGGTTTTCACAGGCCCGTCTTGATAGACAGCAAAATCCATATCCTTGAAAAGGTGAACTGTGCCGACAACGTTCTGGTACTCCGGCGCATCGAAGCGAACCCCACCATATGTTCCTCTCATATCTTTGAAGACGCGGAGAGCCATTTGGTACTCCGCATTTTTGACCGCGTAAACACACGCTGATTCCGTTTCACGCTGCGGCACGTAGTAGCCTGCAAAGAACGCGATCAGGGCAATCGACACAGCAGCCGCTACCAAGCGAGTTCTATTCATAGCGCTAACGCTTCGTTACCGAGCAATCCTTTCCAAAATCCGTCCCAGCGCCAAATTCTGCTCAACACTGATTTCGCGCGTGGCGCTGTGCCCTGCATTGCCGACAATCAGGTTCTTGAGCGCCGTCATCCAGTCCAGCAGGTAGAGCGCGGTGTAGTTGAAAGGTTGCTCCGGCAGCACCGGCAGCGAGCCTTCCGCGATGTCCGGCATGGGTTCGAACAGCTTGCGGTTCTTGACCGCTTCGCTGGCGGCGCGTCGTTCGACCGGCGTCGCCTCGTTGCCGAGCCAGGCGATGAAATCGCAGATCGTGGTGCGCACCGCAAGCACCTGGCGCTCGACGATGCGTCCGCGCGTGGCCGAGGCATCGCGCTCGGCGCGGCGGGTCGCTTCGACCAGGCGCTGTTCCAGCTTGTGGCGGTCGGCACCTGCAATCATCTCGTCGGCCAGCGATTCGACATCCTTCTTCGCGAAGCCCAGGAAGGCCATGAGTCGCTGATCGCTAGGTAGGTCGCGCAACTGCTTGATCCACTCGCGCATCACGGCGCGTGCGAAGCGCACCTCGGTGAGGGGTTGTGCGGGTGTCGGCGCCTCGGGGGTCGCAGCGGCGTCGCCGAAATCGCCGAGACCCAGATCGATCAAGCCGTCGGGCGCGGCGAATCCGAACTCGTCGCTTGCGGGCGCTGATGCGTCGCTCGTAGCGGCTTGTGGTGCCGATTCTTCTTCGGCTTCTGCACGCAGGTAGAGCGCACGCAGATCGTCGGTGGAAGGTTCGAAGTGCGACAGCATTTCTCCGATCAGCGCGGGCCGCTTGCGCAGCGCCGCAACCAGACCCTCCGCCAGCTTCTGCTTGCGCACCACCTCGTCCGCACCATCGCGCTGGAAGAAGCGGCCGAGCCAGCGACCGGCGATATCGCCGACCGTCGCGGTGAGTTGCTCGCCCAACCGATCCAGCTTGATGCGCACATCGGCGACGGTCTGGAGGTACGAGGCCAGATGCCCGATGCCGCCTTCGTTGAGCGCGAGCATGGCGTCCCAGGCCTGCTCCGGGCGGTCGATGTGCCGGGCTACGGTGGGGTCTTCGACAAAGGTCTTGCGCATCAACCGGAGTTGCGGCGCATCGGCGTCGTTGATGGCCAGCTCGCGGTTCTGATCGAGCTTCAGGAAGGACACTTTCCAGCCCGGCTTGCGGACGAGGAACACGCGGTTGAACGCGCTGCCGGGATGCCACTCCGACATCCAGCCGTACTGGCCGAAGCGTTCCAGCAGGGTGCGCCGCATCAACCCTTTGTCGCCCCATCTGATGCGCAACTGGTCTTCCGGTTGTTGCAGCGAATCGACCAGGGTCTTGTCGAACATGGTGATGGCCCAGACCAGTCCCGACGGCCGCTTGGCGCGGTCCGCCGCGGTCGCGCCCTGAGTCGCGTCGATCCAGCTACTCAGCACCGGTCCGACCGAGGTCACCTCCGACTGCTTGTCGGACGGCGTGCACACGATCAGCACGTTCATTTCCTGGTTGTCGGTGTAGCGCTCGAACAGGTACGCGACCTTGCCGCGCAGAATCAGCTCGGTCACCGGATTGGCGTCGTCGCGCTTGACCTGCGTCTTGACCTCATCGAGCGACTGCAAGGCCAGCCGTCCGCGATAGCCGGGGAAGTCGAGCACATCGACGGAATCGAAAACGGGTGAGACCGGCGGCTCGACCAGCGGAAAGGCGATTTCGGCGGTCAGCGCCGTGAGCAGGGCGCGCGGAATCTGCAAGAGCTTTCCGGCCGCACCGTCGATCCAGGGACAGACTTCGAGACGGTCGTCGGCCGACGAGCCCAGGCGCTCCAAAATCGCCACGCTCATGATGCTGTCGGCCTGGGTGAAGCTGCCGCTGCCGGTGCGGCTGACCAGCGCATCCAGCGGGGCGTAAACCGTCTCGGCGAACGACAGCATTTCCAGCGCGGCACGCAGGCTCAGATAAGCCTGGGTCAGCTCGGCAATCTCGCCCCACAGCACCGAGAACAGCCGACCGCGATCCTTGGGTGCGAGGTAGGGCGCGAGGCGCACCGCGGTGGGCCAGTAGTCGGCCTTCAGCGGGATCATCGACTTGTGGAAGCGCAGTTCGAAGTAGTCGTGCAGATCGACCACATCGTCCTCGCTCATGCCCGGCGCCGCTTTCGGCAGGCGGCGGGTTTCCAGATCGCGCAGCACGCTCAGCACGTGGTTGCTGTCGGTCTTGGAGATGACCTTTTCCCGGTCGAAATCGTTGAAGAAAGTGTTGCCCAGAATCTTCACGATCTCCGCCTCGGAGATCATCGTCAGCTTCAGCGGATAACCCTGCGGCGCCTCGACCGAGCTTCGGGTAAAGCGCGTCACCAGGCCCGTGGCCTCGCTGCCGCCGCCGGGCGGGTTGATGTGCTGGAGGAAGTCGAGACGCTGGCCGTCGAATACGGTTTCCAGCTTGCCGTTGGCGGCGGCGGCCATCGCCGAAATCAAATAGGACTTGCCGGCCTGCGACAGCCCGAACAATCCCACCGTCATCGGCCGCACGGCAGCAGCACGCAGGCGGCGCGCGCGGTTGCGTACGCGACGCAGGTTCTCGATCAGGGCCGGCGCTTCCTGGGCCAGGCGCGGCGCGGATTCGCTGACCGAGCCGACCCAGGCGATGGCCTGGCCGGCGCCTTCGAATACCTCGCCCCAGCGTCGCGACAGGTCTGGTGCTGTTGGGTTCATGGCTTAAAAGGACGTGAAGAAATCGTAGCGAGCGAAGGCAGTTCGCATCGCGAGCAGCGCAGAAACCGGAGCGTACGTAGAAGTACGTGAGGATTTCGAGCAGCGCAGCGATGCGAAATGCCGAGCGCAGTAGATCTATTCACGTCCTTTCACCGGTACACGCTGCCGCTGTCCAGCCAATAGCTGGTTTCGCCGATGCCGACGTTGGCCAAGGTGTTCAGTTGCAGCTTGAGCGCGCGCGCACTGACCGGCCCGGCGTCCGCCACCTTGAAGCGCTCCGAGGGACCGCCGCGTCGCGTCGCACGATCCTGCGTGAGCCGCACCTTGAGCACCTCGCCTTCGCGGTACACCCGTTCGCGCACGCGCTCGTCCGCGAACGAGAGCGTGTACAGCGGCGAGCCCGGCCAGCGCTCGGCACCGAGCTGGCGGAAACCCAGACGCATCATGCCGCGCATCTCGAAGGGCTGGTCGGGCAGCTCGTAGGTTTCGGAATCCAGATCGACGTTGCTGAAGAATTCGTTGGCCTTCTTGATCGTGCTGTTGTCGTCCATCTGGCCGATGAAGCGCACGGTCGAATAGGCGCGCAGCGTGTCGGCACGGAAGAAGAAATTCGGCAGACGCCCACGGCCGAGCACGCACAACATCGCGCCGACCGCGGCGGTGGTCTTGGGGTCGGCCACTTTTCCCTGGCGATGAAACGGGTACCACACGCCGGTGCGGTAATCGTGCATGGGGATGATGCGGCCCGGCGGCAGCGGCAGCAGCGTGCGGAACAGCGCCTGGATGCCGGGCAGTCGCGAAGGCCGGCCGGTCAGCAGCAGCACGTCGCAGCGGTAGCTGTGCACCACTTCGCTCAGCGCGCGGATGGTCTTGCAGATGTCCATGCGGTCGCGCAGAAACAGCTCGTGCATCTTGCGCAGGTTGACGTCGAGCGGCGTCGCCATCAGGTCGAACTCGGCCGCGCTAGTGCCGACCGCGCGGCGCACCGCGCCGGCGACGTACCGCAGCACCTCGCTCGATGCGGCCTCGCCACCGAGCAACTCGCCGAAGCTCAGGATGCCCGGCCCGATGGGCGACACCGGGTCGCAGTTCTCGTACTCCTTGAGCATGCGCAGG
This sequence comes from Panacagrimonas sp., assembly GCA_052389915.1. Taxonomy (GTDB): domain Bacteria; phylum Pseudomonadota; class Gammaproteobacteria; order Nevskiales; family Nevskiaceae; genus Panacagrimonas. The sequence continues at coordinate 49,539 of JBQTHL010000007.1, forward strand.
CCGAGCGGATACAGCACTTGCAAGGCGAGCTGCTGGCGCAGGGTGGCGTCACGCACGTCGACGGCTTCAGATCCGATCAGCCGCGACAGCAGGGCCGGTGGTTGCGGCACACCGTGCGCCTTGAGCGCGGAGGCCAGCGCGGGAATAACGAACTCCTGGATCACCTGCAACAGGATGTCGTCGCCTGCGACCTTGAAGCCGTCGCGAAAGCGCTGCTTGGGGTTGATGAAGACGTTGAGGCCCTGGCCCTGATCGAGATTGAAATCGGTGATGACCAGGTCGGTGGTGCCGCCGCCGATGTCGATCGAGGCGATGGTGAGTTTCTTGTCGCCGCCCGGCTTGCCGTCGGTGCGGCGCATGAGCTGGAAGAACTCGTCGGAGCGGCCGCTGAAGTTGTTCTGGATTTCGCTGAACAGGTACACGATCTGGCCGCAGGTGGCCTCGTCCCATTCGACTCGGATTGTCGGAAACGGCGGGAAGGGTTTGGCCGAGACATCGTCGATCTCGGCGTGCGCCGGATGCCAGTCCATGCATTTCCACACCAGGTGCATGGCCTGGGTGATGCGCGCGCGAAAAATATCGCGCTCGGGCTTGGGCATGGACGGCGGCACGGTGAGCGTGATGCTGCGCAGATGCCGCGGGATGTTGGAGTGGCTCTGCTTGAGTCGCTGCGAGGGGCTGTTGATCTGCATCACCGCCTGCGACAGCACCTCGGAGAGCATGAACATCATCAGCGAGCTGCGCGAATAGCGCGGCGTGAACACCGGCTGGCGCTCGGCCATTTCCAGTTCGTGCAGCACCTCGCCGACGTCGTTGATGAGATCGGAGAAGGGCGCCACCGTGGCCAGCGGTTCGCCGGCGTCGCTACGGCTGAACGCGGAGTTCAGCCGCCAGCCCGGCTCGTAGGGCTCTTCATCCCACAGATAACGCTTGGGGCTGGAGATGCCGGTGGAGCCCTCGGTGCCGCGACGGCGCGAGGCCAGGCGCGTGGCTTCCTTGCCGACCCGCGCCATCGTCGGCCACACGAAGGCATCGCGCCGTCCGCTCTGCGCCGACCAGTTCTCCTTGCCGAACATCGCTTGCGAAAATTCGAGCCGGCTCTCGAAGGGCTCGGCGTAGACGTGTTGCGGCTGCGACAGGTCGCGCAGTTCGAGCTCGTAGCGCTTGCGCAGCCCGTCGCTTTCCTGCGGGTGCGTTTCGATCAGGATGCCGCAGGTGCGCGAGTTGCCCACGTCCAGCACCAGGTCCACCGGAATCGGTTGATACAAATCCGAAGTGGTGTTGGTGAGGATGCGGATTTTCGGTGGCTTGGCGTGCACGCCGATCAGGTGCAGCAGGTTCAGGTAATGCGCCTGGTGCATGCGGCTGGCGAGTTCCAGGTCGATGTCCTCGCGCGCCATGCGCAGACGCTTGGCGGCGTTCTCGTCGAACACCTCCTTGATCCAGCTCTCGATCCAGACCGTCTCCAGAAACCAGCCCATCCAGTGCGCGCGATGCGCCAGGCAAAACGGCGCCCCGCCCTTGATGTCCTCGGTGGTCGGCGCCAGGTACAACGAACCCTCCTTCTTCGCGACCACCCGCGTGTCGCAGGCGATGGTGATGCGATGCGTGTTGTGGTCCGGGTCCTCGCCCGGCGCCAGCGCGACAATGCGCACGCGCGCCCAGTTGCTCGGACCTTCCTCGTAGCGCGAGCTGGCGGCGACTCGGAGCACCGGAATGGGCAGCCACAGATCGGTCAGCAGCTTGAGCGACTGATCGACCGGCACGCTGAGAATGGGCTTGACCCCGACCTCGGGCTGGCCGGGATGAACGTGGCGATCGCGGCGCTCGTCGTACTCCAGCCGCGCCAGCGACTTCGCGCCCGGCTGTTCGCCGAACTCGCCGGCCGCCTCCTTGCGCGGGTCGAGCTTCACGCCGAAGTCGAGAAACTGCACCCCGCTCCCCATGATGAGGGTGACCTCTTCTTCGAACTTGACGAGCTCGGGCAGCATGCAGGTTCCTTGACTGGGATCGATGAGGTGAGGCTAGGGCGGGGCGCTGGGTGAGGTTTTCTTTGTGGGTTCGGTGGGCTTGGCGGCCGGCTTTTCTTCAGCACGCTGCACGCCGACGGCAAATGTTTCTCCGCCATCGTAAGCACCCGTGCAGTCCGCCACGCCCTTGGCGCCCACCTTGCAGTTGACCTTGGCCGGCCTGAACCCGGTGCCGTCCTTGCACAGGATGGGCGACTGGTCGGACACCTTGAGCTGGCCGTTTTCCATCGACGCCGAAACCGGACCGCTGCACGTCGTGCCGTCCGCCTGCTGGATACGCACCTGCCCCTTGCCGTCCTTGAATTCGTACTCGAGGTCCAGCGGCTTGCCGGTGCGCGCGTCCTGCAGGCCGGTGTCGGCGCGCCACTTGCCGTTGAGGAATTCCATCGAACCGTTCTTGAGCGCCTCCGGCGGAATCGTCAGCGGCTTACCGGGAGGCTGGTCCGATGGGACGGGTGGGACTGGCGGCTCCTGTCCGGGCGGCAGTTCGGGTACCGGTGGCGGGGTCTCCGGCAGCGGCGCGTTCGGGTCTTCGCCCGGCTCTGGAATTTCCGGTCCGGGTTCCGGAATCTCGGCATCGGGCTCGATGCCTCCGGGACTCTCGCCCTGTGGAAGGGTGCCGTCGGGGACAGGAATCTGCCCGATTTCGCCGTTGGACACCCCTGGCAAATCCGTCATCGCAGGCCCCCTGATGTCGCCGTTCGGAAGCTCCAGTTCCGGGAGGTTCACGTCGGGCAGATCCAGCCCCAGGCCGGACAGCCCCAGCGGCAGGTTCGGCCTGCACGCGCGCAGCAGGAACAGCAGCAACAAGAGCAGCAACAGTAGAAGCAGCAACCACCACAGCCAGCGCGGAATGCGTCTCCACCAGGGCAGCACAACCGGGGGAACGATGACCGGTGGAGGCACCACGGGTGCTATAGGCGGTGGTGCCGCGACCGGCACCGCTGGTGGCGGCAGCGGCTTGAGCCGCTCCACCGAATCCGCGCCGGGATGAATCCGGTCGTCGAATCCCCAGAACGTGATCACAGGCTTGCCCTGCACCAGGTACACGTAGGCCGGATCGGGAAAGCGGATTACCTCGTCCAGCAAGCGGCCGAAAGTCTGGCGCTCGCGACTGTCCTGCTGCTTCATCGTGGCGGACAGATCCACCAGGCGATCACGCACCGTCTTCAGCTCTTCGCAGGCCTTGGCGCGCTCGGAGTCCGAGGCCGAAGACCAGGGCACGACCATGCCTTCTTCGGCGGCGTACCAGTCCATGGTGTCGCCAGCCTCGTTCGGCTGCGGAATGGCCAGATGATTGGCGAACGACGGCCCCAGTTGCAGCCGCACCGCCTCGCGCAACTGGCGCGCGGAGCGATACACCGGGTTGCCTTCCTGGCCCAGGGGCTTGTGCTCGTCCAGCTTGCCGGTTCTGAGAAGAGGACCTGCCATGGGAGTTGCCGGATCAGGAGTTGGAGGGGAAGGGCCGGCTCGTCCGCGCGGAAAGCGACGCCCGATCCGCCGCGTTTCGTTTGTCGAGATCCCTGGTCTGCATGCGGCCCCCGCCCGGTTGCGACGCGATTCCGGGCAATGATTCCACCGACTCAAGGCCCTGCCCGATTGAACCGCAATATAACTACTTCTTGCAATGCGCCGGCGCGATGGCTTCCTGCGCGGCCTCGCGCGTGACCTTAGCCACTTGGTCCACCGTGCTGGCCGAGTACATGCGACCGCCGGTGGCCTCTGCCACGCAGCGTCCGGCGCCATTGCTCTGGATGTCGATGACATTGATCTTGAGTCGCGGCTTGGTGCGCGCCAACTGCCGAGCCACCGCACAGGGATCGACGTTGCAGGAGTCGCGGCCGTCGGACAGCACCACGATCAGGGCATCCCTGTTCACGCCATCGACCATCGCCGCTGCCTGGCGCACGCCGTCGCCCAGCGGGGTGCCACCCAGCGGCCGGATCTCGTCGATCTGCGACAGCATCGTGCGGCGTTGCGCGGGCGGGTAAAACCCAACCGGCGTGGCCTGCGGGCAACCCTGAATCAACACCAGACCGGTCGAGACGTCCGGCGGAAGACTCTCCACCAGGCCGCGGCTGGCACGCTTGGCCGCGGTGATGCGCTGGCGTTCGATCGGCACCACCGGACCCGGCGTGCCGCCCGCGCCTGGCAAGCCCATGATCTGTCCGAGCACCTGCGCCACCGCCTGCCCCGCCTGCTGCTGCGCCATGCGCTGGCTTTCCTCGTCGCTCATGTCCACGGCCCACTCCATGCTGCCGGAGGCGTCGAACAGCAGCACCACTTCCGGCGCCTTCTCGAGCGGGCGTTTGCCGGGACATTCGAGCTGCGCCTGTTCTTCCTTCTGCTCCTGCTGGCAGGTCTTGATCGACTGGTCCAGTTTCGAGCGGATTTCCTTGAGTGCGCCTGCGGGCGCCTGCAAGGCAGGATCGCCCGATCGGATGGCTTCGAGTTTCTTGCAATCGCCGGCCGCGGCCTTGATCTGGTCGTTCACCCGATCCAGTTCGCAGGTGGCCTGCTTGGCCGATGCGATCTGGCGCAAGGCCTGATTGGGCGCGCCCGCGGATTGCAGCAAGGGCTCGGTATCCAGCAGCTTGCGCAACTGCGTGCAATCGGCCGCGTCGATGGCGCCGCGCAGGGCTTCGAGTGGATCGGGCACGACTTCCTCGACCGGTGGGTCCGGCTCCGGTTCCGGCTCTACCGCCGGCTCGGGCTCGGGTTCCGGTACCGGCTCGGCCTGTTCCACCGGCGGCGGTGGCAGTGGCGGCACGATTTCCGGCACCGGCTCGCGACAGAACCAGAACCAGCACAACAGCGCCAACAAGAGCAGCAAGGCGAGCAGCGCCAGCAACCAGGGCCACAGGCGGCGACGTGTCGCGACGACGGCAGCGGCACCCGCACCCGCCACTGCAGCAGCCGGCGCGAGCGCCGCGGCGGGCAGGGCTGCGCCCTGCTTGCGATGCCCCCAGAACGTGATCACGGGCTCGCCGTTCATCACGTAGATCGACTCGTCTCCCGGAAACGACAGGAGCTTGCGCAGATCGGCGATCTCCTGCGCCTGCCCGGGATCGCGCGCGGCCAGTTCGTCCAGCCCCTGCGAGATCATGGCCAGGCGCTCGCCGAGCTTCGTGCGCACGGCGTTGCGCTGCGCTTCGGGTAGCGCGCCGAGCGCGACGGGCTGACCTTCCAGGTCCGAATACCAATCGACGTATCCGGGCTCGGACGCCGCCGTCGGCCGCGCGAACACCGACAAGGTCGAAGCCGGAACCCGGCGCTGCAAGCTGCGATGCAGCCGGTTCTGCAAATCGGTCAGCGCGCCCAGATCGTCCGCGCCCATGCCGGCCGGGCCGCGCAAGGCCTCGTAGTTCGCGCGTGCTACCCGGGCAACTCTGAGCATGGCGTTGGCATCACGGAACAAGGGGGGGCGCAATCCACAGGACCGCGCGGGCCGCAGGATCACACGGCAGCGAGGCGGGATTCAAACATCTCCGTCTGTAGGAAGCACGCCATCCCTGTGCAAATCCTTCCTAATGCCGCGCCGCCTTCTCAGCACTCGTGAGACGTGCAATCTGCTTCGCGTAGTCCGCAGCTTCGTAGCTGGGCCGCGAACAGCGGCCCGCGGTGCAGACGTACGCGGCCGGTTTGGCGAACTCGGGGTAGGTCACGTCGCTATTGGGCAGGGGGCCTTCGGCGCGGTCGAGCCACTCGATGCGCCGATAACTGCCCGGCGTCCTGAGCGCGGTGTCGAACAGCGCGCGCGCCGCTGCGTCGCCCTTGGCTCCGACCACGGTGAGATGCACCGGATCGCGCGCCAGTTCGTCGTCCGCCAGCAGAATTCCGGCCTCCTCGATGTCCTGCTGGCGCGAGGCGTGGCCGGCCAGATACTTCATGCCGTGCAGGCCGGCGTCGCGGAACACCTTGCTGCCGGTGTAGTGCGCCAGACGATTGAAGAAGCGCGTCGCGAAAACATTTTCGGCGAGGTCGGGCATGGGTTGTACCGGCACGCCTTTTACCGCGACCTCGGTGAGAAAACCGGCGCCGGACGCGCGCAGGTTCGCGTCGATGGCGCTGCCGAGATTCGTTGCGACGGCGAGCCACCGTCGTTCGCCGGTGGCTTCATACAAGGCCAGCGCAGCGCGGCCGATGGAAAGCGAATCGCTCAGGTGCGGCGCCGCCTCCATGGGTTCGCGGTGACGCATGAGACCTTTTGTTCCGACGCGCCTGGACAGCGCCCAGTCCGTTGCCCTGATCGCCGCGTCCAGCGCGCCTCTGTCGCCACTGACCCAGTAGAGCGTCGCCAAGGCCTCGGCAGCGAAACCGTTGGCGTCGGCATAAAGGTTCTTGTCGATGCGCGGGATGCCGATCTTGCGCCGGCCCGCATCGTCCAGATCGAAATATTCCTGCGAGTGCTCGCCGGGCACCACGTCTGCGTCCTGGCTGACGTAGAACGCGCCCTCTGGCGAGCGCAGAAAATCGAACAGGTATTTCTTGATGTCCTGCGCCGCCTGCAAATCGGCCGCGCGCCCGAGACGTCCGTAGGCCAGCGCGTAGATGCGCAGGTAGGACGCCTGGGTGCGCATGATTTTCTCGAAGTGCGCGTTGCTCCAGACACCGCCGGTCGAATACTGCGAGGCGCCGCCCCAGACCGGGTCCATCAGCGCCAGCGCCGCGGTCAGGGTGAGCTCAGCCTTGCGTCGCTCTGCGGGTTGATCGGCGTGGACCAGCGCGTATTCGACGCTGTCGCGATCGATGAATTTCTGCGAGGTGAGAAGCCCTCCGAGCCGGGTGTCGAAGCTGTTGTCGTGCTGCTTTAGCAGGTAGGCGCGGTCCGCGGACACGAGCTGCGAAGGCCCGACCGGCGGCACGCTGACGATGGCGGCGTGTTCCGGCGTCGGGTCGCGCACGATGGCGTCGAGCAGCTTGGCGAAGCCTTCCGGTTCGATATAGCCGGCTCGCTTGACCAGGTCGGTGCCGTCGGCGGACAGAAAAATCAGCGCGGGCCAGCCGTAGTCGCGATAGCGATTGGCCAGACCCGGATCGGCGTCGTGATCGACCCGCACGACCACATAATCTTTGGCCAAGCGCGCCTGCACCTCGGGCCGCGAGAAGGTTTCGCGCTGCATGACGTGGCACCAGTGGCACCACACCGCTTCCAGGTACAGGAACACCGGCTTGTTGGCGGCCTTGGCCTGGGCGAAGGTTTCGGCCGACCAGCTTTTCCAGGCGATGCCCGCTTCCGTCGTGGCAGCCCGCGCGGACGCAGAAGCGATCAGGGCGATCGAGAGAACGAGTGCAGGCAGACGGGTCATAGCAGTGCGCTTCGAGAGGTTGGAGAGCTTACGCGCGGGAGGACGCGAGAGATTCGCTCCGGAGCGCGCCGCGCGATAATGGTTCAAGAATGATTCCGGCCCGACCGTGATCGGGCGTCATCGAATTGTGGGGGGAGCGCGCATGAAAACACTGGCGATCTACAACGTGAAAGGAGGCGTCGGAAAGACAGCCTGCGCGGTGAACCTCGCTTACTTTGCAGCGGCCAGCGGCGCACACACGCTGCTGTGGGACCTGGATTCGCAGGGCGCGTCGAGCTGGTATCTGCACGGCGAGCCGGGGCAGGAAAAGACGAAGAAAATCCTGGAAGGCCAGACCCCGGTCGGGCGTCTGGTCAAGCCCACGCCGTATGACCGACTAAGCGTCATTCCTGCCGATTTTTCCTACCGTTATCTCGACATCATGCTGCACAAGGTCGAGCCGCCGCGCGAGGCGCTGCGCCGTTTGCTCAAGCCGTTTTCGGAAACGTATTCGCTCGCGGTGCTGGACTGCCCGCCGAGCCTTTCGCATCTCGCGGACAACGTGTTCACCGCCGCCGATCTGATTCTGGTGCCGGTGGTGCCGACCTGGCTGTCCCTGAGGGCGTACGAGCAACTGCGCGACCACTTCAAGTCCGAAGGATTTCCGGTGAAGAAATTGCGGCCGTTCTATTCAATGGCAGACCGTCGTCGCGGGCTGCATCGCGAGCTGCTGGAAACCGCGCCGGAAATCATGTCGGCACGCATGCAATCGGTGGTGCCGTATTCGTCGAGCGTGGAACGCATGGGCGAACGGCGTGCCCCGGTGGCGACGTTCGCGCCGTCCGACGATCCGGCCTTGCTGGCCTACGCCGAGCTGTGGCTGGAGACGGGCAAGGCCCTCGAGCTGTAAGGTTTCATGCGGATTTCTTGTTGCGGAAATCCAGCCAGGCTGCAAGACCCTGCGCGTTGAGCGCGATGTCGTTGCTGAACGTTTCTACCCACAGCGCTTCACTCGCATCGGCACGTCGCGCTTCGGCCACAACCAAGTCGTGCACGCCCGCTGTCAGGCCCGCTTCCCGCTGAACCGGGTCCGCGCAGTCGGCCCAGGCAAGACCGAGTTGTTCGTGCGCGTCCACCAGCCGATGCAGGTCGGCTCCGAGCCGCTGGACGTCGCGAATCTCGCTGTAGTGCGTGAGATAAATCGCTCGCGGCGTGAGCGCGAGCAGCCGATCGATCGAAGCGTGCAAGGCCTTCGGATCGAACTGGGTGGGCGTGGTTGTGGGGAAGATGAAGGCGCGGCCGTCCTGGTCGAGTTCGCGATAGGACAGGCCGAATGTGTCGCCGGTAAACAGCGCGCCCGCGGATTCGTCGTGCACGCAGAAGTGGTGCTTGGCATGGCCCGGCGAATCCAGAAAACTCAAGCGACGTCCGGCGAGCGAGACGCTGAATCCATCGGCAGCCTCGATCACGCGCTCGCGCGGAACGGGAACCAGCTCGCCGTAATCCTTGCGCGCTCGCTCCTCGCCGTAGACCGCGACCGTGCCCGCCCAGAGCTTGGATGGATCGATCATGTGCGGCGCGCCGCGCGGATGAACCACCAGCTTGGCGTTCGGCAGCGCTTGCATCAGCAGCCCCGCACCGCCCGCATGGTCCAGATGCACGTGCGTGAGAATCACGTAGTCCACCGCGTCCACACCGATACCGAGCCTTTCCAGCGCCGCGAGCATCAGCGGCACGGACTCGTAGGTGCCGGTGTCGACGAATGCGGCGTGGCCTTTTTCTACGATCAGGTGAATCGCATCGAGCCGCGGCCGCATGTAGCCGGAATCGAGCGCGTAGATGCCGTGATCGAACGCTTGCAGATCAATGGTCGTCACTGGATGAGTGCCTCCATGCGAGCACGGCGCTCCTGAAGCTCCGCTTCGGTTTGCGCGGTGATCGTCGCGTGGCCCACCTTGCGCTGCGGCTTGGGCGTCTTGCCGTAGTGATGCACGTGTACGCCGGGAATGGCGGCGAGCGCGGCGGTGTCGGGCGCCTCGCCGATAAAATTGAACATGATCGAGGGACCGCGCATCGCGGTAGAACCCAGCGGCAGGCCGGCGATGGCGCGCAGGTGATTTTCGAACTGCGAGACCTCCGCGCCTTCGATGCTCCAGTGCCCGGAGTTGTGCACGCGCGGGGCGATCTCGTTGGCCAACAGACGACCGCCGGCGACGAAGAATTCGAAGGCGAGCACGCCGACGTAATCCAGGTGCTCGGCGACGCGGCGCGTGTAGTCCTCGGCCTCGGCCTGAAGCGGGTCGCCCGCGCGCGGAATCGAGGTGCGCAGGATGCCGTCGCGATGCACGTTCTCCACCACCGGGTAGAACGCAAGCTCGCCGCTGCGCGAGCGCACGGCGAGGCAGGAAATCTCGCGCTCGAAGGGCACGAAGGTTTCCAGGATCAAGGGCTGGCCGACAAGCTTCTGCCAGGCGCTATCGAGATCTTCCGGTGCGCGCAGCACCGCTTGGCCCTTGCCGTCGTAACCCATGCGGCGCGTCTTCAGCACGGCCGGCAGGCCGACGGTACGGACCGCAAAATCGAGCGCCTCGCGCGTGGCGACGGGCACGTAACGCGGCACCGGGATTTTCAGCGCGTCGAACATTCTCTTTTCGCCCAGACGATCCTGCCCGGCGCCGAGCGCGCGCGGCGGCGGATACATCGGCACTCTTGCGGCGACAAAGTCTGCGACGGCGACGGGAACGTTCTCGAACTCGTAGGTGGCGAGATCGCAGGCCGCGCAGAACTGCGCGAGCACGGTCTCGTCGGTGTAGTCGGCGTGCAGGTGATCGCCCAGCGGCGCGGCGCAGGCCTCTGCCGCGGGATCGAGAAAGACGAAGTCGAAGTCCAGCGGATATCCCGCGAGAGCCAACATGCGACCGAGTTGGCCGGCGCCGAGAATGCCAATTTTCATCAGAGCGTCAGCGGCTCGTCGTTCATCACTTTGTCGGTCTGCGCTTTGCGCCAGGCATCGAGGCGCTTCGCCAGGGCCGCATCGCTCAGGGCCAGGATCGATGCCGCGTGGAGCGCCGCGTTGATTGCACCCGCACGGCCGATGGCAAGCGTGCCTACCGGAATGCCGGCTGGCATCTGCACGATGGACAGCAGCGAGTCGATCCCGTTGAGCGTCTTGGATTGCACCGGCACGCCCAGCACCGGCAAGCGCGTCTTGGATGCGCACATGCCAGGCAAATGCGCCGCGCCCCCGGCACCGGCAATGATGACCTTGAGACCACGACCAATTGCAGTGGTGGCGTACTCGAACAGCAGATCCGGCGTGCGGTGCGCGGACACCACGCGCGACTCGTGAGCAACGCCGAGATCGTTCAGCGTCTGCGCGGTGTGGCTCATGGTTTCCCAGTCCGAGCGCGAGCCCATGATGAGGCCCACGAGGGGCGCGGCTGCAGCAGATTTGGATCGGGCCATGGTTCGCGGTGTCGGCAAAGCGGAATTATGGCATCGGGTCCAAATGCTCAGGGCAGGATCAGTTCGAACTCCGCATTGACCGAAGCACCGAAGCGCAGCACGCCTGCGCTGAGACCCATTTCCTGGTTGCCGCCATCGGCGCTTTCGGCGCGCATGCTCATCAGCTTGGGCATCGGCGGCGACGGCACATTTTCCGAAGCGTTGAGCTGATGCGCCGGCCCCAGCCGCATGCCCAGGGTTTCGGCCAGCAGCTTGGCGCGGGCCTGGGCGTCGAGCGCGGCCATCACCAGCGCCTGGTTCTGGATCTCTCGTGCCTTGGAGTATTCGAGCTGCGGCGCTTGCACCTGGTTGACGCCGACCTTGGTTGCGCGCAGCACCAGTTCGCCGAGTTGATCGAGCTTCAGCACGACGATTTCGATGTCGCGGCTCACCCGGTAACCCACCAGCCGGTTGTTGCGCGTCGGCTCGTCCCACACATACTCGGGATTGATGCTGACGCCGGTCGAGTTCAGGTCTTCCTCCCTGAGGCCCAGGGTTCTGACCTCGGTGAGGTAGTCGCGCACGGTGGTGTTGACCTCGGTCTCGGCCACCAGCAGATCGGGATTGACGCGCGTGACCCCCAGGCGCAGCCGCGCGCGGTCGGGCTTCACCGTCACCTCGCCCTCGCCGCTGACCGCAACGTGGCGGTGAGGGGGCTCCTGCTGCTGCGCCTGCGCGGCGGGCATCGCGAGTAAAGCCAGCAGCAAGGCGAATGGAATCGTTCGGGCGTTCATGACGGGTGGCATGGTCGTGGTGAGGGTCGCCATCATGCCGCCTGCGCCCGATGCCGTGCGAGGGGTGGGCCGCAGGTTTAACATGCGCGTCCTCCCGCAATCCGCACTCCTTTCCGAATGTCCACCGCCCACGAGTCCGTGCGGCTGACCCGCGATGTCATCGGCGTTCTCATCCCGCAGGGCACCAAGGTCGAGTTGCCCGAGGGCGCAGACGCCGAGATCACGCAGGCGCTGGGCGGCAGCTTTACCGTGCTGGTACAGGGTCATCTGTTCCGCATCGACGGCAAGGATGCCGACAGCCTGGGCCGGGAAGTCGTGCGTGGACCCGAGTTGTCGGAAGACGCGGGCGACGCCGAAATCGAGAAAGCTGTCTGGGCGCAATTGCGCACCTGCTACGACCCCGAGATTCCAGTCGATATCGTCGAACTGGGCCTGATCTACGAATGCCGCATCGAGCCGCTGCCGGACGAAAATCGCAAGGCCGTGGTGCGCATGACCCTGACCGCGCCGGGCTGCGGCATGGGCGACATCCTGGTGGCCGACATAAAATCCAAGGTCGTGCAGGTGCCGCGCGTGACCGAGGCAGACGTGGAGCTGACCTTCGATCCGCCGTGGACGCGCGAGATGATGTCCGAAGCGGCGCAGTTGCAAGTCGGCTTCATGTAACGAGGCGGATTCGTGTTCGGTCGCGAGTCATCCGGGCTTGCCTATACTCATGGCATCTCGCTGAATCCGGATGCGCTGCCATGAATCGTTCGCTTGCTCTGCTCTCCGCGGCTTTTGCGTTTCTGGTCGCTGCCTGCGTCACCATCAATGTCTATTTTCCGGCGGCGGCCGCGCAGGCCGCGGCGGATCGCGTGATTGACGAGGTCTGGGGCGGGCAAACCTTACCCGCGGCCAAACCACCCGCCGCGCCATCTGCGTTGCCGAAGAATCCGAGTCCGCCGCCGACATCGATGCGTGACGCCAGCGAAGTGCGCACACTCGCAATCGCGCTGCTCGACTTCGTCGTTCCTGCCGCGCGTGCGGAAGAACCCAACGTCGATATCTCCTCGCCAGAGATCAAGCGCCTGACCGACAGCATGGAAGCGCGCTTCAAGGATCTTGGCCCCTACCTGGACTCTGGCGCGGTGGGCATTGGCTTTGATGGCTTTGTCGCCTTGCACGATGCCAACGTCGTACCGCTGGCCGATCGCAACAAGGTGCGCACGCTCACCGCCAACGAGAACGCAGATCGCGCGGCGCTGTACCGCGAAATCGCGCAGGCCAACGGCCAGCCGCAGTGGGAAGAGCAGATTCGCGGCGCGTTCGCACAGCGCTGGATCGCGCGCGCGAAGCCGGGCTGGTTCGTGCAGGACCGCAACGCGGAGTGGAAGCAGAAGTAGGGACTGCACGTCTCGCGCTGCGCTGACTCAGCGCACATGATGCGTGGCTAGAAACCCTAGGCCGCGCGCCCATGCTCAATCCTCTCGCCCGATTTCCGGAAGTCCAGCAGGCATCAAACCGCAGCATGCTGCCGATCACCTTGATCGCCGGCTTTCTCGGTGCGGGCAAGACCACCTTGCTCAACAGCCTGCTCACCCAGGGCGATGGTCGCCGGCTGGCGGTGCTGGTCAACGATTTCGGCGCACTCAACATCGACGCCAAGCTGATCGTGAAAGTGGAAGGCCAGCAGATGGAACTGGCCAATGGCTGCATCTGCTGCTCGATTCGCGATGACCTGGTGAAGGGCGTGGAAACCTTGCTCGCGGCGGAGCCCAGGCCCGAGCAACTGCTGATCGAAACCAGCGGCGTGTCGGACCCGCTCAACATCGTCTGTACCTTCAACACTGCCAAAGTCCGCCGGCAGATTTACCTGGAAAGCGTGGTGACGGTGGTCGATGCGCTACACGCACTGGATGCCCGCGACGCCGAGTGGGCGACGCTGTTCGAACGGCAGATTCGCGGCGCCTACATGATCGTGCTCAATCGGACGCAGCTCGCCGGGCCTTCGACGACGGCAGCGGTGCGCAAGCTGATTCACGATCTGCTGCCGGCCGCGTCGATTTTCGAGACCGAGGACGGCAGCGTTCCGCTGTCCTTATTGCTCGGCGACGCGCGCATGGGCCAGTCCACCTTCCGTCCCGAAGCGACGATGAGCGACGCTGCGCATCCGTTCGAGAGCATGGTGTTCCGCACCCCGCGGCCGGTGCGACGCGTGGATTTTGTCCGCGTGATGAAGTCGCTCTCGAGCTCGGTATATCGCGCCAAGGGCTTCATCAATTTCCGCAACTATCCGCTGACCACGCTTTACCAGAAGGTCGGAAGCTTCGAGTCCTACGTTGACGGCGGCGCCTGGGGCGTGATCACGCCGTTGACGGAACTGGTGCTGATCGGCGTGTCGCGAAGCTTCGATCAAGCTGCCCTGCAGACCCAGCTCGAAAGCTGCTGTGCGGACTGAGTTTTTCCAACAGGAGATCCGTGTGCCCATCGAACCGTTCAAGATCGACATCCCCGAGAGCACATTGACCGACCTGCGCGAGCGCCTGGCGCGCACGCGCTGGCCGGAGGACTTCGGCAACAACCAATGGCAGTACGGCGCCAACACCGCCTACATCAGGGAGCTGTGCGAATACTGGGAGAAGAAGTTCGACTGGCGCGCGGCAGAGCGGGAGATGAACTCGTTCTCGCACTTCCGCACCACGGTCGAAGGCATTCCCATCCACTTCATTCACGAGCGCGGCAAGGGCCCGAATCCAAAGCCCCTGATCCTCAGCCACGGCTGGCCGTGGACGTTCTGGGACCTGAAGAAGGTGATCCGTCCGCTGACCGACCCAGCGGCGTTCGGCGGCGATCCGAAGGATTCGTTCGACGTGATCGTGCCCTCGCTGCCCGGTTACGGCTTCTCCACGCCGCTGCGCACCACCGGCATCAATTTCTGGCGCACCGCAGACCTGTGGGTGCAATTGATGGAGCAACTCGGCCACAAGAAATTTTACGCGGAAGGTGGCGACTGGGGTTCGCTCGTCACCGCGCAACTCGGGCACAAGTACGCAGACCGGGTGCTGGGCGTATACCTGCATCTGATGGTTCCGCTCTCGCTGTTCGTCGAAGCCGACGGCGACGCCTCCGACTACGATGCGGACGAGCAGGTGCTGCTGGCGAGGAACCTGAATTTCTTCGCGAATGAGAGCGGCTACTCCGCCATCCAGATGACCAAGCCACAGACGCTGGCGAACGCCCTCCACGACTCACCGGCGGGCCTGTGCTCCTGGCTGGTGGAGAAGCGCCGCACCTGGAGCCATTGCAATGGCGATGTCGAATCGCGTTTCAGCAAGGACGAGTTGTGCACGGTGCTGACGCTGTACTGGGCCACGCAGAGCTACGGCACCTCGGCGCGCTACTATTACGAGTGCACGCACAATCCCTGGAAGCCCTCGCATGATCGCAAGCCGGTCGTCGAGTCACCCACGGGCATTGGCGTATTCGATCATGAAGTCGCGAACATGCCACGGCGGTGGCGTGAGCGGTACTACAACCTCACGCATTCGACGCACTTCGAAAAGGGCGGGCACTTCGCGCCGATGGAAGAGCCCGAGGCGCTGGTCGCAGACATCCGCAAGTTCTTCCGCTCGCTGTAGACCGAAGCGGCCCGTCCATCTCCCCTCTCGCGGAGAGTTGGACGGGTCGCGGGCCGGAACTCAGCCGACTCGCTTCAACCAGTCACTCGTGCTGATAACCTCGCTCAGCAGATGCTGCTGTGCACACAGGATGGAGCGCTGAAGCTCTTCAGCCGTCACCTTGCCCGCGCTGTTATCCAGCGGCAGCGTGCCGGTAGCGTCGGACAGAAATTCCACTTTGAAGCCGCGGTGCACGGCTTCGCGCGCCGTGGTGTCGCAACACATGTGCGTCATGTAACCCGACACCACCAAAGTATCCACGTCGTTCTCGCGCAGCCATTTTTCCAGTCCGGTGTTGGTGAAACTGCCGGGCAGATTCTTCTCAATCATGAGCTCATGCGGCCGCGCTGCGATATCCGCGTGCAGGTCCCAGGCCGGCGTGCCGCGCTGGAAGATCGGTAAATCCGGCGTCGGCATCGTGTGCTGCACCACGATGCGCGGAATCCCGTTCTTGCCCGCCGCGTCCATCACACGACGGATGTTGCCGAGGGAGTCATTACGACCCGAAATCGGCAAGGCGCCGTCGAAATATTCTTTCTGCACATCGATGACGATGAGGGCGCGCTTCATGCTTTTTTCCTGCTTGAATTAAGTTGGAGAGCCTACGACGCCACCGCTCGCACTGAACGCGATGGCCACTGCGTTGGTCTTCAGGCAATTTTCTGGAAAAGCTTGTTGGTGGTAATTTCCCTATAACGCGGATCTGGCTTGACCAGAAGGTCGACGATCATCTTTACCTGCTGGGCATCGATCTGCTCGTTCGTGTATTGCTCAGCGATGCTGGGAACCTTAGAGGGATCGAGAGAAGAGCCGCGCAGCCTCCACGGGTAATCGTCAAAATCCATGAACCCACCTGGACGTAACAGCTTGTCGCAGAGAAAGAACGTCAGCGCGTCGACTGCGATCATGTGCGCTCCATCCAGGAAGACGTAGTCGAAAATCGGACTGCCTCCCTGCGCCTCGATCATCTTAACGAGAGACCAGTTGTAAGAGTCGTTGTATTTTTGGGTATTGCTGTAATAAACAACGCGCGGCCCGCAATGTGAAAAGCGTTTTTTTGCTCCCTCGATCTTGTCCTCGAAATCGAAGAGATGAAGAACGGCATTGGGAAATCTGTTTACAACGGCTTCAGCAGTGGCGCCTTGGTAAATCCCAAACTCGGCATAGTGAAAGTGCCGATGGCTCGGAAAATAATTCGTCAGGGACCCGAGCGTTCCGGCGTTGCCGCCACCGCCTACCAAGAGTTTCGTGGGATACCAGTCAACTTGGTTCATTGGAACAATCTTTTCTGAATTTGCCGAATTTCTGATGAGCGTCAGACGTCAAGATTCCCCACCTGCAACGCAAACCGCTCAATGAAGTCGCGCCTTGGCTCGACCTGCTCACCCATCAGCGTGGTAAACATCTGGTCGGCGGCGACGGCGTCTTCAACCTGTACGCGAACGAGGCGGCGGTTAGCGGGGTCGAGAGTGGTCTCGTGGAGTTGCTCGGGATTCATTTCGCCGAGGCCCTTGTAGCGCTGGATGGTAAGACCGCGACGGGCCTCTCCAAGCAGCCAGTCGTAGGCTTCATCGAAGCTGGCCACCGCGTGCGATTTCTCGCCTCGATGAATTTCCGCACCGGCTCCGATCAGGCTCTGGCCGGCTTCGCGCAGCGTGGACATACGGCGGTAATCGTGGGAGGCGAAGAAGTCTGCGCCGAAGTTTATGGTGTGCTCGGTGCCGTGCAACCGGCGCGTAACCTGAACCATCGGGCCGTCCGCACCGACACTCCAAATAACCTCGTGAATACCCATTTTGTCATTTTTATTCAATTGCTTGGAAAGGCCTTTCGCCCAAACATCGAGAGTTTCTTCGGTGGCCGGAACGGGCGGAAGCGCGAACAGATGTTCCAGCACCTTGAGGTCGTAGCGGCGGGTAAGGCGCTCGATGTTCTCGGCTACTTCCGTCTGATCGCGAACGAGTTGCTTGAGGCGTTCACCGTCGATGGCAGGTGCATCGGTGACTGGAATCAGTTCGGCGTTGTGCAGCGCCGCTTTGAGCATCCATTCCGATAGTTCGCGGTTGTCCTTTACGTACGCTTCCTGCTTGCCAGACTTGACCTTGTACAGCGGCGGCTGGGCGATGTAGATGTGCCCGCGCTCGATCAGCGCGTACATGTGGCGGTAGAAGAACGTCAGCAGCAGAGTGCGAATATGGGCGCCGTCGACGTCGGCGTCGGTCATGATGATGATGCGGTGATAGCGCAATTTCTCGACCTTGAACTCGTCTTTGCCGATGCCGCAACCGAGCGCGGTGATGAGCGTGCCGACCTCGGCCGAGGACAACATCTTTTCCAGACGCGCGCGTTCCACATTCAGAATCTTGCCTTTGAGCGGCAGGATGGCTTGGAAATGACGGTCACGACCTTGCTTGGCGGAGCCACCGGCGGAGTCGCCCTCCACAAGGAAAATCTCTGATTTTGCTGGATCTTTTTCCTGACAGTCAGCCAGCTTGCCAGGCAAGCCAGCAATATCGAGCACGCTTTTTCGGCGATTGAGATCGCGGGCCTTGCGGGCAGCTTCACGTGCGCGGGCCGCCTCGGCCACCTTGGCAGCAACGAGTTTGGCCTCCTTCGGGTTCTCCAGAAGGAAGTCCTTTAACTTGTCGCCGATCACGTTGGAAACGACGGGCGTGACTTCGGACGACACCAGCTTTTCCTTGGTTTGGCTCGAGAACTTGGGGTCCCGAACTTTCACCGACAGCACGGCGGTTAAGCCCTCGCGGGTATCGTCGCCAACCGGGTTGATCTTTTCTTTTTTGGTAATGCCTTCGGATTCTAGGTAATCGAGAATCACGCGGGTCAACGCGTTGCGGAAGCCGGTAAGATGGGTACCACCGTCCTTCTGAGGAATGTTGTTGGTGAAAACGAAGACATTTTCGGTGTAACTGTCGTTCCATTGCAGCGCGGCTTCGACGACCACCCCGTCCTGCTCGGCGTTGATATTGAGGATGGTGGAGTGGACCGCGATCTTGGCCTTGTTGAGGTATTCGACAAAAGCCTGAATACCGCCCTTGTACTCGAACACATCCTCGCGGCCTCCGGTTTCTTCCTTGAGAACGATGCGCACGCCGGAGTTCAGGAAAGACAGTTCGCGTAGGCGGCGCGCGAGGATGTCGTAATGGAACTCAATATTGGTGAAAACCGTCGGGCTTGGGTGAAAACGCACCATCGTGCCGCGCTTTTCGGAGGGACCGACCCCCGCAAGCGGCGCGACCGGCTCGCCGTGTCGGTACTCCTGGTGATGGTGCTGACCGTCTCTGTGTATATCCAACATCAACACGTCTGAAAGCGCGTTAACCACGGACACGCCCACCCCATGCAAACCACCGCTAACCTTATAGCCGCTGCCGCCAAATTTACCGCCAGCGTGCAGGATAGTCATGATGACTTCGGCCGCGGAACGCCCCTCCTCCTTGTGGATATCCGTGGGGATACCTCGGCCGTTGTCCTGCACGCTCACACTGTTGTCGCTGTGAAGGATCACCTGAATCTCGCTGCACCATCCGGCCAAGGCCTCGTCGATAGAGTTATCGACAACCTCGAAAACCATGTGATGCAGGCCGGTGCCGTCATCGGTGTCGCCGATGTACATCCCCGGTCGTTTTCGCACTGCATCAAGTCCTTTGAGGACACTGATGGAAGTGGAATCGTACGAGCCCTGGATGGCGTCGCTGGTTTCTGAGCCGTTGTTTGAGCCGTTGTTCGTCATTGCTTGCGTCTGTACTCACTCAGTGGAGACGGTTCGTAGCCCGGACCGTTCCTTGTTCCACGTGGAACATGTGGGTCTCGCTTTCAGCGAAGCCCGCGGGTACTTCAAAAGCTGTTATAAATTTTTGGCCGCGGTAAGCAATCAAGGCCTCGGCTAGTCGTGTCTGGAATTCAGGGGCAAGTTCCGAGGAGAAATCGTCCAGCAACAGTATTGGAGCTGGAACGCCTTCACCGATGAGCAAGTCCGCCTGAGCCAGAACCATGGCGGAGATCAGCATCTTCTGCTGTCCCCGACTGACACGTCCCTTTGCCTTCACGTCAGCAAGACTGATTTTTAGTTCTGCCCGATGAGGGCCTTGCACGGTCGTCCCGAGCTTTCGATGCTGTTCCAGATTTCGTTCCAGCGTTTCGCGGTAATTCTCATCGGTCGGCCAACCCCGTTGCCATTCAGCCGTGGCCCCTTGAACCCCCAACAGTTTTTCAGCCCATAGCGAGAACGCTCGAGCCGTCGCCACCACGTGCAATTCCCGCATTCGCGTCAGAGATTCTCCAGATGTCGCCAACTCCTCATTCCAGGCTTCGACCGCCTTTACTCCCACGTCTTCTCTCAACGCAGCATTCCTCTGCCTAAGCGCTCGCTGATATCGCCGCCAAGTATCGAGGAATTGATGTTCCACGTGGAACACACCCCAGTCCACAAAGCTGCGGCGATATGCCGGGCCTTCATCCAATAGTCGGTGCGCGAGCGGATCAATCAACTGCAACGGGACTGTTCTGACGATTTCAGATACTCGCGCGTTTTTCTCCTCGTCGAGCCTCATTTCCATGCCGTCCCTGGTCCATCCAACCCCGATGCGGCGTCGAATATCGTTTGTTCTCACTTCCACAAACGCATTCCAAGCTTGACTAACCGGGCCTTTCAGCTCACCCAGGTTCTGAGCCCGAAAACTACGCCCGCGTGCGGTTACGAACAGCGCCTCCAACAACGTGGTCTTGCCCGCGGCGTTGTCGCCGATTATCAGGTTGAGTTGCGGATGCGGTTCTATCTGAAGGCTCCGGTACAGGCGAAAATTTTCGCCCCGCAGCAGGGCGACCGCCATGTCAAAGCCGCATCGGCATGATCACGTACTTGCTCGACGGATCGCCTGACTGATACACCAATCCACTGGAATCCGAGTTCTTCAATTCCAGAACTACTTCCGTGCCAGGAATGACGCCCAGCGCGTCGAGCAGATAGTTCACATTGAAGCCGATCTCCAGCGCTCCTCCGATGTACGTAACCTCGACTTCTTCCTCGGCCTCTTCATGCTCCGGATTATGGGTCTGCAACTTGAGTTGCCCGTCGGACAGTTGCAAACGCACACCCCGGAACTTCTCGTTGGAAAGAATAGCCGTGCGCGCCAGTGAGCGACGCAATATTTCCCGATCTGCGGTTACGTGCTTGTCCCCATGATCAGGAATCACGCGTTCGTAATCGGGAAACCGACCATCGATGGTTTTGGTGGTTAGACGTACCACGTCAATATCGACCTGTACCTGGCCCTGGCCAATGACCATGCGGACTTCGGTATCGGAATTGTCGAGCAGCCGGTTGAGTTCCAGCACCGACTTGCGCGGCAAGATGGCCTGCACCGATTCGGTGAGTCCAGTGTCACCAATCCGTTCGCTGAAAGCGAGGCGATGGCCATCGGTAGCCACTGCGCGCAGCCGCTTGGCATTGGCGTCGATCAACAATCCGTTGAGGTAGTAGCGCACGTCCTGCTGGGCCATCGCGAACTGGGTTTTCTCCAGAAGGCCCTTCAACTCAGAACGTTTCAGCGTTAATTCCCGGCCGCCGCTCACGGCGCCCATAGCAGGGAACTCGTCAGCTTTCAGTGCAGCCAGCGAAAATCGGCTTTTTCCAGATCGCAAAGTGACCTTCTCTGCAGCCGCTTCGAGCATGATTTCGGCGCCCTCCGGCAGGCCGCGGCAAATGTCGAACAGCTTACGAGCCGGGACTGTGACCTTGCCCGGAGACAGGTTCTGCACCGTTGCACGTGCCACCAGTTCCATTTCCAGATCCGTACCCGTGACGATTAACTCGTCCTCTCGTGCTTCGAGCAGGAAGTTGGCCAATACGGGAAGGGTCTGGCGTCGTTCTACGACACCGACCACAGCCTGCAGCGCAGTCAAGAGTTCGTTTCTCCCTGCCTGAATCTTCATATATGTCACCCGATCTCTTAAGGTTGTTTCTTTCTTTAAAAACACTATTAGTGATTAATAAGACAGGTCACCGTCGGTGGACGGTTCCTGCAAAGTGATATTGATCATGTACTTGCTGTTTTCGGAGAGCCCTTAAAAGTCCCTGTTCTGCGTCTGCACCGGATGTGCGTAAGGTGTGCAAACATTCGCCGATAGATGAAGCACACAGCTTACTCACAGGGGGTAGGGTGCTTAATTCCATGTTTATTCAATAACTCAGTTGCTTCAGCAGATTCTCGTAATCCTCTCGGATACGTAGGTCCGTCTGGCGCAGTTCCTTGATCTTGCGATCCGCGTGGAGCACGGTGGTGTGATCCTTTTCGAAAGCTTGGCCGATGTCCGGAAGGCTGTGTTCGGTCAGTTCACGAGAGAGTGCCATTGCAACTTGTCGGGGACGCGCCAACATGCGCGACCGTCGCGGCGAACGCAGATCCTTGACTGGAATGTTGTAGTACTTGGCGACCGTAGACATGATGTTGTCGATGGTTACCTTGCGCTCGTAATGGGCCAGCATGTCACGCAAGATCTGCCGCGCGAACTCCACCGTGATTGCCTCGCCTTGCAGGTGCATGCCGGCGGATAGGCGCAGCAAGACACCTTCCAGCTCGCGCACGTTGGAACGCACATGCTGTGCGACGAAAAAAGCCACTTCGTTGGATAGTGACAACCCGAATTGCTCGGCCTTGGACAGCAGGATGGCGACGCGAGTCTCCAGGTCGGGTGGTTCGACAGATACAGTCAAGCCCCAGGAAAAACGCGACTTGAGCCGATCATCCAACCGATCAAGATCCTTCGGGAACCGGTCGCAGGTCAGGATGATTTGCTTGCGCCCATCCATCAAGCTATTGAAAGTATGGAAAAATTCTTCTTGAGTTGTAGGCTTTCCGGCGAAGAACTGGATGTCGTCGATCAACAGCGCATCCGCCGAACGGTATAAGGCCTTGAAGTCCTCAGTGGTGTTGTGCCTCAACGCGGACACGAACTGATTCATCCATTGTTCCGACGGCACGTAAACAACACGCACGTTCGGACCCCGTTTGAGCAGTGCGTTGCCAGCCGCGTGCATCAGGTGAGTCTTGCCCAGTCCCGAAGCACCGTAGATAAGCAAAGGGTTGTAGGAAACACCTGGCGATTCAGCCACTTGTTGCGCTGCTGCGCGCGCCTGGGAATTTGACTTGCCCTGGATGAAGGATTCGAAGGTGTAGCGCGGATCCAGCCGATTGCTGGTGATCTGCCGCTCGACATCGACGACCTCCTCAATTACGGCGGCGCCGTTGCTGCGAACTTCCGCAGCAGCCATCACATCGACCTCGATGTCCTCGCCTTCGCAGGCCACCCAGGCGCGCTGGATCTGGGTGCGAAAATCAGCACGCACGCGCTCCATCACCATGCGGTTGGGAGCAATCAGGATCAGGCGGTCCCCCTCGCGCCGAGCCTGCAGCGGACGGATCCAGGTATTGAGTTCGCTCGCGCCCATCTCGGCTTCGAGCCGCTGCACGCACTGGGTCCAACCGTGATCGTCTGCAAGCGCCATAGCAGCCGGAATTGAGTGAAGCGGGAAAGGCGGGAGTTTATACCTCGGCGGGGTACTTATCCACAGGTCGGGATGCTTTCCAGGATCGCCTCCAGCCTTGAAGCCAGCTTCTTGTAACCGCTACACTCCGCGGCCTTTTTTCCCCGAGTCGAGCATTCAACCATGAAACGCACCTACCAACCCCATGCGCTGCGCCGCAAGCGCACCCACGGTTTTCGCGCCCGCATGGCGACTGTCGGTGGCCGCAAGGTGCTGGCTCGCCGTCGTGCCAAGGGCCGTGCACGGTTGATTCCGTAAGGACTGCTGACCGTTTGACGGGTTTCCCGCGTGCGGCACGTCTACTTCGTCCCATCGATTTCAAGCGTGTGATCTCGGAAGGACGCAAACGTCGAAGCGCGAGCTTCACAGCATTCGAGCAGGCAGGTCAGAGCGAGCGGGCACGCCTGGGACTCACGGTTTCGCGCAAGGCAATGCCGCGATCTGTGGATCGCAACCGGTTCAAGCGCATTGCCCGCGAAAGTTTTCGCGCTGCGGCGCCCCTGCCGCTGTGCGATGTGGTGATCATGGCTGCCCCGTCCGCTCGTACGGCCGAACGCAGTCAACTCGCCGCCGAACTCGGTGACTATTGGAAACGACTGCGCGAGCGATGGCACGTCTCCTCATCTTCCTGATCCGCTGTTATCAGCGACTCCTCAGCCCACTGCTGGGCAACCGCTGCCGTTTTTATCCGAGCTGCTCGTGTTACGCCGCCGAAGCTTTACAGAAGCACGGGGCGATCCGCGGCAGTTGGCTGGCGGCGCGACGCCTGACCCGCTGTCACCCCCTGAATCCTGGCGGCGAAGATCCGGTTCCCGATCGTTGACGCCGTCCGAAAATATAAAGCCCTCGACATGGAAAACCGCCGATTCATCCTGATCGCGCTGCTGGGCGTGGTGTTGTTCTTTCTGTATCAAGCTTGGCAGGACGATTACGGCAAAAGCGCTGTAGCGAAGCACGCGACTCCGGCGCAGGTCTCTCCGGCTACCTCTGCAGAGCCGCAGGTCCAGGTTCCAGGTGAAGCGGGCAGCGCGCCGAGCGCCGTGCCTTTGGGTGACGCGCCGATCGCGGTGCCGGCCGCAGCGGTTCCGGAGGTTCCGGTTACGGCGCCAGCGGGGCAGACCGTGAAGGTCGTGACCGACGTGATGAATGTGGAAATCAGCCTGCGCGGCGGCGAGTTGCGGCGTCTCGAACTCGCCGAATACCCCATCTCGAAGAACGCGCCTGACGTGCCCTTGCCCTTGCTGAGCGATCGCGACGGGCAGTTCTTCATCTTCCAGTCCGGCCTCGCGGGCACGGCTCAAGCCGTCTCCAGTGGCGATACGGTCTATACCGCCGCGCAAACGGAGTACCGCTTGGCGGAGGGCACGAACGGGATCGAGGTGGTGCTCGAGCACACGGGCGAGAAGGGGCTGAGCGTGCGCAAGGTCTATCGCTTCACGCGTAGCAGCTACCGCGTGGAACTCGAGCAGAGCGTCGACAACGGCGGCAGCGAACCACTCACCGTCAGTCCCTACGCACGCTTCACCCGCAACACCGTGGTGGTCGGCGATCTGCCGAAGTTCGTCGCCACTTTTCTCGGGGTCGGTTTCTACGAGAAGAGGGACGGCAAGGAGGGCTACAAGTTCGTCAAGACCAAGCTCGACAATCTCGACGACGATGCTTTCGAGAAGCGCCAGCCCGGCGGCTGGATCGTGATGATGCAGCACTACTTCCTGGCCGGCATCCTGCCATCGGAAAAATCGGAAGGCGTGTTCTCCGCCAAGCCCGGCAAGGAAGGTACGTACGCCGCGCAGTATGTCGGCACGGGGGTCGCGGTGGCGCCGGGTGCCTCGCAAACCTTCCCCATCTCGCTGTACGTCGGACCCAAGCTGCAGACCGGTCTGGTTTCCGAGGGTCATGACGGCGGCATGTTCAAGAACGGCGGACTGGACACCGTCGCGCGCGGGCTCGACTACACGGTGGACTACGGCATCCTCACACCGATCTGCGAACCGCTGTTCTGGTTGCTCTCGAAATTCCACTCGCTGACCGGCAACTGGGGCGTCGCCATCATCCTGCTGACCCTGGTGGTCAAGGGGCTGTTCTACAAGCTGTCCGAGAAGCAGTACCGCTCGATGGCGAAGATGAAGAAATTCGGACCGCGTATCCAGGACATCAAGGAGCGCTACGGCGGCGACCGCGAGAAGATGTCCAAGGCGATGATGGATCTGTACAAGAAGGAGGGGTTTAACCCGTTGGCCGGTTGCTGGCCACTACTGGTGCAGTTCCCGGTGTTCATTGCCTTGTACTGGGTGCTGCTGGAAAGCGTCGAACTGCGCCAGGCCGACTTCGCGCTGTGGATCAACGACCTGTCGGCGCCGGACCCGTTCTACGTGCTGCCGGTGCTGTTCGGCATCACCTTCTACATCCAGCAGAAGTGGTCGGGTTCCACCGCGACCATGGACCCGATGCAGCAGAAAATCATGAACGTGATGCCGATCATGATGACCGCCTTCTTCGCCTTCTTTCAGGCCGGCCTAGTGCTTTACTGGTTCGTGTCGAACATCATCGGCATGGCGCAGCAGTGGTTCATCAACCGCAAGCTCGAAGGCGAGGGCCTCGGCAAGGCCAAGCCGGCTTAAAGCCAGCGAAATGAGCGATCGCAGCGCCGACACCATCGCCGCGGTCGCGACACCTCCAGGCCGCGGCGCGGTCGGCATGGTCCGGCTTTCCGGACCGCGGGCTTTCGAGATTGCCGAGCGCATCGTCGGCGCGCGGCCCGTGCCGCGACAGGCCGGTCTACGTGAATTCCGCGAGGCCTCAGGGGCAACACTGGACCGCGGTCTCGTGCTCTGTTTCCCAGCGCCGCGTTCCTATACCGGCGAAGACGTGGTCGAACTGCAAGGCCACGGCGGCCCCGTCGTACTCGACCTGATTCTGCGCGCGGCCTGCGCTCTGGGGGCAAGGATCGCGCGGCCCGGCGAATTTTCCGAGCGCGCATTTCTCAACGACCGCCTCGATCTCGCGCAAGCTGAGGCCGTGGCGGACCTGATCGACGCCGGCAGTCGCGCCGCCGTTCTCGCCGCGACGCGCTCGCTTGAAGGCGAGCTATCCCGCCGGGTCGGCGCGCTCGCCGAAGCCCTGCTCGACCTGCGCGTATTCGTCGAAGGCGCGCTGGATTTTTCCGACGAAGACATCGACTGGCTGTCGGATTCTCAACTTTCGAAAAAGCTCGCCGCCGCAGAGCACGATCTCGATGTCCTGCTTGCCGAAGCGGCGCAAGGCCGCCGGTTGCGCGAAGGTCTTGTGATCGCCATCACTGGTCGCCCTAACGTTGGCAAATCCACTTTACTCAATCGCCTTGCCGGCACCGACGCCGCCATCGTCAGCGACACGCCCGGCACCACGCGCGACGTGCTGCGTGAGCACCTGGTGCTCGATGGCATGCCGCTTACCGTGATCGACACTGCGGGCCTGCGCGACACGCAGGATCCGGTCGAGGCCGAAGGCATCCGGCGCGCCTGGCAGGCGCTCGAACGTGCCGAGCTGGCCTTGTTTCTCGCCGATGATCGAGCCGGCTTGACCGTGGAAGATCGCGCGCTCATGGACAGGCTGCCGCAGACCGTGCCGGCCATCGTCGTGCTCAACAAGTGCGACCTGTCCGGTCACGAGCCAGGAGCGCTGGAGGTTTCGGGATACAGCACGCTGCGCATTTCCGCCGCCAGCGGCGCCGGCCTCGATGCTCTGCGGTCTGCCATTCGTGAAGCCGCTGGACTGGGCCCGCAGACCGAGAGCCTGTTCAGTGCACGTACGCGTCACATCGACGCGCTGCGCCGCACGCGCGAGCACCTCGTCGACGCGCGCCGGCGGCTCGAACTGCGCGCAGGTGCCGAACTCGCTGCCGAGGAATTGCGCCTCGCGCACGACGCACTCGGCGAGATCAGCGGCCGCGTCACCACGGAGGATTTGCTCGGCGCCGTGTTCTCCCGTTTCTGCATCGGCAAATGACGCCGCGATCCATCTGCATCATCCTGTCGGCATGAACGCTCCGCGCCCGACCAAAATCATCCTGCACAAGGCCTCGCGCCAGCTTGAGGTCGGCTATGCCGACGCTCGCGTGTTTCTGCTGCCGGCCGAGTACTTGCGCGTGCACTCGCCTTCGGCGGAAGTACAGGGTCATGGCCAGCCGGTGCTGGTCGGGGGCAAGCGCAATGTGGGAATCACCGCGGTGCAGCCGGTCGGGCGCTACGCCGTAAAGCTGGTGTTCGACGACGGCCACGACACCGGCCTATTTTCCTGGGACGTGCTCGCCGACCTGGGTGAGAATCAGGAAAAGTACTGGACGACGTACGAGACGCGGCTGACCGAGATGCGCATGTCGCGCGACAGCGACGTGGTTAAACTCGCGGCGCTCCAGCCCAAGAAATACACGCCACCCAAGCCCGCATCGTGAGCGACGATCCCAAGCCCCAAAACAAACAGAGTGGCACCACGCACTTCGGTTTCCAGCAGGTGCCGGTGGGCGAGAAGCGCCAGCGCGTGGCCGGGGTGTTTGATTCGGTGGCCTCGAAGTACGACCTGATGAACGACCTGATGTCCTTGGGCGTACATCGCTTGTGGAAGCGTTTCGTGATCGATCTGGCTGGCGTGCGCGCAGGCGAGAAGGTGCTGGACGTAGCCGGCGGCACCGGCGATTTGTCGCGCGAATTCTCCAGCCAAGTCGGTCCGCGCGGAATGGTCGTGCTGTCCGACATTAACGCAGCAATGCTCGGCGAAGGTCGGCGCCGGCTCGCGGACAAGGGCGTGGTGACCCTGCCCATCGTGCAGGCCAACGCCGAATGCCTGCCTTTTGCCGAGAGCAGCTTCGACTGCATCACGATCGGCTTCGGCCTGCGCAATGTCACCGACAAGGACGCCGCGCTGCGCTCGATGTACCGCACGCTCAAGCCCGGTGGTCGCTTGCTGATTCTCGAATTCTCCAAGCCGCTGACGGCCGGCCTGTCGAAGCTCTACGACCAGTACTCGTTCAAGCTGCTGCCGCTGATGGGGCGCCTGGTCGCCAACGACGAGGCGAGCTATCGGTATCTGGCCGAGTCCATCCGCATGCATCCGGACCAGACCACGCTGAAAGGCATGATGGAAACCGCCGGCTTCGGCCGCGCGCAGGTCTACAACCTCACCGGCGGCGTGGTCGCGGTGCATCGAGGGTTCCGGCTCGAATGACGCCTTCGATTCTCTGCGCGGCCGCCGAGATTGCGCTCAACCGCTATCTGCGACTCGAAGCTTCCGTGCTCGACGAATGCACGAAGCTCGACGGCCGTTGCATGGAATTCTTTCTGCCCTCTGCAGGATTGGGCCTCGCTATCGAGTTCATTCCCTCCGGTGTGCGCGTGATGCCGCATGCACCGCGCGGCGCCGACGTGCAGGTCACCGGCACGCCGACCGCGCTGATCGCATCTTTGAGACACGTTGCAGGCGCGCAGCCCGGATTGCCCGCCGGACTTGTCGTCGAGGGTGATGCCGAGCTGCTCAACCAGTTCCGCGCGATGGTCGCGAGAGTCGGCTTCGATCCCGAGGAATGGTTGGCGCCGATGCTCGGCGGCGTGGCCGCGCACCGCCTCGTCGGCGGGCTGAAGAAGATGTTGAGCTGGACCCGCGGCAACTCGCGGCGCATGGCCGACAACACCGCCGAATACCTGCGCGAAGAGACCTACGACCTCGCGCGTGGCCGCGACGTGGGTGAGTGGATGAACGAGGTGGACGATGCGCGCGAATCGCTCGATCGTCTCGAAGCGCGACTGCGCCGGCTCGAATCCGGTCCGTCGTCAGCCTGATGTTCGGCCGCCTCGGTCGCCTCTGGCACATCCAGCGCGTGGTCGCGCGTTACGGTCTGCGCGAATTCCTCGATGGCAAACCGCGCGGCACAACGCCACGTGAAGTGCGCCTGCGCGAAGCGCTCGAAACCCTCGGCCCGGTATTCATCAAGTTCGGTCAGGCGCTGTCCACGCGGCCCGACATCCTGCCGCCAGAAATCGCGATGGAGCTGGCCAAGCTACAGGACAAGGTGCCGCCGTTTCCAGGTGCGGAGGCGCGGCTCATCGTCGAAGCCGCGCTCGGCAAACCGGTCGGCGAACTGTTCAACGAGTTCGACGAAGTGCCCCTGGCCTCTGCTTCGGTGGCGCAAGTTCACACCGCACGCTTGAAGCCCGAAGCAGCAAACGATCCCGGCTTTCCAGTCGTCGTGAAAGTCTTGCGACCGGGCGTGGAAGTATCGATCCGCAAGGACATCGAACTGCTGCGCGTGATCGCCGCCCTCGTGGAGACCTTGCACCCGGAAGGCCATCGACTGCGCCCGAAAGCCATCGTCGAGGAGTACGAGCGAACCATCCTCGACGAACTCGACCTGATGCGCGAAGGCGCCAACTGCATGCAGCTGCGCCGCAACTGGCTGGGCAGCCCGCTGATCTATCACCCACTGGTGTTCTTCGACCTGACGCGCCAGAACGTGCTGGTGATGGAACGCCTCAACGGCATTTCGATCCGCGAAATGGATCATTTGCGCGGACTTGGTGTGGACTTCTCAGTGCTCGCCGAACGCGGCGTGGAGATCTTTTTCAAGCAGGTGTTCCGCGACAATTTCTTCCACGCGGACATGCACCCCGGCAACATCCTGGTGGATCCGTCGAACCCCGCGGTGCCGAGTTATCTGGCGCTGGACTTCGGCATCGTCGGCACGCTCACCCCGGGCGATCAGCGCTATCTGGCCGAAAATTTCCTCGCCTTCTTCAACCGCGACTATCGAAAAATCGCGGAGCTGCACCTGGAGAGCGAGTGGATCCCCGTCGGCACGCGTCTTGAAGAATTCGAGTCGGCCATCCGTACCGTGAGCGAGCCGATTTTCGGCAAGCCCATCAAGGACATTTCCTTCGGGGTTTTTCTGCTGCGCCTGTTCCAGATCGCGCGGCGCTTCAAGTACCGGGTGCAGCCGCAGCTCGTGCTTCTGCAGAAGACACTGCTGCAGGTCGAGGGCCTGGGCCGCCAGCTTCACCCCGACCTGGATCTGTGGAAGACCGCCAAGCCGATCATGGAAGACTGGATGAAGCACCGGCTCGGCCCCGGCGCGATGTTCGCGCGGGTGCGCCGCGAAGGTCCGCACATTGCCGAGATGCTGCCGGAGCTCGCGAGCCAGGCGATCAAGAGCCTGGAACGCGGCGAAGGCCTGGGCGTCGGCAAGAAGTCGCTGGACCGTCTGCATGCCGAGATGCACGCCAACGCGCGCCGGCAGATGCACGTCACGGTGGCGGCCGCGCTGCTGGTTGCGGCCGCAATTTTTTCGGTGACGACCGGCGCAGGCATTCCGCGGTGGCTGGGCTTGCCGTGGCCGACCTGGGCGCTCGGCGTGCCAGGCGCCTGGATCGCCTGGCGCGGCTTGCGAGAGCCGCGCCGCTGAAGCTCAGCCGCCCTTGATGCTGACAGCGATCGTCAGGCCCTTGAGCAGATTGAGCGCCTCGTACAAGGTGTAATCGGTCTCGGCCAGTTTCTGTTCTTCTTCGTCGATCTTCTTGCGCGCGGCTTCCGCGTCCTTGTCGGCCTGAAGCTTTTCCTTCTCGTTGACCAGGCTGCCCTTGAGCGCGGCTTCCGTGATCGGTTCGAAATCGACGGCGCCTTCGGGCTTGGCCACCTTGAGCGGCTTGACCGCAATGTCCGGCACGATGCCGTCGCCCTGAATCGAGCGGCCCGACGGCGTGTAGTAGCGCGCGGTGGTGAGCTTGATTGCGGACTCGGTTTGCAGCGGCATGATGGTCTGCACCGAACCCTTGCCGAAGGTCTTGTCGCCCATCAGCACGGCCCGCTTCTGATCCTGCATCGCGCCCGCGACGATTTCGGAGGCAGAGGCCGAGCCGCCATTGATCATCACCACGATCGGGTTCCCGTCGAGCTCGTCGCCGGGCGTGGCGCTGAACTCGCGGTTGCCGTCCGAGTCGCGGCCCTTGATGCTGACGATCACGCCCTTTTCGATGAAGGCATCGCTGACCTTGACCGCGGCATCGAGCACGCCGCCGGGGTTGTTGCGCAGGTCGAGCACGATGCCCTTGAGCTGGCCACCGGCCTCCTTCTTGAGCTTCTTGAGTTCCTTGTCCAGCGAGCCGCCGGTCTCGGTGGTAAAGCTGGAGATACGCACGTAACCCAGGCCCGGTTCGAGCATGCGACCACGCACGCTGGCCACGTTGATGATGGCGCGTTCCATCTCCACCGTCAGCGGCCCCGTCGCGCCTTCGCGCACCACGGTCAGCACGATCTTGCTGCCGGGATCGCCGCGCATCTTCTGCACGGCTTCGCTCAGTTCCAGGCCGCGGGTCGGGGTGTCGTCGATCTTCACGATCAGATCGCCGGGCTGGATGCCTGCCTTGGCAGCCGGGGTGTCGTCGATGGGCGACACCACTCGAACGGCCCCGTTCTGCATCTGCACTTCGATCCCCAATCCGCCGAACTTGCCGGAGGTGGCGATGTTCATTTCCTTGAATTCGTCGGCGTCCAAGTAGGCCGAGTGCGGATCCAGGCCCGAGAGCATGCCGCGCACGGCATTCTCCAGCAGCACCTTGTCTTCCACCGGCTCGACATAGTCGTTCTTGACCCGGTTGAGGATTTCCACGAACACTTGCAAGTCCTTCAGCGGCAGCACTTCTGCGGCGGCCTTGTCCTTGGTGGCGAATACGCCGTCGGTCAGCGTGATGAAGACGCCGATGAGAACGCCGGCAGCCAGCGCCAACGGAGTACGTAAACGGGTGGACATGGTGCGGCGTGCTCCGGGAACAGCTTTTTAGATGGAATGAAAACGACGATAGCACAGACCCCCTGCACGGGCCGCGGTTAGAGCGCACGCAACAACGGTCGCCTTCGCGACAGGGGCTCGCGGCGTGGCCGCTAAGGACAGTCCCCATACGTGCCCGTACCGTGGCGCACCTTGGGCCGCCTGGGCCCTTGCACGAGTCGAATCGATGTCCAGTTCTACCGAACCTTCATCCGTCCCCGCCCGCAAGAGTCTCACCGCCGACGACTGGGCTGATCTGGCGCTCGATGTCATTGCCAGTGGCGGCATCGAAGCCGTTGCGGTCGAGCCGCTGGCTCGTCGTCTGGGCGTGACCAAGGGCAGTTTCTACTGGCACTACCCGAACCGCGACGCGCTGGTAACGCGCGCGCTGCAGGTGTGGGAGCGCCACGAGACGGTGGACATGATCGGCCACGCCGAGCGCGAACCGCTGCCGCGCGAGCGCCTGCACACCTTGTTCCGCACGGCGGCGAATACCGACCTGAGATCCGAGCGCATTCTGCTGGCGCTGTCCGGCTCGAAGCACGTAGCCGCGCACGCCTGCGTGCAAAGGGTGAGCGAAGCCTGGCGTGCGTATATCGAGACCTGTTATCGCGGCCTGGGTATCGAGCCGGCGCAGGCGCGCAACTGGGCAACGTTCGCTTACTCGACTTTTGTCGGCACGGTGCGCATGCGTCGCGACAATCCGGATGCGCTGCCTTCGGGCCCGCAGTTCAATGACTATCTGCGCTTCCTGATCCGCTCGCTGATTCCGGTGCAGGGCATGGTATCCAACCTGGCGCAGCATCCCTCGGTGGTGCCGTTGCGCAAGACCGGTACCTGAACTTCGGGTGCCGGTTGCTGCCGGAAGCGGGCAAACTGCGTTGCCTGCTCGAATGTCCCCCAGCCTTTGCCCTTCACGTTCGCCCATCCCGCAGCCGTCATCCCACTGAGGCGTTACGGCGGTTTCACCGTTTTGGCCATCGGCAGCATGGTGCCCGATGCGGGCTATTTCCTGCCCTGGGATCCGCCGCGGTCTTTCAGTCACGGCCTGTCGGGGCTGTTCCTGTTCTGCCTGCCGCTGGGACTGTCCGCCTACCTGCTGTGGACGCTTGTGCTGCGAGAGCCGGTCCGGGCACTGCTGCCGGACGCTTTGGCCTGTCGGATTGCGCGCTCACGCCCGCTTCCGAATTCGGCCGCTGACTGGCTGCGCATCGCGGCGGGGCTCCTCATCGGCGCCACAACACATCTGCTGTGGGATGGACTGACCCGCCCCGGCATTTGGGTCTGGGCCGCCCTGCTATTCCCCGGTATTGCCGACGAAATCATCCGACTGGGCAGTGCAATCACGCCCGGGAGCTTGCTGCAACACGGCAGCTCGGTGCTGGGCCTGGGCGTCCTCGCGCTGTGGGCACTGCGCGTTCTGCGCCGGACCGAACCGGAACATCGTCCGCCGGAAACACGCCCGAGGCCGGCATTCCGGACACTACTGACGGTGATCGGGATCGGTGTCGTTCTGGGCTTCGCCCTGATCGCCGCTAGCGATCCGGAATCGGGTTTCCAGGGCCGCACGCTGGTCGGACGAGCGGCCCGTGCGGCCTTGTCTGCGCTCGGGCCGGTACTCCTGGCTTATGCACTGGGCTGGCACGTCTTTCGGCGTGCGTCCGTAGCCCGACGGTCCGGCAGATTGCCTCTGGCCTGACCTCGGCCGCAGATCCTCAGGCGAGCTTCATCATCAGGTCGATGATTTTCTGCGTCCAGCTCTTGTGCGGCAGGAAGAACATGCGCGCCAGCATGAAGCGCGTGCGCACTACCGCGCGCTCGTGCGAGAACGCCTTGAAGCCGTACACGCCGTGTGTGTTGCCCATGCCGGAATTGTTGACTCCCCCGAACGGCAGGTTGCCGTGCAGGAAGTGCACGACCGCGTGATTGATGCACGCGCCGCCGGACGAAGTGCGGCTCATCACGGCCTTGATGTTCGCTTCGGTGCGGCTCCACATGTACAGAGCAAGCGGCTTCTGCATGGCGTTGATCTCGCCGATCACCTGATCGAGATTGGTGAAGGAAATGATCGGTAGCAGCGGCCCGAAGATTTCCTCGTCCATGATCTTCGCGTCGCGCGGAATGTCGGTGAGCAGGGTCGGCGCGATGAAGCAATCCTTTTCGTCCACAACGCCGCCGGTCAGCACCTTGGCGCCCTTGGCCTTCGCGTCTTCCAGCAGCGCGTTGACGCGCTTGGTATGCCGCTCGTTGACCACGCGCGCGAGCATCGGCGAGCGTTGCGCCGCCGCACCTTCGCCGTAAGCCGCCGCAAGCGTTTCCTTGAACAACCGCACGAACTCGTCTTTTACTGCGGCGTGCACGTAAACGTGATCGGGCGCGATGCAGGTCTGGCCGTTGTTCGTGAACTTGCCCCAGGCCAGCGTCTGCGCCGCGAGCTTCAAGTCGGCGCTTTCATCGACGATCGTCGGCGACTTGCCGCCCAGCTCCAGCGTCACGCTGGTCAGGTGCTTGGCGGCAGCGGTCATCACGACTTTGCCGACGGCGGGCGAACCGGTGAAGAAGATGTGATCGAAAGGCAGCGCGAGCAGCGCGGTCGAGACCGGAGCATCGCCTTCGAAAATCGCGACCTCGTCCTCGGAGAAAATCTCGCGAGTGATTTTCACCATCACGGCCGAGAGATTCGGGGTCATTTCCGACGGCTTGAGAATCGCCGTGTTGCCTGCCGCAAGACATGCCACGAGCGGACCGAAGGTGAGATTCACCGGGTAATTCCACGGCGAGATGATGAGGCAGCGGCCCTTGGGCTCGTACTGCACGTAGCCTTTGGTACCCATCATCATCTGCGTGGGCCACACGCCCGTGGGCCGCATCCATTTCTTGACGTGGCGACGCGCGTCGTTGGCGTCCATCACCACTGGCAACACTTCGGTGAGGTCCACTTCCGCGGGCGGCTTGCGGAAGTCCTTTGCCGCCGCTGCGCGGATCGATTCGCGATGCGCGAGCACGGCGTCGCGCAGGCGCGTGATCTTTGCGATGCGCTCGTCGGCGGTGGACGTGCGTAGGCGCAGCGCGGTGTCTCGCTGCTTGTCGAACACGCGGCGGATTTCGGTTTCGCTGGCATTGCCGGCTGCGAACGCGGTCGGCAAGTAGGACACGGCGGTATTCATGGTGCGGCTCCCCCAAAACTCTCGGACGAAGGTTCGAGTATAGGCGCCCAATGCGCCAGATCGCATGGCCGGCGCGTCAGTACGCCAGGGCTTTCAGCAGTTCGGAATGCAGACCGGGAACCGCGGCAAGTACGCTCGTTGTATCCAGTCCAACAGGCCCACCGTGCAAGTCGGTGAACACCCCACCGGCCTCGCGCACGATCACGGTCAGCGCTGCGATGTCGAGAATGTTCACGTCCGACTCCACGACTGCGTCGAGCTTGCCGCTGGCGAGAAAATGGTAGTGCAGGAAATCGCCGTAGCCGCGGATGCGGTTCAGGCGCGGGATGAGGGCGCCGAGATTTGCCCATGCCGGCGAACCGGCCAGCCGGGCGAGATTGCCAGTGGACAGCGTGGCCTTGGCCAAGGTCGCGGTGTCGGCGATGCGGATGGCCTGGCCATCGAAATGCGCGCCCTGACCCTTCTCGGCCCAGGCCAGCTCGCCATGCCCATCGTTCCAGCACGGCGCGCTCGACACGCCGAGCACCAGCTCGCCGCGATGCATGAGCGCAATCTGCACCGAGAAGATCGGATAGCCCCGCACGAAGGCCTTGGTGCCATCGATTGGATCGACCAGCCAGAGATACTCCGCGTCCATTGCGGCGCGGCCGGTTTCCTCGCCGTAGAAACCGTGACCGGGAAAGCGCGAGGACAATAAATCGCGGATCGCGCGTTCGGCCGCAATGTCCACTTCCGTGACCGGACTGGAGTCCGCCTTGAACTGCACGCCGAAATTGCCGCGATAAGCCTTGCGGATGATGTCGCTAGCAGCGGCGGCAGCGTCGAGCGCAGCTTGCAGAAAGGGACTGTGGGACATGTCGGGGTCGCGTCGAAACGG
The DNA here is from genome assembly GCA_052389915.1 of Panacagrimonas sp. GTDB lineage: Bacteria > Pseudomonadota > Gammaproteobacteria > Nevskiales > Nevskiaceae > Panacagrimonas. The sequence goes on from JBQTHL010000007.1 coordinate 85,153, forward strand.
GCGCGCATCGTAGTGCCGTGGGGTCCGGACCGGGAAGCGCCCTACAATGCGGGCATGGACAAAATCTTCATCCGCGGCCTGAAAGTCGAAACCATCATCGGCATCCACGACTGGGAACGCACCCTGCTGCGCCCGCTGATTTTCGACCTGGAGCTGGGCTGCGACACGCGGGAAGCGGCGTCGAGCGATCGCATGCGCGACTCGGTGGATTACTCCGCGGTGAGCGAGACCGTTCGCGAGATTGCACTCGCGCTCAAGCCGCAATTGCTTGAAACCCTGGCCGAGAAGATTGCGCGCGCATTGTTCGAGCGTTTCCCGATCCTGTCCGTGCGTCTGGTCGTCGACAAGCCCGGCGCAATTCCGGACGTGAAGGGCGTGGGTGTCGAGATCGACCGTCGTCGCGAGGACTATGCGGTCTGCGGCGCGCGCTGAGCAGCTAGGCCAGAAGTTCGCGCGCAACGCTCGCCAGATCGTCGTAAACCGGCACGCCCGAGAATCCTTGCGCAGATTCGGTGCGCAGGCCCTTGCCCGTCCGCACCAGAATTGGGCGAGCGCCAACGGCCCGCGCAGCCTGGATGTCCGACAGGCTGTCGCCCACGAAAGGCACGTCCTCCAGGCTCACTCCCAGGCGCCGCGCGATGTCCTTGAGCATGCCGGGATTGGGCTTGCGCATGTCGGTAGCCGCATCCGGGTGTTCCGGCGCGAATTCGATCCCGTCGATGTGTCCGCCCAGCGCGATCACCGCTTGATGAAGCCGCGCGTGAATCGCGAACAGGGCGTCGTAACCGAACAAGCCGCGTCCGATGCCCGCCTGATTGGACGCAACGAACATGCGCCATCCCGCCTGAGACAACCGCGCGATCGCTTCCAGGCTGCCGGGAATGGGCCGCCACTCCGAGACTGACTTGATGTAGTCGTCCGAGTCCTCGTTGATGACGCCGTCGCGGTCGAGAAGAATCAGCTTCATCCCGGAAGGCAGGACAGGTCTGCGACCTCGCGGCACATCGTGTCGAGTTGCTGGAGCAGCGCGAGACGATTGGCGCGCACCGCGGGATTCTCCGCGTTGACCATCACGCCTTCGAAAAAGGCATCGACCGGTCCCCGCAGCGAGGCGAGGTTCACCAGCTTGGCAGTGTAGTCGGTGGTCGCGGCGTTGAGCGCCGCGAGCGCGTTCATGGCCTCAAACAATGTGCCTTCTGCAGCGTGCTCGAACTTCACCGGATCGATCACAGATTCGGCAGCGCCCGCCTGCTTGAGAATGTTGCGGATGCGCTTGTTAGCGGCGGCCAGATTGGGTGCCGCGTCGAGTGTGACGAAACCGTGCACCGCGGCGATACGTCGGCGCAGGTCCAGCGGCTGCGTGATACCGAGCGACTTCACGGACTCGAAGGTCTCGACTCCGATGCTGCGACCGTCCAACTCCTGTCCGACCAAGTAAGCGCGCAAGCGCTCCATCGCAAACTCGACCAGCTCGGCGAGCACCTGGGCGTCTCGCTTCCCCGCTGGCTGCAACGCGAGCGCCGCCTCCAGTAGCGAGGCCACATCCAGCGGCAACTCGCCCTCGATACAGATGCGCAATACGCCCAGCGCAGCACGGCGCAGCGCGAAGGGATCCTTGCTCGCCGTCGGTTTCTGCCCGATGGCGAAGATGCCCGCTAGCGTGTCGAGCTTGTCTGCTAGCGCAACGATCCGCCCTGCGGGGGTAGACGGAATCGGTGTGCCCTGTTGCGTCGGCAGGTAATGTTCGCGAATCGCCTGAGCAACCCGCGCCGACTCGCCCGACTTCAAGGCGTAGGTGCCACCCATCAGTCCCTGCACTTCCGGAAACTCGTAGACGACCTTGGTCACGAGGTCGGCCTTGCAGAGTTGCGCGGCACGCGCGACGGTGGCGCTGTCCTCGTTCAACTCGGCTGCTATCTTCATTGCAAGCTGCGTAACGCGGCGAACCTTGTCGCCGGTCGAGCCCAGATCTTTCTGAAACATAACCGCGTCGAGTAGCAAAGCGTACGCAGCCAACGGCTGCTTCAAATCCTGCTGCCAGAAAAACAGCGCGTCGGTCAGCCTCGGCCGCACCACGCGCTCGTTGCCGGCAATCACCTGCGCCACGTCGCGCGATTCAATGTTAGAAACGGTGATGAAGTGCCGCGTCAATTGCGTATGCGCAGCGTCGCCGAACACCGTGAAGTAACGCTGGTTGGTTTCGACCGTGGCGACGATCACCTCGGGCGGCAGTTCGAGAAAGCGTTCCTCAAACTGGCCGGCAATCGCCACCGGCCATTCGACCAGCGCGGTTACTTCGTCGAGCAGGTCTTCGGTGATGCGCGCGTGACCGCCGAGCTTGGCGGCAGCGGTTTCGATCTGTTTGCGAATCTCCGCTTTGCGTGAGGCGACATCGGCCCAGACATGCGCCTTGAGCAAGGCGTCGGCATAAACAGACGGCGAAGCCAGAGCGATCGCGTCGGGCGCATGGAACCGATGCCCGTAAGTCACGCGACCGGCATCGAGGCCGAAGCGTCGCAAGGGCACGACTTCCTTGCCGAACAGGCAGCACAGCCACTCGACCGGACGCACGAACGTCTCCTCGCCCGAGCCCCAGCGCATGCGCTTGGGCACCAGCTCGTCCATTTGCTTGAGCGTCTCTTCGAAAATCTCCGGAATCAGCTCTCCTGTTGCGCGGCCCGGGGCGGTCTTCGAGAAAAACAGCTTGCCGTCCTTCTGGTCCAACGCCGCGAAATTTACGCCGCAGGACTTGGCAAATCCCAACGCCGCCGGCGTCGGCTTGCCGTCCTTCATCGACGCGCTTACAGCAGGACCGAGACGCTCGATGGCCTGGTCGGGCTGGTGCTCGACCAGGCCGGAGATCAACACCGCGATTCGTCGCGGCGTCGCAAAAGTTTGGATCGCGCCGGGCAACACGCCGCGCTTCGACAAACCCTCGCCAATCCCGCGACTCAACGCGTTGGCCAGGGGAGCCACATATCGGGCGGGCAGATCTTCGCAGCCCATTTCGAGCAGCAGGTCGTGACTCATTGGGGGGCGTCGAAGTGAATGGGCGCCATTGTCAGGGATGGGGCCGCGCGCGCCAATCGGCAATCAGCCGCTTCCGGGTTGAGGCACGAAGAACGGCTGATGAAATTCGCGGAAAGCCGGCAAGGCCTCGCCACGGGCGACGCGCCGCATCAGCGCGGGATATCGGCTCGGGTCGAGTCGCAAGGCCTCGTGCAGGAAGGTCGATGCTGCGGTCACGGTGATGTCCGCCTGCGTCAGCCGCCAGCCGAGCAGCCAGTCGGACTCGGTGGTGGAGGCCACACGATCCAGTTCGGCCAGACCGCCTTCCATCTGCGCACGGCAACGCGCCACCCAGGGTTCGTGACGCTTGTCCTCGGGACGAAAAGCCCGCTCGTAAAGTTGCGCCACGCCTTTATCCGCTGCGCCGGTGGCGATAGCCATGAGCTTGAGCGCGCGACGTCTCGTTTCACCACGCGCGGGCAGCAGGGCGCGCTCCGGCCCGACGTGGTCGTCGAGGTAATCCAGGATGGCGCCGGAATCCACCAGCGCCTCGCCATCGTCCAGCACCAGCGTGGGCACGCGACCCAGCGGGTTGTACTGGCGAATCTGATCGATGTCCTTGCCCACGGACCAGTTGCGATGCTCGAAGTCGAAGCCGAGCAGCCGCAGGCTCACCGCGACGCGGCGCACGTAAGGCGAATCGAACATGCCGATGAGGATCATGGGTCAGTCGTCGCTGAAAAAATCGAGGTCGATGCGTTTCAACTCGAAGGTTTGCATGGCGCTGACCCCGACGTTGAAGTCGATCATCAGCTCACACAGACTTTTCCCGTCGATCAATACGATCTTTGACTCAATTCGCTGCACGTACTCGCGAGCGTCTTTCGAAAAGTCTGCCGTCGTGATGAAGACGCCCTTGCGCGCACGCTGGCCCTGCAACGCACCGGCGAACTTCTGGATCTCCGGTCGGCCGACCGTGTTCTCCCACTTCTTCGCCTGCACGTAGATGTTGTCGAGGCCTAAGTGGTCTTCCTTGATGACGCCATCAATACCTTCGTCGCCGCTGCGACCAATCGCGCGGCCCGCGTCGACTAGGCTACCGCCGTAGCCCATGCGCACGAGCAGCTCGACGACGATGCGCTCGAACTTCGCGGGGTCAGCGGCCTTCAGGGCCTGGGCGATTTCTGAAGCGAGTTCGGTGCGCAACTGCTGGTAGGCAGTTTCCAAGATTTCGCGAGGGGTGCCAACCGCGCTTTCATCCTGATCGCCGTCCGACTCGACAGCGGAAGCGTCTTCGACTCGTTTGGATCGGAATTCCACGAACGCAGGGAAGCGCTTAAGAAACTTGAGATCGATGCGCTCGGGCTTCGGCGTCAAGGCCTCGCGACCAACTGGCGTGATTCGGACGTAGCTTCTTCGAGGCGTTTCGAGCAACGCAGCCTTTCTCAAGTAGAACACCGCCCAGGCAACCCGGTTGTAGAAGAGCGGTGCCCGGCCGCTGGGTAGCTGTTCCGCTAGTTCGGCTTCGCTCAGGCCGAAGTCCTGCGACAGCTTTGCGAAAGCATCCGCGACCCTGTGTTCCTTCCCGTCGGAAGCCAGGATCATTAGCGGCAGCATGCAACTCTGAAAGTCCGGGATTGCCATGGCCGGCTCAGATCGCCCTTGGTTGCGGGTTCAGCATCGGAAACCCCAGCGCCTCGCGCGCCTTGAAATAAGCCTCCGCGCAGCCGCGCGCCAGGGTACGCACGCGCAGGATGTAGGCCTGCCGCTCGGTCACGGAAATCGCACCGCGCGCGTCGAGCAGGTTGAAGGTGTGAGACGCCTGGATGGTGCGCTCGTAGGCCGGCAGCGGCAGCGGCTTTTCCAAGGTCAGCAGGCGCTGGCACTCGGCCTCGGCCCGGTTGAAACGCTCGAACAGCGTTGCCACGTCGGCGTGCTCGAAGTTGTAGGTGCTCTGTTCGACTTCGTTCTGGTGATAGACATCGCCATAGGTGACGAGTCTGCCGCCGGTGTCGGACCAGACGAGGTCGTACACGCTTTCCTTCTTCTGGATGTACATCGCCAGACGTTCGAGACCGTAGGTGATCTCGCCGGCAACGGGACGGCATTCGATGCCGCCGACTTGCTGGAAGTAGGTGAACTGCGTGACTTCCATGCCGTTGAGCCAGACCTCCCAGCCCAGGCCCCAGGCGCCGAGCGTCGGGCTCTCCCAGTTGTCCTCGACGAAGCGGATATCGTGCGTCAGCGGGTCGAAGCCCAGCATCTCCAGCGATTCCAGATACAGCTTCTGGATGTTCGGTGGCGATGGCTTCATCAGCACCTGGAACTGGTAGTAGTGCTGCAAGCGGTTCGGGTTTTCGCCGTAGCGGCCGTCGGTCGGTCGGCGCGAGGGCTGCACGTAAGCCGTGTTCCAGGGCTCGGGCCCGAGGGCGCGCAGGAAGGTCGCCCAGTGGAAGGTGCCGGCGCCCATCTCCATGTCCATGGGCTGGACCAGGGTGCAGCCGTGGCCGGCCCAGAAGGCCTGAAGCTTGAGGATGAGGTCCTGAAAAGTCATGAGGAGGCCGGGTGGCAAACGGGCGGCGCGCAGTATAGCGACGCCCGTTTCATCCCCTGTCTGCACGCACCAAAAATGGGCTAGGCTAGCGTCCGCCACGCGATCCTCGACCCCGCGAACTCGACAGGTGCCTCGCGGGGACACGGGTGCGCGTGGCACGGATACTGCGTTTCACACTCGCGTTTTTCAGCAGCGCACCGCCCGCGGAGAGAGTTCGCCAAGGGGCGGCCCAACATCAATCAACGACCCAACGGGAGACTCCATGGCTTCGGGCAAAGACGTACTCAAAACCATCACTGATAAGAGCGTGAAGTTTGTCGACTTCCGTTTCTGCGACACCAAGGGCAAGGAACAGCACGTCACCGTGCCGGCCAAGACCGTGGACGAAAGCCTGTTCATCGACGGCAAGATGTTCGACGGTTCGAGCATCGCCGGCTGGAAGGGCATCAACGAGTCCGACATGATTCTGATGCCGGACGCTGGTACCGCCTTCATGGACCCGTTCTTCGAAGACCCCACGCTGGTCATCACCTGCGACGTCATCGAACCCGCCACCATGCAGGGCTACTCGCGCGACCCGCGCTCCATCGCCAAGCGTGCCGAGGCCTATCTCAAGAGTACCGGCATCGCCGACACAGCCTACTTCGGCCCGGAAAACGAATTTTTCATCTTCGACTCCATCCGCTGGGATTCGGGTCTGAAGGGCTGCTTCGTCGAGATCGACGCTGAGAACGCGGTCTGGAACTCGGGCAAGGATTACGAGCACGGCAACACCGGTCATCGCCCCGGCCTGAAGGGCGGCTACTTCCCGGTGCCGCCGGTCGATGCGCTGCAAGACATCCGCTCCGCCATGTGCACCACGCTCGAAGACGTCGGCATGGAAGTGGAGGTCCACCACCATGAGGTTGCTACCGGCGGCCAGTGCGAAATCGGCGTGAAGTTCGGCACCCTGATCCAGAAGGCCGACGACGTGCTCAAGCTCAAGTACGTGGTGCAGAACATCGCCCACCAGTTCGGCAAGACCGCGACGTTCATGCCCAAGCCCATCGTCGGCGACAACGGCAGCGGCATGCACGTGCACATGTCGCTGTCCTTGAACGGCAAGAACACGTTTGCCGGCGACGGCTACGGTGGCCTGTCCGAGACCGCGCTGTACTACATCGGCGGCATCCTCAAGCACGCCAAGACGCTCAACGCCTTCACCAACCCGGGCACCAACAGCTACAAGCGCCTGGTGCCGGGCTTCGAAGCGCCGGTCATGCTCGCTTACTCCGCGCGCAACCGTTCGGCCTCCATCCGCATTCCCTACGTGCCCAGCCCCAAGGGCCGACGCATCGAAGTGCGCTTCCCGGACTCTTCGGCCAACCCCTACCTCGCCTTCGCCGCGATGATGATGGCCGGCCTCGACGGCATCCAGAACAAGATCCACCCTGGCGATCCGTCGGACAAGGATCTCTATCATCTCCCGCCGGAAGAAGACGCGAAGATTCCGCGCGTCTGCCACGCGTTGGACATGGCGCTGGATCACCTCGACAAGAACCGCGGCTTCCTCACCAAGGGCGGCGTGTTCACCGACGATGTGATCGATGCCTACATCGAACTCAAGATGCAGGAAGTCACGCGTTTCCGCATGACCACGCATCCGATCGAGTTCGAGATGTACTACTCGCTGTAATCGAAGTAGTCAGTGATCAGCATCACGACGTAAGAGTTGTTCTTGCTTCAAGAAAACGCCCCGGGAATCCGGGGCGTTTTCGTTTCAGGCGCGAGAGCTTGCTCACCACTTCGAACCACCCAGCCTGGGTCCACGCCCGCATAAATGGCCGGCCGGACAGGCGCTCGCGTAGTCTTGCCAGTCTGTTCGTGAAAGGGAGTCGGATCGTGATCGTGTTCGTCAGCGGCGCCAGCGCCGGTTTCGGTGAAGCCATCGCCAGGAGATTTGCGCGCGACGGTGCGCGCCTCGTCATTTCAGGCCGGAGAGTCGAACGCCTGGAGAAACTCGCGGCTGAACTTGGAGTGCCCACGCTGTGCCTGCCGCTCGATGTGCGTGATCGAGCGGCGGTCGAATCGACCATCGCAAGCTTGCCCACGGACTTCGCGGATATCGATCTGCTGGTCAACAACGCCGGCCTTGCGCTGGGCTTGGCGCCGGCGCATCAGGCTTCGCTCGACCAGTGGGAGCAGATGGTCGATACCAATGTGAAGGGCCTGATGTACCTGACCCGCGCGATTCTGCCCGGCATGGTCGAACGCGGCCGCGGTCACGTCATCAACATCGGCTCCACCGCCGAGGAATGGCCGTATCCCGGCGCCAACGTTTACGGCGCCACCAAGGCTTTCGTGCGGCAGTTCTCGCTCAACCTGCGCGCCGATCTGTACAACACGCCGATCCGCGTGACCGATGTGGCGCCGGGTCTCGCGGGCGGTACCGAGTTCTCCAACGTGCGCTTCAGCGGCGACGATGCGCGCGCAGCCTCGGTTTACCAGAACGTGCAGCCGCTCACGGCAGAGGATGTCGCCGACACGGTGCACTGGGTGGCGTCGCGGCCGGCGCACGTCAACATCAACACGCTTTCCATCACGCCCGTGTGCCAGGGTTTCGGGCCGGTGGCGGTGCATCGGACTCCGGGCTAAGCGGCAAGCGCGCAGCGAACTAGGGATACTCCTTATGGCGGCTTGAGCCAGCTTCGCGGGAACATGCGGAACTGCCATCCGCACGCGCGGTCCACGGCCCCGGCATTACCCCCACACCGCAACACCACTGGAGAGAGATTCATGAAGCTTCTGAATTCGTTTGGACCGAACCCGCGCATGGTGCGCATGTTCATGCTCGAAAAAGGCATCGATGTGCCGATGCAGGAACACGACCTGCTCGCGGCGGAGAACCGCAAACCGCCTTACACCGACAAGAATCCCGCCGGGCAGTTGCCTTCGCTGGAACTCGACAATGGCACGGTGATCGCCGAGACGGTGGTGATGTGCGAGTACCTGGACGAAATCAATCCGGGCAAGTCGCTGGTCGGCAACAACGCCGAGGAGAAGGCGATCTCGCGCATGTGGCAGCGCCGAGTTGAGTTGAACATTACCGAGGCGACGTACAACGGCTTCCGTTTCGCCGAGGGGCTGCCGCTGTTCAAGGATCGCGTGCACTGTATTCCCGAGGCCGCGGCCGGGCTCAAAGCCAGCGCCCAGCGCAATCTCAAGTGGCTCGACGGCTTGATGGCCGGCCGCGATTTCATCGCCGGCAGCCAGATTCGTCTGGCCGATCTGGTGCTGTATTGCTGCCTGGATTTCGCCAAGGGCGTGGGCCAGCCGCTGGATCCTTCGCTGGAGAACATCAACGCCTGGTTCAAGCGTATCGACGCGCGTCCCAGCGCCAAGGCCAGCCTGCACCCGGCGTGGGAGCAGGTCGGCATGCGCGGCTGATCGGGACTCGACGCCATTCCAGACCCTCCCCGTCGGGGAGGGTTTTTTTGCGCCGCGTCGGAACACCCGGGACTTATCCGCTTCCGGGCGCTGCGGAGTCCTGCGGCATCGAAACCGCGTATCGCTGGTACCGGCCGCCGACCAGCGCGGTGAGCTTGCCCGCGTTGCTGGACGCCTTGCACAACCAGTTGACGGAGTGCCCCCGCGCTGGAAGGGTGAGCAGCGCCATGGTCGTGGCCACGCCGACGGCGGCGCAGGCCTTTAGCGCAAACGCCGGCCAGGAGTACCAGCGCCGGGTTCCGAAGTGGCCGGCGCTCCAGGATCTCGCGTAGATCTGGCCGCCGCTGTACGAGCGGACCAGGATCCAGCGCAGCTTCGTTCGAGCGGGCGGCACGGGTTCCGATGCCACCGCCTCATCGCACCAGACGAACCTTGCGCCGCTCCGTTCCAGGCGCAACAGGAACTCGGCATCTTCCCCGCCCGACAGCCCCAGGGCTTCGTCGAACAGTACCGGCTGTGCCCGCACCGAGGCGGCCCGCAGCAGCGTATTGGCGGTCCAAAGCTCGTTGCTCGGGACGCGGGTTCCGGTGGAATGACGCGGACGCGTGAACACCTTGTTTTGCCGGACCCAGGCGGGGGCGTCGGCGGGCAGCTCGTAGACCAGCGGCCCCAGCACGCCGTCGGCTCCGAAGCGGCGCGCGCACTCCGTCATCTGTTGCAGCCAGTCGGGTGTCACTCGCTCGTCGTCGTCCAATCCTCCAAGCCAATCTCCGCTCGACAGCTCGATCGTACGGTTGCGCGTCAGGGAAATACCTTGTTTGGGTTGAACCTCGTAGCGCACCGTAAACGGAACCTCGCGTGCGAATGGCTCGACCACGTCGCGGGCACTGCCCGCGGCATCGTTGTCCACCACCACGAGCTCGTCCGGCTGCAAGGTCTGCCGCGCCATGTCTCCGAGCAACAACCGAAGCTGTTCGCGTCGCCGGAAGGTGCAGATCAGTACGCTCGTCGTTTCCTTCATCCGTCGGAGCCCTTGTTCCTGCCTTGCGGCGTGACGCAAAATTCTAAGGGGTTTGCCGTTGCCGATCGGCGGCGGATACGGCGGGAGAACTGCTCAGCCGCGCTTCAATACCGCCTCGACGCGACCCGACCGATAGAACGGGGCGAGCAACTGGCGTACCACCGGTTCCACGCGACCGGCAGCGTTCAGCGCTTGCAGCACGTGCGGAGCAAAGCGCAGCGCCTCGTCCAGCATCATGGACCTGGATATCCCCAGGTCGTCGAGCAGCTCGGCCAAGGTCTGCGCTCCGAAACGGTCGAAGAAGCGCTCGATACCCGCGTCGATCATCGCGCCCATGAACGGCGTCTTGCGCAGTTCCTTCCACCATTCGTAAAGCGTGACGAACAACTCCTCCACGTCGAGCGCGCTGAGGTCTTCGCGCAGGTCGCCGACCCTGGCGTTGCGGATGTGGCGCCAGGAATCGAGCGCGACTTCGCGCAGCGCCGCGTCGTGCTCGCCGTCGAGTAGCGATTGAGCCGTCTTCTCGGACACCTGTCCCACGCTGTGACCGATGTGCTTCTTGATGTTTTCTTCCAGCGCCGATTCCAGGCCCGAGGTTGCGCGGCCGATCACGGCGCGGCCGAACTTCATGGCGGATCGCGCACCGGGGATACTGATCGATGCCCCGGCGCCGCGCGTCAGGTAGTCGCGGATGCCGTTGTACAGCAGGTCGGACGCGATGCTCTCGTACAGCGGGCTGGCGATGACCTCCCCGACCAGTCGGCTGCGAACCGACTTGAGCGCCAGCGCGTGATCGAGCAGGTCTTCGAAGCGACGCTGCGAAATCAGATCGGACAATCGTGTCCGGTCGTGCACCGGGTGCGCGTGCAGGGCGCGCGCGATGTCGCCGACCAGCTCCGGAATGCCGCCTCCAAGCTCCAGCTCCACCGCATAGGTGCGCGCAGTGGCCTTGATCATGTCGAGCGTCACCACCGACTCCAGCGTGATCTGCGCGGCTTCCTCCAGTGCCGTATCGAGCAGGTTTTCCAGCAGCGTGTTCAAGGGATCGCCGGCGAGTTGTTCGAGCACGAATGCGACATGCGCTTCGAGCAAGGCTTCTGCGGGGCCAGCCTTGGGTTTCTTCTTCACTATGAGGGATGCCGAATGGGAAAGCGTTAGCCTAAAGCCTGGGCGCGGCGCGGCCATGACCGAGCTGCCCCGTACGCCGGCTCAAAGGCCACCGCGTCGAAAAGGAGCGCGGGAAGATCTCCATGCAATGGTCGCGACCGACGCTGCACGTCCTGCTGTCGCGAGATTGGCCGCAGGAGCCAGCAGCGCGAGTCGCGCCGTTATCCAGGCCAAGGTGTCGCGTGATCCTTGTTTGATGAAAGGCGGCGGGTTCAACGCAAGTCAGGCTGAAGCCCGACCTACAACCGGTACGCCCCGGCCTTCATCACCCCGGCCACACGACGCATAAGCCCGCGCACCGGCTCCGGTAGCGGAACGCCGCCACGGCTTTCGGCCTCTCGCCCATGACGCTGCTCGTCGTGCTGCATGGCGCGCAACACTTCGCGCGATCTTTCGTCTTTTGCCGGCAGGCGCTGGATGTGTTCGTCGAGATGTTCCGACACTTGGCGCTCGGTTTCGGCCACGAAGCCCAGGCTCCAGCGGTCGCCGAAGATGCCGGCGGCGGCGCCCATCGCAAACGAAGCGCCGTACCAAAGCGGGCGCAGGCGGCTGGGACGATCTTCGAGTTCCTTCAGGCGCTGCTCGCACCATTCGAGGTGCTGCTGCTCTTCGTCCGCAGCGGCCAGCAGGTGGCGGCGCGTGTCTTCGCTGCGCGCGGTCAGGGCCTGGCCGTGATACAGACCTTGTGCCGCCACTTCGCCCGCATGGTTCACCCGCATCAGGTTCGCTGCTGCGCGACGATCCGCGTCGACGAGCGTGGCCGGCCTGGTCTGGCGCACCGGCAGTTTCGGGGCTGCATGCGCGCGACCCCTCAGCCCGGCCAGGCTCTCGCCCAATCCCATCAGCAGGCGGTCCGCACCCGAATAGTGTCGCTTGCTGCTCATGAGGCCTCCCGTGGCGCCGGCATATAGCCATCTTCGGGCGCCGGCACTTCGATGGGTTCGGGCTGGCCGAGGAAGCGCGGCTTGGTGCTCAGCACGAACAGGTCGAGCACCGCTTTGACGCGCGCGAACACTTCGCGCGGTGGAGAACGGTTGCCGAACTCGCCGCTGGCGTTGGCGGGTGCGACGAATGCGACCACGCGCATGCCCATCTTCTTGCCCAGGAAGATGGCGCGATACGCGTGATACCGCTGCGTGATCAAGGTGACGCGCGAGAGGTTGAACACTTCCTTGGCCCGCGCCAGCGAATCCAGCGTGCGAAAGCCCGCAAAGTCCATGGTGATGTCCTTGGCCGGGATACCGGCCTTGGTCAGCTCCTGCCACATGCGGCGCGGCTCGTTGTAGGTGCTGTCCGGATTGGCGCCGCTGACGATCAGGTGCTTGACCTTGCCCTGCCGGTACAACTGCACCGCCGCATCCACGCGGCCGTAGAACTGCGGGTTGGCCTCGCCCTCGCGGGTGTAGGAACTGGTGCCCAGCACCAGGCCCACATCGTTCTCCGGCAGCAGCGCGGAGTTGGTGTAGAGGTAGGCATCGGTGCTGTTGATGACCCAGCGATTGCACAGCAGCACGAACAGGACAAATGCGCCCAGGCTCCACCAGAACAGCATCCGCAGGCGACGCTTGCGTCTCAAGGCAGGTAACTCCTCAGGGTTTTGTGCGGCCAGTTTAACGGCGACGCTGCGATGCCGTGCTCGATAGCAACGGCGACAAGAATCACGCAAAGGCGCAGATCGCTGTTGCTGCCGATCACGGTCGCTCGACGCTATACAGCAGGTCGCCACCGGTATGCACGCCGGACTCGGTGGACACCTTGAACCCGCGACCCAGTTCGTACAGCAGCCGGAAGAACTGCCCCGGCTGGAAGATGCCGACGCCGTATGACACGTAAAGTTTCGGCGACAGGTATTTGCCCACCGTAAAACGCGCCAGTTGCGCGTCTTCGCCAGGTTGCGCGCCGATGGAGATGTCGTCCACACCCACCTTGTTTCGCAGGTTCTGCGCGAGGTAATCCGTTCCGCTCAGGCCCAGCGACAGCGCGGCGCTGGCGAGCAGCGCTTGGTCGCCGTCACCGCTGCCTTCGTCGAGCGAGCGGCCCAGCACCAGCCACGAGAGCTGGCGTTCGCGCGGCATCGCCGGTGTCGAGTAAAGATCGAACAGCGGCTTGTCCAGGGTGCCGCGCACGAGCACGCCCACTTCGATGTCCTCGCGCGGCTTGCGCAGCGCGCGAATCTCGATGGCCGGCTCGGTCAGCGGCCCGCCGTTGAACAGCAGCCGTCCGGTTTCGATCTGCAGTTCCTGCCCGTAGGCCTTGTAGCTGCCCTCGATCAGGCGCACTTCGCCGCGCCCGCTGCCGGGCCGGCCGGGCTGCTCGATGGCGCGCACGCTGCCCGCGAGCTTCGTGGTCAGACCCAGACCCTTGAAGTGCACGCGATCGCCCAGGTTGAGTTTCACGTCGGCCGACACCTGCATGATGCCGCGCGCTTCGGGCGCACCTTCCTGCGTGACGATCACCTGGTCGGAACTCGGCGCGACGCCGCCTTCGAAACTCACCGGCGTGATGTCGGCGCGCGGCACGTCGATCTCGCCGCGGACGTCGATCCTGTCGCCCTCCATCGTGATGTCCATGCGCGGGCTGATCCAGATTCGTGCCTCGGTCATGTCGGCGGCCCTGAACATCTCGCCGCGCAGGGTGAGCCTGGCGCTGCGCGGATCGCCCGCGAGGTTCGCGTTGCCGTCGAGCGAGAGGGTTCCGCTGTCCGACGTGGCTGCGCCCGAAATTTTCAGCAGGCCGTCTGCGCCGCTCTCGACGCGCATGCCGATGTCCTGCATCTCGATGCCCGGTGTGGCCAGCCGCAGACGGCCGCCGGTCAAGGCAATGTTTCCGGTCGCCTGGGGTGCGAGCAGGCTGCCGGTCCAGTTCATGCGGCCCTGCAGCTTGCCCGAGACCTGTTCGATTTCTTCTGTGACCAGACGCAGGAATCCCAGATCGTCCAGTTGCACGTCGAGCTGCGCCGACAAGGGTCGCGCGTCCAGATCCGCAGGCGCACTGCCGGTGGCGCCGAGTTCGCCGTCGAACGCGATCGAACCGCCTTGAATCGGCAGGTCCAGCTTCGCCACGGCGCGCCCGCCGGATTCCTTGACGAGCAGGCTGCCGCGCTCGGCCTTCAACAGCACTTCGCCATCGCGCAACACCTCGGACGGGTCGGTGGACAGGTCGGCGCTGACCTCCTTCAGTTCGCCGTCGAGCAGTTCCACGAGCCCGGTGCCGTCGATGCCGCCGCGCAATTCCCAGCCCGGAGGCAGAAAGGCCGCGAAGTAGGCGAAGTCGAATTGCTCCAGCCGGAAGGCCGCGCGCAGACGCGCGTCCTCGCGTTGCAGGCGCGCGCATACACGCGATGTGGTGGCCTGCCAGCACATGGGCTCCAGTTGTACCTGCGTTGCGTCGAGCCGCAACGCCGCGGGTTCCTGCAAGGTCCACTCTGCGAGATCGGCGGGCGCCACGCGGCCGGTCTGCACGTTCCCCTTCCAGCTTTGCCGCCGGTGATCGAACGCGCCGCGTGCGCCGAGCGCGGCAATGGCCTGCGGCGATTCCAGCGAGAGCCGGATTTCGTGATCGGTATCGCGTCCGGTCACTTCGACGCGCGCGCGCTTCACCTCCGCAGGGCCGGCAAGTCCGTCTACGTCGACATCGAGCATCCACGCACCGGCCAAGGCTACATCCGCTTTCAGGCGCAACTGATCGAGAGTCCATTGCTCGAATTTCAATTCGCTGACGGAGCCGCCAGCGGTGACGTGCGGCGTCTTGATATCGCCTTTCAGCGTCGCTTGAAGTTTTGCGCGGCCGGCCAGGCCAGGCCATAGCGCGGCGAGGTCGGGGCTATCCAGTTCAGCGCTCAGATCGAACGGCGGCGTCACCTGTCCACGCCCCTGCAACTGCGTCGCCGCAGAACGCAGGCGCAGGCTATCGAACACCACGACCGCGCCCTCGCTGCTGCCCTTGGTGTCGAGCGCGAGCGGATAGCCGCGCAGGCTGGAATTCTTCAGGGACACTTCGAACTGCGTCAGCGGCGTATCGCCTTGCACCTGCGTCTGCGCCTTGAGCGTGCCGTTGAGCTTGCCTGGCCATGCCGAATCGATCAGGCCCGGATCGAGGTTCTTGACGACGAGGTCCGCGTCAACTTCAAACTCGGGCGACCACCGGACGTCCGCCTTGCCATCGATCGCAGACTTGGCGACGGCGAGCTTCAGTTGCTCCAGCACCACGTGCGACAAGCCGCCGGAACCGGTCGCGGTCGCGACGCCCTTCTGGCCTTCGGCGGCCAGCTCTGCGTCCAAGGTGTAGCGGTAGTCCCGCGGCGTGCCCGAAGCGTCGAGCTGGCCCCGGCTGCTGGCGATGCGCGGTGCTCCGCTCAAGGGCCATTGCAAAGCGGTCCATTGCAGTTTTGCTTCGAGATGCTCCGGGGAGTAACGCGCATCCGCCTTGATCTGCGCCGTATCGCCCAGCGCGAGTTCGCCTTGTGCCTCGAATGCCGCCAGCGTGCCTTCCAGCGTGAGCTTGCCCTTGCGGCTGAAGAGGCTCGGCTCGTCGAGCAAGGGCCAGCGCAGGTCGTGCCACTCCAGCGCCACGACGGACGACTCGCCCTGATCCAGATCGAGTACGCCGCTGGCCGACAACTGCACGCCCTGGTCTCGTTTCTCCATCACCAGCAAGGTGTAGACATCCATGCCGGTCGCCGAGAGTCCGGCGTCGAGGGTGGATTCGAAAGTACCGAAGTCGGGCTGGTGCAGCGCGAGCTTCTTGATCTGCAGACGCGAGATCGACCACTTCAGCTCATCGCCCGCAACGCGCTCCACCACCTGCGGCGCCTCGCTACCCGGCAAGCGCAGGCTAAGGCGATCCAGTTGCAGGCGATGCAGTGCGATGCTCACCGGCAACTGCGGAATCCGAAACGGTTTCGACTCCTTGGGCGAATTCGGTTCCGTGATATCCACTTCGAGCGAGCCGAGCTGCAAGTCGTCGATCTGCACCTTGAGATACAGCAGCGCCGCCGGCGACCAGTACAGCGTCGCCCGATCCAGCCGCACCTCGACGCCGTCCTCGACGTAGCGCAGGTCGCGCACGCCCAATGGTCCGAGCAGACGGCCCTCGACCTGTTCGGCCGTGACCTGCGCAAGCCCCGCTCGCGGCAGCCACTCCAGCAGCCAGCGCGCGCCCGAGGTCGTGGCCAGCAGCCAGGCCACAAACACGAGTGCGCCCACCACCGCGCCCGAGAGCAGTACGCCGAGCACGGTCGCCGTCATGCGTAGCGCTCGCTTCACACGCCCACCCTCACACCGACGTGGATGCGGATGCCCGATTCGTCGCCGTCCATGGGATGCGCGATGTCGAATTGCAGGCTGCCGATGGGCGCGCGGTAGCGCAGGCCGGTACCGATGCCTTTGAACAGTCGCGGGCCGGGGTTGTCGTCCGCGCCGCCGGCATCCAAGAACAAGGCCGCGCCCCAGTTGTTCCACACGCGGTACTCGCCTTCCACACTGAATACGGAAAGGTATCGGCCGCCGATCACGTTGCCGTCGCTGTCGCGCGGCCCGATGGATTGATAGCTGTAGCCGCGCACGCTCTGGTCGCCGCCGGCGAAGAAGCGCTGCGAGGCGGGCAGCTCGTCGAATTGTTCGACCAGGCTGTAGCCCAGTTCGGCGCGGCCGATCAGGCGCAGACGCCGCATCAGCGGGTAATGCGCGCGGCCGATCAAGCGGGTTTGCAGGAAACTGGAGTTGGACAAGACCTTGTTGACCGCGCCGTGCACATCGCCGAACAGGTACCAGCCGCGGCGCGTGTAGATCGGATCGTCGGCCACGGTGCGGCTCAGCGAGACGCCCGGCGTCAGCAAATCGGACGTGGTGCGGTCGTCGCCGAAGTCCGATTCCTCGTGCGCAAATTCGAGGTAGTAGCGCTGCTGCAGGTTGTTCGGCGAGCGGTTCCAGGCGGTGCCGATGAGGTACTTGAGCGTGTCGCCGGCGTCGATCTTTTCCGACTCCGTGGCCGCAGTGAAGCTCAGGTTGTCGCCCGCCTCC
Source organism: Panacagrimonas sp. (assembly GCA_052389915.1). Lineage (GTDB taxonomy): Bacteria > Pseudomonadota > Gammaproteobacteria > Nevskiales > Nevskiaceae > Panacagrimonas. The sequence continues at coordinate 102,350 of JBQTHL010000007.1, forward strand.
ACGCCCAGCGGGACGCGATACGTGGCTCCCAGGGTGTTCTTGATCTGCGACAGGCGAAAGTCCGATTTGAGTGTGTGTCCGTGGCGGTTCAAGCGCCGCAAGTCCGAACCCACCGAGATTCTCGCGCCGGTATCGGTGCCGTAGCCCACGCCGAAGTCGTACTTGCTGCGTGCGCGCGGCGTGGTGCTCACCCGGATCGGAACGCGCCGCTGCTCGTCGGCAAGCTCACGCTGCGGGTCGATCTGCACCGACTGGAAATAACCGAGATCGGACAAGCGGAACTGCAAGTCCAGCAAGGCCTGTGGATCGAAAGGATCGCCCGGCCGGATGTGCATGTAGCGCTCGATCAGTTCGGGATTCAGTCCCACCTGCTCCACCGTCACCGGCCCGAAGAAATAACGCGGCCCGGTCTGCAACAGCAGGCTCGCCTGCGCCTCGTGACGCTCCGGCTCCACTCTCAGTTCGGCCGCGGTCCATTGCGCGTCCAGAAACCCGTTGGCCAGGGCCGCGTCCGACATGCGCTTCTTGGTGGCTTCGTAATCGGCGTGCAGCAGACGCTCCTTCACCTTCAGCGGAATGCGGCGCAGACGGTCGGCCAGGGGCTCGAACGCTGCGCCCTCGCCCTGAAATTGCGCGTCGATCGCCGTGACGCGCGTTGGCGGGCCCGCGTCGATCCTGTAGCGCGCGACCCAGTTCGAGCCATCGGGGTCCAGGCTCGTTGCGATGGTTGGGCTGTAGTAGCCGAAAGGTTGAAGCGCCTGACGAATATCGTTCTCGGCCTGGCGATGCAGCCGCTGAATGCGGGCCGTGTCCTCGCCTGCTTCGTCCGCCTGCATGCGGATGCTGAGCCGCGCCTCGACATTGGCGCGCTCGACATCGGCCAGGCCCGTGACTTCCACGCGCACCCGAGCCTCTACGTCGGCGACAGAAAAGCTCAGCAGGAGGGCGGCTCCGAGCGCCAGGCGCCGGGGTCGTGACGGATTCATCGGGCAAATCTTATGGAGTCGGGCCGGGCATCGCTTGGCCCGCTCGTTTCGAGTGTGGTTCGCGAGGCGAGTTCAGCGCCGAATACGCAATCGGGATTCGCCTGTAGGAGGGGCAGAGCCCCTCCTACCGAATCGTGCCCGGTCTACCGATCTTCCGACGCCACCGCGCGAATCTCGAACCCACGCGCCTTGAGCCGTTCGACCAACCCACCCGGCCCGACCAGGTGCGCCGCACCCACAATCACGAGTTGTCCCGCGTCGTACTCGAAACGACGGACCAGGCCCTCGACCCAGGCCGCGTTGCGATCGTCCAGCAGGCGCGCGTGAAAGCGCGGAGATTCTTTCGCGGTCTGGGCGATGAGGCGCGCCATCGTCGCCACCTCGTTCCGGCGCCACATCTGCACCAGCGCCTCGGGACGTAGCTCGGGGCGCTCCAGATCTTCGAGCGCCGATTGCAGGAACTCGCGCGCCATCTCCGCGTCCATGCCGGTGAAAAGCTCGAACTGCGCTTCGGGTTTTTCCAGCCAGCTCATCGGCCGCGTATCCGCAACGGCACGCTGGTAGAAATGCCGGTCGAGGCCCAGTTCGGCTTCCATGCCGGCGCGCTGGAACTCGATCATCGACAGGCTCAGCGCGCAGAACCAGGCGCGGTAGCGGTCGCAAAGGTCCACGGGCAGCGAGCGCGCCAGCGCATGTATCCGGAGTTGTGCGTAGAGCTTGCTGTCGATCTCCTTGCGCAAGCCGTTGGTCGAGGCAGCCGCCGCCAGCATCCGCTTCTGCATGTCCGATGCGGCGACGGCGTCCGGATCGGTTTCCAGCACCAGCGCGTCGGTCTCGCGGTAGGCCTGATCCAGTGCCTCCGGCAGCGGATAAACCGAGCGCGGCAACAGGTGCACCGAGCCCATCAGGTAATGCGTGGCCTTGGCGCCTTTGATCTTCCACAGGAACGGCGCGTCCGCCGCGCTACTCAAGCTGGAGACGAGCGCGAGACACAGCGCAAGCAGAACCCTCATCGCCGTCGCAACACCGAGGGCTTCACCGCGGACCACGCCGACAGGTCGGGATTCGCGCCCAGCGGATCGCGACCTTCGAGGAATCGTTCCAGCGAATCGAGATCGTCGTAGCCCCAGAACAACTCGCCGCGCGCGAACACGCTCGGCACACCGAAAGCCCCGGCCGCCAGCGCGGCGTCGGTATTCGCGCGCAGACGCTTCTTGACGGCGTCCGAGTTCGATTCGTTTTCGAGCTGCTGCGCATCAAGGCCCGCTGCCGCCGCGATCTCGCGCAGCACGGCTGGATTCGAAACCTCGCGGCTCTCGGCCCAGGTCGCGCGCCACAGAAGGTCGATCAGCCGCATGCGGGTATCCGCATTGATGTCGCAGCAGGCCAGTCGCAAGGCCGTGAGCGACTTGAACGGATGCGTGTGCGGCGGCGCGATCGGCAGGTCCAGCAGACGCGCTTTGCGCAGCACGTCGCGCAACATCCAGCGTCCCTTGGGCAGCACCTCGGCCGGACCGATCTGGTTATGAGCCGAGAGCATCGCGCCGAACACCACCGGCACCGGCTCGAATCTCAGTCCATGCTTCGCCGCGATGTCCTGCGCGCGCGCCCAGGCGAGATAGGCGTTGTGCGAGATGAAGTCGAACAGGAAGTACAAAGCGTCCGGTTTGTCGAAAGCGGCATTGCTCATCGGTCGATGCTATGCCGCTGCGGTTTCCGGTGCGAGTGCCGGCGCCCCGGACCGCGCGGCGCTGACCGCCGAGGGCTCCAGGTGATTGGTGCCATCCAGCGTCTCGAACGCGGCGTTGAAACGTTGGCCGTCGGTCCGCTCCGCAATGCTGTCCACCACCCAGAATTCGCCCTGGCAGCGCTCCGGCGTGATGTCGAGCAGGAGATATCCCTTGGCGATGAAGTTCGCGTGCTTGATGTGCGGGTTGTTCGCGAGCAGCACCGGTTGCAGCAGTGTCACCAGCGCCGGAAGTCCGGCGGAGGTGACGGCGGTGCTGACGAACTCCACGGCCAGCGAGCCTTCCCCGTTGAAGCCGGTATAGCCGCCGTTCTGCAGCAGGAGGTTGTTCGGATCCGGCGTAACGTCGAGCGCGAATGCGGTGTGGATGTCGCCGGTGAGAATCACGGCGTTGTCGATGGCCGGGTGGGTCCCGTCGCCACGCAGCGCTTCGAAGATGCGGTCGCGCGCCACCGGATAACCGTCCCACTGGTCGGGATTGAAGAACTGGCTGAGGCGCGAAAGATTGGGTAGGCCCAGCACCTTGAGCTGGCCGAACATCACCTGCTGGCCGATCAGTTTCCATTTCGCGGTAGAGCTGCGCAGGCGTTCGATGAGCCATTGTTCCTGCTCGTCGCCGAGCAGGGTGCGCGTGGGATCGAGGTAGTCGCCGGTCGCCGTAAACAGCCCGAACGATCCGTTAGGCTGCAGGTTGGGCGACAACTGCTCGGAGCGCGCGAACAGGCGCGTGTCGAGCATGACGAGGTCCACCAGGGAACCCAGGTTGAAGCTGCGAAAAATTCGAGTGGGATCGGGCAGGCGGATGGGCATCCACTCTTCGTAGGCCTGCTGACCCGCGCTCTTTCGAACCGGCCAGGCGCCTTCCATAACGGGCTGGTGATTCTCCGCGCCGTCGCGCCAGGAATCGTTGGCGGTCTCGTGGTCGTCGTACACGCTGATGAGCGGGTGCTGGCGATGCAGCTCCTGCAACTCCGGCTCCCGCTTGTAGTAGGCGTGACGGGTGCGGTAGTCGGTAAGCGTGGTGCACTCGTGCGGCGGCTCGTAGGTGCGGGCCTCGCCGAATTCGCCGTTGCCGTATTCGTAGATGTAGTCGCCCAGGTGCACCACCAGGTCCAGGTCTGCGCGCTCGGCCACTCTCGCGTAAGAGTTGAAAAATCCGTGCGCGTAACTGGAACAGGACAGCACCGCAATGCGCAGCCGGTCCACCGCACCTTGCGGCAGGGTGCGCGTGCGGCCGATCGGCGATTGCTGGTCGAGCGCACCGAACCGGTAGTAGTAGGTGGTGCCGGGCATGAGCCCGCTCATGTCGATCTTGACGGTGAAGTCGCGCTCCGGTGTGGCCGTGAGGTCGGCCTCCACAAGGTCCTGCGTGAGTTGCGGGTCGGTCGCCAGCGTGACGCGCACGTCGATCGCCTCGTCACTCGGCGAGGTGATGCGCGTCCACAGAATCACTCGATCCGATAAGGGATCGCCGCTGGCCACGCCGTGTCGAAAGACCGGCCCTTCTTCGACCGGACTTCCGCCACCCGACGAGGCCTCGCAGCCGGCCAGCAGCGGAACGATTCCGAGCGCTGCGACGGACTGGCCGCCACGCTTCAGGAATTCACGGCGCGAAAGGCCCTTGCGGCGCTTGCGACGACGAGGTGCGGACATCGGAACTCTCTCCGAAAAACGTAGTGACGCCCGCCTTCGGCGGGGCTTAAGCCCCTCCTACATCGGCCGCTTCCGGCATCAACCAGTTGTGCGCCCCGGCACTGCCGCCGCCGAGGCTCATGAAATCGAACAGCTTCGCATCGGCCAACTGCGACGGCGCCACGTTGGTCAGCGATTTGAAAATGATCTCGCTGCGACCCGGGTACTGCCGCTCCCACTCGTCCATCATCCGTCGCACCTGCTTGCGTTGCAGGTTTTCCTGCGAGCCGCACAGCGTGCACGGAATGATGGGGAATGCCTGTTGTACGGCGTACTCCTCCAGATCGGATTCGCGGCAGTAGGCCAGCGGCCGGATCACCACGTTGCGACCGTCGTCGGACAAGAGCTTCGGCGGCATCGCCGACAGCTTGCCGCCGAAGAACAGGTTGAGAAAGAACGTCGCGAGAATGTCGTCGCGATGATGGCCCAGCGCAATCCGCGTGAACCCCTGTTCGTGCGCAAACGTGTACAGCGCACCGCGGCGCAGGCGCGAGCACAGCGAGCACATGGTCTTGTCCTCCGGGATGTTGCGCTTCACCACAGAGTAGGTGTCCTGCTCCAGGATGGTGAAGGGCACACCGCGTGATTTGAGGTATTCGGGCAGCACGTGCTCCGGAAAGCCCGGCTGCTTCTGATCCAGATTCACCGCGTGCAGCTCGAAGCGCACCGGCGCCTTGGCCTGCAACTGCAGCAGCATCTCCAGCATGGTGTAGCTGTCTTTGCCGCCGGACAGGCAGACCATCACGCGCTCGCCCTCGCCGATCATCCCGTAGTCCTGGATGGCGCGGCCCACCTCGCGGCGCAGGCGCTTGGCCAGCTTGTTGGATTCGATGCGTGCCCGCGTGCCCGCGGCTACTGGACGGGGCGAACGGAAATCCTGGAGCGCAGCAACGGACATGGGATCGATCACAAAACGAAGCAGACGGGTATTTCACCACGTCTGCCGCCCCGACCGGCGTCTCCGCTGGCCGAATGCCGCAATACGGTGGGATCGTTCAGTCCGGCGGCCGCGGGTAAATTCCATTGCGGAGCGGGGCATCTCCAACAGCTTGCGATCGATATGGATCTGGGCAGCCAGACCAGGCCGCAACTCGCGAGGAGCATTTGCGGCGTGCTGGGAACCGATATCTCGATGAGCTATCTGCAAGCCCAGCTCTCCAGTGGCGTGGGGTGCTGGCGCGCGCGCAACCGTACCCGCTGCTGAATCTGCGCGCACGCCTGGTCGTGCTGGGATTGATGTCGGTGTACGCGAGCCAGGGGCTGTACGACATCCCGGCCCGCAAGTCGGGCTGAAGCCCGACCTATCGGAACCTTTGCAGTCCGGCGCCGTTACTCGGCCTGCACGACCGGGTCGAAGCGCGCCATCAGGCTCGCCTGATCGTCGCCGTCCCAGGGTGCAAACTCGGCTTGCACGCGTTCCTGTTCTTCCTCGGACAGGTGCCTGAACAGGAAATCGCTCCTGTTGCGCCTGTCGCCGCGAACGTAGAGCTGCGTGGTCAGGGCCGGACCCGAGCGCACGGAAACCTTGAAATGAATGTGCGGCGTGCGTCCGGGATAAGGCGCGGGCTTGATCGTGCGAAAACGATAGCTTCCGTCTGCGGCGCTCATGGTCTCTCCGAAACCCTGGAATCCCGAATCGCGTCGCGCCCGTTCGCGATCGTCCACGTGGTGATAAAAGCCGTGGGCGTCGCATTGCCAGATTTCCACCCGCGCGCCGGCAACGAGGTTGCCGCGGGTATCCAGCACTCTCCCCGTCAGGTGTGTGATCTCGCCGACGGCCGGGCTCCCGCGACCCGCAATCCGCACCAGGTCGTTGTCCCGGTCCAGTGGCATCCGCCAGGGATAGAAAGGTCCCTCGGTCTGCTCCGGCGTGGGCAAAAGCGCGGCGTGCGCCGACACCGCGCCGAAGCCTGCTGCCCCCAGTGCAGCTTGCAACAGGCGACGACGACGATGGTTCATGACGGGCCCTGGCGATCTGCGACGCCGAGTTCGTGGACGGCTATGATCGCCGCCCTTTTCCGACCGGCCAGCGTCCGATGTGGTTCCGAAATCTGCTGCCTTACCGACTCGACGGTGCCTGGAACTTTACCCCTGGCGGCTTCGAGGCGCGGCTTGCGGCCAAGCCGCTGGTGCCCTGTACCGGCCTTGCCGCACAGAGCCAGGGCTGGGTGTCGCCGCGCGACAACGGGCAGCTTGTGTACGGACAGGGTCGGCAGATGCTGTTCGCGCTGGGAACCGAAACCAAGCTGCTGCCGGCGTCCGTGGTGAAAGAAGCGGCGAAAGAAAAAGCCGTGCAGATCGAGAAGCGCATGGGCTTCAAACCGGGCAAAAAGCAGTTGCGCGAGATTCGCGAGCAGATTACCTCGGAGCTTTTGCCTCGCGCCTTCGCGCGCCGCAGCGCAACGCGCGTCTGGATCAATCCCGAGGCCGGCTGGCTGGTGATGGACGCATCCAGTCCCAAGCGCGGCGACGAGGTTCTGAGCCAGTTGCGCGACACGGTCGGCGAGTGTCCGTTCCTGCCGCTGTCCACCGCGCAATCGCCGATCGCAGGCATGACGAAATGGCTGGCCTCGGGCGACGCGCCGGGCAAGTTCGAGCTGGACCAGGATTGTGAGATGAAGAGCGGCGGCGACGATCCGTCGGCCGTGCGCTTCGCCAAACACGGGCTCGAGGGCGACGAAGTGCGTCGCCACGTCAAGGACGGCAAGTCGGTGACCAAGCTCGGGCTGATGTGGAACGAGCGTATGCGCCTGGTGCTGGCCGATCCCGGCGTGCTGCGGCGCGTGCGGTTCGAAACGATCGAGCAGGACCGTGCCGAGAACGAAGCGCAAGGCAGTGCGGACGAGCGTTTCGATGCCGACTTCGCGCTCATGTGCGGCGAGTTGACGCAATTGCTGGACGACCTGGTCGAGGCCCTGGGTGGAGTCGCCACTTGATAGCCAGGCGCGCCTCGCGGACTCCCGGCACGGGAAGTGCACCCCCGAGGGATACGCGCAGCATCGCGAGTCGATGAATCTCACCATATTGCGATACCGCCGGGCGCCGGCGTACGTTCGCGCCGCGGACGCGCATAACCACTAGGAAATTCCGATGAACCCTTTCAAACCCCGATCCTTCCACCTCGCGACTCTCTCAGCGTTTGCGCTCGCCGGATGCGGCGGTGGCGGCGGTGGGGGGGGCGGGGGCGGTACCCCGACGATCACCGATCCCGTCATCAGCGTGAGCGATGCGGCGGTCGTGCGGCTGAGCGATGCCGAGACGACGATGGAGTTCACCCTGACGCGTGAAGGCGATACCAGCAGGGACATTTTCGTAAGCTTCCGTACGCCGGATGGTCGCGTTATCGACGAAAACGGCGATACGCTGGTGGAAGCCATCCCCGACAGGGTCGTGGTCATTCCCGCAGGCTTTGCCAATTTTCGGGTGCGAGTGCAGGTTCTGCGGGGCGTCAGCACCATGAACTCCACTTTCGATCTCGAACTCACGAGCGCGACGGTGGCGTCCTATACCCCCTCGCCGATCGTTGCCCCCGGCTCGGCCGACGTCGCATTTCAATGCGCTGAGCCCGACGCCGAAACCACTACGGACATCAACCAGGACGATAAGGCCGACTTGCTGGTGCTGGTGCGGAACAACCCCAACTTATGTCCCCGGCCGAGCAATGCTTATGTGCTCTTGAATTCGACGCCCCGGGGGTACCGCAACACCCCGCTTTTCCGGCGCGGCCACGCCCATCCCCATCGATTTCGGATTTCTGGATCACGTCGCCGTCAGCCCGCTTGCACTCGACGAAAACGACAGGCCCGATGTTGCCGTGTACGTCGCCCCTGCGAGCCAGGGCGTTTACGGTTCCGTGCGCTACCTGCTCAACACGACCCCGCCCGGAGCCGCTGTCCCCAGTTTCGGCCCGGTGACGCAATCGCCCTTCGTGACCGCAAGCCCGGCATACGCCGACCTCAACGGCGATGGAGAGGCCGACGAGATTTTCAACGGGGTCGTCGCCGGCGAGGCCGGCAATTTCATCCGGATCAACAGCACGCCTGCCGGTGCGACCACGGTGAGGTTTTCGCCGCCGGTCTCCGTCGAGTTGAACGCGATCTTCAACGTCGCCGATTTCGACAACGACGGGAAACCGGATCTGGCGGGCATCGCGGGCGACTCCGACGCGGTCATTCTCATCAACACCACCGCTCCCGGCGCTTCCTCCGTGAGCTTTGCGCCGCCGGTGGATATCGATACCTTTCCCGGCGCCGAGATTCCCGCTGGCTTCACGCCCGGCACCGTGATCGCCGACTTCAACGGCGACGGCACACCCGATGGCGCGTCGGACAACCGGATCGTGGTGCAGACTTTCGTGCCTGCCGAACTGGGCCGGTCCGACGGCGTCGGCACCATCCTGCCGAACGCCGCCGGGAACTGAGCCCTGTCGTCGAATCAGGGCGTCGCGGCCGCGTCGCTCGGTTCGATTACATCGATGCGGTACAGCGTCGTGGTGCCGCTCACCTCGTTGCCCACCGCGAGCAGCGGCACCCCGTCGATGGGGCTCTGGTCGGCCGGAATCACGACGATGCTTTCGGGGCCCAGGTCGCCTGCGTCGCCAGCGGTTTCGTCCGTCAGGTCTTCGGTGGCGACCGAGAAGTCGCGATTGTTGAGGTACTGCACGAAGCGCGCGTTGTTCGGGTTGCTCACGTCGTAAACCATGATGCCGCCCATGCGCTCCAGGCCGATGAAGGCGAACTGGCGACCGGCGATCCGCGCCAGCGCGACGGCTTCCGGTTCCGGTCCCTTGTTGTCGCTGCGCGAGTCGCCGATGGTTTCCGCGTGGTTGTTGTTGAAGTTGACGCCGAAACGCTGCGCGGTGATGCGTTCGAAGTCGCTGCCGCTGTCGAACACCTGCGACCCGTCGTCGGCCCAGATCGAGAACGAGCGGCCGCCCAGCACGTACAGCTCGTCGAAGTCGCCGTCGCCGTCGGTGTCGCCCAGCGCGTTGGTCGCGTTGAGGCGGCCCAGCGCCGCGTTGTCCTGCAATTCGGCGGCGTCGGGAAAAGCCTCCGGGTCCAGGTCCAGCGAGCCGATGCGCGCTTCCTCGACAAAGAACTCGACCTCTTCGCCCGCCACCTCGGCGATGTACTCGCGCGCATCGCCCTCGTTGGCCGTCACGTAGTACGCGCGGCCGTTGAAGCTGTAGCTGGCGATGGTGTCGGGCTGGTACATGCCGAGCACCGGCCAGTTGCCCAGGTTCGGCCCGCCGTCCCGATCGCTGGGGTCCAGTTCGTTGCCCAATACCCGATGATTCTTGTAGCCCAGCGGAATGATCCGCGTCACCAGGTCCGTCACCGGTCCCGGCTGCGCCGCCAAGTTGACCACCGCAAACGCATTGGCCTCCTGCAGGGTGACGAAGGCGCTCTGCCCGTCGGGCGCAATCGCAATGTATTCCGGCTCAAAGTCCTGCGCGACGGACGCGTCGGGGCCGTAGATGCGCACGCCGGCTGCACGTAGCTCTTCCGCTTCGTCGTTGAACGCGCTGAAACCGGCCGTGACCGCAGTGGGCGCGGTGCCGGCGTTGACCGTGACGATGCTGACCGAACCTTCGGGGTCCACCGAGTAGTCGCTGTTGGGCTCGCCCTCGTTGGCCACCAGCACGCGCAGGCCGTCCTGCGTGAAGGTGAGCATGTCGGGCAGCGCGCCCACTGCGACCTCGCCCAGCTTGCTCAGGTCGGTGGCGTTGTAGAACACCACCGAGCCCGGATCGGTCTTGGGATCGGCCTCGATGGCTACCGCGACGATGCCGTTGGACACCGCCACGCTGTTGGCGCTGCCGCCTTCGGCGGTCGCGTCGATGGTGCCCACCCGCTCGGGTGCCGTCGGGTCGCTGATGTCGAGCACGTCGACCGTCACCGCGTTGGCGTTGACCACGAACAGACGCTGGCTGGCCGCGTCGTAGGCCACGATTTCGGCCGAGGCGACGTCGAAGCCGTTGGCCTCGTATGTGCCCAGCACGCTCAGGTCGAGCAGCACATCGCCGTTGCCGGAAGGACCGGCCGGCCCCGCGGGGCCGGGTGAGCCATCGCTGCCATCGTCGCCGCCGCAGGCGCCGAGCAGGCCGACGGCCAGTAACGTCATCATCCTGCCGAGCTTCAGTCTCTTCATCGCGCGTCTCCCTTTCATGACCGTTAAACGTCGGAAGCTAGGATTCGCAGATGACGTTCGCGTGACGATATGGCGACATTTGAGTGAAGCTTCTTCGGGCGGCCGAAGCGGACTTGATCGAATGTCGTTATTCCCGCGGAGGCAGGGGCGGCCGTCGGAATCGCAGTCGAGGTCGCACAGCCGTGCGCTCAGATCGTCTGCCTCGTCGTTGCCGGCATCGAAACCTGCGCATTCGAGCCGCGGGCGACACGCCCCGGATGTCCAGGGCACGTCCGGTTTCACCGCGCAGCGGATGTAGTACATACTCACGCGGAGAGCGCGGAGAGCGGGGAGTCCCCATGAAAGCAACCAGACTGCCAGCAGGGCCTTCCAGTTTCGCTGGCGAGTCTCGCTGCATGCGCTGTTATTCGAGAGCGCTCGAGTTGCGTGCGTGGCTTTACTTTCTGCGCCGCTGGTCCGGCAGACGGGGCCAAAGGCGTGCTCCGGTCCTCTCCCTTTATCCGCCATAGACAGGGCTCACGGCTCTCGCAACTCGAAGAGCCGCCTGAAATTCGCCGTCGCAGTTTGGCTCGATGCCTCTGCGATCCATGGCCGCCCGGTTGCTCACTTGGTGCGGCTGACTGAGTCCTGAGATTTTCCAATGTTCTATCGAGCGGTGTTGAGGGGTCTGGATGTCTTGCGTCTTCGAGGAATTGCACGCAAGGCGAGAAAGTATCTTCTCGTGAACGGTTACCTGCGCTGGCAGCCCCTGGTCGACGAATCGGCATTCGAGGCGGCGGTGGGAAGCGCAATGGGCAACCTCTTGAAGGAGGAGTCGTTCGAGTATTTCGGGGATTACCTGGAATTCGGCGTCAGCCGCGGTACGTCCATGTCCTGCATGTCCCGATTGCTTCGAAATGCTGGACTGAAGCGTGTCCGGATGATCGGTTTCGACTCCTTCGAAGGAATGCCGCAGGAGTCGGTAGACCAGGGATGGACGCCCGGGGGATTTCATTCGACCGAGTTTGCGACTCGCCGTTACCTTTCCAACCGAGGTGTCCCGATGAGCCAGGTGACCCTGGTGAAGGGATGGTTCGAAGACACGCTCAAGGAAGAAACCAAGAGCCGTCTCGGAATCGCTACCGCCAGGGTGATGATGGTCGATTGCGACATTTACACCGCAACTCGGGACGTTCTCAGATTCTGCGCGCCGCTGATTCCGGAACGCGCGCTCATGATCTTCGATGACTGGGGTTGGCGATCCGACGTGGGCGAGTGCGGCCAGAAGGAGGCGTTTGAGGAGTTCCTCGAAGAACACCCGGACATCAAGGCAGAACCCCTTCCGGCCTATATTCCCCAGGCACGCATTTTTCTGCTCGAACGCCCGGCGGAAAAGGCTGCATCCAGCCGGGCTCCGGTGCCGGTCGCCGCCGGTTCCGGACCTATTCAGCAAGGCGACAGGGGAGCCATCGACGGGCTCGACGCTGGATTGCTCGCACGCGAGGTAGGGCCGTCACTCAAGCTCAAGAACTTCGGTCGCAAACTGCGCGAGCGGCTGTTGCAGGGAGTGGCATTTCTATTGGTCGAACCGATAGACGCACTCCTGTGTATGGCCTGCGTGGTGTAACGGCACGGCCCGGTTCCGCCAATGCGGGGCCGGTGGGGGGCTGGAGATGCGGCCCGGTTCGGGCGAGAGGCCGCCGAACCGGGCCTGCTCGCTTCAGCTCAGGTAGGTGTATCCGCTCAGGCCCGCTTCCAGTTCGGCGAGCAGTGCGCTGCGCTGCACGGCAGGAATGCCGGAGGCAGCGAACTTGCGCCGATACGACTGCGCCAGCTCCTCGGGTGCCAGATGCACGTAGCGCAGCAGTTCGTCGGTGCGATCGCCGTGCTCGGGCGCATCCAGCTTCCAGCCTTGCGGTGCTTGCGGGTCGAGCACAACGTTGACCGCGTTGGTGTCGCCGAACAGATTGTGGATGTCGCCGAGAATCTCCTGGTAGGCGCCGACCATGAAGATGCCGAGCAGATAGGGCTCGTTTTCGCGCAGGCCGTGCAGAGCCAGCGTCGGCGTGAGGCCTTCGCGATCCACGTAGGAGTCGAGGCGGCCGTCGGAGTCGCAGGTGAGATCGCAGAGGCGGGCGCGCTGGTCGGGTCGCTCGTCCAGGCGGTGGATCGGGAGGATCGGAAACACCTGGTCGATGGCCCAGGCATCCGGCACCGACTGGAATACCGAGAAGTTGCAGAAGTATTTCGACGAGAGTTTCTCGCGCAGCTCGTCCAGCGTTTCGCGGTGCGCGCGGATGCCCGGATCGAGCAGCGGAATCACGGCACGACACACCGCGTAGTAGGCCTGCTCGGACCAGGCGCGCGAGGTGAGCGAGAGCTTGCCCTCGCTGTACAAGGCGTGCGCCTCGCCCAGCAGGGTGCGGGCCTCGAACAGCGCCTCCAGCGGGCCGCGTTCCTCGATTTCGGCTAGCAGCTCTTGCAGCTCCTGCTGAACCGCGGGCGCGTCGGCGGCGAGCGCGCTCATGGCGCCCTGGCCGATCACCTCGCTGTCCACCACGTTGGCGATCAGCACGGCGTGATGCGCGGTGAGCGCGCGGCCGGATTCGCTGATGAGATTGGGTTCGGGCTGACCCGATTCGGCGCAGACCTCCTGCAGGGTGCGCACGATGCTGCGCGCGTATTCGCGCACCGAGTAGTTCATGGAGCAGTAGCTGCGCGAACGCGTGCCCTCGTAATCCACGCCCAGGCCGCCGCCGACATCGACCACGTCCACCGGCGCGCCGAGCCGGCGGATTTCCACGTAGAAACGTGCGGCCTCGCGCATGCCGCGCGCCACGTCCTGCACGTTGGCGACCTGTGAGCCGAGGTGAAAATGAATCATGCGCACGGCGTCGATCTGCCCGGCCGCACGCATCATGTCCAGCGCTTCGAGGATCTGCGGCGTGGCCAGACCGAACTTGGATTTCTCGCCGCCGGTGTTCTGCTGCGAAGAATCGGACTGGCTGGCCAGGCGCACGCGAAGTCCGATTAGCGGTGCCACGTCGAGCGCTTGGCTTTCGGCAATCACCATCGGCAGTTCGGAGAGTTTCTCCACCACGATGTAGACCTTGTGGCCGAGCTTCTGGCCGATCAAGGCGCGACGGATATAGGCGCGATCCTTGTAGCCGTTGCACACGATCACGCTGCCGGGACGCGCGAGGCCCAGCACCGCGGCCAGCTCCGGCTTGGAGCCGGCCTCGATGCCGACTCTCTCCGCACCGTGACTCAGGATGGCTTCCACGACCACACGTTGCTGGTTGACCTTGATCGGGTACACGCCGGTGTAGTGGCCGCTGTAACCGTACTCGCCGATGACGGTGGCAAAAGCCCCGGCCAGGTTGTCCACGCGGTCGCGCAGGATGTCGGTGAAGCGCACCAGCACAGGCAGGTCGAGGCCCTCGCGCGGGAGCTGCCGCGCCAGCTCGTACAGGTCGATGGCCGTGCGCGAGCGCTCGCGGAAGGGTCGCACCAGGACGTGGCCGGTATCGGACACGTCGAAATAACCCTCGCCCCAGTTGGGCATGTTGTACAGGCCGCGGGCTTGCGCGGGGGTCCAGGCAGTCACTTGATCGTCACCAGAGGAAATAGAGCGAGCGCTTATACTCGCCTGCCAATTTTAGGGTTTCGTACATGACACTGGATAAGAGCTGGTTCACCGAGCCGATGGAGGCCACCGGCACCGCGTTTTCGCTCAAGGCGAGTCTGCTGCACGAGGAGCAGACGCCATACCAGAAGATTGCGATCTGGGAGACCGAGACCTTCGGGTACCTGATGACCATCGACGGCTGCACGATGGTGTCCACGCGCGACAATTTTCTCTATCACGAGATGATGTCGCACCCCGCGCTCAACTCGCACCCGAATCCGCAGACGGTGGTCATCGTCGGCGGCGGCGACTGCGGCACCCTGAGCGAGGTGCTCAAGCACCCCGAGGTGAAATCCGCAACCCAGGTGGAGATCGACGAAAGAGTCACGCGCCTGTCTGAGAAATATTTCCCCGAGCTGTGCACGCGCAATCACGACCCGCGCGCGACCTTGTTCTTCGGCGATGGCATCCAGTGGATGAAGGACGTGGCGCCGGGTTCCATCGATCTCATCGTCATTGATTCGACCGACCCGGTCGGCCCGGCCGAAGGCCTATTCGGCAAGCGCTTTTATCTAGACTGCATCAAGGCCCTGAAGCCCGACGGCATGCTGGTACAGCAGTCCGAATCGCCGCTGCTGCACCTGGAACTTATCAAGGAGATGCACACCGCGATGCGGGATGCCGGGTTTGCGCGCACGCACCTGCTGCATTTTCCGCAGCCGATCTACCCGTCCGGCTGGTGGTCCGGGTCCATTGCGACCAAGACGACGGTGCCGCTGGTCGAACGGCTCGAAACGAGCGCGATCGCTGCGCTCGAAGCGCGCTACTACAACGCCGACACGCACCGCGCTGCGTTCGCCCTTCCGACGTACGTGCGCGCGGCGCTGACCCATCGCAATTCTTGACCGGGCCGCCCGGTACAAGCCCTTCACCCGAGTCCGCATGACGACCTTCAGAGGCGACCGGATCGCAGTGTCGAAGCCCCCCGAATGGGCGGCCGATCGCGGCTGGACGTGGCTGGCAGTGGCGTTCATGGTCGTTCCGTTCTGTCTCTGCTCGATCAATCTCGATCCGGGTTCCGAACGGACGGTAAGCCTTCGTCAGACAGAGCCGTCGTCCATTTTCAGAAACGGATGGCTGCTGTTCATTGCGCTGTCGGGCATGGTGGCGATCCTCCGGTTCTCTCTGGCGACCCGGCTGCTGCGTCACGTAAATCCGTGGATGCTGGCGCTGTTGGGATGGTGCTTCGCCAGCGCCCTGTGGGCTCCGGATGCGAATTTCACGTTGCGCCGGGTCGTCCTTTTGTCCGGGGCAACCCTCGTCGCCATCGGCTTCGTGCTGATGTCCTGGCACCCGCGTCGCTTCGAGAACATCCTGCTGCCGCTGTGCATTGCGCTGCTGTCCGCATCCGTGGTGGCGGCCCTGCTCGTTCCGGGTTACGGAATCCATTCCCCGAGCGGCGAAATCAAGGAGCTGATCGGCGCCTGGCGGGGTGTCACGGGACACAAGAACGGCTTGGGCGCCATAAGTTTGCTGACGCTTCTGCTGCTGTCCCACGCGTGGGCGTCCCGCCGTATCTCCACACTCAGGGCCCTGGCCGGCGCCGCCCTGGCCGCATTCCTCCTGGTGATGGCGTCCAGTTCGACCGCGATGCTGCTCTCGGTTCTGGTGTGCAGCGTGACGATCGCAACGCTGCGTCCGCCGCCGGTGCGCGTGGGCCGTGGGCAGGTCGCCGTGACACTGGCTGCGGCGGTGCTGGTCGTTCCGCTGGTGGCATTCGTGGCGATTCGCTACGGCGTGGAAATTCTGGGGCTGATCTCCGGATGGTTCGGCAAGGACATCACCTTCAGCGGCCGGACGGATATCTGGATCGAACTGGTCCGGGAGATCTCCAGTCATCCCTGGTTCGGGGTGGGCTACTCGGGTTTCTGGAACGGACTGGGTTCGCTGTCCGATCAAGTCGTCAGAAAAATCGGTTACATCGTTCCCAATGGCCACAACGGTTATCTGGACATCGCCAACGAATTGGGCGTGGTCGGGCTGCTGCTGCTGCTCGGCTTCCTGGTCCGGCATGCGCGCGACGTGGCGCGCGTCGGTCGCCTGGACCGCCAACAGCTCGCGTTGCATGGGGCGTTGTTCGTGTATTTCCTGGTCGCCAATCTCACGGAATCGCTGTGGTTCCTCGCCACTTCGCCGATACACCTGCTGATGATGTTCTCGTCCCTGACCCTGAGCCGGCATATGCTTCAGCATGAACTGCTGTCCCAGCGGCGCACTCGCACGAACCCGGAGCGGGAACGTCCGGGCGTTTCGGACGGGTTTGCGATCGGCCAGGGTGACGGGCAGGGTCGGGAACCGGCTCCCGGACCCGCGCAACCCGGCTGACTTTCAGGTCACCAGAACCCAGTCCGTCTCTTTCCTGGATCGATCACATGAATAACGAGAAGCGCTCCACGGTGCGGGACATCTTCCAGCAGTCGCTGCTGGTCAAGCAGAAACTGCTGGACGACGCGGCGCTGCAGCAGGCGACGCTCGATGTCGTGATCCTGATCGAAGCGGCACTGCGCGCCGGCAACAAGGTGATGCTCGCCGGCAACGGCGGCTCGGCCGCGGACGCGCAGCACATCGCCGCCGAATTCGTCAGCCGCTTCGAGTTCGACCGGCCCGGATTGCCGTCCATTTCCCTCACCACCGACACCTCGATGCTCACCGCCATCGGCAACGATTACGGCTACGAGCACGTGTTCGCGCGGCAGGTGCAGGCCAACGGCCGGGCCGGCGACGTGTTCATCGGCATTTCCACTTCAGGCAATTCGAAGAACGTGATTCTGGCGGTGGAGTCGTGCAGGAAGATGGGCATCGCCACGGTGGCGCTGTGCGGCGCGGGCGGGCGACTGAAAGAGGTGTGCGACCACGTCCTGGCCATGCCGTCGACGCACACGCCACGCATCCAGGAGTGTCACTCCCTGGTCGGCCATGCGATCTGCGCGATGGTCGAGGAAAGGATCTGGGGCCAGGAATACGGGCCGCGAGCCACGCCCGGGACGTGAACGTCCGGCTCGATGGACCGGAAGCGGTCGCCGAATTCTCGGGCTTCGACTCGGGTCGCTTGAGAAGGCGTCTGCCGGGCGGCACTCCTGCTCCGGATTTTGGACCGGCATGATTCGTCCGAACGTCTTGCTGCTGGCCGCGTTGCTTCTGGTCGCTGGGTGCAAGGCCGGTGGAGACGCCGATCCCGCCCCGGCGGCCCAGCCGGCCCCGCTGGGACTCGCCGCTGGGGCCGGCCTGCCGCTGCCCGATACGCTCGGCGTGCCGCTCGACCTGCACATCCTGGTCGATCAGTTCGGTTATCGGCCGGGGGATCCCAAGGTCGCCGTCATCCGCAGCCCGCGCATCGGCTTCGATGCCGCCGATGTCTTCTCGCCGGGCGCGGCCTACGAGGTGCGGCGCGCGGACGATCATGCTGCGGCGTTCGCGGGCAAGATCGTGCCGTGGAAAGGCGGCAGCGTGCAGGACACGTCCGGCGATGTCGGCTGGTGGTTCGACTTTTCGAGCTTGAACGAGCCCGGCACGTACTACGTCTACGACGTGGAGAAGAAGCGTCGCTCGGCCGCGTTCCGGATCGATCGCGAGGTTTATCGAGACGTCCTCAAGGCATCCGTCCGAACGTTCTTCTACCAGCGCAGCGCGTTTGCCAAGAAGGCTCCCTACGCGGACGCCTGCTGGCAGGACTCGGCGGCGCACGTCGGACCGCACCAGGATCTGGCGGCGCGCGACATCACCGATCCGCGCAATAAGGCCAGGGAACGCGACCTGAGCGGCGGCTGGTTCGATGCCGGCGACGTGAACAAGTACGTGAGCTTCATCGTGCAGCCCGTGCATCAGTTGCTGCTGGCCTACCGCAGCAATCCCGAGGTGTTCACGGACGACTTCGACATTCCAGAGTCCGGCAACGGCATTCCCGACCTCATCGACGAAATCAGATGGGGCATCGACTGGTTGAAGAAGATGCAGTACGCCGACGGCAGCGTGGCCGCCAAGGTCGGGGCGACGAAACCCGAATGGGCCGATCCGCCCAGCTCGGACAAGTCGCACCGCTATTACGTACCGGGCTGCACGTCGGCAACCATTGCCGCCTCCGGCATGTTTGCCCACGCGGCCCACGCGTTCGACGGAATTCCGCAGCTGAAGCGGGAGGTTCCGGACCTGACCGCCCGAGCCGTCAAGGCGTTCGACGCGTACCTGGCGGCGCCGGTCAAGCAGACCGATTGCGACGATCTGACCGTCAAGTGGGGCGACTCGGACCTGCCGCTCGAAGACCAGGAAGACCTGGCGGTGGTCGCGGCGATCTATCTTTACGCCGCGACCGGGAGCGCTCGCTATCACGATTACCTGAAAGCGAACTACCGAAAGACGCGCCCGTTCCGGGGCTTTCCGGGGTGGACGCGCTATTTCCCGCAGATCGGCGAGTCGATCCTGTACTACACCACCCTGCCCAAGGCCGATCCCGAGACCCGGAGCGACATCCTCGCCGCCAAGCAGGCCGACGCCGTCCAGGGCAACCAGATTTACGGCGTCAACGACGACGACCTGTATCGCAATTTAATGCACACCGAGCAGTACTCCTGGGGTAGCCACAACGTTCGGGCGGGATACGGCAACAGCAACCTCGACATGATCCGGTACCGACCCGGCCCGGCCGACACGACGGCCTATCGCAACCGCGCGCTGGACACGCTGCATTACTTTCACGGCGTCAACCCGTTCGGAATGGTGTACCTGTCCAACATGTATCGATACGGGGCCACCTACTCGGCCAACGAGATTTTCCATATCTGGTTCTCGCGCGACCAAAAAAAATGGCGGAATGCCCGCCTCTCGGAATGCGGTCCTGTCCCGGGCTTCGTTCCGGGCGGGCCGAATCTCAACGTGGTCAAGGACGGGGTTCCGGCCGACATCCAGCCGCCGGCGGGGCAGCCCGCACAAAAGTCGTATCGCGACAGCGGCGAGTACGAGCGTTATCCGTCCCATTCCTTTACCGAACCTCAACTCGCGTACCAGGGCAGCTACATCAGATTGCTGTCTTACCTCGTCGAATGACGAAAACGGTGCGCGCCCCCGCGCCGCTCAGCCCCATACCGCGCGCATGGCCGACCCGATATCCGCGTGCTCGAAGCTGAAACCGAGGGACAGGGCCGCCTGCGGCAACACCCGCTGACCGCCGAGCAGCAAGCCCGCCATCTCGCCGCCGAACAGCATCCGCAATGCGAATGCCGGCATCGGCAGAACGGCCGGACGATGCAGGGCGCCTGCGAGCGCGCGGGCAAAGTCGGCCTGCCGCACCGGGACCGGAGCCGTGCCGTTGAAAGCGCCGGACAGCGTTGGGGTCTGTGCCAGCCAGACCAGCAGGCGCACCAGGTCGCGGCGCGTGATCCAGCTCATCCATTGCCGTCCCGATCCGATGGGGCCGCCGGCACCTAGCCGGAACGCGGGCAGCATTTTTGCCAGCGCGCCGCCGTCGCGATCCAGCACCACGCCGGTGCGCACCCGGCACACGCGGATGCCGAGCCCTTCGGCCTTCAGCGCTGCGCTCTCCCAGTCGCGGCAAAGCTGCGCGGCGAAGTCGTCGCCCGGCGTGGACGATTCGGTCAGGGTTTCGTCGCCGCGGTCGCCGTACCAGCCGATGGCGGAGCCGTTGACGAGTACCACCGGCCGCTGCGACGAACGCGACATCCACGCCAACAGTTCGCGCGTGAAGTCGATGCGGCTGACGACGAACGCCCGCTTGCGCGCATCGGTCCAGCGGCCCGCCGCGAGGTTCTCGCCTTGAAGATTGAACACGCTGTCGATCACGCCGACTTCATCGAGCGATCGCACCGCGCGGACCTGCGATCCGAGCGTTCGCTGCGCTGATGCAGGATCGCGCGTTAGCACGCTGATCCCATGACCGTCGGCCAGTAGTTTCGCGGTGAGGGCTCGCCCGATGAATCCGCTGCCGCCGGTGATGAGGGTGTGCATGTGGGCCTCCAGGTACGGGCGCATTGTGACCACGGACGAGGTTCCGGGTCGGATCGTCGAAGTTCTTTTCAATCCCGGTGCGGCGCCTCAGACTGCGCGCCCTTTTCGATACGGCGGCCCATGTCCACGCCCGTGCCACGCGATGCCCAGAGCGAGACCCGCCGCGGACTGGCGGCCACGCTCGGCGCGTTCCTGGTGTGGGGCCTGTTCCCGCTGTACTGGCGCGAGTTGCAGGCGGTGCCGTCCCTGCAGATCACGGCGCACCGCATCGTCTGGTGCACGCTGTTCGTGGTCGGGTATCTGGTCTGGCGTCACGGGCTGCGCTGGTTGCCGGCCACGCTGGCGCGACCCCATGCGGTGCCGATGCTGCTCGCCAGCAGCCTGCTCATCAGCATCAACTGGGTGCTGTACATCTGGGCGGTCAACAGCGGTTACGTGGTGGAGACCAGCCTGGGTTACTTCATCAACCCGCTGGTCAACGTGCTGCTGGGCGTGCTGGTGCTGCGCGAGCGGCTCAATGCGCGGCAGTGGTTTGCGGTGGCGCTCGCAGCGGCGGGTGTCGCGTGGCTCACCTGGAGCGTCGGCCGGCCGCCGTGGATTGCGCTGTCGCTCGGGATTTCGTTCGGCGCCTACGGCCTGATCCGCAAGATGGTTTCGGTGGAATCGATTCCGGGTCTGGGCGTCGAGAGCCTGATGATGTTCGTGCCCGCGTTCGGATTCATGCTGTGGTGCGAACACAGCGGCGTGGGGGGATTTGGCCACGTCGGACGCTACGAAGATGCGCTGCTGATTTTCGCGGGCGCGATCACCGCGGTGCCGCTGATCTGGTTCGCTTACGGCGCGCGGCGCATCCCGCTGTCCCTGGTCGGAATCATGCAGTACGTGGCGCCGACGATGCAGTTGCTCACCGGCGTGTTCCTGTTCGGTGAGGTGTTCACGCGCAGCCAGTTCATCGGCTTCGGCTGCATCTGGGCGGCGCTGGGTTTGTATGCGATCGACGGGCTGTGGCGGCTGCGGATTCGCGGCCACGGCTAGCGCTCATCGCGCGATGAGCCTGCGCAGGCTTTCAATGTTGTCGGCTTCGCGCGCCAGTTTGTCGCGCCGCCAGCGCGCGATACGCGGAAACCTCAGCGCCACGCCGGACTTGTGACGCGGGCTGGCCTGAATGCCCTCGAACGCGATCTCGAAAACCTGTAGCGCTTTCACGCTGCGCACCGGCCCGAACCTCTCCAGGGTGTGCGCGCGAATCCAGCGATCCATCTCGGTCAGCTCGACATCGGTCAGCCCGGAGTAGGCCTTGGCCACGGGCACCAGCGCGTCGCCGTCCCATACCGCTAGCGTGTAGTCGGTGTAGAGATTCGAGCGGCGGCCGTGTCCGGCCTGCGCGTAAATCAGCACGGTATCTACAGTGAGCGCGCCGACCTTCCACTTCCACCACGCGCCGCGCTTGCGGCCGGCGAGGTAGGGCGATTCGAGCCGCTTGAGCATGAGGCCTTCGACGCCGCGGGTGCGGGCGGTTTCGCGCAGGCGCGCCAGCTCGGTCCAGTCGGCCGCGTCTAGCGATTCGGAGAGGCGGATGCTCGAATTCATCGCCTGCGACTCGAACATCTTCCTGAGCACATCGCGTCGTTGTTCCAGAGAATTCGCGCGCCAGTCCGTGCTCTGCCACTCGATCAGGTCGTAAGCCCGAAAAATCACCGGCGCGTCCGCCAGGATTTTCTTGCCGACCGTTTTGCGCCCGATGCGCTTCTGCAAGGCCGCGAAAGGCATTACGCCATCCGCGTTCCAGGCCAGCACCTCGCCGTCGAGCACGGTGCCGTCGGGCAGCGCGGACGCCGCCGCTTCGATTTCAGGAAAGCGGCCGTCGAGCAGTTCTTCCCCGCGCGACCACAACCAGGTCCGGCCCTCGCGCCGGATCAACTGGCCACGAATACCGTCCCACTTCCATTCGGCGAGAAAGTCGGTGCGCTCGCCCAGAGACTCGGGGCCTTCCTCCAGCGGTGAAGCGAGGCAGAAGGGATAGGGCTGCGACGGATCGCGGGTCTCGGCTCCGAGTGCGAGCAGCTCATGGAACGCTTCAGCGACAGGCTTCCACTCGCCCATCAGCCGTGCCTGCACGAGGCTCGTCTCCAGGCCCGCGTGTTCTGCCAGCGCGCGGGCCGCGAGGCCTGCCGAAACGCCCACGCGCAAGGCACCCGTCAGCAGCTTGTTGAACAGCAGGCATTGCAGGAAGGGCAACGCCTGCCAGCGCGCGAACACGTAGTCGCGCTGCACGGATTCGTCCGCGTTCATCAGCGCGAGCAGTTCGGTCACACACTCGCCGAGCGATATCGGCGAATCGGCTTGCGAGGCTTCGTTGGAGGGTTGTGCGTCGAGCAGCAGCGCAAGCGTCTCGGCCAGATCGCCGACATGGGAATAGCTTTCCTCGACGACGGCAGCCGGCAATCCGGTCAGGTCGACGATCCACGCGCGCAGGCGCGTCGGCGCAATCAGGCGCTTGAGCCGGTTGCCGAGCAGGAAGTACAAGCCCCATGCCGCGTCTTCTGCTGGCGTCTCCGCAAAATAGCGGCGCATGACGGCGACTTTTTCGGACGTGGCGCGCGTGTCGTCGAGCGCGGCGTAAAGATCGGCGAAGCGTTTCACGGCGGGCTGCTCTCAGGCGGCCGCCTCTTCGACCGAATCGAGTCCTTGGCTGGCGCCGGCTTCGCCCTCGAATTCGGTCTTGAGCGGCGCTGCGTCGATGCCGCGCGCGCGCAGCACTTCGATCAGCGCATCGGTGTTGCCGTGCGTGGCCAGTACACGCCGTGCGCCGGTCTGCTCGATGCTCAGCAGCAGGCCGTTCCAGTCGGCATGGTCAGACAGCACGAAGCCGCGGTCCCAAGCCTGGCGGCGACGCGAGCCGCGCACGCGCATCCAGCCGGAGGCGAATCCGGCGGAGTAGGGCTTGAAGCGCTTCATCCACGGCGTGCCCGCGGCGCCGGGCGGCGCCAGCAGCAGCTTGCCTTTCCAGTCGAAGAACTTGGGCTGGTTGCCGACGTTGTCGGTCGGCAGCATGGCGACGCCGGCTTGTCGGTAGACCTTGACCAGCGGTGTCATCGCGCCGTGCAGGTACACGGTCTCGTCGGTGAAATTCTTCAGCTCGGCCAGGATGCGCTGCGCCTTGCCCAGCGCGTAGCAGCACAGCACCGCGCATTCGCCCGCGGTCTTGCAGGCCTGCCACCACTCGAAGATTTCGCGCGCGACCTCGCGCGGGTCGGGCCAGCGATACACCGGCAGCGCGAACGTGGCTTCGGTGATGAACACGTCGCAGTGCACCGGTTCGAAGGGCGCGCAAGTCGGATCGGGTTCGCGCTTGTAATCGCCCGATACCACCCAGACTTCGCCGTCCGCTTCGATGCGCACCTGCGCCGAGCCGAGCACGTGACCCGCGGGATGCAGCGATACGCGCGCGCTTCCGAGTTCGAACACCTGCCCGTAGTCCACTGCCGTGATGCCGCCGCCGTAGCCGACGCGCGCACGTGTCAGGCCGAGGCCCGGCGCGGAGCACCAGTAATGCTGCGAACCGCTGCGCGCGTGATCGGCGTGTGCGTGCGTGATGACCGCGCGCGGCACCGGGCGCCAGGGATCGATGTGGAAATCGCCCGCGGGGCAGTAGAGACCTTTGTCGGTGACGGTGATGAGGTCCATCTGGGAAGCGGTTCTCTTTGTAGGAGGGGCGTCAGCCCCGACAGCACGGTCGGAAATCTAGAGCCACGTTTTTGCGAGCAACCTGTCGGGGCTTACGCCCCTCCTACCGGTTCGGTTGACTGAAGCCGTGCAAGCAGTCGTGCGAGCGCGCCGCGATTGGCCAGCACGGAGCGGCTTCCGGCCTCGCCCATGCGCTCGCGCTCGTCGGCATCGGCCAGCAGCGCGACCAGATTCGGCGCGAGAACGCTGGCGTCGGCGAGTTCGCGTGCTGCGCCTGCGTCGAGCAGCAGCTCGCGTGCCGGCAGGAAGTTGTGCATGTGCGGTCCGAATAGAACGGGCACACCGAGGGCCGCAGGCTCCAGCACGTTGTGTCCGCCCACGGGGACAAAACTTCCGCCGACGAAAGCCACGTCCGCTGCTGCCAGGTACATCCACATCTCTCCCAGGCTGTCGCCGAGCAGCACGGGCGCATCGATTGCGCCCGACGCGTCGAGCGCGCTGCGACGCTGGAAAGCGAAACCGGCTTTCTCGATGGCTCGCGCTACCTCGTCGAAGCGCTGCGGATGACGCGGTACCAAGATCAGCCGCGCGTCGGGATGCTGCCGGATGACTTCGGCGTGCGCGCTCAGGGCTGCGAGTTCTTCGCCTTCGTGCGTGCTGGCCGCAATCCAGGTGGGATGCTTCGAGCCGAGTCGTTCACGCAGAGCGCGTCCCGCCGCGATCTGCGTGGCCGGAGGATCGATGTCGAACTTCAGATTGCCAATCACTTCGACGTGCGCTGCACCTAGCTGCGCGAAGCGTTCCGAATCAAGCGCGCTCTGCGCGGCGATCAGTGTCGTGTCGCCAAGCACCGAGCGCGCAAAGCGGGCGACTCTCGAATAGCCGGCAAACGAGCGCGGCGACAAGCGCGCATTGGCAATCGTCAGCGGAATTCCACGGCGCCGCAGATGCCGGAACAGCGTGGGCCACAACTCGGTTTCCATGATGACGACCTGCGCCGGCCGCGCGCGGTCGAGGAAGCGCGCGACCGCTAGCGGCAGGTCGTAGGGCGCATAGGTGTGAATCACCTGCTCGCCGAGCGCGGCGCGCACGCGCTCGCTGCCGGTCGGCGTGGTCGTGGTTACCCAGACGCGGCGCTCGCCGTGACGCTCGATCAGCTTGGCTATCAGCGGCAGCGCGGCGAGCGATTCGCCGACCGACACCGCGTGCACCCACACCGCGACGCCATCCGGCGCGCGAGGCACGCAACCGAAGCGCTCGCCGATGCGATCGCGATAAGCCGGCAGTCGGCGCGAACGCCACAGTAGGCGCAGCAGCACCAGGGGCGTGACCAGGTGCAGCAGCAGGAGGTAGAGCAGACGCATCACGCAGTTTCCAGTGTCCAGTGTGCGGTTTCCACCCCTTCGCTTCTATGGCAACTGGACACCGGACACTGGAAACTGCGCGGCATGGCAGAACCCCCAGAGCCGCACGCATCCCTTCCGCCACGCCTGCTGTTGCCGCGCTGGTGGCCGACCTGGCTGGCCATCGGCGCTGTGCGGCTGTTGATCCTGCTCCCCATCGGCTTGCAATTGCGCTTCGGCGAATGTCTGGGTCGCACGCTCGGACGGCTTGCGCGCCGCCGCCGGCATATCGTGGATACCAACTTCAGGCTGTGCTTTCCGCAGATGCCGCAGTCCGAGCGAAACGAGCTGACCAACCGGCATTTCGCAGCCCTCGGCCGCGGCGCATTCGAAACCGCGCTGGCCTGGTTCGCGTCGGATGCGCGCCTGTTTCCGCGCTTCGAGATCGAAGGGCAGGAGCATCTGGACGCAGCGCGCGCCAGCGGATCGGGTCTGCTGCTGCTGACCGGTCACTTCACCTCGCTGGAATTGGGCGCGCGCATCGTCTGTTCCATGGCGGGCCTGCCGTTTCACGCCATGTACCGGCCCTACGACAACGCGCTGATGGATCACTACATGCTTGGCTGGCGCGAACTGCGCTCCGGCTACCCGCCGCTGCCGCGCGACGACCTGCGCGGCCTGGTGAAGGCGCTGCGCAGCGGGCGCGCGATCTGGTATGCGCCGGACCAGACCATCGGCGCGCGCCTGACCGTGTTCGCGCCGTTCTTCGGCGTCCCCACGCAAAGCGTCAGCGCCACCTCGCGCCTGGCCAGCATGGGCCGCGCGCGCGTGCTGCCGTACATGCCGCGGCGTACGGCGCATGGCTGGTGCGTGCGTTTTTTCCCGATGATCGAGAACTTTCCGACCGACGACGAGCTGGCCGACACCACCCGCATCAACGGCATCCTGGAGGAAGGCATTCTGCTGGCGCTGCCCGAGTATTTCTGGACTCACCGGCGTTTCAAGCGGCGTCCACCGGGACAGCCGCCCGTGTATTGATCGAAGCTGACGCTGCGTTCTTCGGCGAGCCGAGGTCGTGCTGATAAACTCGCCGGATAACTCAGCAGTTCCCACGAGGTTTGCGCGTGAAATCGATTCCTATCCGTCTGGCGTTCGTTGCAGCGTTGTTGTTCCCCGTGCAGTACGCGGCCGCGGCCGAACCGGTCGAAGAGGCCCAGGACCTTATCGAGCAGGGCCAGTTCGACGAGGCGTTGCGCCTGATCGACCGCCAGCTCAAGGATGCGCCGCAGGACGCCGAGGCGCGTTTCCTGCGCGGACTGGTGCTGACGCGCCTGTCGCGCACCGAGGAAGCGGTCAAGGTATTCGCCGACATCACGCGCGATTACCCACAGTTGCCGGAGCCGTACAACAACCTGGCGGTGCTGTACGCGCAGCGCGGCGATTACGAGAAGGCGCGCGACGCGCTGGAAGCGGCGCTGGCGACTCACCCGAGCTATGCCACCGCGCACGAGAATCTGGGCGACATCTACGCCGCGCTGGCCGGCGCCGCGTACGGCAGGGCGCTGCAGCTCGACCAGGGCAATCAGGATGTGCGCAACAAGCTGGCATTCATCAACAAGCTGAACAACAAGGAATCCGCACCACCGGCGTTCGTCGCTGCGACGCCCGGCCCGGCGGCGGTTGCCGCTGCTCCGGCTCCGGTCGAGACCCCAGCGCCGGCTCCCGCTCCCGTCGAAGCCGCCGCCGACACGGTGGACGAGTCCACCACCACCGCGGTGAAAGCGGCGCTGGTGGCCTGGACCGGGGCCTGGTCGAAAAAGGATGTCGACGGCTATCTGGCCGCCTACGCTTCCGACTATCGTCCCGAAGGCGGGGTGCAGCGCTCGACCTGGGAAGCCCAGCGGCGGGATCGCATCCTGCGTCCTGCGCGCATCAAGGTGGAAGCGGTCAAGCCGCAGATGGTCTCGCTCGGTGACGGCCGCGTGAGAGTCAACTTCCGCCAGGAATACGAATCCGACAGCTTCTCCGACCAGGTGAGCAAGGTGGTCGAGATGCGTGACGAAGGCGGCTGGAAAATCGTGCGCGAGTACACGCGCTGAAGAATCGCGGGCATGGCCCGCTCCTACAGGGTCCGACGTTTGCAGGAGCGGGCCATGCCCGCGATAGACCTGTGCAGAGAGTCCTTAGACACGGTGCGCTCGCACTGCTGATTTCTTTTGGCGCACACGCGGCCGCTGGGGAGCCGCTGGGCTCGCCCGAACAACAACTGGTTTCCGCAATCGACCTGGCCCAGTACGGCAAGCCTGGCGAAAGCCTCCACGCGCTCGAAGCCCTGATCCGGCGCCAGCCCAACTTCCGCCTCGCGCAATTGATCTACGCCGAAATGCTCGGCGCGCGCTCCGGTGTCGCGGTGACTGGGCCGGCCGAGAACGACCCGCGAGTCCGCGCGCTGATCGACGAGGCGCGTCTGCGACTCGACCAGTCGCGCTTCGTGCCGGAGCCCGGCTCGGTGCCCGATGCGGTGCTCAAGCTCTCCACCGAATATCCTTACCTGGTGCTGGTCGATCTGCCGCGTTCGCGCCTGCACCTGCTGCGCAACGTCGGCGGCGAACTGCAAGTCGTGGCCAACCGCTACGCCTCGATCGGACGCAGCGGCTACGGCAAGCAGCTTGAGGGCGACCTGCGTACGCCGGTCGGCGTGTATCACGTCACCGGCTGGATGCGCGACGAGAACCTGCCCGAGCTGTACGGCAGCGGCGCCCTGCCGTTGAATTACCCCAACCTGTGGGATCGCTTCAAATCCAGGACCGGCAACGGCATCTGGCTGCACGGCGTGCCGCGCGAAACCTATGTGCGCGCGCCGCGCTCCAGCGAGGGCTGCGTCACCATGGCCAACGAGGACCTGCTTTGGCTCAAGCCCTTCGTCGAATCCGGTCGCGCCCCCGTGGTGCTGTCCGACGAACTCGACTGGATTCCGCAGGAGCAGTTGCGCGAGGAGCGCGAGGTGCTGCTGGCGCGTCTCGAATCCTGGCGCAAGGCCTGGGCCGCGATGGATGCCGACGCCTATCTGGGCTTTTACGACGAGGTGTTTTCCACCGGCACCAGCAATCGCACCGAGTTCGCAAGGCTCACGCGCGAAGCGCACCGGGGCCAGAAATCGGCCAGGGTGAAACTGTCCGACATCAGTCTCTTCCGTTACCCCGGCGAGCATATGCTGCTCGCTGAATTCTCGCT
Organism: Panacagrimonas sp.; assembly: GCA_052389915.1. Taxonomy (GTDB): domain Bacteria; phylum Pseudomonadota; class Gammaproteobacteria; order Nevskiales; family Nevskiaceae; genus Panacagrimonas. The sequence continues at coordinate 130,814 of JBQTHL010000007.1, forward strand.
GGACTACAGCGGCGAGGACGGCCAGTTTTCCGGCAAGAAGGAGCAGTATTGGCGGCAGGATACCCACGGGCAGTGGCTCATTTTCCGTGAAGAAAATCGTTGATCCGTCCAGCGTGCTGGCCAGCGGCCTGCACGAACTGAAGCTCGCCCCCGGCCTGTCCGAGCCGCTGCTCGCCTACCTCGCCGAACTGGTCAAGTGGAACGCCGCCTACAACCTCACCGCGGTGCGCGATCCGGTGGAAATGGTGACGCGGCATCTGCTGGATTCGCTGGCGGTGCTGTCGGCGCATTGTGAAGGTACTTCCCGTCTGATCGATGTCGGCGCCGGTGCCGGGCTGCCCGGCATTCCGCTCGCCCTCGCGTGCCCGCACTGGCACGTCGCCGTGCTTGACAGCAACGGCAAGAAAGCGCGCTTCCTGCGCCACGCGGTGCGCGTGCTGGGCCTGGCGAATGTAGAGGTCATCGAATCGCGTGCCGACCGGCATGTGCCCGCGCAGACTTTCGATGCGGTGATTACCCGGGCGTTTGCATCGTTGGCCGAAATGGTCCGGTGCACCGATCACCTGGTCGCCGAAGGCGGTCGATGGCTGGCGATGAAGGGCCGGCTCGACGACAATGAGGTCAACCAGTTGCCGGCTCCCGTTGGCATCTGCGCCCGCCACCGCCTGCACGTTCCGGGTCTGCACGAGGAACGTCATCTGGTCGTCCTGTCCCGTCGTTCTCCCCCTGACTTGCGCTCGCCATGAGCTACATCGTCGCCGTCGCTAACCAGAAAGGCGGAGTGGGCAAGACCACCACCTCGGTGAATCTCGCCGCCTCGCTTGCCGCCACCAAGCGGCGCGTGCTGCTGGTGGACCTGGACGCGCAGGGCAACGCGACCATGGGTGTGGGTGTGGACAAGTCCGCGCTGAAGCTGAGCCTGCGCGACGTGCTGCTGGAGGCCGCGAAGCCCGCCGACGCGATTCACCATCTGGCCGAGCTGAAACTTTCTCTGCTGCCGGCCAACGCCGACATGACGGAAGCCGAGATCCGCTTGCGCGAACAACCTGCCGGCGACTTTGCGCTGAAAACCGCGCTGGCCGAAGTATCGGCTCAGTTCGACTTCATCATCCTCGACTGCCCACCCGCGCTGTCCAAGCTCACGCTCAACGCGCTGGTCGCGGCCGACGGGGTGCTGATTCCCATGCAGTGCGAGTACTACGCGCTCGAAGGTCTGAGCGCGCTGGTGGACACCATCGGCAAGATCAAGCGCGCAATCAATCCCAAGCTCGAGATCGAAGGCCTGCTGCGGACCATGTTCGATCCGCGCAACAACCTCGCGAACGATGTCTCGGCGCAGCTGCTGCTGCACTTCCCGGACAAGGTTTACCGGACCGTCATTCCGCGCAACGTGCGGCTCGCAGAAGCTCCCAGCCATGGCCTGCCGGTGATGCTGTACGACGCGCAATCGAGCGGTGCTCGCGCGTATCTGGCGCTGGCGGGTGAGATGCTGCGGCGCCACGACGGCGGGCAGTTGCGGCTGGCGTAGGAGGGGGCGGACACTGCATCAAATGAGCGCACACAAGAAGCGGGGACTGGGGAGGGGACTGGATGTGCTGCTGAGCAGCGGCAGCACGCTGGTCGACGAAGAATCGACCAAAGCAGATGCGCAGCGCGAGATCGCGCTGGACCAACTGCGAGCCGGCGCGCACCAGCCGCGCCGGCATTTCGACCAGGACGCGCTGGCCGAACTGGCCAGTTCGATCACCGCGCAGGGTGTCGTGCAGCCCGTCGTTGTTCGGCCTATTGGAGGCGATCGTTACGAGATCGTTGCGGGCGAGCGTCGCTGGCGCGCGGCGCAGATCGCCGGGCTCAAATTCATTCCCGCCGTGGTACGCACGCTCGACGACCGCGGCGCGATGGCGGTGGCGCTGGTGGAAAACATCCAGCGCGCCGATCTCAATCCGCTGGAAGAAGCCGAGGCCCTCAGCCGTCTTCTGAAGGAATGCAAGCTCACGCACGAGCAAGTCGCCGAGGCGGTGGGCCGTTCGCGCGCGGCGGTGAGCAATCTGCTGCGGCTGATGGAGCTGAACGAGGACGTGCAGGCGCTGGTGCGCGAGGCGCGCCTGAGCCTGGGTCACGCCAAGGTGCTGCTCGGTGTGAGTGGTGAGCGGCAGTCCTCGCTGGCTAAGCTCGTGGCCGAGCAGCAACTGAGCGTGCGCCAGACCGAAGCGCTGTTGCAGGCGCAAGGAAAAACCCGCAACCGGACGGGTGCATCTCCGAATGGCGCGGCTGCGGAATTGCAATCACGTTTGAGCCGGCGCATCGGCCTGCCCGTGAGCGTGCAGCAGGACGCGAGCGGGCGCGGGCGCATCACCATTCAGTTCAAGACCGCCGCGGAATTGGACGGGCTGGTACAGCGCATCGCGTAATTTTTCGGGCGCTTGGGGGATAGAGCCATGAACCAGTTGGGATGTGCGCTGGTAACCGGGGCTTCCGGCGGCATCGGCGAAGCCTTTGCCCGTCGTCTCGCGGCGGACGGAATGGACCTGATGCTGGTGGCGCGCTCGGGCGACAAGCTCCTGAAAATTGCCAATGCCTTGCGCAAGTCCTGCGGCGTGCGCGTGGAAATCCTGGTGGCCGATCTGGCGCTACCCGATGCGGGGTCGAGACTCAAAGCGGCTGCCGACGGCTTCGATCTGAAGATCGACCTGCTGATCAACAACGCCGGCTTCGGCATGATGGGCGGCTTTCACAAGCTCGATCCTGTGCGCATGCAGGAAATGGTGGCGCTCAACGTGTCGGCCGTGATGGACGTCACGCACGCCTTTCTGCCCGGCCTGCTGGCGCAGGGGCGCGGCGCGATTCTCAACGTGGCCTCTATGGCCGCATTCCAGCCCATGCCGTTCATGAGCGTTTACGGCGCGACCAAGGCTTTCGTGCTGTCGTTCAGCGAAGGGCTGTGGGCGGAATACCGCAAGCGTGGCATCAAGGTCCTGGCTGTCTGCCCCGGCCCGGTCGATACCGGGTTCTTCGAGGCCACCGGTAAACCGGAATCGCGCTCGGGCGTGCCGCGCCGAATGATGCTCACGGCCGATCAGGTCGTAACCGAAAGTCTGGCGGCGCTGGCCGGAAACAAGATGATCGTGGTTCCCGGGAATATGGGACAGGGCTTGCTGGCGGCACTGCCGCGACTGGCGCCGCGCAAGTGGGTCGCGGCCGGCTTGGCCGGGGTGCTGGGGCGGTCGACCAAGAGCGAGACCTGATAGCTTTAAAAGAATCACGTAGAGGCGCAAAGAAAAGCGCAGAGACGCAAGTCAGAAGAATTTCAGTGCGCTTCATTCCTTGCGCCCTTGCGCTGTCCTTTGCGCCTCTGCGTGATTCTTTAGAGGCCCGATCACCAAGCAAGTCCATTTCGCGTTGACCCGGTTTGCGTCGGTTGGGTAGACTGCGCGCCGCTCGCAAGAGTGGCTTGCGACTCTACCGGGGTCCGAAGGTGGTGGAGTCGGGCATGGGAAGCGGCAAGAAGTGGTTGCATCTGCGCGGTGTGAAGCTGGCCTGGGCCGTGTGTCTGACCCAGTTGCTCATCACCCTGATAGCCGCCTCGATCGTTGGACTCCTGGCCGAAATGGCAGCGGTGAAAGCCTCCTTGTACGGTGGCCTGATCGCGATAGTGCCTACGGCGTACATGGGTCTGCGGGTGTACCTCAGACGTAATAGCGACGAGCCCAAGGATGTGTTGGGATCGTTCTATCGCGGCGAGATCGGAAAGTTTGCGTTGACGGCGCTGATGTTTTTCTTCGGCGTGAAGATGTTCGGAACTCAGTTTCTGCCGCTGCTGGCCACCTACATGGTGTGCCTGATCGCGTATCCCGCGGTCATGGTGGCGGCAAGAATCGATTAAGACTCAAGAGATGAGACGGGGAAGGAATGGCGGCTGAAGGCGGTCACGGCGGCGAAGCGCAAACCTCGGGTGAGTACGTTGTCCATCACCTGACCAATCTGAAGCTCGATCTTCAGACGATGGCTATCGACCCGAACGCGACCGGCTTCTGGGTCATCCATCTCGACTCCATCATTTTTTCGGTATTGCTCGGTCTGGTTTTCCTGGTGATCTTCCGCGGCGTTGCCGCCAAGGCCACCAGCGGCGTGCCCTCCGGCACGCAGAACTTCGTCGAGATCGTGC